>NZ_JHWC01000005.1 GCF_000687535.1 Helicobacter rodentium ATCC 700285
GTTGCCCCTAGGGAAAAGGTAGGAATAGAATAAGAATTAGAGGTTTTCCTACCCTCAAACTTAGAAGCACTTTGGAATCTCTGCTCTAATCCAGCATCTAAAGAAACTTTAGGGCTAAGAATCACAGACATATCAAATCCAAAGAACAAGGTATTCCCATATTCTAAATTTACCATAGTCAAAACTCCTTTCGCCATTATAAACCCCGCCGATATAAAGAGAGGATACAACAGGGTCAGAATAATTTTTAAGCGCAAATTGTGCGGAAAAAGATTTAAAAGAAAAGTTTTTACTCTCATCAAAGTGTTCCTCTCTTTGAATTACTCCACCTTGCAAGGTAATTTGTGGGACAAACATTTCAAAGAGAGTCTCTGCTGTATAGATTCCACCAACCCATAAAGAATCAAAATCAAAGCTTCTTTCTGTAGTATATTCAAATCCTAAATAATTAAAATATTCGTTTTGTTTGTAGCTACCATTTCCAGAAACCAATAAATCAAATTTTGGAGCAAGTGTGTAAATAAAAGTTTGATTGATAGAAAGTTGTTTGGTATCTGTCCAAGTTTTTGTATCAGGTTGTGCTACTAAAGTAGGGTAGAGATTATAAATATAAGCATTGCCACTGCTTAAAAAACTCACACTTGTAATGCTTCTTAGTCCTATTTGTTTTTTAAACAAAGAATCCATTGTAATAGGGTCAGAAGCAAAACTAAGTGAAAAGGCAAAAGTTAAAAACCCTAAAGAAAGCAAAATCTTTTTAAGCATTATAATCCTTTATAATAAGTTATACAAAGGATTAGCAAGAAGTGTTCCATATTGGATATAAAGAATCGCAAATTATCTAAAAAACACTTCGTTAGGAAACTCCAAATCTTTTATTATAGGTTTAGAGTTTTCTTTGTTTGTAACTACAAGCGCATAGCCTCCTGTGTGATTCCTATCCCAAATAGAATAAAATTCTTTTTTACTGCTAATATATTCCCCGAAATTTGGGTCAAAGACTTTAAGAAAATCCCCTTTAAAATTTACAATCACTACGAAATGAGGAAATCTAGGGTCATTTTCTATCCTCACAAGCAGAGGATAAGCGGTGCGTTGTAAAATCTCTCTTGAGAGTTGGAATCCCTTTGTATCATAGCCCAAAATGATAGCTGCCTTTTGCAGTTCTTGGAAGCTTAACATATCTGTTTTTTGGTTTAATACTTTTAAAATCTCTTGTTCTTGGTATTGTTTGATTCCAAAAAAATTTAAAAGTGTGGCGAGAGCGGAAGCCCCGCAAGATTCCTCAAACTGCTGCCTTATAACATTTTGATTGTGGAGTTCTTGGAGGGATTGAACGCAAAAGGCAAAAGCTAAATGAACGCAACAAAGCACAAGGATAAGAATACGCAAAAGAATCCTTAAAATAAGAAATGAAATATTTTATAGATTGTATCCTTATTCTCCTTGATTCTTCTTATTCTCTTTAGAATCCCTAAGCAGTGTTTGCATTATGGAATCTGTGGAGGGCGATTCCGCTTTCTCTTTGTTTTCTAGCATTTCTAGCACAGATTCAAAGGTAAGGTTAGAATATCTTAGGATTAAGGGTTCTGTTTGAATATTTGTTTTTGTATCTACAAAGGAAAAATCAATCTCTCCTGTTTCTGGATTGCGTTTGAAAAACACATTTGCGACTTGGAATCCATTTGCCTCCTCATATACTCTCACTTTAGCTATGGCTTCTACAATCTCCTCTTTTTGCGTGGGCGAGAGCCTATTAGCAATATAACTAAAAAATACCACGCCATTTTTATCTTGTTTGACGGAATCATAATTTACAGCCATAGTTTGCGCATTTTTGTAATCAAAGCTATATTCTCCCTCACGCAATTCTCTTAGCCCTTTTCTAGTGTCTTTCTCGCTATAAGCATTCATAGTATAAAGAAATGCTAATAAATCCCTCTCGCCTATTAAATCCTCCTCCTCTTGCGTTAGCGATTCTCCCATTTTACAAAACTTTGTCAAAAGAGGAATTAAATCATAATTTTCTCTTGCGACTTCTGCCATTAGCTTATCCATTTGTCTATCTAAAAACTCCTCTGCTTTTTTGTATTCCTCTTGAGTTGGCATTGCAATTTGTTTTTCTCTTATTTCCAACTCTTGCATAAAATCCCTAGTAGAATCGGTATGGAACATAGTAATAATTTTACACTCATCAAATGATGAATAGTCTATATTTTTTTCTGGGCGATAAATAAAGTCTCTCACTTCTTGCAAAATTTTTTCATCACTTGGCAATTCAAAATTGCTTTGCTCTATGGAATCGGATTTTGAGCCTCTATTTACAAAAAGATTATTATAAGAAATTTTGGTATTTTGAGTGATAGAGTTCATATAGTTAATCCTTATATTAAAAAATTAATATCTATATTTATCTCTATTTAGATTCCAAAAGTTTGCACTATAACTTCTAATAATACTATTTGCTTGATTGTATAGCTTTTGACCATCTTTTTCTAATATTTTATTTGTATAATATCTATCCGCACTTCTTGTATAGACAGGATTATATTGATTCATACCAATAATAGAAATGCTCACTTGATTGGACAAATGGTTTAAAGTCGCAGAGATGACAGGAATATATTGTCCGCTCCCATTATCTACATTGAGCGGTAAAAGTTCATTTCTGACATCTTCATACAATTTATAATAAATAGTATAAGATACCCTTGTGCCACCATTATTGACTGAACCATAATTATATAAGCTAGTTGCATATCCATCTCCTCTATCCAATGTTGCCCCACCTACAACTTGGCTCATCTCCTCATCATTTAAGACTTTCACACCTGCACTTTGTTCGTTAAACTCTCCATTGGTTACAAGGGCAATGAAATCTATTTCTGCAAAGAGTGTGCTTGAGATTCCAAAGATTAATAAGAATCCTAAAATTAGTTTTTTCATTATCCCTCCTTTTTTAAAAGTTTAAATTTTTATTATAAATTGCAGAATCTTAAAAATAAATGTAAAAGATTTTAATCGCCTTTGGTTTTTTTAAGGTTGTTACGCAAAGAAACAAGTTTGCATTGCTTGATTAATGTTATAATTCCTATAAATTTTTATCATTTTTAAGGTTACAAATGAAAATTTTATTTCTCTCGCATACAGATTCTAATCTTTATCTTTTTCGTCTGCCTATTATGTTGGCTCTTCAAGCACAAGGACACGAAGTGATTGCGCTCACTCCCAAAGGCGCAGACTTTGATAAATTTGCTCCTCTTGGCATTCAAGCCATTGACTATTCTATTAATCGGGGCAGTCTCAATCCCCTAAGTGCTTTCAAAACGATTCAAGAAATTACAAAAATCTTGCAAAATATCAAGCCCGATATTGTGCATACCTTTATGCTAAAGCCTAATATTTATGGCTCGTTTGCCGCAAAAATTGCGGGATTGGATTGCGTGATTAATAGCCTTACAGGTTTGGGCAGTTTTTATATTGATGAGAGTCTAAAATCTCGCGCCTTAAGATTCATCATAGAATCCCTCAACCGCCTTGCGTTTAAAATCGCCCAAAAAGTGTTATTTCAAAATAATGATGATTTAGAATTATATGTGCAAAAAGGAATCCTAAAACGTGAAAAAGCTATATTAATTAAAGGTTCAGGCATTGACACGCAAACCTTTGCGCCAATCAATCAAGAATCCTATAATGCAATGCGCCAAAAACTAAGCGCGGAATTAAATCTCCCCCTTATGAGCGGTTCTATCCTTGTGCTAATGGTAGCGCGTGCAATCGCCCATAAAGGAGTGCGGGAATATTATGAAGCTGCAGAGATTCTTAAAGGTAAAAATTGCGTTTTTTTATATGTAGGCGGGGTAGATTTAGGCAATATTTCCTCAATGAACGAGGTGTTTTTAAAAAGCTCTGCAGAAGTCATTTATCTCGGGCAACGCAAGGATATTCGCTCTCTTATGGGTGCTTGTGATTTGTTTGTTTTACCAAGCTACCGCGAGGGGATTCCGCGCACACTCCTAGAAGCCGGAAGTATGGCGAAGCCTATCATTACAACCGATGCAGTAGGCTGTCGTGAAGTTGTTGAAAATGGCAAAAATGGATTTCTAGTCCCCATAGGAGACTCCAAACAATTAGCAGAAAAAATCCTGCAATTGAGCAAAGATAAAGATTTAAGAGAAAAGTTTGGAAAAGTAAGCAGAGAGAAAATCTGCGCAGAATTTAGCACGGATTCTATCGTTCAAAGCTATTTATCCCTCTATGATTCCGTCTTATCCTCCAAACAAGAAAAATCTACTTCTAAAAAAATCTATTCAAACTTCATCAAACCTGTTTTGGATTTCTCCTTTAGCTTTATTCTCTTGCTACTTTTTTCTCCTCTCTTGGTTCTTGTTGCTTTGCTTATCCGCACAAAGCTTGGTTCTCCTATTTTTTTTACACAAGAGCGTCCGGGGAAAGGGGGTAAGATTTTTAAGATTTACAAGTTTCGCACAATGAACAACGCACTTGATGAAAAAGGAGAATTGTTGCCCGATGAAGCAAGACTTACGCATTTGGGCAAATGGATTCGCAAAAGTAGCTTAGATGAGCTACCACAACTCTTTAATGTATTAAAAGGTGAGATGAGCTTCGTAGGACCGCGTCCGCTCTTGGTGGAATATCTGCCTCTGTATTCTCAAGAACAAGCAAGGCGACACGAAGTAAAGCCGGGTATCACGGGCTGGGCGCAAATCAATGGGCGCAATGCGATTTCTTGGGAGGAAAAATTTACATTAGATGTTTGGTATGTGGAGCATATTAGTTTTTGGCTAGATTTTAGGATTCTATGGGGGACTTTTTATAAGGTGATTCAACGCAAAGACATTAGCTCTAGCACAAGCGCAACAATGGAGAAGTTTAAAGGAAACAAGGTATAAAAGGCGAGAGTTGCTTTTGTGTGCCACTGCGTCATTGCGAGAAAATTTGAAAAATTTTCTTGGCGTGCATTTGCGAATAGCAAATTCACCCGCTTTAGCGCAAATCCATAATCTTGCATAAAGAAATTTTTGCAATGGAATCCTTATTAAATCTTTAAGGGCGAGATTTTGGATTATGGATTGCTTCTAGCAAAGATCTCGCAATGACGAGATTAAGTTTAAGATTCTATGTAATGATGAAATGAAATGCGATATTGTAAATTGCCACGGTTCCTTATGGAATCTCGTAAGAATTAAAAGGAATTTTGATAGGAGAGGATTCCTTTTGGAATCCCTGCAGAGATTCTAACCCCTGTCTTTTAATCCTAGTTTCTCAATCACATTTGCATAGCTTTTGAAATCCTTACGGCGCAAATAAGTTAGCAAACCTCTTCTTTGAGAAACAATCTTTCTAAGCCCTAAGCGACTAGAATGATCTTTTGGATTCACCTTTAAATGTTGAGTGAGTGTTTTAATCCTATCGCTAAGCAAAGCAATTTGCACCTCTGTGGAACCTGTATCTTTGGGATTTCTAGCAAAAGCAGAAGTAATTTCTCTTTTTTTCGCCGAATCTTGAGCCATTTTGACCTCCTGATTGGTATTTTAAAATAAAACTTGCAATTCTATCATAAAAATGTAAAAATACGCTAAAATTTTAATAAATTTCTTGATTTTATTAGCTAAAAACGATTAGAATTACAGATTAATTTATTATTTATTTGGGAGTAAGTTTGGCAACAGCAGATAAAAAAGTATCCTTACTAAGCAGAATTATGCCCTTTTTATCTTTTCTTTCAGGTTCAAAAGATTTAACGGTTGTCTTTTTTATCATTGCAATTTTGGCAATCATCATTGTGCCATTGCCTAGCTCTTTGTTGGATTTTTTCTTAGCTATCTCCATTGCGCTTTCTGCGTTAATCATCTTGATTGCTTTGTATGTAAAAAAGCCCACAGATTTTTCCGCATTTCCTACACTTTTGCTTATTATCACGCTCTTTCGTTTGGCTTTAAATATTGCAACAACAAGAATGATTTTGAGCAATGGGCATTTAGGTCCCGCGGCTGTTAGTGATATTATCAATGCTTTTGGGCAGTTTGTTGTGGGTGGAAATTATGTCATTGGGATTATTTTATTTATTATTTTGGTAATTATTAACTTTATGGTTGTAACCAATGGTTCCACAAGGGTTTCTGAAGTAAAAGCAAGATTCACACTAGATGCAATGCCCGGAAAACAAATGGCAATTGATGCGGATTTAAACTCTGGAATCATCGGGCAAGAGGAAGCAAAAGCAAGACGAGACGCATTAGCAACAGAAGCAGATTTTTATGGTTCAATGGACGGTGCAAATAAATTTGTAAAAGGTGATGCAATCGCGGGGATTATTATCACTTTGATTAATATTATTGGGGGATTCCTTATCGGTGTATTCCAAAGGGATATGACAATGGCAGATTCTGCCTCCACTTTCACGATTTTAACCATTGGCGATGGTCTAGTCTCTCAACTTCCCGCACTTATCGTTGCCACTGCCACAGGTATCATCGTAACGCGTTTTAGCAAAGAGGGAGAAAATTTCGCGTCTGGAATCATTGACCAACTCATTAATGAATCCAAAACGCTTTTAATTGTGGGTTGTATCCTGCTCCTTTTTGCACTTGTTCCGGGTTTGCCTACGCTTTCATTAGGGTTTGTAGGTTTGCTCTTTTTAACTCTTGCTCTCCTCTTAAGCAAACAAAAAGAAGGCGATATATGGAAATACACAGAATCACTCTTTAAAAAGCTAAAAAGAGAAGACAAAACCAAAAAAGGAGAATTACAAGATACTGATAATCTTCCTCAACGCCAACAAGCTAGGCAACAAACCGCTACACAAGCTGCACAACCACCAAAAGAAAGTGAAGAGGAACGCAAAAAACGCGATGAGGCTGAAATTGACAATGCTTTAAAAGTCAAAATCTTGCGCGTGGGGCTTGGGTATCAGCTTATCAAGTTTGCTGACCCTGCGCAAGGTGGGGAGCTAGTGAATAAGATTCGCCAAATCCGTAAATCAATGGCAACAGAATATGGAATCCTTGTGCCTATGGTGCATTTAAGAGATGATTTAAATTTGCCTCCTGATGAATATCAGATTCTGCTAAAAGAAATTGAAATTGGGCGAGGCAAAATTATGGCAGATAAGTATTTAGCGGTTTCTGCAGGCGGTTTTGTCGGGGAATTGCCCGATGGAATCCCAACAAAAGAACCCGTCTTTGGGCTAGATGCATTTTGGATTGATGAGAGCAAAAAAGAGGACGCAATCATTGAAGGTTACACTCCCATTGATGGCGCAACAGTGATTAGCACACATATCCAAGAATTAATCAAACAATATGCAGAGGAATTGCTCACGCGTCAAGAAGTGCATAATTTGCTTGGCAAACTCGGACAAGATTATCCTGTGTTAGCCGAAGAAATCAAGGGGGTTGGCGTAGGAGTGATTCAACATATTTTAAAAGAGCTTTTGCATGAGCAGATTCCGATTAAAGATATGCTAAGTATTGCGGAAGCCATTGCCGATGGCTATCCTGCATACAAGGGTGATTTACCAACGCTCACAGAATATGTCCGTGCGTGTTTGAAACGGCTCATTACACATAATTTCCAAAGCGATGATGGGGTCTTACGCTACTTTGTTCTTTCTCCCGCATTGGAGCAGTTTTTGTTAGAGCGATTGCCAGACCAGCAGAAAATGGGGCAAAGACTGCGTCTAAGCCCAACAGAATCGCAAAGCCTACTTGATGCCTTAAATGTCGCCCGACAAAAAAGTGCTTCTTTGGGTGCAGTGCCTACAATTATCGGTGGGATTCCTATGGTATTAAGAAAACCTTTATTTATATTTATTGAGCAATATGGACTTGGACGCAGTATCGTTACTCTAAGTGTTGCAGAGATTGATTATCAAACAAAATACGAAGTGCTAGGCGCGGTTGAATTTGCTCTATAAGGAAAATTATGCAAGTCCATCATTTATCCCACATTGATTTAGACGGCTATGGTTGCCAAATGGTTAGCAAAGAAATCTACACGAATGCTTTTTCTGCGGATTCTTTAGCAATGTATTTTTATAACGCAAATTATGGAAAAGAAGTCGGTGCGCGTTTAGAGCAAATTTATAGGGAAATCAAACGCGCAAAAGCAAAAAACCCAAAACGCAACCAAGCGCATATCCTGATTAGTGATTTGAATCTCACTCTTGAGGAATGCGATAACTTGGTTCAATCTGTGTTAGAATTGAATCTAAATGGATTTAACATAACCTTTGAATTGCTAGACCACCATAAAAGCGGACAAGAATGCGCACAAAAGTATGATTGGTATGTGCTAGACACGAAGCGGTGTGCGACAAAAATCGTGTATGATACGCTCCTTCATCGTTATGGGCTTTGTGATTCTGCACAAAAGTGGCTTGAACCTATGACGCAAATGATTAATAGCGTTGATTTATGGCTTGAGGGAGGCTATGCGTTTGAGTTTGGCAAGGTTGCAATGCGCTTAATCGTGGAGGCAAAGGAATTCAATCGCTTTATGTTTGATGATGAGGATAGAGGGTATAAACTTGCCTTATTGCAACAATCTGCAAAATTTCTTACACAAGAAAAGGGCGAGATTCTACTAGATAATGCCATTTTAGAGATGAAAAAATGCTTTTTAAAGGGCAGTTTGCTAAGCGATACACTAGACAATCTTGTCTCAAGATACCAAAGTGAGCTTTTAGCACAAAAAGCGGAATCTTGCAGTGTGTATTGGAAGCAATATAGAGGGTTTTTAAGTTATAGCATTGGGAATATTTCAGTGTTGGCAAATTTGTTTTTAAAGAACAATCCCCAATTTGATTTTTTTATAGATGTGAGCGCAAGAGGAAATGTGAGTTTGCGCGCAAACAATGTGTGCGATGTGAGCCTTTTGGCTAAAAGCTGCTTCAATGGCGGGGGACACCCCAATGCAAGTGGAGGCAAAATAGACGGATTTAAAGAGAGCTTTATTTATGGAGATATTAAAGAATGTGTGCAAAATATCTTAAAAGGAGAGGAAATTGAGTAAAGAAAAAATCAAAGAATTAGAAGAGGAAATTGAGGAGCTATCTATTCAACTTAGCGATATGCTCTGCGTAGCATTACTGCTTAGTGGAGTGAAAGAAAAGTATATGCAAGAAGCACTAGACGCATATATTGATAATTTGGACGAAGAAAGCATAGAATATGGCGTTAAGGAGATTTTGCAAAATATTGAGAATCTCAAATCCACGCATTCTAAGTTTTTCAAAGATTAAACAATGCAAACAAAGCAAATTGCGATTCTATTTAGTGGCAATGGGAGTAATTTAGAGGCGTTAATTAGGGTATTACACAATAAATGCTTCTGTGCAAAGGGGGATTTTGTGGCGCAAAGCGGGTTTTGTGTTGGCGGAATCACAAAGAACTTTGTAGAGAGCAAAAGCGATAATGCCTTTAAAGTAGAGGTTGTATTGGCTTTGAGCAACAAAAAAGATGCGTATGGGCTCACTAGGGCTAGGAATCTCGGGATAAAAACGCAGGTTTTAGAGAGCGCAACCCATAAAGATAGAGAGGAGTTTGATAAAAATCTCGTGGAGATTTTAACACCTTTAAAGCTTGATTTATGTGTATTAGCTGGATTTATGCGAATCCTAACGCCTGTTTTTACGGATTCTATCAAGGCGGTTAATATTCACCCCTCCCTTTTGCCACTTTTTAAAGGAGCGCACGGAATCCAAGAGAGCTTTGCATCGCCTATGAAACTAGGCGGAGTGAGTGTGCATTGGGTGAGTGAGGAGCTAGATGGCGGAGAGATGATTGCACAAGGCGCGATTGCAAAAATAGCAGGAGAAAGTTTAGAATCCTATGAGGAGCGCATTCATAAACTTGAACACTCTTTATATCCTTTGGCAGTATTGCAAGCTTTAGCAAATCAAACAACTACAAATCTAAGGTAAAAAAATGAATAATCCAATGCGTATTTTGCATACAGAATGGTCTGGTGGCTTTGGAGGGCAGGAGATTAGAATCTTAAATGAAATGGAAGAAATGAGGAGACGAGGCTGTTATTTAGCCCTTGCCACAAAAGAAGATACAATGATATTACAAAAGGCTAAAGAAAGAAATTTTGATACTTTTCTTTTACCCTTTAAAAATAAAACAGATTTGCACAGCATTTATGCCCTCCACAAAATTTTAAAAAATTTTGATATTCTCAATACGCATAGCAGCGTTGATACTTGGTGCGGAGGATTGGCAAGCATTGGAAGCGGGGCAAAGTTTATCCGCACAAGGCATTTATCTACCAATCTCCACCCCTCGCGTTTAAATTTCATCAACTCTCTAGCAGACTTCATTATGACCACAGGCGAAAGCATACGACAAAATATGATACGCGAAAATCGGATAAAGCAAGAGAGGATTCTTTCTATTCCAACAGGGATTGACACAGAGATTTTTTGCAAAGAAAAGTATAATAAAGAACAAATGAGGGAAAAATATAAAATCCCTCAAGACGCATTGGTTATAGGCAATCTAGGCGTTTTAAGAGCAATGAAACGACAGGATAATTTCATCAGAATTGCGGCAAAAATTCATCAAAAATACCCGCATACATTTTTCGTGATTGCAGGGAGTGGAGACGGACAAATTTGGCTAGGAAATCTTGCAAAGGAAGTCAATGCGGAAGCTAAACAAGAAATCGTGCGCCTAAGCGGACACATTAAGAATCCAGCAGAGTTTTTAAGTGCCTTAGATATTTTTATGCTCACAAGCGATAGAGATGAGGGTGTGCCACAAAGCCTAATGCAAGCTCTTGCTATGGAGATTCCAAGCATTGCTAGTGATATTGGCTCTATTGCGGACTTACACTCTATCAATCAAGGGCGACCCAATTTTATCCTCACGCAAAACCCAACTCAAGAAGAATTTGAAGAAGCATTGGAATCCCTCTTAAACAATCCCAACCTTATAGAAGCCAATCGCGCATTGATAGTAGAAAATTTTTCACTTGTTGCAATGGGTGAGAAAATTATGCAAATTTATCGGAATCTCCTAACTAATTCTTGATAAATTTAGGATTGCTTTTGGAACTCCATTGAGAGCTTTTGATGCAAGATATAGATTTGCGCTGAAGTGAGTTGCCAATGCAACGCGTACCGTGATTCCTTGTGAAATCTTGCAATGACGATACTAAAAGCGTCTGCTACTGCGTCATTGCAAGAAAATTTGAAAAATTTTCGTGGCAATCTATAATTTTGAATTACTTTAAAACTCCCATTACTATATTTACTTTTTGCAACATTACAGATTGTTTTGGCTTCACCTCGCAATGACGGAGACGTAAGGACGATAGAGTTATGCCTTGACGCTTAGAATCAAGCTTTCATTGGAACGCATTTGTTCCACAAAATCATTGATTTTATTTGTCAAATGCCCGTTAATCACATCTGCATCGTTACTTTGTTGTTTGATTAGCTCCACTTCTCCCGCAAAATACTGCTGCACCAACGCTTGTTCCTCCGCAGAGAGGGTATTTAGATTACCGCTTTGCTTGATTTTTGCTAGAAGCCTCATTGCCTCCTCCATTGCAGCCACATCTAACTCCTCTTTGCTTTTGGGCTCGGGCGTTTTCGCGCGTGAATCCTCTACCATTTGGGCGAGTGTGTTTTCTTTGGATTTCAAAATGCCCTTAAGCGTCTGCGCTAAATTACCACGCGTTACTTCAATATGCTCCTGCACACTGATTTCACCATCTAAATTTTTATCTTGAGTGATAAAATTATCTAGCAAATCCTCTATGGTGCGCACTTTTGTATCGTCTGCCTTTGCGTTTGTGGCGACTGAATACACAGCCATACCATTGTTTAAAATGCCCTTTTCTGCCAATTTAAATGTATAGCCGTCTTGGATTAACCCTCTCTCTTTATCAGAAAACTTGCCGTCTCTATCCAAATCCGCCTTTTGCGCCCCCACCTCTCCAGCGACAATCTGCGCATACCAACCGCTCACATACGCTTCTGCCTTACCGCTTAGGCGCATTAACCCATCGTCTCTTGCGTAAAAATCTTTTTGATTAAACTTTTCTTGCAACCTTTCTAAATTCTCTTTAGAGAGAAGCGCACTAACCCTCTCTCCACTTGTGGCATCATCAAAAAGCACGAGTTTGTAGTTAGAATCCTGCCCTACCAACTTCGCTTTTATGGATTCTTTAATCTCTTGTGGTGCAAGTGAATCCTGCTCCGCCTCCCTTTGCAAAGAGGATTCTGCACGCGCATTAGCGGAGAGATAGGTTTTCTTTGAAACGATATTATCCACGCCACCAATAGAGGTCATTCTCATCATAGTCTCTCCTTTTTAAGATTAATTTATATTCTTGCAAATTTAAATCCTACAATTTATTTGCTTAAACAAATTTTACAAAGAATCTTATTAGCTGTCTTAAACTATAAATTGTTGCCCTATCGTCCATTTTTAAAATCTTAATCTTGCATAAAGAAAATTCCCTGCTTTGTCATTGCGAGAGAGTGAAACGAACGAAGCAATCTATAATCTTACAAAAAGTAAATATAACAATGAAAGTTTTAAGGTAATTCAAAATTATAGATTGCCACGAATTGCGTTACAATTCTCGCAATGACGCAGTGGGATTCTGTCATTGCGAGGAATGAACGCAGTGAATGACGAAGCAATCCATAATAATGCACTTCTTTGGAAAGATTCCATAGCTTGATTTAGTTTTTGCAAAATTATAGATTGCCACGAGGCTAAAGCCTCTTGCAATGACGAAAGAGGGGTGTGCCACGATTCCTTGCAGAATCTCACAATACAGCAAACAAGAAGCAAGGGGGGCTTAAAACAAACGAGCAATGGGAAAAATTTTGTTTATTAAAACTAAGTTGCCACTTCTCTTACTTGTGGGTTTTTTATTGCTTAGAGCCTGTTTCCTGCTTCACAGCAAATTTTTGCATTAAAGCTATCGTTTCGCTATCTCGCGCCTCCCAGCGATTCCTTAAATCCTGTATTATTTGCGCGAAATCCTCTGCTTTAAGATTCTGTCCAAATTTCGCCTTCGCGCTTAAGGATTCCACTAAAATCTTACCTACAAAAGTGCCTCTTTCTTTGCCGACAAACTGCCCACTCTCCATACTTATTTGTAAATTTTTAGGCTCGTATTTCTGCACGAGGCGCGTTAAAATCCGCCTTTTCTCCTCCAAATCCTCCACCACACAAAACTGCCCCTCCAAAAACACAGAAAAGAAAAACTGCGTGGGAATCATCGTGCCTTTCAAAAAATGGCTCGGAATATAGGCATAAGGCAAAGCCGCGCTAAAGGCAACTTTGGGATTATGCTTAAGCAGTGCATATTTGCGCCCCGCCTTTGCCCCGTGTAGATAAATTTTAGAATCCTCATAGTAAAAGCTAAGTGGCACGGCATAGGGAATGCTATCAGGAATCACGAGTGTGCCAAATTCTATTTTGTTTAAAAACTCCTGTATCAATCCCAAATCTTTACAATCAAAATCGCTGCGCCGCATTTTTCCTCCTTATCGCAGAATCTGCACTTCATTTTCTAGCGCGATTCCACAAACGCTACGCACCCTTTCTCTTGCAAGTTCTATTAGTTCCACAGCTTCCTCAAAAGTAGAATCCCCGAGATTCACAAGAAAATTTGCGTGTTTTTCACTAAAGCACAGACTTTTGTTTTTACCAAACCGCACACCCTTTAGCCCCACTGCCTCAATCAACCTTCCGGCAAAGTCGCCCTTAGGATTCTTAAAGCAACTCCCAAAACTTGGCTCTTTGGGTTGATTTTGTCGCATAGAGGTAAAAAGCTCTACCAAGTCGTGATTGAATCCGCTTTCTTTTTTAAAAATTCCAGCAAAAATCAACCCAGAAATTTCGCTACTACGATAAGAAAGCCCTAGCGATTCCGCAGCTTTAAAGCCAAGCTTTGCGGTATTCTCTAGTTGCAGGATTCCAAGTAGCACTTCTTGAATCTCATAGCTCTTAAGCCCCGCATTCATCTTGATGATTCCGCCCACACTTCCGGGCAATCCGCAAAGAATCTCAAATCCTCTTAAGTTGTTGCGTTTCGCATAGGCAAACAGCTTACCGCTCGGCGTTGCCGCACCCACTTCTAAGCTATCTCCCAAGTCCTTAATATAATCAAATGCCTTGCTTAAAACACAGAGATTCTTAGCACTAGGAGCAATCAAGAGATTGTTTGCCTTGCCGATGATTTGCGGAGAAGTCTTTTGCAAAAGTTCTGCGTAATCTTGTGGGGATTCTATATAGTTTAAGGTATTGATTGCACCGATTCGCACACTTGTATAGCGTGAAAAATCTATGCGTTTTGCAAACATTAAAACAAGAAGCTCGGCATTAGATTAAAGATTCTTGTCGTGAAGTCCATTAGCATATTTAACATCCAAGGCATTGTAAAGATAATCACGACAATAACGGCTAGAATCTTTGGCACAAAAGTAAGTGTCATTTCGTTGATTTGCGTGGTGGCTTGAAAAATACTAATCATTAAGCCCACCACCAAACCAACAAGCAACATCGGGAGAGAAAGGGTTAATGTGATTTTATAGGTCTCAATCGCTAAAGCCATTAATTGCGATTCCACAACTCTCTCCTTGCCTTAAAATCTATTTATAGGAATCCCACACCATTGTGGCTTTGCCGTCCTTTTCCTCCACAGCTGCCATTCCCATAATATTATAACCACAATCCACATAATGCACTTCGCCTGTAACCGCACTTGCAAGAGGGGAGAGGAGATACATTGCGGAGTTACCCACTTCCTCAATACTGACATTTTTGCGCAAAGGCGCATTGGCTTCATTCCATTTTAAAATAAAGCGAAAATCTCCGATTCCACTTGCGGCAAGTGTGCGAATCGGTCCTGCTGAAATCGCATTAACGCGAATCCCCTCACTGCCTAAATCATACGCCAAATAGCGCACACTAGATTCTAGCGCGGCTTTTGCTACACCCATTACATTATAATGCGCTACATGTTTTACGCCACCTAGATAAGTTAAAGTCAAAATAGAAGCGTCCTTGCTAAGCACCGGCTTTAATTCACGACAAAGCTCAATAAAGGAATACACCGAAACTTCCATTGCGACATTAAAAGCCTCTTTGGTTGTGTCTAAAAAGTTCCCATCTAACGCTTCTTTGGGAGCAAAGGCAACACTATGCACCAAAAAATCCAATGTCCCAAAATCTTTTTTGATATTCTCACGCAAAGTGGCAAAATGCTCCTTTTTACTTACATCAAGCTCATACACAAACTTGGAATCCATTTCCTCTGCAATGGGCATTACGCGTTTTTGGATTTGCTCATTCATATAGGTTAAACCAATCGTTGCGCCTTGCTCCTTACAAGCCTTTGTGATTCCATACGCAATAGATTTATTGTTTGCAACACCGACAATTAAGCCTTTTTTGCCTTGCATAATCATTCTTACTCCTTAAATCCGTGAATTATCTAAGATTTGACAAAAGCTTGAAATCTCCCAACTCGCACTTCCTACAAGCACACCATCTACGCTATGGATTTGCAGAATCTCACGCACATTTTGGGGCTTCACGCTTCCGCCATACAAAAGCGGAATTTTACCTAATTTTTGCTTTAAGCGTGTGTGAATTTGCGTAATTTCCTCTAAACTTGCACTCACACCACTACCAATCGCCCAAATGGGTTCATACGCAACAATCAAATGCGGATAATCTAAAGCAATGCCCTCAAATTGTGATTCCAAAAACTCTAGCACCGCTTCAATGCCTTGCTTTTTAACCTCTTGCGATTCGCCGATACAATAGCAGATTCTAAACCCACGCTTGGCAAAAAAATCAAACTTTTCTGCACAAAAGCTTTGCGATTCCTTTAAAATCTCTCTCCTTTCGCTATGTCCGATAAGCAATGTTTGAATCCCAAATTCCTCTAATTGCTCTAGCCCAATTTCGCCAGTGATTGAACCATTTTGCGCAGGATACGCGTTTTGCGCACCGATTTGAAAAGTCTTAAAACGATTTTCTAAGAGTGCGGTTTGTGGCGGAAAAACTATGATTTGTTGCTGTGCTTGGTTTTGGGTGGCAAACTTTTCTAACTCCTCGCAAAAGCGTAAAGTGCTTTTTCTTGTATGATTTGTCTTGAAATTACTTGCAATAATTTTCATAGGATTCCTTATATTTTTTGGTATTATAGCAAATCTTGAATGCTTTATGCTTTTTATTTGGTGCTATAATTGCGGTAATCATTTAAGGAGTTTTGATGAGTTTTTTGCAAAAAATAGAGGAGAATGTCAAGCTAATTTTTACTTGGAATCCAAGTGATAGATTATGGCAAATGCCCTTTTTTGCTAGTTTGGGGGTTGCAATCGTTCTCTTTATTGCCGCATTTTTTGAGCGTCCAGATTTGGGGCTTGTTGCAATCATTGGAACAAATATTTTTCTTTATGTGCCAGACACGCCGATTTATCATAAAATGATTTTAAGTATGGCGTGCGCCTTTGGAATTGTGGCTTCTTTCACGCTTGGGCTTGTGGGGCAAACTTATCCGTCGTTAATTCCACTCATTGTTTTTTTAGTTACAATGGTAAGTGCGCAAGTCGTGCGCTATTTTAGCATTGGTGCTCCGGGATTCTTTTTCTTTACTTTTGCGATGATTCTTGGGACTTATATTCCTTTTGAAATCAAAGATTATCCCGCTGCTATCGGACTTGTCGCGCTTGGAACAATGGTAGCAAACATAATGGTTCTACTCTATTCTCTAAGTGTGATTTATATTTTCAAACACCCTCCAAAACCCATTGCAAAAATGGGAGAATTTGGATTTGGCGTGATTATCATTGACCCTATTATCATTGCGTTTTTTGTAAGCGCGTCTATGATTTTTCAAAGCTTTTTGGAGCTAGAGCGCGGTTATTGGGTGGGAGTGAGTTGCGCAGCGATTCTAACCGCAATCAATTTCAAACAAATTTGGATAAAACAGCTTCAAAGAATCTTGGGAACGATTGTGGGCGTAAGTTTTGCTTATTTTTTATTGCATTTTAGCTTTAACCCCATTGAGTTTGCCTTTTTAATGATGCTTTTGATGTTTTTTGCAGAATTAACAACGGTTAGGAATTATGCGTTAGCAATGGTATTTTTAACGCCTTATTCCACCTATTTAGCAGAAGTTGCTAGTTTTATGCATTACGACCCAAACTTGATTATCAAAGCAAGAATCTTAGATATTACCATTGGTAGTCTCTTTGGGCTTTTAGGAGGTGCGGTAATGCACTGGAAGCCTCTGCGGGAAGTGCTAGAAAAAGCAGCAAAAAAGGTTATATATAAATGGATTGGCGCAGATTAAAATAAACGCCAATCTTTTACTTTTGCAAAAAGGTGCTTGTTATGAAATTGTATGAAGCTGCTGATAAACCTCTGCGCTCTTAGCTTCAAACTTCTGACAATAGGCTTGTAGTTGCTCTTGATTCTCGGTGAAGTTTCCAAGCTTGATAAACTCCAAGAATTCGCGGATACTCTCATCAAATTCAAAGATTTTTTGACAAGTGTTTTTATCTATTGAGGAATCTTCGTGTATTTCGCATTGCGAAATAATCTGTGGAATCTCATTGGTAATGACTGCAGAATAAGAAGCAAATTTTTTCAAAATACAATCCAACTCAAGCAATGCAATGTGCGAAGTTTTGTTGGTATGCAAAATAGATTCCGCCAAGAAAGCAGCTTGTTTATCCATTGCGCTAAAAGTTTCATTAAAAGAAACCATTAAATCATTAGAGTTGTTGGTAATTGTATCAACTTCTTTAACATAGTCTGAAATCTCATTCATCTCTTGGTTGATTATCTGTGTTGTGGAGGAAATTTCTGTTGCAGTTTTTGTTGCGCGTTCGGCTAATTTTCTCACTTCATCAGCAACAACTGCAAATCCCCTCCCGTGTTCTCCCGCACGCGCCGCTTCAATAGCCGCATTCAGAGCTAGGAGATTTGTTTGGTCTGTAATTTCTTTGATATGCAAAACAAACGCATCAATTTCCTTAATGCGATTAGTAAAAATTTCAAACGATTGTGCAGTTTGTGTCATCATAGAGGAGAGATGTGCAAGATTGTCCATAATCCTATGCACACTCTGCATTCCGTCGTGAGAGGATTGAGAAATGCCTTTGGTTTCTTGGGAGGTTTCATTCATTACCTTAATAACATTGTTAAGGTTAGTTGAAATGGAATTTAAATCTTGTTTGAGGCTTAGCGCACTTTTTTTAGAAACTTTATTCACAATCAAGCCCTTTGCTCCTAATTTATCCGCTTCCTCAATCGCGCTAGAAGCTTTATTGATTAATTGCCCTACATAAGAAAAAGTCCCTTTCAAGCTTTGCGCATTCAACTTTCTTGTATAACGTTTCTCGCCCGCTGCGGTAATAACAGAACTTCCTCCCCTAACAAAAACTTCCACTTGGTCGGCTAAATCATTGATTGTCCAAGATAAATTTCCCAAAGGTCCATTATCCTGAATATTGGTTAATCTTGCCTCCAAGTTTCCCTTAGAGAGCTGTGAAACACATTGGGTAATCTCTTTGATATATACATCTCGCCTTCTTCCTGCAATAAGCGTCAAGACACAAGCAATAAGCCCCAAAGAAAAAATAAAAAACTCCAAGAGGATATGAATATCCAAAAGTTCTATGACAAAAAGCAAAACAAAAATGGCAATAAAACAATAATTAAATACCCTAGAATATCTATAAAGACGATATGAATTCTTCATAACTCGCTCCTTTTTGCGCTAAAACTTGTTCCAATCTTTCTTGGCTTTTTTCAACTCCTTCTCTTTGCTCCACTTCTAATAATTCCTTATAAAGTGCCGAAATGCTTTCTTTTGCTGTCTCTGTCGGCTTTAAGCGAATAGAATGATAGCCCACAATCTCTCCTTTACCATTAAAAGACGGGGTTACAAAAGCCTTAACCCAATAAAATGAGCCATCTTTGGAGAGATTCTTAACATAGGCTATGATTTCTTTACCATTTTTGACAGAATCCCATAAAAATTTAAAAATCACCTTAGGCATATCGGGGTGTCGAACAATATTGTGGGGCTTACCCAAAAGCTCTTTTTCTGTATAGCCTGACAACTCTATAAAGATTCTATTGCCATAAAGAATCTTTCCTTTTAAATCTGTCTTGGAAACAATAATCTCATTTTCTGGAAATTGTTTCTCTTGTAAATTGGGTTTTGATTTCATCTTTTATCCTTGAAACATTCCAATTTTACAAATGAAAACCACCCTTAATATTTTAAGAACTGCAAACAAAATGATTCTCATTTAAAATTGTAATGAATAGAATCATTTTATTACAAACATTGTAAACGAACGATAAACAAAATGTTAAGAAAATGTTAAGACAAAAAATAATTTAATGTGATATGAAAATTTATATAATCAAGTAAAAACGATTCAGATATTCCACATAACTAAACCATAAGAAAGGAGGGGGGATAGAAAGTAGGATTACTTTCTAATCTCTTTAATTCTTGCAGATTTTCCGCTTCTTGTGCGTAAGTAGTAGAGTTTCGCGCGTCTAACACGACCGATTTTAAGCACCTTAATACTATCAATGCTCACAGAATAAATAGGGAAGATTCTTTCAACCCCAACGCCATTTGCACCGATTTTTCTAATCGTGAAAGTCTTGCCTGTGCCTGTGCCACGCAACGAAATACAAACGCCTTCAAAATTTTGGATTCTCGTTTTATCACCTTCAGAGATTTTAATCCCGACTCTTAGCGTATCTCCTGCTTTAAATTGTGGAATCTCTTTTCCTGCAATCTGCGCATCTTCAAAATGCTGAATGTATTTATTTCTCATTTTTAAACCCTTGTTTGTAGCGCACATAGAGGTCTAATCTATGGAATCTAGTCTTTGCCTCTGCTGCTTTTAGTTTTAAGTCGCAGATTTTAGCGTGATTTCCCTTTGAATACTCTGAAGGGATTGCTAAATTTTTAAAAATATGCGGTTTTACAAAATTTGGTGCTTCCAAAAGTGCATTTTCATAACTCTCTCCCTTAAGGGATTCCGCATTTCCAAGCACTCCCTCCACTTGCCTTGAAATGCTATCACACAAGCAAAGTGCCGCTAATTCTCCACCGGTTAGAATAAAATCCCCAATGCTAAAAACCTCGTCCGCATACAATTCAATCAAACGTTCATCAAAGCCCTCATATCGCCCACAAACAAGGGTAATGTATGATTTTTTGCTTAGTCTCCTCGCATCATTTTGGGTAAAAAGTTTCGCACAAGGTGTTACAAAAATAATATGTGTTTTAGGATTCTGTGCGCGAATGGAATCTAGCGCACTACTTAAGGCAAGAGGCTCTAGCACAAGCCCCGCACCGCCGCCCACTTGGTAATCATCAACCTTTTGGAATCTATTTGCGCTAAACGCGCGTGGATTGACGCAATCAAAGCTAAGCAAATCCGACTTTATCGCGCGTTGCAAGATGGAATCGCTAAAGTAAGGCTCTATCAAATGGGGAAATAAGGTAACAAAAGAGAAGTGCATTAGCTATTTTCTAAAATTTCTTTGCAAAATTGCGTGTGAATTATTTTTAGCTCCTCGCAACTGCTTTCTTTGGATTCTGCTTGGGGATGGATTTTAGAATCTGTTTTGGATTCCACTTCCACAATATAACGCGCTGTGTAGGGAATCAAAAAGCTTTTAGGAAGATTCTGCGCCACGAGCGTGGAAGCAGTTTTGACAAACAAATAATCCTGCCCACAAAAGCGTTCAATCTCACTTACAATACCTAACAACTCGCCATTTTCTACAATTTCACTCCCCACAATCTCAAACCAAAAAAACTCATCTTTACCTAGCTTACACTGCTCTTTGCTTTGCTCTTGCGTGGTGTAGAGAATGAGATTTGTAATGGCTTTTGCTTCTTCTTTGGAGTTAATTTCTTTAAACTTTGCAGTGGATTTTTGCGGGGAGTAGCTCTCTAGAGTCAAATCCCCAAAATGTGAATGATAAGTGTTTCCGCATTTTAGAGATTCTGGAAAGTCGCTTAAAAGATGCAAAATCACATCTCCTTTGAAGCCAAGCGAACGTCCGATTTTTGCGACACTTACCCAATCTTTTGGTGTTGATTTGTGTAGCATTATTGCGGTTTTACAATGATACGATAGGAATTGCCGTCTTTTGCCTTAATGCCTGAAACAAAGGTTTTAATTGCGCCAATCATTTTTCCGTCTTTGCCAATCAAGCGTCCCGCATCTTGCAAAGAGGATAGAATCTCAATTTCATAAAAATTTGTATCAACCTTTGTTTTAATCACGCGGATTTTATCCGGCTCGGCAACGATTTTTTTTACATAAGCTTCTATAAAATTCTCTACCATAGCCGTTTATTTTGTGATTGCTTGAACGCGCTCACTCATTTTTGCGCCTACGCCAACCCAATACTTTAATCTCTCTGCATCGTATTTTACAACGGAAGGCTCTGTGAGAGGATTATAATAACCAATGGATTCAATCCAGCCTCCATCGCGTCTTTTTCTGCTATCAGTTACAACGATTCTATAAAATGGCTTTTTCTTGCGTCCCATTTTTGTTAAGCGGATAACGGTTGCCAAAATATGCTCCTTAAAAAAATAAATCTTTAAAATTACAGATAAATCTGTATAAAGGTGGAATTTTACTTAAAAGCAAGTAATGTTTTCCTTAAAGCACTACGCATTCTTACAAGGACGAATCCCACCGCGTCATTGCGTCTTATTTGTCTGCCATTGCGAGGCGTTCGCCGAAGCGCACATTGTGTAGCAATTTGCCAACACTTGCAAATCCATAATCTTGCATAAAGTAATCTTTGCAATGGAACCCTTAAAGAGGTGCAACATTGTGGATTGCTTTGCCATTCCATTTCTTGCAATGATACAATGGCATACTTTTTGCTTGAGAATCTTACAGACTGAATTTAAAGGGAGATTTTATGCAATGGGGCAAGATTAGATGAATTTTGGAATCTAAGCCCATTGCACAACACATTTTTGAAGTGGAGAAAAGTCAAGCCATTGACATTTAAGTGAGATTCTACAAGGAATCAAGGGTTAAGATTCCATTGTTTTTTCTCTATAAGATTATGGATTGCCACAGCATCTAACAAGGCTTTGCAATGACGAACTCCCGTGCTGTCATTGTGAGGACAAAGCCTGAAGTAATCCATAATCACGTATGCCTTAAGGATTCCAATTTTTCCCTTACTTCAACTTTGTTTAAGCAAATCATAAAAAAAGGGGGGATATTCTTTTGTTTTTAAGAAAGGAGCGAATTGCAATGCCAAATTCAGAATATAATCAAGAATTTTTTTGCAAGTTTAGAGGACTAGACTATGATAGCGACTTAATCCACTTCCTAAAGAAATGTGTGTCCTATAAGCTAAATTCCAGATTTTTGGATATTTTAAAGAATTGTCGGCTCTATGGAGCGAGTTTTAATGACTTAAACGATAGAGATGAGGGGAGGTTTTCTTTTTTAAAAGTGCGTTGGGCGGGGGCAGTGGGCAAAGGATT
This sequence comes from Helicobacter rodentium ATCC 700285, assembly GCF_000687535.1. Classification (GTDB taxonomy): domain Bacteria; phylum Campylobacterota; class Campylobacteria; order Campylobacterales; family Helicobacteraceae; genus Helicobacter_D; species Helicobacter_D rodentium. Next base: position 22,567 of record NZ_JHWC01000005.1, read on the forward strand.
GATGGAGAGGTTTTGGAATCTTTAAAGGCGAGGGTGCAAACCCTATGTGTAGCTGGTGGCGTGGGTATAGAGAATGTGGAATCCTTGATGAAGCTAGGAGCAAAAATGCTAGATATTAACTCTAGCATAGAATCCAAAGCAGGTAAAAAGGATTCTGTGAAATTGCAAAAACTCTTTGCAATTCTAAAAAAGCGAGGTGAAATGTGCGTTTAAGTGGGCTTTTTGTGGGGAAAATTGTAAGATATTCTTGCGGTGAAACTTCTTTTTTGAGTGCGATGAAAGGGCGTGAAGTGGAATCGCTAGAAATTACCAATCAAGGAATTGTGGGAAATGAAATCGCCGATACAATCCATCACGGAGGAGCAAACAAGGCGGTTTTTGCCTACGATGTGGAATCGTATGCGCAGTGGCGCAAGTGTTTAGGTTTGGAGATTCCTTATGGAGGAATGGGCGAGAATCTTTTGCTAGAGGAGGTAAAGGCGGGAGATTTATGTGTGGGAGATAGGCTTTGTTTTGAAAATGGAGTGGTGCTAGAAATTTCTATGCCGCGTGTGCAGTGCTTTAAGATTCCGAGTTTGTATCCAAGCGCACAGGATAAAAATGCGTTGGCAAAATTTCTCTTTGAAACAGGTTGTGTAGGATTTTATTTGCGCGTCATACAAGGTGGCAGGATTCAAAAGGATTCCGCTATTTGCTTAGAAAATGCGCAAGATTCCATAACTCTGCAATGTGCGCATCAAATCTATAAAAATCCAAGTCTTGCTAAGGAATCCTTTAAGGCTCTGATGAATAACCCAAAACTAGCGCAAGAATTTAAAAGAAATGTGGAATCACGCTTGAGAGCTAATGAATCTAATTTGCTAGATTGGCAATTAGCTTAATTTGGTTATTCGTCTTTGCGAAGCCTTATAGGTTGAAGCAACGCGTAAGCTAAACTCACCTTTAAGTTGGCGATTCCATTGTAAAGTTTTATTATGGATTGCCACGAGGCTATGCCTCTCGCAATGACAAGGTGGAGGATTCGTCATCGCAAGGAATGCAATACAAAGCAATCTACATTAATATACTTAAAAGATTCTGCAGCATCGCAAGAGAGTGAAACGAATGAAGCAATTCATAATTTGTAATCTCGCCTTAGAAATTCTATTGCATATTTTACTCTTTGCTTGATTATAGATTGCCACAGCATCTTGTGAGGCTTCACAAGAACGCAAATGGTAAAACTATAAGCAATCCAAAGCTTATAGTTTTGTGCTAAAGCAAGTGAATTTGGTATTTGCAAATACACACCACGAAGTTGTGTGCCAACTTCTCGCAATGGCAGAATATGCGCTCCAACCTTTTTATCAAGGCTTCACAAGAACGCGGTGGCAGGACACAAATTTGCAACATTATAATTTACGCTCAATATAAAAGTTCGGATTTACCCTAAAAAATAGCGAATAGAAGCGAAATTTTGGATTTTTGTTTTAGAAATTTCTTGCACTTGCTGTTTGCTAATGATTCCGCCAAGCGCAAAAAGTTCTGCTTTGAAATTTGCAGGTTCAAGGCTATTTAAAAATTCAATTCCTAGTGGAGTGCCTTTGCTTGGGGTTTGATAAATTGGGCTGATTGTGATTCCGTTTGCGCCTTGTTTATCGGCTTCTTGGATTTCTTGTAGTGAATGTGCGCTAAAAAACACATATTGAAACTTTTGTTTGCAATTTTTAATTTCCTGCATTTGTGCGCCATTGCAATGCACTCCATCAAAGCCAAATTTCAGGGCTAATTCTAGGTTGGAGTTAAGCAAACTAGGGATTCTGTATTTTTGATTAATATTTAGAAAAATCTCCATAAGCGCAGGGTTGAAGTTGGAATCTTTATCGCGGTAAGTCGCAAAATGCGGTTTGTATTGTTCCACGATTCTAGTATAGAAATCGCGAAATTCTAAAGGAGTTTTTGGATAAAGTGTAGGGTCTGTGATGAGGTAAGCCTTAATGGGCTTCCTCACTTTCCAAAACTGCTCCTGCTAGGAATACATAGGTTAGAATCATAAAAATAAAGGCTTGTAGGAATGCCATAAAGGTTAGCAATAAGAATGCTGGAAGTGGCGCAACCCAAGGGGCAAGCATTAGCATTACAAGCAAGAACATATCGTCTCCCTTAATGTTTCCAAAGAGACGGAAAGAAAGAGAGACTAATCTTGAACAATGTGAGATAATCTCAATGGGGAACATTAGCGGTGCTAGAGGCTTAATAGGACCTGCGAAATGCGCAAAATACTTTACAAAACCAAAGGTGCGAATCCCCTCAAAGTTATAAAACACAAACACAACAAGAGCAAGTGTGAGTGTAAAGCTAAGGCTAGAGGAAGGTGCTTCAAATCCCGGAATGATTCCGATGAGGTTTGCCAAACATACAAAAAGTGCGATTGTTGCAGTGAGAGGCAAATATTTACGCGCTTTCTCCTCGCCAATCACATCTTTTGCCATAAAGATAACGCCCCCTAAAAACGCTTCAAAAATATTTTGCATTGTACCCGGCACAACTTGCATTTTTGAAGTTGCTATTTTTGCTAGAATCACTGCGATGATTGCAACTAAAATTGTATGGATTGCAATAATAAAATCGTGGTCGTGGCTAATAAGCCCAAAAAAGGTAAATAATCGTCCGTCCATTTAAAACTCCTTTGTAAAGTGAATAATTATGCCAAAAATAAATTTAATAGAAAATTAACCTTTTTTCAAAACAATCGTTTTGCATAAAATATCGTGTAATGTTTTTTTGTCTTTGCGCCATAGAGGCATAAGGATTCCCACGACACTAGCACCAGAGAGCAGAAAGGCAAAGAATCGCACACAAGCAAACAAAAATGTTACATTTTTGCCACTTTCTCGCACAACCCAGAGATTATAGGCTTTTTTACCCGGAGTTTGTCCTTTGAATGCTAAAAGCACTGCTGCGATGCTACCATAGATAAATACCGCCACAAACTGCGCCCAAGCGGAATCACGGAATCCTTGTGCGCTACCCACAACAACATAGGTTAAAAAATACAAAAGAGGCAAGTAAATCATAAAGGTGTCAATGATGTGCGCCTTGCCCCTATCTAAAAAATGAGCAAGTTGTAGAGAAGTTGGGTTTTGCGCTAATTCTTTTTCAAGTTGGTGGGGTAGTGTTTTGGGGATTTGAATGGAATCTATATGTTTTTTTTGTGGAGTTTTCGGGTTTTGTTTAACTTTTCTCCAACGCATAAAGATTCCAAAAAAGCTTTAGTTTCCGCGACTTCCGGGCTTGATTGCTGTGCTTCCTTGTTTGCATAGGGGGCAATCTTGTGCTTCAAAGGTTTCAAATACAAAATCCTCTAATGCAAAAAGCGGTAGGTGCGCAGCTAACTTACATTCTTTGGTCTCTGCATTTTGTATGCCACCAAAGCGGTTACAGATTCCACGATTCGCTAATGCCGCATATCCTACAACCTTTGCACCAAGTTTTTCTACCACTTGTGCGGATTCCATTGCTGAACCGCCTGTGGTAATAATGTCCTCACAAACGATAATTTTCTCGCCTTGAGCCACTTCAAATCCGCGTCTTAAAGTCATTGCGCCATTCACGCGCTCCGTAAAGATAAAGCGCACTCCAAGTGAGCGGGCTAATTCATATCCCGCTAGGATTCCACCAAGAGCGGGGGAGCAAATACAATCCACTTCTACTTTTGCGTTCTTGATTATCTCTGCAAGAGCTTTTGCTAAGGATTCTGCAACCTTTGGATTTTCCAAAACTTTAGCAGATTGCAAATAAAAGGGTGAATGTCGCCCACTGCTTAGTAAAAAATGCCCCTCTAGCAATGCGTTCGCGTCTTTATAAATTTTTGCAATATCCATAGAAATCCTTAAATTTTCAGCAATTCTTCCTCTTTGTGCTTCACAAGCTCATCAATCTTTTTGGTTGCGTCATCAGTAAATTTTTGAATCTCATCGTGTCCTTTTTTGGATTCATCTTCGCTGATTGCCTTGTCTTTTTCTAATTTCTTGACTTTGTCATTAGAATCTTTGCGGATATTACGAATCGCTACCTTTGCTTTCTCGCCGATATTTTTAGCCTCTTTAGCAATTTCTTTGCGTTGCTCACTTGTCATTGGAGGGAAAAAGAGCTTGATTGTTTCGCCGTCATTATTGGGATTGACACCGATATTCGCTTCTTGAATCGCGCGTTCAATGTCCTTTAGCAAGGTTTTTTCCCAAGGAGTGATGACAATCGTGCTTGCGTCTTGAGCAATAACAGAACCGACTTGATTGAGCGGGGTGGGTGTATCATAATAATTGATGTGGATATGGTCTAAAATGGCAATAGAAACTTTGCCACTACGCAAAGTGCCAAATTCCTTTTTCATCGCTTCAATGCTTTTATTCATCGTTTCTTTTGTGTGTGCATAGATTTCTTGTAAATTCATAGGATTCCTTTATTTGGATTCTGTATTTGTTGGTGCAGCGGGTGCTTGAGGAGCAAGAGGCTCACTAGAAGGCAAGGAAGGCGTAATGGGTGTTTGGATATTTACTTCATCAATAATGGACTTTTTAGAATCCTGAACATAAAGATAGCTTAATGCAATCGTATTGATGACAAATAGCAATCCTAACCCAAAAGTGAGTTTTGCTAAGAATCCCGCAGGACCTTTTGCGCCAAATAAACTTTCATTGCTCCCGCTATATGCGCCAAGCCCAATACTTGAACTTTTTTGCAATAAAACGATGATAGTGATTAAAATCGCGAACACAAACTGCAAAATCAATAAAATTCCACTCATACTTTACCCTCTGATTTAAAAAATTCCGCGCATTTTAACGCAAATTATCTTAAAGATTCTAGCAAATTGTTTTATTTGCAATCAACTCACGCATAGACAAATAGCTATTGAGTGCGCCAATATAGGCTTTAGCGGTTGCTTGCATTGTGTCAATGTGCAATCCGTGTCCAATAAATGCCGGTCTGTTAGGCTCAAACTCTACTTTCACGACAACTTTAGCAAGTGCGTCTTTGCCCTCACTCACGGCTTCTACTTTGTAATCCTTTAAGATTCCATTGTATCCACTCACTCTATCAATGGTTTTTAGAATCGCATCAACACTTCCATTTCCAATCGCCGCGTCTATTTTATCCTCCTCATTGCGCCTAATAGAGATTGCCGCATAAGGCACACCGCAAGAATCACTGCTAATCTGTAAGGATACAAGCTCAAAAATTTGTGGAATCTTTGTGGATTCCTCTGTTAAAATGGAGCGAATGTCCTCATCATAAACTTCTTTTTTCTTATCGCACAAAATTTTAAATCTCTCAAACGCCCTATCAAGGGATTCTTGAGAAATGTTACTAAAGCCAAGACTTGTCAGCTTATCCTTAAACGCTGCTCTACCGCTATGTTTGCCAAGCACCAAGCCATTATCCTGTGGAATCCCAATATCACTTGCAGACATAATCTCGTAAGTTTCGCGGTGTTTTAACATACCATCTTGATGGATTCCACTCTCGTGTGCAAAGGCATTTTTGCCCACAATGGCTTTATTAGGCTGTGGGCGGATTCCGGTAATATCTGCTACCAATTTACTTGCCGCATAAATTTCCTTTGTGTTAATGCGCGTATCCAAATCTCCAAAGACATCTTTCCGCGTTTTTAAAATCATCACTACTTCCTCTAAAGCCGTGTTTCCAGCGCGTTCCCCTAAGCCATTAATTGTGCATTCAAGTTGCCTTGCGCCATTTTGGATTCCTGCAAGAGAGTTTGCCACCGCAAGTCCTAAGTCATTATGGCAATGCACAGACAATACCATTTTATCGCCCACACAATCTTTCACTTCTTTGATAATATGCCCTACCTCGTGAGGCAAACGATACCCAACGGTGTCCGGGAGATTCAAGGTTTTTGCTCCTGCTTCCATTACGGCTAATGCGACTTCTTTTAAGAATCCTATATCACTTCTACACGCATCTTCGCAGCTAAATTCCACATCTTCGCATAAACTTTTAGCAAGTTGCACCGCCTCAACCGCGCGTTTTACTACTTCGCTAGGTTGCATTTTTAGCTTATATTCCATATGGATTGGGCTTGTAGCAATAAAGGTGTGGATTCGCTTTTGTTTTGCCTTCCCCAATGCTTTTGCCGCACTTTCAATATCTTTTGGCAAAGCCCTTGCAAGAGAGCAAATCGTGCTTTGGGTAACGACTTCCGCAATTCTGCTAATTGCTTCAAAATCTCCCGGGCTTGCTGCTGCAAAACCTGCCTCAATAATATCCACTCCCAAACATTCTAATTGCAAAGCAAGTTTGATTTTTTCCTCTATGTTCATAGATGCACCGGGGCTTTGCTCCCCGTCTCTTAAAGTTGTATCAAAAATTTTAATCATTTCCATTGTTGAATCCTTATTTGTATTTTTTGTTTGTAAATTCCTAGCAAAAGCCCAGTGGCAAAAGCATAGAAAGCGTTAAAAGATTCTTGAAACTAAGGCTAAAATGAAAGTTAAAGCGCATACGCATTCTACTCTCCTAATCCCGTGCGCGTTTAGCAAACAAATAATAAATTGCGCGCAAGAGACCAAAGCATACATAAAATGTGATAAGCGTTACAATGGTAAAAACGGGATAAATAAACAAAATAGCTAAAATTAACATCAAAAGCACAATGATTTTACCAAAGCTAAATTTCTCTAAATTCATCTTTTTAAAGCTAGGGTAACGGATATTGCTAACCATTAAAAACGCCACAAGCAAACTTGCGACAATCAAAGCAAGCAAAATTTCCTCCGAGTATTGCGGATATTGTTTGCCAAATTTCATCTCAAAAAGCAACCAACTCACAACAAAAACCGCAGCGGAGGGAATCGGAAGCCCGATAAAAACATTGGGTTCATTGCTGCTTGTTGTAACATTAAACCGCGCTAAACGAATTGCGCCAAATACGACATAAAGTCCCGCTACTACGATACCAAACTTGCCATAATGGAATCCGACATAAAAGAATAAAATCATCGCAGGGGCTACACCAAAGGCAACCACATCGGCTAAGGAATCAAACTCCACGCCAAATTTGCTTGTTGTGCCAGTTAGCCTTGCCACGCGTCCGTCCAATCCATCAAAGATTAAACACAGCAATACAAGCCAACACGCCAACTCAAAGCGTCCCACAAAAGCATAGGATACGGCAAGGATTCCAATATAAATACTCGCACCCGTGAAGAGGTTGGGTAGAATATAGAGCGGGTCAATTCTCATTTTTTGTATTCCTAGCTTTCTTGTTTTTCATTGGGGTGGGCGTTTGGGGTTGTTTTCTTTATATCCGCATTGTATGCAGATTTGAATTTTCCAAGCAATGTTTTACCACCAGAGATTTTGTCATCAATATTAACTCTAAGTTCGGAATCTAATGGGATTTTTAGAATCGCATTCCCATTCAAAAAAAATCCAATGCGTTCGCCTAGCTTAAAATGAGAATCCCAAAGATACAAGGAGATTTGCGAAAAATATTTAGGATAAAGCGTTAAAAAAAGGGTGGTATTGGATTCCAAAACTTCTGATTCACTAGAAAAAATTGTGGAATTAAAGGCGATTTTTACTCTCTCCCCCGTGATTGTATCGCTATTTTTTAATCCCTTGATATGCTCAATCTTTAAAACCTCTCCTGCTTTTCCAAGCTTTGCTAGAGGCATTCTAAGCAACCCACAGAAGCAAATAGGCTTTTTAATAGAGAGATAGATTCCGTCTTTTTTGTTTTCTATGTTTTTAATCACGCCATCAAGTGGGGCTAGTATGCAATCATCGGCTATATCCTCTGGAATGCGCTCTGCATTTCTATAAAAATATGCCAAGCAAACAACGAGAATCAAAAACAATACGCTTAGGATTTTCCAACCCAATAACCACACAATCAAAAGTCCAAGCAATGCAATAATAATCGGCTTCCAACCCTCTTTGGCAATGATTTCTGTGGTTGTTTTCATAGATTCTCCTAGATTCTTAAGCTTCTTCTTTTGTTTCTTCTGCAACAAGTCTGCTTGTTAGATGGTTTGCCTTTTCGTATTCGCTGATAATTTCACGCACCTTTTGTCCATCAATTGTTTCCTTTTCAAACAATTCCTTAACCATACTTTCAATGGCTTCTCTGTAGGTTTCTAGCGCGTTTTTAACAGCTTCAAAACGTTCATTCAATGCCGCTTTAATATGCAAGTCCATTTTCTGTGCCATTTCCTCGCTATATTCCCTGCTACTTCCCAAGCCACCATTTAAAAAGACATTGCGTTGCTTTTCAAGCACCATAAGTCCCGCTACATCAGTCATTCCATAGTAGCTTACCATTGCCTTGATAATGTCTGTGGCGCGCTCTAAGTCATTGCTCGCGCCTGTTGAGATTTCTCCTAAAAACACGGCTTCTGCTGCTCTACCGCCTAAAAGCACATCTACTTCTGCCAATAATTCGTGTTTTTGCATAAGATATTTGTTCTCTTCTGGCGTATTAAGCGTATAGCCAAGTGCTGCAAGTCCGCGCGGGATAATGGAGACTTTTGTTACCTTTTTTGCGCCTTTTGTAATCTCGGCAATGAGTGCGTGTCCGCTTTCGTGGTAAGCGACAATTTTCTTTTCTTTGGGTGAGATTCTGCGCGACTTTTTCTCTAGTCCCGCAATGCCTCTTTCTACCGCCTCTAAAAAGTCGCTTTGTTCCACTTCTTTTTTGTTGCCTCTCCCTGCAAGGAGTGCCGCTTCATTGACGATATTTGCTAAATCTGCTCCGGCAAGTCCTGCGGTGAGTTTTGCCACTTCAAACAAATCCACATTGCGCGCTAATTTGATATTTTTAATATGCACCTTTAAAATTTCCACGCGCCCTTCAAAGTCTGGCTTATCCACCAAAACTTGCCTATCAAATCTGCCCGGACGCAAAAGCGCAGGGTCTAGCACTTCGGGGCGGTTTGTGGCTGCTAGGACGATAACAGGGGAGGAATCGGAATTAAACCCGTCCATTTCGGCTAGAAGTTGGTTTAATGTCTGCTCCCTCTCATCGTTTCCGCTAATCATTCCCCCTGCCGCACGGCTTTTTCCTATCGCATCAATCTCGTCAATAAAGATAATGCTTGGAGCTTCTTTTTTAGCGTTTTCAAACAAATCCCGCACACGACTTGCGCCCACACCGACAAACATTTCAATGAAGCTACTTCCGCTTACAGAGAAAAATGGCACATTTGCTTCCCCTGCAACCGCCTTCGCAAGGAGAGTTTTACCTGTTCCGGGAGGTCCTACAAGCAACACGCCTTTTGGAATCTTAGCCCCTAAAGCTGCGTAGCGTTCGGGATTCTTTAAGAAATCCACAACCTCCACCACTTCATCTTTTGCCTCTGCATTTCCTGCCATATCCTCAAACTTCACATTGGGTTTTTCCGCATTGACAAGTTTTTTAGAGCTTCCGATTCCTAGGATTCCGCTCCCCATATTTTTCTGCATTCTACTTGCTAAAAACATCCAAATCGCAAAGAAAATAAAGACAGGCAACACCCAGCCAAAGAGCATATCACTTAGCCAATTATTTTCACTATATCCTGTATATTCCACGCCTTTTTCATCTAGCAAAGGGATTAAGGTGTTATCCGGATTCACCCTTTGGGCGTTGTAGGCGATTTTATTGCCACCATTTTGCGCAGTCGCTTTAATATTGGTTTGTCCAATCGCGACAAAATCTACCTCTTTGTTTTCAATCAGTTTTTTAAGCTCGTAGTAGTTGATTGTTTTGGTTGTTGTTGCTCCGCTTAGTTTGCCAACCTCGCCACTTGGGGAGAGCATACGAAAAGCAACAATGGCAATGATTGCAAAAATAACAAACATTAAAAGAGGATTCTGATTGAAAAAGTTATTGGGTTTTTTATCCTGTGGATTGGGGTTATTATTTTGGTTTTGCATTAATATCCTTTATTTTTGTAAAACTAAAGTCGCCCACTCTTGCTTAATTTCTTGTGAGACGATTTTAAAATTTTTGAATTTATCAAGAACTTTTGGAATATATTTGTCTAAAATTCCTGATAAAATCAAATATCCGCCCTTTTTTACAAAACTTTGTAAAGGCAACGCAACAATAATATCGGCTAAAATATTTGCCATTACAATATCAAATGTTTCTTTTGCCTCTGGAATCGCATTTAAAGAACCCAAAAAGATATTCTCCAATGCCACAGAGTTTTTCTGTGCGTTCTCTTTTGTAGAATCCACCGCAACTTCATCGGTATCACAAGCCCATACACACGCACCGCTTTTTTTAGCGCAAATGCTTAGGATTCCACTTCCGCAACCCACATCTAAAACTTTCTTGCCATTGAGGCTTTGAAGCTCTGCCTCCACGATTCCAAGTGCCTTTAAGCAACCAAAAGTGCTTGCGTGATGTCCGCTTCCAAACGCAAGTGCAGGGTCAATGATGACATTTATTTTATGGTTTTTATCCTCAAACCACGAGGGGTGGATATAATATTTACCGCAAACTATCGGCGTGATAGAATCGCGATAATTAGCAATCCAATCTTGATTTTTAAGAGTTTGTTCCGAAAATTCCATATTGATGGATTCTGACATTATGGTTTCTAATTCTTGCGCGTATGCAATTAATTGAGATTTAATCGGCTCTATGTCTTTTTCTGTGCGGATTATAAATCCGTCTTTTACTTCCTCAATCGCCTCGCCTGTAATCTCCAAAGCCTTGTCTTGCAAAAGCCATAGAAAATTATCTGCTTTAACGCTTAGGCAATTGTAATAGGATTCCATAATTAATCATTTACGCCTAAAACAACTTCTAATTTTTCTTTTAAAACTTGTGGTGTAAAAGGCTTGACGATATAGTTATTCACTCCCGCTTTTAATGCGGTAATAACCTCTGCTTTACCACCCTCTGTGGTAACCATAATAATTGGAATATCTTTAAAACGTTCATCTGCACGCACTTTTTTCACCAAATCCAATCCATTCATTTCGGGCATATTCCAATCCGTGATGAGAACTTTAACATCGGGATTTGCATTCATTTTATCCCAGCCCTCAACACCATTTTCGCCCTCTAAAATATCCTCATAACCAAGTCTTGCCAGAGTATTCTTAATAATCCTACGCATAGTTGAACTATCATCTACAACGACCATTTTCAAAGCCAACTCCTTAAAATAAAAACTTTCTCTTAAAAATCAAAAAGTGATAATAACTTATTATTCTAACATAATCTTGCATAAAACAGACATAAAAATTTTAAAGAAATATAAAAATTCAAGCAACTTCCTTTATTTAAAGGATTCAAAAGCTTTTTTTATGTCTATTTTGCCCTCATAAAACGCCTTGCCCACAATCACCCCATCAATGTTAGCCTTTTGTAATTCCAAAAAATCCTCCATACAGGATAATCCGCCACTTGCAATAGTAAAGATTCCACTGCTTTGTTGAATCTTTTTTGTAAATGCAATATTCATTCCACTTAGCATACCATCACGCGCAATGTCTGTGCAAATGATTGCTGCAACCTTACTTCCCTTAAATTGTGCGGCAAAATCCCAAGCTAAAGTATTTCCGCTCTCCGCCCAACCCTCTGTGGCAACTCTGCCATCTTTTGCGTCAATGCCGATGACAACTGCATATTTTTCCGCCATTTCTAAGGCAAAATTTGGATTTTTCAGCGCAATAGAACCCAAAATCACGCGTGAAACGCCCAAATCCAAGTAGGATTGAATCGTGGCTTCCTCGCGGATTCCACCACCTACTTCTATTTTCAGCTTAGATTCCTTACAGATTTGTTCAATCACGGAATGGTTTTTAGGTTTTCCTGCAAATGCGCCGTCTAAATCCACAATATGTAGGTATTCCGCGCCCACATTTTCAAAATGTTTTGCAAGCTCTACGGGATTTTCTGCATAGATTTTCGCACTTTCCATTAAACCTTGTTTTAAGCGCACCGCACAACCCTCTTTTAAATCAATCGCTGGAATAATTTGCATAAATCCCCCTATAAATTTATAAAGTTTTGCAGAATCCTAAGCCCTGCATTATGGGATTTTTCAGGGTGAGGTTGGATTCCAAAAACATTATCCTTTTGTACAATAGAAGCAAATTCCACTCCATATTGGCTCACTCCCACCGCATTTTCTAAATTTTTCGCATAGTAGCTATGCACAAAATACAAATAAAAAGGCGATTCCAAACCCTCTAAAAGTGGAGATTTTTGCCTTATTTCTACACAATTCCAACCCATTTGTGGAATCTTTTGGTTAGGTTCTAAAGCCTCCTTTTGAAACTGCACAATCTCTCCTTTTAGCAATCCAAGCCCCAAATGCTCCCCAAATTCATAGCTTTTTTGAAACAAAAGTTGCATTCCTAAACAGATTCCAAGCAGAGGTTTGCCGCTTTTTGCAAACTCTAGCACCGCTTCTTGCATTCCGCCTTGTTTTAAATGCTTCATTGCATCGCCAAATGCACCCACTCCGGGCAACACTAAGCGGTCATAGGCTTTAAGATTCTCTGCATCTTGCGTGATAGCTGATTTTGCGCCAATCTTTTGAAAGGCATTTTGCACGCTCGCAAGGTTTCCGATTCCATAATTCACAATCCCAACCACGATTAACCTCTTTTTAAATGCGTGGTGAGTTTCACATACAAGGCTAAACCAATCAGCAAACAAGTAACTGCGCCGATTAAATACACCGCATAAAGCAGTTTCTCTGGTGCAGTGATTGCGAATTTAAAGACGAGCATTAAGGATTCAATGGCTAGGGCGATGACGATAGAACCTAAGAAGCGCGTCATTGTTTGATGCACTACTTTGGAATCCTGCGATTTTTGACGCCCTAAAACTTCCTCTTCAAAGATTGCACGCACCAAATCAAAAATCGCTAAACTAAGCGTGATGAGAATCGTGGCTTCAAAGACGCTTTTAATGTCTAAAATCTCCACACTACCAAAGCGCAACATTGCGTCCCACAAGCTAATGCTACCTTTCACAAGTAGGAGCATACACACAAGAAGCAAGGATAAAGCCATTATAAAGTAAATCGCCTTTCCAACTCCAAAGGATAACCCAAACAAAGGCGTGGTGCGCACAAGCTCTAGGCTTTTTTCCAAGCGCACATCCATACACACAACATACGCAAGATTGCCATTGGTATCATAAAGAGGATAGGCAACCGTGATGACGAGATTCCCACTTGCAAGAGAGGGATAAGGATCGGTTAGAATGCACTTTTTCTCACGCACAGCGCGGTAAAAGTAGGCGCGTTCATTGTGGTTTTCTCCCTTTTTGCATTCTACATTAGAATCCCTAGAGATCCCATCAAGCACAATCGTTCCGCTAGAATCCAACACATAAATTAATTCAAAGATTCCAACCTCTTTTTCTATTTTTTGAATACCATCTACAATTTTGTTCAGTTCAATATGCGGCAAATGATTCTTGATATTGCGCTGCATTAAAAAACACAAGTATGCGCGGATTTCATAGCGCATTTCACTAAAATATGTAATGTCTTTAGAGAGCATTTGGATTCCTTATTTTATTTTGCGTAATTGTAGCAAAACTAAATAAACCTTTAATAAACAGATTCCTATTGCGTTGAATGTTTCGTCCTTACGAATGCTGTCATTGCGCGGTGAAGCAATCTATAATCCCACTCCGTCATTGCGAGGAATGAAATGACGAAGCAATCCATAATCTTGCATAAAGAAGTCTTTGCAATGGATTTTTTTAAGGAAGCGCATTATTATAGATTGCCACGAGATTCTAACGAATCTCTCGCAATGACAGAATCCCACCGCGTCATTGCGAACGAAGTGAAGCAGTCCATAATCAAGCACACTTAAAAGATTCCACTCCGTCATTGCGAGAATCGCGACGCGATTCGTGGCAATCTATAATCCTGCAAAAATTAACCTTTACAATGGAATCGCAAAATAAAATGTAAAATTTATCTTAACTTTTCTTTAAAAAATCCGATATAATAGAAAATGTTTTTGCAAAAGGAGCGGGAAAATGAATATCAACAATCCAATACATATTAACACCAAATTGGTTTCAAATAATTTAGGCACGATAGAGACGAATGGCAACTTCAAGCTAACAGAGGAAACAATCAAGGAATCCCAAGAACAAGCAAAAATAGCAGCAGAACAAGCAAGAATAGCAAAAGAACAGGAGCGAATAAGACAAGCACGAGAAAGCACTAGAGCTAGGGTATTAAATGTTTTAGGCTCAAACTCCATTCAATCCTTTGGACTTAGAGATTCAAACTCAAGCTTAAATGGAGACAAGCTAAACTACTTCACGCCTAGCTTCTACTCTCACTCTATCTCTTATGATGAGTTTGGTAATACTATTTTTGACAATGCTTACCGCTGGAACGGAAAAGCAAATGGCGGCGGAGATATGCTTAATGTTGCTGGAAAGTCTCAATACCTCAATACGCCTGTGGGAGAAATGCAGGTTTTCTTAGACTTAGATGATGATAATGACCAATATGGAGTTGGAAGCATAGAATATATGGGGCAGCTCATTAACCTAGATGATAATCAAGATGGATTCTTGGATTCTAGCGATGAATTTTTTAGTAAGCTAAAGCTAAAGGGCTACAATTCTAAGGGTGAGGAAGTTATCTTAAAATTTAGCGATGTTTATAACTCTCTTGATTTAACGAAGTTTGTCAATACGCAAAGAGATGTAGAGGAGAATATCAAGAAATATGGCTACAATAAAGGAAATTTAGAAAGTGGCACAAGTCTCTTTCGCCCAGAGGAAAGCTATAAAAAGCTAAATGACACGCAAAAAGACCAAATTAGAAAAATGTTTGCAGAAAATGCCGATGAAAGCGGTTGGATAGATTTAACAAAAACCTATAAAGACGAATACCGCCTAGAGAGGCTAACCTTTGAAAAACTCTTAAAAAACCTAGATTTTGCATATTCTAAGACTGATTTAAACGGCGGACTGAAGCTAGAGCGACTTAGATTTAGCGGATATGACGGCAGAGAAGATTGGAAATATGGGAACCAAGAGGGCTATTTAGTAGGTTTGCAGAATCGCTTTAACAAAATGTATAACGACTATTACAATAATGAAAAAGCCAATAAACTAGCAATCCGCAGAGAATTTCAGGCAATCACAGGTTTGAAATTTAGCGAGGCAAATTTTAGAGAGTTTTACAATGGGTTAAATAGCTCCTCTACTGCTATGAAATATGCAAGTGCGCTTAAGAGTGTGGATTCTGTTGTGGCGATGAGGTTAGACGATAATGGAATGATGACATTGAAGTTTGATTCAGGCAGAACGATGCGGTTAAGCCTTGATGAACTATATACTAGCAATGGAGAATTTAACGACTTAACAGAGAGAAGCGAGAGAGCAAGTGCGTTTAGCGAGGCTATGAGCTTTGAGGAAGAGGATTTAAACAAGCTAGACTTTAACAAAATAGGCGCAGATATAAATATGAATGGTTCTATTACCTCTCTAGCGGAACTTGGAGTGGAATTTATCCGCAAATTAAGCTTCCAAAATGGTCGCTCCGCCTTTATCCTAACAACAGGAGATGGCAAGGAACTCGTAGCAAATGCGCTGCATAAGATACAAAATGTGGAGAATATGATAAGATTCTCGGAACTAGAGGAGAAAGACAAGCTAAGAGGAAGCAAGTTTGAAATGGAAATGTAGGGGGGTTGCGTTTGCCACCGCGTCATTGCGAAGCCTCGTAAGAGGCTGTGGCAATCCATAATCAAGCACATTTAAAAGATTCCATATTGCGCCTCACCGCGTCATTGCGAGGCGTTAGCCGAAGCAATCCATAATGCAAATTTACCTTGAGAGATTCCATTGCAGAATCAAGGGTTGATGAGATTATAGATTGCCACAAGATTTTAACAAATCTCTCGCAATGACGCAGTGGGAAGTTTAAAGGCAATCCAAATTATAGATTGCCACGATTCTATATAGAATCTCGCAACGACGAAAAGGCAACATTACAAGTGTGCGCCAACATTTCACAATCAAGGTTGAATCCCAACGCCTTAAGCTCCAAGCGATTCCAAGATTCCATTCACAGCCTCGCAAAAGACACTATAATATGCACTCTCTTGTGGCAACTTTTCTTTAATGCCCATTAGGATTCCGCAATAATCCTCTTGCGTTAAATTTCCCTTTAGAAGCTCGTAATTTAGGTATAAACCATAGGTATTTAACACATCGCTTTGACAATAGGTATCAATTTTTTCTTGCTCCCCTTGATAATACAACTCTAGCACTTGGTCGCCACTTGTATCGTATTTGCCCGGAAAGCCTATGAGATTGGATAGCGCATCAAGTTTGAGATTCCGCACACTGCCAAAATTTCCCAAGCTTTCTAGCAAATCCGTGTGGAATCGCTCACTATACCTCTGGCGATAATTCTCCCATTTGCTTTTATTGAATTGGGGATTGTTTTCCTCAAAATAGGCGTTTGCGCTTAAATGATATTTCATAGAGCGCAAAAGAAGCATTGGTATATCAAATCCTCTCCCATTGAAGCTCACAAGCTTGGGTTGATGTTTGTTAAGATAGTCCAAAAATGCTTGGATAAGGGATTTCTCACGCATCTCTTTGGAATCCCCCACGCCTTTAAAATTACCCACTTTGATAAAATGACCAAACTCATCGCAAAATACCGCCGCAATGCTCACGACTTGATGATAACAAATTGGCAGAAACTCGCTTCCGCTCATCTCCTTATGAATCTCCATCGCCTTTTTGCTAAGCTCTAAATCACTCAAACCCTCACTCTCCACATTGTAGGCGATGAAATTTTGCTTGAATCCCTGCTTTAGCAGTGTTGTATCCAAAATCGTCTCACAATCAAAAACCATTACCATAAGCTCTCCTTGAATTTTCGCAATATTTTAAAGTAATTTTTGTTAGAATCTCATTTGACGATTCTTTAAAAAAGGGCTGATATGTTACTTGGAGTCAATATTGACCATATCGCAACATTGCGAGAGGCGCGAAAAATCAACGACCCCGACCCGCTAGAGGCGGTGTTTATTGCCAAAAGGGCAGGGGCAGACCAGATTACTTTGCATTTGCGTGAAGATCGCAGACATATGCACGATTCCGATATTAAACGCGTCCGCGAAAGCTCCTTTTTGCCTCTTAATGTGGAATGCTCCATTAATCCGCAAATTATAGATTTTTTACTAGAAGTCGCACCGCACCGCATTACTCTTGTGCCAGAAAATCGCGCAGAAGTAACCACAGAGGGCGGGTTAGATGTCATAGGCAATAGTGAAAGAATCGCAGAAATTGCACAAGCTTTTAAACAAAAGGGCGTGGAAGTTTCGCTATTTATTGATGCGCAACTTGACCAAATTTGTGCTTCTAAAGAGGTGGGGGCGCAAATGGTGGAGTTGCACACGGGTGCTTATGCGAATCTGCATTTAATGCTAAACACCAATCTGCCTCTTACGCACAACGCCATAGAATCCCTACAACTTCCGCGCGAGGCACTAAAAGCGCAATTCCACGATTCCATTGAAAGCCTAAAAAACGCCGCAAAAGAGGCAAAATGGCTAGGCTTAGAAGTTGCCGCAGGACACGGATTGAATTATCATAATCTTGCACCTATCTTAGCGATTCCTGAAATTGTTGAGCTAAACATTGGGCAAAGCATTATTGCGCGTTCTGTTTTTAGTGGGCTAGAAACCGCCATTAAAGAGATGGTGGAACTTGTTAAGCGTTAATCCATTATCGCGCTAAAATTTTATAATGGAATCCTTAAAGGTTTGAAGTTGTAGAGTTGTAGGCGAGATTCTGCATTATAGATTGCTTCACTTCATTTGCAATGACGCGGTGTTTTACTTTTTTTGTTGTTGCGAGAAAATCTCTGATTTTCGTGGCAATCTATAATGTGGAATTAAAAAACAATGGAATCTTAAGTATTGAAATTTCGTATGTGCATTAAGAAGAGGCAGGTTTGAAATGGAAATGTAGGGTTATTGATACCACTTTCTTAGTTTATCGTCTAGTGGGGCAATAAGGCAGTAAAAGGCAGGAACAATCAATAAACTCAAAACCATAGAAACAAGCAATCCGCCAATCATTGCGATACCCATTGGGGATTTGATTCCGCTTCCAGCCCCTCCAGCCAATGCAAGCGGGAACATTCCAAACACCATTGCAATTGTTGTCATTAAAATAGGGCGTAGGCGTAAAGCACCAGCTTCTAAAATCGCTGCGTCAATCTCTAAGCCCTCGTTGCGTTTCTCATTTGCAACATCAATAATTAATGTTGCATTCTTGCCCACAAGCCCCATTAAAAGCATTAATCCCATAATGCTAAACAAACTCAATGATTCTCCGCTGATAAAAAGAGCCAAAAAAGCCCCCGTGAAACTTAGAGGTAAAGTTACCATAATCACGAAGGGTTGCAGTAAGGATTCGTATAAGGACGCCAAAATAAAATAAATCAAAAAGAGGGCGGTTACCATTGCCGTAATAAAAGCTGCATTTGTCTCTTGCATATACTTTGCATAACCCTCAATTTTATAATGCACCCCCTTTTCTAGCCATTCTTTTGTGTGGGATTCCAAATAATCTGTCGCCTCACCCAAGCTTACGCCCTCGCTTAGGTTTGCATACACCATTACGCTTCTTTGTCTATCATAACGTTTAATGTTTGTTGTTGCTCCCACTTCCTCCTTTTCTATTAATCCGTCTAAAAACACATTTTCTCCACGCGAATTTCTAAGGCTCAAATAACTTAAATCCATAAGGGAATCTTTGTTTGGGCTAAGCAACACAATATCATATTCTTTGCCTCCCTCACGATAATAAGAGATTTCTTGCGCACCGCTAAAAGCACTATTTAACGCCATTGCAATCTCTTGTGCGCTAAAGCCATATTCTGCTGCAAGTGCGCGATTGAGCCTTAAGCGAATCTGTGGAGTTTTGGCTTTAATATCTGTATGAATATCCCGATATTTTCCACTTTGTTGCATTAAATTTTGGATTTTTTCTACACTTAAATCCAAAGATTCTATTTTTTGAGAATAGATTGCAAGTTGCAAGGGCGAATCGTCCTCTCCTAAGCTAATTTGTGGAATCTCAATGATTGTAATCTCCATATTGAAATCTTGCGTACTATAAGATGAGCGCAAGTGTTCTATAATCTCGCTTTGTGTCCTTTTGCGTTGATTGTATGGGCTTAAGCGCACATATATTTTGGCTTCATAGACTTTTTGTTCTGCTGTAAAGCCGATATTTAAAATGCTGTATTCCACTTCACTTTCTTGATGTAGCCGATTTTGAATCATTAAAGTTTGTCGTTGCATTTCTTGCATAGAGATTCCGGGTTTGCTTGTAAGTTTAATATCAAACTCTGCTTTATCTTCAGAAGGTAAAAACTCTACCCCCAAACGCGTAATTAAAAATAACGAAAATATAAAGATTCCAAGAATCCCTCCAATCACGAATGCCTTATGCGCTAAAACCCATTTTAAGGTTTGGATATAAAAATTTTCTAAACCTTTAAAATATCTCTCACTCCATTCGTAAAATTGTTGCCAAAATTTTTGAGAATCATTAGAAGTGGAATCCGCAATACGCGCACTAAGCATAGGGATAAAGGTAATGACAACAAAATAAGAAATGAGAATAGACGCGGCGAGGGTTAGTCCAAAAGAAGTAAAAAACCGACCGGTTACACCACTCATATTAGCAATAGGAATAAAGACCGCAAGGAGCATACAAGAGATTGCAATAAGAGCAAAGCCTATTTCACGCACACCTTGATATGCCGCCTCCTTGCGCTTCATTCCATTTTCCAACTTTTTATAAATGTTTTCAATCACCACAATCGCATCATCAATAATAATTCCTATTGCAAGAGTAATGGCAACCATTGTTGCAAGGTTTAAAGTCATACCAAAGAGTTGCATAAAGGCAAATGTTCCCATAATAGAAGTTGGAATACTAAGGCTAGAAATTAAGGTAATGCGTCCATTTCTTAAGAAAAACAACACAACAAAAACAGCTAAAAATGCTCCCAAAATTAAATCAAACTCTACGGCTTGAATCGTGTCTTTGATATAGTTTGTCGTATCGCGTACAAGTGTTAAGTTGTATTGTGGGCTTATTTCTTGTAAGTAAGGCAAGAGTTCTTTGATGGAATCTGCAATTTCAATTTCGTTTGCACCTGTAATTTTCTGCACCTCTAGCAGGATTCCACTTCCGCTTTTTTCTTTTGTTCTCAAGTTTGAAAAGCTTCGTTGTTCTTTGGTTGAATCCACAATCAACGCAATATCGCTTAATTTAATCCCTTTTCCAATCAAAAGGTTACCCAAGTCTTGCACATTGTTTGCATCGGCTTTGGTAATAAGTTTCCATTCTTGCGTTGCATTAATGATTCGTCCGCCGTCAATCTCAACATTTTGCGCACGGATTGCATTGGCAATATCGGTAAAGGTAAGGTCGTATTTGTTTAAGGCACTAGGAAAAGGACGAATCTTGATTTCACGTTCCAAATATCCTACAAGATTCACTTTGCCTACCCCTTTGATTCTTTGCAAAAGCGGTTTAATATTTAAATCTGTATGGGTATTTAAATCTAGCAAGTCTTGCGTGTTTTGAATCTCTGTTTTAGGGCTTACGAAAAGTGAAATAATTGGCGCACCGCCTACATTGAATTTTTCAATGATTGGGGATTGAATCTCGCTGCCAAAGCTAATGGTAGAAACTTTATCGCGCACATCATTTGCGGCAACTTCAACATCTTTTTCTAACTCAAATTCTACAACTACAAGACTTACGCTATCTGCACTCGTAGAGGTAATTTTTTTTAGGGATTCTATACCGCTAATGGCTTCTTCAATTTTATCGGTTACTTTACCCTCTACAACCTCTGGATTTGCTCCGGGATAAATCGTTGTAATCGTAATCACAGGCACATCAACATTAGGATAAAGTGAGACGCTAAGACGTTTGAGTGCTTCTATACCAAAAAAGAGGAGTGTTAGCACAAACATTAAAGTTGTAATGGGGCGGAGAATGGCAAATTTAGACATTAAGGTTCTTTGATTAAGATTCTACCATCGCCAAAGATTCCGCTTGGAATGCTTGGATTCTCAATCCTCGCTTCAGCGGTTGCTTTTTTGTTTCTTTTATCAATGCTTGGGTAGATTTTATTTAAAAGCAACTTAGAATCTTGCGTGATATTGTCTATCTTGTAGATAAATGTATCTCCTACTTTGACAAGATGAAAATATTTAGAATCAAAAGTAATCAATGCTTTTTTTTCTAAGGATTCTAGCACAAAAAGTTTGCTTGAAATCGCACCCACACCATCGCCTATTTCTATAAATTTTTGACTGATGATTCCGTCAAAGGGTGCGTATAAAATGGTATTTTCTAACAATTCTTTTTGCAAGGCATAATTAGATTCTGCGCGTTTTAGTTCAAAAAAACTCGCTTTATATTCTGATTTGATTCTCTCAAATGTGTTTAAATCTATTGCGTCTTTGGATTGCTCATAACGTTTGTATTGACTAGAAATAAAAGCCCATTTAGCCCTTAAAGATTCCAAAGTTGCCTTTGTGGCTTGGACATTTGCTTTTAAGTCTTTTGCTTTTAATGTAAGCAGTTTATCACCCTTTTTTACTCGCGCACCAACTTCTACAAAAATCTCTTCTACGACACCATTTGCACTAAGAGATAATGTGGCACTTTGAAGTGCTTGAACTTCAAAGGTTGCATAAACTTCATCGGGTTGTGCAAAAATTGGACACAAACAAATAGCCAACAAACCACAAATTCTTATAACAAGTTCGAGGGTTTTGTTTTTGTAAAATTTCTGCATCATTTGCTTAATCCTTAATAAAAAGCTCCAAGCTCTCACCGCTTTGATAGAGAAATTCTGCTTTTTTCACTTCATATTCATAACGCGAGATGTCATAAAAGCTCTGTGCATTTAATAATGCGCTTAAAGTATTCAGATATTGCGTGTAATCAATGAGTTGCGAATTGAATTTTTCCTTTGCATAAGAATAGGCAATGGAAGCCGATTGATAGCTAGAATCTGCCCATTGGATTTTTTCTTTTGCGCTTCTTAAATTTTCTTTTGCTATGATGAGTTCTCTCCTTTGAGAATCTTTAAGATAGGTGTATTCAAAATTTGCAGCAAGTGCCTGAAGTCGCGCACTTTCTTTTGCTCTATAAGTTGCCAACGAATCAAAAAGAGTAAAACGAATAGATAAGCCCAATGTATTTTGATAGGCTGGGTCTTCTATTGGAATCTCAAAAGGTAAATGAGGTAAAGCGCGGTCAGAATAATTATAACGCGTATAGCGATTACTCAACGAAATAGTTGGCAAATAAGTATATTGAGATTGGACACTTTCTTGCGCCTTGAGTGTATAAAAATTTGCTTGTAAATCCTCCCTTTCTTTGGAGGGAATATTTAAAGAAACTTCTTGTAAATTGGTGCGCTCATTGAGGGTATTTACTTCCAAGCCACTAAGAAGTGAGAGTTGTTCTAAATGTGCTTTGAGGGCTGTTTTCGTGGATTCTGTTGCGTAAATATTCTGATAGCTTTGCGCCTTAATTGCTTCTAGTGTATCTCGCGAAGCAAGTCCTACATCGTAGAATTTCTGATATTTTAAAATACTCTCTTTTAGCTCCTCTTGTTGGTATGTTAAGGCGTTTAACCTGCTTTGCATACTTAAAGCATTGAAATATTCTTGGATAATTTTTAGTTGCAACTGCTCCTTTGTGCCTTTACTCTCGTGTTCTTTGGATTTAAGTTTGTAATGGGCAATATCCAATTTACCCTCACGAGCCAATCCATCAAAAATCAACCATTGTGCTTCTACAAACGCACCCTCTACCTTTTTGGGATAAAAAATATCTGGATTTTGTGTGTCTTGATACGCATAACCTGCAACTACTTTTGGTAAATATTCCGCATAAACAGCATTCTTTTCCTCTCTTAATGCTTGAATCTGTTTTTCTTTGCTTTGTAAAAGTGGATTGCGCAAAGCATTTTGGAGAAGCGTTTTGAGTGAATGCGATTCTTTAAAGTGGGGGTAATTTTTTTCTTGTGTGTCCTCTTTGTCGTCTCGCAGGATTTGTATTGGAGAATCCTCTAGGCTTTGATCTTGTGATTGTGCATAATGTATTGGTGAGAAAAAAACAAAAACAGAGAAAATAAACCAATAAGCCTTTTTCATTAACAATCCTCAAAAGATTCAAAAATCCTTAGCGCACTTGCCCGTTACCATAAACTTTGTATTTATAGGTTGTAAGGGATTCTACACCCATTGGACCGCGTGCGTGGATTTTAGAAGTAGAGATTCCAACTTCCGCTCCATAGCCAAACTCCCCTCCATCGCTAAAGCGCGTAGAAGCATTTGCATACACACAAGAAGAATCCACTGCGTTTAAAAAATGCTCTATTGCGCTATAATCTTCGCTTAAAATTGCCTCGCTATGTCCGCTTCCAAACTTTTCAATATGCTCTATTGCTTCAAGAATCCCATTGACAATACGCAAGTTCAAAATATTCTCTCCATATTCTATATGGTAATCTTGCAAGGGGATTTGCTCACATTCTATGCCACAAACCTTTAAAATCTCACAAGACTCCTTGTCTCCTTTTAAAATCGTTCCTTTTTGCTTGAGGGATTCTGCGACTTTTGGTAAAAATTCCTGTGCAAAAACAGAATCTATCAGTAAAGTTTCACAAGTATTGCAAGTGCTTGGGCGAGAAGTTTTTGCATTGACAATCACTGCAATGGATTCTGGAATTTTGCAAGTATGATGTGCAAAAATATGACAAACACCCTTATCGTGCTTTATAATAGGCATTTTTGCGTATTCTGTTACAAATGCAATTAAACCCTCTCCCCCGCGCGGAATTAGTAAATCAATGAAATCCTTTGCACTCAAAAGTTCTTTTAGCTCCTCTCTGTCTTTCATAAAAGGAAGTAGCACCATACAATCTAAGGGTAAGTTATATTTTCTAAGAATCTGATGAAAAACTTGCATAATTGCTTCATTGCTTCTTTGCGCTTCCTTGCCACCTTTTAAAACACAAGCATTTCCACTCTTAAAGCATAAAGCAGCTACATCACTTGTTACATTTGGTCGCGATTCATAAATTGTGGCAATCACTCCAAGTGGCACACTTATCTTTTGTATCCTTAAACCACAATGATTTGTAAATCCACCCAAGATTTTATTTAATGGGTCGGAAAAGTCTGCAATTTGACGCAAAGATTCTGCCATACCTGCTAATTTCTTAGGATTTAACTCTAATCTCTCCATCATTGCACTGCTCAATCTTAAACCCTTTGCAATCTCTAAATCTTTTTGGTTGGCTTCCAAGATTATCTTTTGGGATTCCAAAAGCAAATCCGCACAATCACGCAAAAACTCAATGCGCACATTGTGAGAAAGAGAGGCTAAAATACTTTTGCTTGCCTTTGTTTTTTGTAGCTGCTCTTGTAGATTCATCGTTTTTTCCTTGTGTTTAAAATTGAATATTTTTGGTTTTTAAATTTCTAAAATCTTAGCATAAAATGTTTAATGAATGGAATAAAAATTAATAACAAAGGGAGAATTTGTAAGATGGTGCGCTGGGCGAGACTTGAACTCGCACGGGTCGCCCCGCCACCCCCTCAAGATGGTGTGTCTACCATTCCACCACCAGCGCACACCTTAAGGAAGCCCTTAAGGTATTTAAACTATTAATTAGCCTAAGAATGGGTTTGCGTAAAGTAGAATCAACGCAACAACAAGTGTATAAATAACTTGTGCTTCAATCATCGCTAATGCAATGAACATTGTTGTCATTAATTTACCACCAACGCCGGGATTTCTAGCCATACCAGAGATAGTTGCAGCTGCTGTGCTACCCATACCAATCGCACCACCAAGTGCCGCAATACCTAAACCTACACCCGCAGCAATCGCAGAATAAGAGAGCAACATTTCGTTACCTTCCGCAGCAAACGCCACACCAGCTAATGCAAAAAACACTAAAAGTAATTTTTTCATTCTTTTTCTCCTTAAAAAATTCCAAAGTCCGTTCGGATTCATTCCCCTACTTATCACTTTGTAAGCAGTGATTATAAACGCATTTAGCTAAAATTTTGTTTAATGGGTGGAATCTACAAGCCCAAGTTCTACTTTATTTTTATTTAATGATAGCACCTCTACTCGCACTTCATCGCCCTCTTTGAGGTAATCGCTAATGCTTTCGTTCCTGTTATTGGTAATTTTAGAGATGTGTAATAACCCATCATAATTATGGGGCAATTCCACAAATGCACCAAATTCTACAACCTTTTTTACTTTGCCTGTGTAAATATCTCCCACTTTATAAAGGTCAGAAAAATTTGGTTTATTGTCTTTAGCGTTTGCGATATTGATGATGTGTTCTTTTGCGGCATTTACTTTTTGTCTGTTGCCTCCACTTACCTTTACCTCGCCATTCTCGCGATTTAAATCAATCGCAACTTCAAATTTTTCAATAATTTCTTTTATGGTTTTTCCCGCTTGTCCAATCACTTCTACAATCTTGCTTGGGTGGATTGCAAAGGTTTGCGCACTAGGTAGGGATTCTGTATTTAAAACGATTTTGCTTTTTGCTTCTTCCATTAGTTGTAAAATATGCAAACGCGCCTCTTTTGCTTGAAAAAGTGCATTTTTAAGTATTTCTGTCTTTAACCCTCCAAGTTTAATGTCCATCTGTAAAGCTGTGATTCCATTCGCACTTCCTGCGACTTTAAAGTCCATATCGCCGTCGTGGTCTTCTAAGCCCATAATGTCCGTTAGAATCGCATATTTTTCTCCCTCACACACTAGCCCCATAGCAACTCCCGCAATGAGTGCAGTGCATTCAATATCCGCAGCAGCTAATGCTAAAGAACCACCACATACCGTTGCCATAGAAGAAGAGCCGTTGGATTCAAGAATTTCAGAAACAAGACGAATTGTTTTAGAATCGCCATTAATCAAGCTACATTCCAAAGCGCGTTTTGCAAGATTTCCGTGTCCTAATTCTCTCCTGCCTGTTGCTCCAATACTACTTGCTTCGCCCACGCTAAAAGGTGGAAAGTTATAATGCACCATAAAACGTTCTTTAGAGGTAGTTTTTTCGGTAAGTAATTCATAATTTTGTGCGTCCATATCCCCTCCAAGAGTGCAGACTACAAGTGCTTGTGTCTGTCCGCGTGTAAAAAGTGCGCTTGAATGCGCTTTGGGCAAAATATTTGTTTCAATACTAATGGGGCGCACTTCCTTTAATCCTCTGCCGTCCGCGCGTTTTCCTTCCTCCAAAATCATTTGACGAATCAATGTGCGTTTGACTTTTGCAAGTGTTTCATTCACGCGTTCTTCTAGCGATTCTATGTCGTTTGGATTCTGTGTTTTCCAAGATTCCATAACTTCTTTTGCAAAGGCTTTTAGTCGGCTATTGCGTTCTGTTTTGGATAAGAACTCTACAATGTTGCGCAAGGATTCTAGGTGTTTTTGGTAAATAAAATTTTCAATTTTCTCGCACACGAAGCTTTTGCGTTTTTCTTTTAGCTCCACAGGTGGTTTGATAAAAGGCATAAAGGAATCTTTGATGAGCTGACTTTTAAGTGCGATTTGGGTACGTGCTAACTCTAAGGCTCCTATCAACTCATTTTCCTCTAACTCATTTGCACTAAAAGAGACTTCTTCCTCGTTTCTTAGGGTAGTCATTAAGCTTAAAGGGTTGTTTGAGGATTGAACTTTTACCCCACCAAATGTGCGCATTTCAATCATCAATAAATCCTCATTTACTCCACTTACTAGCAAATCTAGTGTGCTTTGTTCTAGCTCTTTTGGGCTTGGGTTTAAGACAAGCTTTTCCCCGATTCTACCAATTCGCACACCATTTACGGGAAAAGTAATTGGAATCTCAGAAACATATAACGCTGCACTTGCTGCATTGAGAGCTAAAATCTGCAAGTCCGAATCATTATCGGCACTTAAAACTAAAATTGTAATTTGTGTAGGATAGCAATAATCTTTAGGGAACAATGGGCGCAAAGAGCGGTCTATGATTCTTGCGCTTAGTGTTTCAAAGTCGCTTGGTTTTGCCTCTCTTTTTACATAACCTCCGGGAAATTTTCCTGCAGCATAAGCCTTTTCAATGTATTGCACGGTTAAGGGCAAAAAATCCTCTTCCACAACACAATCAGTATCTACTGCAACAGTGGCAAGCAAAACATTGTTGCCCTTTTGATAATATACACTTCCACTTGCTTGTTTTGCAAATTTATCAAAAATATATTTTTCTTCTTTTCCTAAAAATGTAAGCTTTGCTTCACCCATATTTTCTCCTTAAGCTTTATGGTTTTATACTATTAAAAATCTCCTCAATTACTGAAGATTCTATGACAGGATAATCCTTGTAATAATATCCAATATCTACGAAATTTTTAGATCTATAAAGGCAAAAAATCCCATCGGTTGCTTCGTCCATTATTTCTGCAACATCTATGGGTGCAACCGGACAGGCAAAATGCACTGTTTTTGCTTGTAAAGTAATGACGGATTTAATGGAGGCAAGAGCGGTTAAGCCACTATCAATCCCTTCATCTACGAGTAACACCCGCTTTCCTTTAAGGGAAGTAAGCGGATTGCCTTTGCGATATTGATAGATTAAAGGCAACATTTTATCCTCATATTGTCTTTGCACTTCGCCATAAATATAATCTAAACTAATCTCAAAAGACTTTACCAATGGCTCATTAATTACGACATCGTGCGTTTCTGTTGCCATTGCGATTTCACATTCTGGATTATTGGGTGCTAAAATTGGTGCAGTGAAGAGAAAAGCAAGAGGAGCTTTAATGATTTGCGCTAAACGATGGGCAAAAAGAATCCCTGCAAAGGAGATTCCAACCACCACACAATCTTGCTTTTCAAAAAAGCTTAAGGGCATATTGTTAAGCAATTTTTGCAATGCGTCCTCACGATTCTCAAAAAAAGTTTTGCGTCGCATAGAGTGTATTGAATTACTTGTTGGTTGATTATTGATTGCATTAATAATTTCATTGTTTGGATTACCCATATTCTATCCCTTAATTACCCATTTTCACATCACTGCTTAGTAAAGGAATAAATTTAATTGTAAAAAGCACATATTTGTCATCTCTTGCTTCTGCTCCACGCGTTGTTAGCATTGGATAAATTTCGCTTACATATTTAACCCCAAAAGAAAAGCAAC
The DNA here is from genome assembly GCF_000687535.1 of Helicobacter rodentium ATCC 700285. Classification (GTDB taxonomy): domain Bacteria; phylum Campylobacterota; class Campylobacteria; order Campylobacterales; family Helicobacteraceae; genus Helicobacter_D; species Helicobacter_D rodentium. The sequence goes on from NZ_JHWC01000005.1 coordinate 50,814, forward strand.
GAATGGAGGTTTCAAACCCCACCTGCCAAGTCTTGAAATAACGTTCTTTATAATCATAACCCGCACTTGCAAAAATGTCAATATCCTCAAACTCTTTATCAAATCCTGCCATTAAATAGTTTGCCTCGCCAAATCTCCCACGATTCCAATCAATCCCCGCAAAAGAGTCGCGAAAAAAATGCCCAAAGCTTGCCTTGAGATATTCTCCGTCATAGCGCAACTGATGAGTAGCTTCCGAAATCCTCGCTTTTTGATGTGAATAAAAAATACTGCTTAAAAAACTCCATTCATAGTTATAGAAATATTGGATTTCATTTTCTAGCTCACCTACACGATGCTTATCCTCTAAATAAAAAGGTTGTTTGATACGATGAGAGAGCCAAAGCGTATGGTTTAAATCATAAAAATATTGAGAACCATTAAAGTGTAATTCTTGCCTATGACCCGGCAGGGTAAAAAAACCTTGAAAATCACCCTTTTGGTCATCAAATCCGGGTAAAATATATAAGGTTTCAAGATTTAAAGTATGCCCAAAATTTTCGTATTGTTTTACCAAGTCAGAATTTGCCTTAAACTGATAATGTTGTGTAATATAACGCCCATCTTCTATGTGTCCTTGCTTTACATTGCTGTAATTAATTTGAGTAGCATAAAAAACAGGAGAAGCAGATATATTTACAAAATCGTCCAATAAACTTTGGGTGTAAATGATAGGAAGTTGCGCTTCTTGCTGCACTGCGCGGTAGCCGATAGGACGCGTAAAGTTTTTTGCTTGATAATCAAAGCTATAATATAAATTATCTAAAAATAACTTATCTATTTGGCGATGATATTGCACTTGTGGTAGAGTTTGTAAAGTTTCTGCATTGCTAGTTTTGTCTAAATCCGAATAATAGCGTCCATAAACGCCCACATAGTCTGCTTCACTTTTTAAAAAGTAGTTTAAGCGAGAAGTTAAAAGACTGCCCTGTAAATCAGCAAGTCGTCTAGCGTCTTCATCGGTTAATCTGAAGTAATCAATGTCCTTTACTTGCGCAATATCTGCATAGATTCCATCTTCATAAAAGTAATTTTGTGTTTTTGTTAGTAAGTCTTTGCGCTCGTATTTTAATTGGAATCCAAAATGCTCTTGATTTTCTAAATCATAAGTGTTTTGATAGCTATTTGTGTCCCCAAAATAGCCTAAATTTGCCCATAATATTTCATCTTTGTCGTCTATTAATCTAAACTCATTGTAGAATCCTGCTCCTCTTTTGGTTCGCACTTGGGGAGCAAAAGTCATATCCCACCAATCTTGCGGGGCAATGAAAATGGGTTGAGAAAACAAGAAGCCATCGTCATTAGAGTGTCCAATTTTAGGGTAAAGCAATCCACTCTTTCGTTTGTAACCTAAAGAAAAAGAAAGGTAAGGAAAATAAAGCACAGGCATTTCATAAATACAGAAACGAGGATTCCATACGCTTAACCATTCTTGATTCACATCATATTGACTCTTGCTTACCTTTAATTGCCAAATAGGATTATTTACGCTACAAGTTGAAATAGTGGAATCTTGTGTTTGATAGACATTCTTATCGTATTGCGCACTTTTGGCGTCTATCCATAAGCCACTCATAGAATCTTGCAGATAAAAAGGCTCTAAAAAAGAATAATCCTGTTGCATTTTGATTTTAACTTTTTGTGCTTTTAAATAAAGTGCATTGCCTTTGTAGGCATTCACATTGCCACTTAGGGTAATCTCGCCATTTTGTGTATCATAGGTCGCCTCATTAGCAGTTACAAAATAATCCAAATTAATAATCGTTGCATTCCCTTTACCAAGCACTTTGGATTCGCTATATTCCATATCATCGGCTAAAAATTCAAAAACGGCTTCTTGATTGGAATTGAATTGTTGAATAGAAGGTCGCGTTTGCGCAATATTTGGCATAAGCAATAAGACTGCTAAGCTTAATGAGATTCCAAATTTTAACTTAAGCATTGTAATGTTTCAACTCTATAACCAATGTATTGGTTGCCATATCGTGTAGCCCTCTATTTAAGGAGTTAGCAAAAATATAGACAAATGGTAAATACATTAGAATTTCACTTAATGCGCGAAGTATGGAACGCGTAAGTGCTTGTTGGAAGTTTGGGTTGTCCAAGAGTCCTAACTCTATCACACGAATCTTGACAACGATTTTGCCGATGGTTGCGCCATAAAATTGCACAAAAAGCCAATGGTATAAAACGCGGATTCCATAAAGAACAAGCCAAGAGCTAGAAATAATAGCCAAAATCGCCTCTGTATCTCCTACATTTTGCTGGATACTATCCCAATAAATTCCAATAATTACCATACTAAGCAATAAATCATCAATAATATGCGCTATAATCCGTTTCCAATAAGGCGCAACTTGTATTTCTTCACGCGCTAAAATTTCCTCAATTTTGTCTGTATTCATTGTTTTCCTAATGCTTGATATGCAATGTCTTTACGATATTGCATACCGTTGAATTTAACCGATTCTACTTGTGTGTAAGCATTTTTGACTGCTTCTTGTATGTTGTCGCCTTTGCCTACACACACAAGTACGCGTCCTCCACTTGCATATAAATATTCTTTTACTTTGCTTACGCCCGCAAAACTAATATGCGATTCTGTGCCTTCCTTTAAGGATTCTATGGTAATTTTTTCCTTTGGCGAATTTTTAAAAGGATAGTCTTTAGAAGCTACTACTACTCCCACACACATTTTGGATTCTAGCTCAAATTGCACATTCTTTAAATCCCCCTTAGCACACGCCAAAAAGCAATCCAACAAGCCATTTTTGAAAAGCGGCATTAGCACCTCACATTCTGGATCACCAAAACGAACATTAAACTCTAGTAAATAAGGCTCGTTTTTCACAACCATAATCCCACAAAACAAAGTGCCACTAAAGGGATTCCCCTCTTGTATCATACCTTCAAGTGTTGGGGCAATAATTTGGGATTTGACTTTTTCAATGATTTGTGGAGTTGCTAAAGGAGATGGTGCATAAGCTCCCATTCCTCCTGTATTTGGACCTTTATCTTTATCCAAAAGACGCTTATGGTCTTGTGCAGCAGGTAGTACAATGAAATCTTTTCCATCGCACAATGCAAAAATAGATAATTCAAATCCATCTAAAAACTCTTCAACAATAATGGTTTTACCAGAATCACCAAAGCTTTTCCCTTCTAACATTTCTTTGGCTGCTCTTTTTGCTTCCTCATAGCTTTCTGCAATGATGACACCCTTTCCTGCACATAAGCCGTCTGCTTTCACAACAATGGGTAAATTTAAATTCTCAATAAAAGCACAAGCTTCTGCATATTCTTGTGTTTGAATAAATCTAGCTGTTGGAATATTGTAATGTTTTGCAAATTCTTTCATATATGCTTTAGAGCCTTCTAATCTTGCTGCTTTCGCACTAGGACCAAAAACCAAGATTCCATTCTCGCGCAAAGAATCTGCTAATCCCTCTACCAATGGTGCTTCAGGACCGATAATGACAAGTCCAATTTGATGGTTTAATGCAAAGTCAATAAATTCTTGTTCATTTGCAAAATCAATATTTTTGCCTAGTCTGCTTGTTGCTCCATTGCCCGGATAAAAATAGATTCCATCAATTCTGCATTCCTTTTGTAATCCAAGCCCGATAGAATATTCACGCCCACCGCTACCTACAATGACTATTTCCATTTTACAACCTTCAAAATATTTTGGTTTTTAAAATTCTTTGCTTAAAAACTTTAAAAACAAAAAGTCTTTCATTATTAAGGAATTTTATTGTATTTACCCGAGTGAGCGTTACTTATTTGTGTAGCCCGAAATAGGCAACGATTCCAGTCATAAGTAGCTCATTAGGCGGCAGATTCTCATCTCAACTTAAGAGACTCAAGCAAAAATGCCATCACACAAAGCCAATCTATACAACCAGCAATACTTAATTCTGTTGGACTCCAAAATCAAAGAAATGCGCTTCACTTAGGTAAGAGAATTATAAACTATCCTAGCTAAAGTAGCTTTTAACTTTAAACAAAAAATCAATAAATTTTAGGCAAAATTTCGCCATTGAATCACAAAACAAGGAATCTCGGAAATGAAAAAAATGTTATCAACTCTTGCCTGTATGGCTATTTTAAGTAGCACACTTGGTGCAAATGAGTGTATATGTTTTGAATTAAAAGGTGAATTTGGAGAGGAAATCAAGGCAATTATGCAAAAATATTCCAAGAATCTGGGTTCAAAAGACATTAAAGTGGTGCGTGAGGACGCAGATATAACCATTCAAGAAAGAAGCTTTTTAGATAGTATTATTGGCACAGGTGTTGTGGCGAGTAATGCTAAAGGGGCAAATTTAGAAAATGGAAAAAAGCTTTATGAGCGTGATTGCGCAAGTTGCCACGGACAAAAAGGTGAAATCTTTGTGGCGAGCAAACCCCCTATTAATACTTGGAAAGCAAGCGATATTGTAAATGAGATTAGAAGCTATCAAAATCAAACCTTTGAGGGACAATCTCGTTTTGTTAAAAATCAAGTTGCACAACGTTATACTAGACGAGATATGGAAGATATTGGTGCCTATCTTGAAACATTAAGATAACATAGATTCTATATTGTTATACAAATCTCTTAAGGAATAAGATATGAGCAAAATTGTAACAAGATTTGCGCCCTCTCCTACGGGTTATTTGCATATTGGAGGCTTACGCACCGCGCTTTTTAATTATCTTTATGCAAGAGCAAATGGAGGCAAGTTTTTATTGCGTATTGAAGATACGGATTTAGCGCGTAATTCTACTGATGCAAAAGAAGCGATTCTTCAAGCTTTTGCTTGGGTTGGAATGGATTATGATGGCGAGGTTGTTTATCAAAGTCAGCGATTCCCTCTTTACCAACAATACATTGAACGTTTATTGAAAGAGGGCAAAGCATATTATTGTTATATGCAAAAAGAAGAACTAGAAAAGAATCGCAAAGAAGCCGAAGCTAAAGGGCAAATTTGGAAATATGATAATCGCTATCGTGATTTTGTCGGCACTCCTCCAAAAGATGTGAAACCTGTTGTGAGAATCAAAGCACCAAGTGAGGGGGAAATTTGTTTTCTTGATGGTGTCAAGGGTGAAATAAGAGTTGCAGCAAAAGAATTGGACGATTTTATTATTGCGCGTAGTGATGGCACACCCACTTATAACTTTGTTGTAACCATTGACGATGCTTTGATGGGTGTAACTGATGTGATTCGTGGGGACGACCATTTAAGCAATACCCCTAAACAAATTATTCTTTATCAAGCATTGGGTTTTGTGATTCCACGATTCTACCATGTACCAATGATTTTAAATCCAGAGGGGCAAAAGCTTAGCAAACGCGATGGTGCAATGAGCGTAATGGAGTATAAAAATTTAGGTTTTTTACCTCAAGCTTTGTTAAATTTTCTTGTCCGCTTGGGTTGGAGCCACAACGACCAAGAAATTTTTTCTATGCAAGAAATGTTGGACTTTTTTAATCCAAATAGCTTAAATAGCGCACCCTCATCTTACAATAAAGAGAAATTATTATGGCTGAATGGGCATTATTTGCACCAATTAAATTGCGAACAACTCAACGCTTTGTTACCTTTTTATGGTGCAGAGATTCCAAATGCACACATACAAGAGATTTTGTATCCCGAGATTAAAGAACGTTCCAAAACTTTATTGGAATTTGTTGAGATTTTAAAAACTTGTTTAGCACCCGTAAAAACCTATGATGAAAAAATGCGTCAAAAAGTTAAAAACGATGAGAATATTCATCTTTTAAAAGAATTTACAATCTATTTAAACTCCCAAAAGAAATCCTTTGAAAGCCTTCAAGATGTGGAATCTGAAATTGCTACTTTTGCGGATTTTCAAGGCATAAAAACAAAAAACCTTTTTATGCCTTTGCGATTTGCTTTGCTCGGCTCACCCGGCGGTGTTGGAATTGCACCCTTAATTGCCGCTTTGGGCATTGAAAATACTCAAGAGCGAATCAATCAAGCTTTAAAAAATTTATTGGAGGAATCTTAAGTTTGGTTGAAAATAGGATTATAGATTGCCACAAAAATTTTGCAAATTTTCTCGCAATGACGGAATCCAAATGCCTCGTCCTTGCGCCTTGTTGCTTTGTTGTTGCGAGGGCTTTGCCCGAAGTAATCTATCATCACGCAAAAGAGCAGTCTTTACAATAAAATCTTTAAGCCAAGATTCTTTATTGCGGATTGTGTGCTACATCTTTGCCCTGATCACTCCTTTTAAGGACAACAAAATAGCGTTTGCAATCGCACAATCAAAAAAGCTCAAAGTTTTTGCTGTTTTGGAAATTATAGGTTTTACCCTCAAAGTTAAATTTCAAACCATAAGCGTGAAGCATTAAGCGCGTTGCTCCAAAACATTGAATGCGTTTAGAATCGCTAAAGAAGTTTTGTCTCTCTTGTGTGATAAACTCATAATCCAAGTATTCTCTGCTGTGTTTATCCTCTGCTCCATAGAGCGGGTCTCCTAAAATCGGAAAACCAAGCGCATACAAATGGAGGCGAATTTGATGTGTGCGTCCTGTTTTTGGGCGCACTTTTAGCAGTGTGCAACAAGTGTTTCTTGGAAGAAGTTGTTTGCTTTGTTTTTCTTTAGAAAAAGCAGAAAATGAGCAATTTGTAGAATCTTGTTGTGAAATTTTTAAGTGTTTCAAAAATGATGAATGAAAATCCAATAACCCGAGTGTTTCAAATTCGCTTTTTGCTTCCTTAAACTTTAGCGATTCTGTCCCGCTTTGCCCCAAAAACTTAGAGCGCACACACAAATCCCCACCTTTTTGCTGTGTCGCAAGGGGCAAGGAGAGGCAAAAATCCCTTATTCCAAAACAGCTTTTACTAAAATCCCCTCGCACAAGTGCTAAATATTCTTTCATCACTTGATTGTTTGCAAACATTGCACCAAACTCTGCTATACTTTTTTTGTGCTTACCCACTACTACAAGTCCGCTTGTTTCTTTGTCTATGCGATGAACTAAACTAGCCTCCTTCCCATAAAGAGAGCGAATCTCATCTACCAAACTATGGTGCGCGAACCTGCCTTTTGGGTGGATTAGCATTTTAGCGGGTTTATTGAAAATAGCAAAATCTTGATTTTCATAGATTGGTTTTAATCCAATGGAGTCCGCTTCAAACACGAGGACACAGACACTTTTTTCTAATATCTTAGCTTTGTCATTATTGTTTAAAGGCTTTCCTTGATAAATTACTCTACCTTTGTTGATGTATTTTTGGGATTCTGCCATATTTAAGTGCAAATGTTGCATTAAAAATTGATAGGCTTTTAGGGGTGTTGGAATCAGAAATTCTTTAGTTACAAAGGGCATTGGGCAACTTTTAAGTAGGATTATGTTAAGATATTTTAACATACCTTAAGTAAGGATTCAAATATGGTAGAAAGATACGCACGAGAAGAGATGAAGAAACTATGGGATTTGAATGCAAAATATTCCGCTTGGTTAGAAGTAGAAAAAGCACTTGTAAGAGGATGGAATAAGCTAGGGTTAATCCCTGATAGTGATTGTGAGAAAATTTGCAAAAATGCAAAGTTTAATATCCAACGCATTGATGAAATTGAAGCGGTTACAAAGCACGATTTGATTGCTTTTACAACAAGTGTTTCAGAATCTTTAGGCGAGGAATCACGTTGGTTTCATTATGGTATTACTTCTAGTGATTGCATTGATACAGCTGTCGCCTTGCAAATGCGGGATTCTCTAAAGATAATTTTAAAAGATGTGGAGCTTTTACGCGAAGCAATCAAAAAAAGAGCAATAGAACATAAAGACACGCTTATGGTGGGGAGAAGTCACGGAATCCACGGAGAACCAATCACTTTTGGGTTGGTTTTGGCGATTTGGTATGATGAGATTGGACGCCATTTAGATGCGCTAAAAGCTACCCTAGAAGTTATTTCTGTTGGGCAGTTAAGTGGTGCAATGGGGAATCTTGCGCATACACCGATAGAATTAGAGGAACTTGTCTGTAAAGATTTGGGGCTAAAAGCCGCACCTGCTAGTAACCAAGTCATTCAGAGGGATAGATATGCGCGATTAATGAGTGATTTAGCACTAATGGCTAGTAGTTGTGAAAAAATTGCAGTAGAGATTCGGCATTTACAGCGCACAGAAGTGTATGAAGCAGAAGAGTATTTCTCGCAAGGGCAAAAGGGAAGTAGTGCAATGCCACACAAGCGAAATCCTGTTTTGAGTGAGAATATTACGGGGCTTTGCAGAATGATTCGTTCCTTTGCGATTCCAGCAATGGAGAATGTAGCCCTTTGGCATGAGCGCGATATTAGTCATTCAAGCGTAGAGCGGTTTATTTTGCCCGATTCTTTTATTACTACAGATTTTATGTTGGTGCGTCTTACCTCACTTATTGAAAATCTTGTTGTTTATCCTAAAAATATGATGAAAAATCTAAACCTCACGGGTGGGCTTGTGTTTTCCCAACGCATTTTACTAGAGCTTCCCAAAAAAGGTGTGTCGCGTGAAGATGCCTATAAAATCGTGCAACGCAACGCAATGAAAGTTTGGAGGGATTTGCAAGAGGGCAAAGCAGCAGTGAATGAAAAAGGAGAATCGTTATATTTGCAATATCTTTTGTCTGATTCTGAATTGGTTGGGTTAATCGGAGAAAACGCTATTAAAGAATGCTTTGAGTTTAGTTACTATACAAAGAATGTGAATGCGATTTTTAAGCGCGTATTTGAGAGATAAAATAAAAATGTTACAATTTAAACCTTATGAGACAATTACAAACAAAGGATTCCTATGTTTAATGACAAAAGCATTTTAATCACAGGTGGGACAGGGAGTTTTGGCAAATGCTACACTAAAACCTTGTTGGAGCGGTATAAGCCCAAAAAAATCGTAATTTTCTCGCGTGATGAGCTGAAGCAATTTGAAATGGCGCAAACTTACAATGCGCCCTGTATGCGGTATTTTCTGGGCGATGTGCGCGATGAAAGCCGATTAAAAGAAGCTACCATAGGAATAGATTATATTATCCACGCCGCTGCGCTTAAACAAGTCCCCGCTGCGGAATACAATCCCACAGAGTGCATTAAAACAAACATTTATGGTGCGCAAAATGTGATTAGTGCAGCCCTAGCAAATGGAATTGAAAAGGTGATTGCGCTTTCCACCGATAAGGCGGCAAACCCTATCAATCTCTATGGGGCGACAAAATTAGCAAGTGATAAGCTTTTCATTGCGGCAAACAATATTGCAGGGACGCGCAAGACGCGTTTTTCTGTTGTGCGCTATGGCAATGTCATTGGTTCGCGTGGCTCTGTTGTGCCATTTTTTCAAAAGTTGATTGTGGAGGGGGCGAAAGAATTGCCCATTACAGATATTGAAATGACGCGTTTTATGATTACCTTACAACAAGGCGTGGATTTTGTGCTAAAAAACTTTGAGAGAATGAAAGGTGGGGAGACTTTCGTTCCTAAGATTCCATCAATGAAAATGGTAGAAGTGGCAAAGGCTCTTGCGCCAAATTTACCGCATAAAATCATTGGAATCCGACCGGGTGAAAAAATCCACGAGACAATGTGTCCAAGCGATGATAGCCATATTACTTACGAGTTTAGTGATTATTATGTGATTGCCCCTACGATTCAGTTTAGCTTCATCACTGACTTTAGCAAAAACGCTCTTGGTGAGAGTGGAAAGCTTGTTCCGCGAGGGTTTTCTTATGATTCTGGCACAAATAAACAATGGTTAAGCCACGCAGAGTTTTTGGAGCTGTTGCGATGATTCCCTATGGCAAACAAGAAATTACACAATCCGATATTGACGCTGTTGTAGAAGCCCTTAAGTCTCCCTTGATTACGCAAGGACCTAAAGCGCAAGAGTTTGAAGAAAAGGTAGCAAGTAAAGTGGGCGCACAATTTGGCGTGAGTTTCAATAGCGCAACTTCCGCATTGCATTGTGCCGCCCTCGCTCTAGGCTTGGGCAAAGGGGATTATTTATGGACGACACCCAATAGTTTCGTAGCGAGTGCGAATTGTGGAATCTATTGCGGCGCAAAAGTGGATTTTGTAGATATAAATCCGCAAACCTACAACTTAGACGCAGAAAAGCTAGAAAAAAAGCTAAAATCTACCCCCAAACACAGACTTCCAAAGGTGCTTGTAGCGGTGCATTTTGCAGGGCAAAGCTGTGATATGGAATCCATTAGAACCTTAAGCAGAATCTATAAGTTTAAAGTCATTGAGGATGCTTCTCACGCGCTTGGCGGGAGTTATGGCGAATTTCCCATTGGTTGTTGTAAGTTTAGTGATATTACGATTTTTAGCTTCCACCCGGTAAAAATCATTACTTCCGCAGAGGGTGGAATCGCAACAACAAATTCACCCAAACTTGCTAAAAAAATGCAAATGCTAAAAAGTCACGGAATCACAAAGGATTCTGCAGACTTGAAGCGCAAGACACAAGGAGCTTGGTATTACGAACAGCAAATGCTAGGCTTTAATTACCGCTTAAGTGAGTTGCACGCCGCACTTGGAATCTCGCAACTCTCACGGCTAGAGGATTATGTGCGCACACGCAACGCACTTGTAAAAACCTATAACGAAAACTTGAGGGATTTGGAACTGATTACACCTTTTGTTGCGTCCTATAATTACAGCGCATTTCACCTCTATGTGATTGTGCTAACCAAAAAAAGCGGAATTACGCGCAAAGAATTGTTTGCAAAACTTCAAGCGGCTGGAATCGGGATGCAAGTGCATTATATCCCGATTCACTTGCAGCCTTTTTATAAAAAATTCGGTTTCAAAAAGGGAGACTTTAAAACTGCAGAATCCTATTATAAAAACGCAATTTCTCTGCCACTTTTCCCAACTTTAAGCGAACAAGAGCAACAAAAAGTGATTACCTTGCTAAGAGAAAATGTTGCCAAAAAGGTGTGAAATGCAGTCTAAATGTATTTGCATTATCCCTGCGCGGGGTGGGAGCAAGAGGATTCCTAGAAAAAACATTAAGGAATTTTGCGGAATCCCAATGTTAGCCCATAGCATTCAAATTGCAAAAAAAAGCGGAATCTTTGATGCTATTTTAGTCTCCACAGAGGATTCAGAGATTTCAAAAATCGCCATAGATTACGGAGCAGGGGTGATTTGCCGCCCGACACATTTAAGCGATGATTACATAGGGACGCGTGAGGTGATACTCCACGCGATAGATTTGTTACCGACATTTTTTGCAATGGGCGAGGAGGGCGATTGCGGTGAATTGCTTGACGCCACACAAATTTGGGTGTGCTGCTTGTATGCCACCGCACCATTGCTGGATTTCCGCACTTTGCAAGGCGCATTACAAAGGGCAAAAGAGGAGGCACAGGAGTGCTACTGCTTTAGCGCGGTGGAGTATGACTACTCTCCCTTCCGTGCCTTTAGCATTCAAGAGGGCAAAAATGCAATGCTTTTTAAAGAGCATTTTGCTAAACGCTCACAAGATTTAGAGAAAATCTACCACGATGCGGGGCAATTTTACTTCGCTACCGCGCAAACTTGGTGGAATCGTGAAAATATCTTTGAGGATTCTGTGAGTATCGTGCTACCCCCTATGCGTGTGCAGGATATTGACACATTAGAGGATTGGAAACTTGCGGAGCTGAAGTATCAGCTATTGAATCCTTAATCTAATGTTTTTGTAAATTAATCAACCTATAACGCAATTGAGTATCAAGCAGTTCTTCGTAAAGTTTGCGAAATTCTAAATGCCAAGTATCAAGCTCAAAACCCTTGCTAGAATTCAAAAGACTTTCTGTATCGGCAAAGGGATAACCAAGTGTAGAATCATTTGGGTAAATTCCCTGCTCATCAATCCACACACTGCGATTATAGGCAAATTCAAGTTTGTCGGATTCTATTTTGCCAAGCATATTGCGTCCTCCAAGATTGAGGGTTTCTACCCCGCTTAAAGTTAAAGCATATAGGGTTGGAAAAATATCTTTGTGTGAACCTACTCTTGTTTTGTTGTATGTAATGTCTTTTTGGTAGGGTTTGGGGATATAAAGATAAAAAGGAACACCAAAACCAAAAGCTTTTTCTGTACCAAAGTCTATTTTTAAATCTCGCACCCTATGATCTCCTGTTGCAGCAATAATGGTATTATCTTTCAGTGTGCTTTGTTTGATTTTGTTTAAGAATCTTGCAAATTCGTTATTGGCATAAACATAAGTATTAAGGATTGCGGAAGTGTTTTTGGGTATTTTGTCAAAAATTTCTAACGGGATTTGCTCTTTAGAAAATAAAATCGGCACTTCAGGATAAGGAGGATGGTTTGAGATGCTTAAAGCAAGAATCAAAAGCGGTTCTTTTGTGTTAGATAAGAGCTCCAATGCTTTTTGATACATAAACTCATCGCCTACTCCATAATGAGGATTATAATGTATTTTGCTTGATATTGGATAATCTTGAAGCAAAGTAATTTCATCAATGACTTCATCAATGCCTTGTGCTTTCATAAAAAAGCCTAAATCAAACCAAGTTGAATTGCCTGCTGTAAGAAAAATCACTCTATAACCTTGCTGCTTATAAACGTCTATTGGGCTAAAGGGTAAATAATGTTTCTTATATTTTGATTTTGAAAGAACAATGGGGCTTTGAAAAAACAAACAAAAGAAACTTGAGGCTGTGCCATTTTGACAAGGTAAAAAACGTGTCCATACAAAATCCTCTTCAAAATGTTGAGCAAGTTCTCCTAGCAGATTCAAGTTTTCCCCTTGCAAAGACAGCATTTGTGTGCCAAAACTTTCCATTAAATTAACCATAATATGCGGTTTATTGGCTAATGCAAAATCATTTTTGGGACTTGTGGCAAAAAGAGGAAAAATTTTTTCTAATTCCTCCAATCTCTCCATATTTGCAGGTTTTAAATCTAAAGTGTCTTTTTTGTAATCTCTTAATGCAAAATTAAAACTCATTAAAGGATTGAGGGCGAGAGCATTAAAATTTTCTAAATTAGAAAAACGATAATTTCCAGCTCTCATTGCAACATAGCTAAAATGTCCTCTTAAAGCTACAATGTAAAGCGCAAGGAAAATTAAAAGCAGAGCTAAAACAACAGGAAATTTCAAGTTAACACTAGGTAAATTTAAATTTAAAATTTTCTTATTTAGCCAAACGCAAAAAGCACTAAAAGCTAATGCGATAAGCAATAAAACTCCTAAAGGATAATCCTTAAAAACTATGTCCAAAATCGCTTGGGTATTGTCGTCTTTTAGCCCGAAAATAAAAATATCAATTTTTGTGTGATAAAGTTCGTATATAATTTGAGTATTTAAAAGATTTTAAAATACTTAGAGTCATTGCAACCAAAAGCGGCAAAAATGTGGTAGAAATAAGTCTTAAATCGCTAATAGCACCCAATGAAAAAAGTTTTATTGTATCTTTTAGATTGTCTTGCATTAATTCAATGCCAAGAAATTCTAAGCTCATTGTCAAGCGCATTAAGCAAAAAAGCAGGAGAAAAAGAAATGTAAAAATAATAATTTGAAAAAAGATAAAACGCATTTAAAGAACCCTTTAATTTTTAGTAAAATTGTATAATACAGAAAGTATGTTAAAGATTTAATGAAGCATTGACAATTAAGCTTTTAAAAAGTATAATTGCGCTTCTTTATTTTAGTCGGGGCGTAGCGCAGTCTGGTTAGCGCACTTGGTTTGGGACCAAGGGGTCGAAGGTTCGAATCCTTTCGCCCCGACCATTTTCTATTTGTATCAATGGTGGGCGTAGCTCAGTCGGTTAGAGCATCAGATTGTGGTCCTGAGGGTCGTGGGTTCGATTCCCATCGCCCACCCCATTGAATCTTAAGAATGAGCCACATAAACCTCTATTTTAAATCAATCTTTTTAAATTTACTGCTGCTTAAGCTAAAATTTGGCTACAATTCCATCTTATGAATGAAAGAATAAAAAACTTTATTAAAAATCATCATTTGTTAAGTTTGGCTGTCGTGGAGGAAAAATCCAAGACGCTTGAAGTGTATAGTGCAAGTTGTTATTACGCATTTGATGAGGCAAAGCTTAGCCTACTTTTCAAGAGTGAATGCGATTCTAAACATATTCAGCTTTGTATCTTAAATCCTAAAGTGGGTGTGATTATCGCAAAGGATTCCAAAAAACTTGTCGACATTCAAGGTTTGCAAATCAAAGCATTGTTTAAACCCGCAATAAAAGAGCAAAAGAGTATTTATTATGCCCTCTATCCTTTTGCAAAACTTGGAAGTGGAGAGATTTACTCACTAGAGATTCTATGGGCAAAATATACCGATAATCATCTCTTATTAAAAGAGAAATTAACATATATTAAGGAATAAGATATGAAAAAAGTTTTATTGTTAATGAGTGGAGGCGTAGATTCAAGTTATTGCGCTTATTTATTGCAAAAGGCAGGATACCTCGTGTATGGAGTGTATTTGAAACTGCACGACAAAGAGGAAAAACATCAATACTATGAAAAGAATATTCAACAATGTGCGGAGAAATTAGGAATCTCTTATGAAATTGTAGATGAGCGGGAGCTTTTTAAAAAAGCAGTTTATGATTATTTTGTAGAATCGTATGCTAAGGGACACACACCAAACCCTTGTGCTTTATGTAATCCGCTTGTGAAGTTTGGAATCGCATTTAAACTAGCGGATAAAATGGGCTGTGATTATGTCGCCACAGGGCATTATGCGCAAATCAAAAATGGCTATATAGCACAGGGTGTAGATACGACAAAAGACCAAAGCTATTTTTTGTTTGGATTAAAAAAACAATGGATTCCACGCATTCTCTTTCCTTTGGGAGATAAAATCAAGGCAGAAATAAAGCCTCTTGCGCTTAAAGAACTCCCTTGGCTTGGAAGCTTGGAGAGTTATAAGGATTCGCAAGAAATTTGTTTTGTGGAAAATACTTATATTGATGTGTTAAAAAAACATTTCAATGTGGAATCGCAAGGCAAGGTGCTAGACACGCAAAATAGGGAAATAGGCACACACAAAGGTTATATGCAATATACGATTGGCAAACGCAAGGGCTTTAGCGTCAAAGGTGCGCTTACTCCGCATTATGTGTTAAAAATCAATCCGCAAGACAACACGATTGTTGTGGGAGAAAAAGAGGAGTTGGCAACCCACCAAGTGTGTGCGTTAAATTTTTCCTTGCCTCAAGAAATTTTTGGGGATAAGGAGGAGCTAGAATGCGAAGTAAAGATTCGTTATAGAAGTCATAAGGCAAAGGCAAAAGTGCAATTAACGCAAGAATTGGATACGCAAGGCAATCCAAGAGAGATTTTGGTTGCGAATCTGCAAGAACCAACTTATGGTGTTGCAAGCGGACAGGCTTTAGTATTATATCAAGAGGATAAGGTGTTGGGGGGAGGGTTTATTCTCTGATGTAGAATCTGCAAAGGCAAGAATGGATTAAAATTGCCGTAAAACTAGAGGATTCTATTCCTTAAGTGCGCACCGCTTAAGGTGCGAGGTTTTATAGCCTTAAAAGCAAGGGTAGTTTTGTTCGCCTTGCTTTTAAGAGTTGGAATCTTTGAGATTTTATTTTTTAGAGTTTTCCTCTTTTTGCGCTCTTGCTTTTAATTCTTTGGTAAGATTTTGAAATTCTTGACTTGCTTTTCTATTGTTATACTCGGCTTTGTAAATATCGTATTCTGCTTGATTTTGGATATATTTAGCAAGTGTATAATTTAGTTCCGCACAAGTTTTATTGTATTTTTCAACCTCTTCTTCGGATAGTTGATACTCGCCCATTTCTTTTTCTAGGGTTTTTTGTTTTTTGGCTAAAGATTCTAATTCGGAAGCAGAGCCGATTTTCCTTGCCTTTTGGTTAATTTCTTTTATTTCATCTATATAGGATTGCACAAGTTCTTTGTGATAGGGATTGCCCCATACGCCATAAGTAACAACCTTTTCACATTCCGCCACTTGCTTTTTAAAAGTCCCAAAATCATCGGAAAATTTATCCACCAAATTTGCTTTTGTCCCACTTGCACCACAACCCACTAAAACGATTCCTAATGCACCTGCCAATGCGAGATTTGTTAAGAATTTTTTCATTCATTACCTCCAAAATTTAAAAATAATTTCGGTATAATATTAAAAATATATTAAAAATATAATTTAATTAATTAAGTTAAAATATTTATTATATTATTTTTTAAAAGATAAGTATCAATGCGTTGTTTTGTTTTTCTGCTGTATAACATTATGGATTGCCACGAATGCTACGCATTCTCGCAATAACAAAAAGTCGGCTGCTTCGTCATTGCGAACGGAGTGTTGCAGTCCATAATCAAGCATAATGTAAATATAGCAATGGAAGCTGTAAGGTAATTCAAAGTATGGATTATCGCAAGATTCCAATGAAGCTTGCGCAATGATGAAGTGGTAAATCTTTAAGCGTTTGCGGATTGCCACAATTCTACAAGTGGAATCCTACAAGGGTAAAGTAATGAGTGTTAAACACTTCTCACAAAGGCAAAAGGCTAATTAAGCCTTAGTTCCTCTTAAGCTGATTAACGATTTGGAGCATAGAATCCGCGGTTTGAATGGATTTAGAATTTGCTTCATAGGCTCTTTGTCCAACGATTAAGTCTGTCATCTCCTCTACTAACTTTACATTACTCGTCTCTACAAACCCTTGTCTTAGTTGCCCAAAGCCATTTAATCCCGGAGTTCCTACGATAGGGTCTCCTGAAGCATTGGTATTCAAATAGAGATTATCGCCTAATGCGTGCAAACCTGCGGGGTTGATGAAATTCACGGTTTCAATCTGTCCTAGTTGGTTTGTATCTGCTCCTTGCACAACAGTTACCGTTCCATCTACTCCGATAGTTAGCTGTGTTGCGTCGTCGGGGATTGTAATATTTGGCACAAGCAAGTAACCTTGAGAATTGACAACATTCCCCTCATCGTCCCTTTTGAATGAACCATCGCGTGTATAGGCAATCGTCCCATCAGGAAGTTCAATTTGAAAAAATCCATTTCCTGTGATTGCAACATCAAGGCTTTGCTCGGTTTCTTTGAAGTTTCCTTGAGAAAATAACTTTTGCACCGAAGTAGGGCGCACACCTAACCCCACTTCAATCCCTGTTGGGCTAAGTGTAGTTTCTGAAGTGCTTGAACCTGCATATTGAATCACTTGATGAAACAAGTCTGCAAATTCTGCTCTTTCTTTGCGATAACCAAATGTATTAACATTAGAAATATTGTTTGAAGTAACATCAATAAATAATTGCTGTCCTAACATACCTGTTGTTGCGGTGTAGAGTGCTCTCATCATTGGGAATCCTTTTTATGCTTTTGCTGCTAATTTTGTGATTGCTTCTGTGTTTAGCTCGTCCATGTGTGTTTTTAACACTTTAGAATAAGCTTCCACTAAACGATTGGTTTCAATCAATCCTGTCATTTCATAGACAACATTGATATTACTTTTTTCCAAAAACCCTTGACGCACTGCGCCACTTTGTTCTAACGCTTCGCGTTCATTGCTTCTCTCTTGCGGATAGGCATAGAGATTATCGCCCACTTTTTTAAGATATTTTGGATTCTCAAAAGAGACAATACCAATATTTGTGAGTAATTCCATTTCGCTAATTCCCTCATTGTTTAAGTCTCTTGTATAGATATTTCCGTGTGTATCCACTTCAACTTGGAATCCGTCAATAAATTCAATGTATTGTGGAGCGTCTAAATATTCGCGTGGCAATACAGGAAAGCCCTCTTTATTAACCAATCTCCCTTGTTCATTTAAGACAAAAGAACCATCACGCGTGTAACGAATCCCATCGGGTGTTTCAATCATAAAATACGCATTTTCTCGCCCAAGTGCGAAATCAAAGGTATTGTCTGTTTGCATCATTCCACCCAGTGAGCGGTCTGTAAATTCCTCCACGATGTGTGGCACACGATTTAAAGAGCGGTTGTAGAATTTTGCAGCATCTTTTGTCTGCTCATCAATAGGTAAAAACTCTTTGTGTTGCTCATAAAGTCTTAAAAAATCGCCAATCACAACATCATCGCGTTTGAATCCGGTTGTGTTTGCGTTTGCAATATTGTTTGCAATTACATCTAGGCGGTTGATTTGTGTAACCATACCGCCAACAGAACTATAATATCCACCTTGCATTGTATGCCTTTTGTTAAACTTTTGTGGAAGTTAAAGCAAAAGGTGTTCCAAAATTCTCTTTGCATTGATTGCGTTGTGAGATTCCATATTGCACTCCACTTCGTCATTGCAAGACTTCGTAGAAGTTGTGGTATGCTTTTGTGTAAGTATTTGCGTCCGACTTAGTGTAAATCTATAATTTGCCATTGTGTCATTGCGAAGCCTTTTTAAAAGGCTGTGGTAATCTATAATCTAGCATATTTTAGGTTTTACAATGGAATCTTTAAAAGGTTTGAAGCTGTAGAGTGATAGGCGAGATTCTGCATTATGGATTGCTTCGGCTTCGCCTCGCAATGACAAGGTGGCTAGTTTTCGTCATTGTGAGAATGCGTAATATTCGTGGTGTGCGTTGCGTAAGCAACTCACCCGCTTTAGCGCAAATCCATAATCTTAAATCGCTTTAAAGATTCCATTGTAAAAATAAGGTTTGTTAAGATTACAAATTGCTTCGTTACACTCGCAATGACGCAAGGGGTTCTCACCTTTTTGTATCCGCTTCCTTAAAAATGGAAATTAATTTTTATTGCTCATTTGCGCTTTGTTTTCAGTTTTATAGAGCCAAATAAACACTTCCACGACTGCTTTATAAAGTTGAGGCGGAATCTCCTCATCTAATTCTAAGTTAATCAGTGAATCCACAAGTGCTTTGCTTTGAAATAAAGGAATTTCGTATTCTTTAGCTTTTTCAATGATTCTTTGCGCAAGGAAACCCTCGCCTTTAGCGATGACTTTAGGTGCGCGTTGTTTGTTTTGCTCATAGGCGAGTGCGACTGCTTTTTGATTAAGAGGAAGTGGCGACATTAATAGCTCCCTAAGATTCTATCCACTGCTTCCCAGCTTAGGTTTTGAGCAGTGTTAGAATCCTTTATTGTTATGGAATTTGTATGCAAAAAATGCCATACCATACGCGCAAGGCAATCGGTTTCTATATTGACGCGCATTCCTACTTTGTAATTTTTAAAAAGCGTGGAATCAAAGGTATGCGGAATAATCGTTAAGCGCAAGGAGTCTTGCAGGATTTCATTAATGGTTAAACTAATGCCTTGAATCGCAATGCTTCCTTTTGGCACACAGAGTGCAAGGATTTTAGGGGTGGTGCGGATAAAAAAGTCTGTGCCGATTCTATGGGATTCTATTCTTGTAATTTCTCCGATTCCGTCAATATGCCCTTGCACAAGATGTCCATCTAATCTATCGCTTAGGAGCATAGCAGGTTCAATATGCACCAAATCTTTGTAGCTTTCTAATGCAAGTTGTTGTTGTGTTTCCTCACTAAGTTCCAATACAAAACCCTTGTTTAAAACTTGAATTGTGGTAAGACAAGCACCATTTACAGCAATAGAATCTCCAATTTTTGGCTTGTATTTTGCATTGATAGTGAGTTTTGCATTTTGCAAGGATTCCACTTTTCCAAACTCACGCACAAGTCCTGTAAACATTTACAACCTTTAAGTAAAATTGCATTAAAATTTGCAAATTGTAGCATAAAAAGGAGTAATATGCAGCTTTGTGATACACATTGTCATTTAGATGATGAAAGATTTGTGGAGGATTTTCCTTTAATGATAGAACGCGCGAAAGTTGCAGGAATCACGCGTTTTATTATTCCAGCAGCGCACCCAAGCGATTTGTTAAAAGCGCAAAAACTAGCACATAGTTATGAGGGCGTGTATTTTGCCACGGGGATTCACCCTGATGCAGCGTATCTTTATGATGAGAAATTTATACGGGGATTTTTGGAGGATTCTTTGTGTGTTGCTATTGGTGAATGCGGATTGGATTATTATAGAATGGAAGAGAAGTTGCAAAGCTTTAACACAGAGGATAAAGAAGAAATAAAAGCAATCCAAAAGCGTGTGTTTCTTGCCCAGATTCATCTTGCTATGGAATCGCAAAAGCCTTTGATTGTGCATATTAGAGACGCTTCGTTGGATAGCTTAGAGATTCTGCGTGAATTTGCGCCAAAGCTTAAGGGCGGAATCCTGCATTGTTTTAATGCAGATTTCCAGCTTCTATCTCTAGCGAAATTTAATTTTTATTATGGAATCGGAGGGGTTTTAACCTTTAAAAACGCAAGAAAGCTTGTAGAAATATTGCCCAAGATTCCACTAGAATCTCTTTTGCTTGAGACAGACGCTCCCTACCTCACGCCTCACCCTTATCGTGGGAAGCGCAACGAGCCAAGTTTCATTCCTTTAGTATTAGAAAAAATGAGTGAAATTTTAAATTTACCCCAAGAAACTTTAGCAAATCAAATCCGACAAAATACTGCAAGGCTCTTTGGAGTGTTATAAGGGGCAAGGATTAAAAAATCCCTGAAATCTGTGTAGAGATTTTATCCTCTAACACAGGAATCGCCTCTTGCAAAGTAAGGTTTAGCTTAGTTGCTTCCGCAAAAAGTTTGGTGGATTTTTCGGAGTAATTTCCTGTATAGGTCTGTCCGCTATATTGGACTTGATTGGAATTAAGCTTGCCCCCACCTTGTGTGCTAGCAACATTCCCGCCAAAGCTATTCATAAAACCAGCCCTTTGTCCATCACGCACACTTGATTGTCCGCTATCGGTTGCATTATAATTAATTGTGCCACCCTCAATTCTTTGTCGCACATTAATATCTACCTGCATTTGAAAAATTGTATCTTCGGTAAGTTTGCCCAAAAGCGCACCTGTCGCCGCACCTGCTAATCCACCGACAACCGTTCCTGTTGCAGAATGGTGATTATATCCTCCTACACCTGCACCCACGGCACCACCTAATACCCCCGCACCTACGGCGTTATTTTCTTGCTTTATATCACAATAAAGCACATTAGCTTGTAAGATGAAATTTGCTTTCTCTGGGTCATCTACAACTATGTAGCCTTTGCTTTGGAGTTTTTGTAAGATTTTAGATTCTAAATTTATTTCTTGTCCGCTTGTGTTGCGTAGTGCAACAAAAATTGTTTGTTTAGATTTTGCCACAGGGTCAATAAAAATACTTTGCGACATCGTAGCTTTGGTTTGAAGATTTGTTGTTAGACAACCGCTTAATGCTAGAGCGCACACGATAGGAATCCATATTGTTTTCATTGTTTGCCTTTCATTAGATTGAAAATTTGAGCAAAATTATACTAAATTTTCTTTGCAATGTAACTTTATTAAAGAAATACATTATTGTAGATTTGCGCTGAAGCAGGTGAGTTGCTTGACGCAACACACGCTAAGTATTGATAAAGCAATTCTCGCAATGACATACTACCACCTCGTCATTGCGAGGAACGAGCAAAGCAAATGACGAAGCAATCTATAATCTTATCTTTCTTGCGCGATTCCATTGCAACCATTAATGACTTCTTTTATTTATAGATTGCCACGATTCTACTAACGCAGAATCTCGCAATGACAGAATATCTTATCCCTCCGTCATTGCGAGGCAAAGCCGAAGCAATCCATAATCACAAACTTCTTTAAAGATTCCATTGCTGAATCTGATTTTTGCATAATTATAGATTGCCACGACTTCTTACGAAGTCTCGCAATGACGGGAAGCAGTAAAGCATAAAATATAAAGTATGCAGGATTATAGATTTGCAAATGTGGGTGCGTGTTGCGCTAACAACTCACCCAAACTTGCACAATTCCCTTGCAATGGCACATAATTGTAGCGATTTAATTAAAGGCTATTTTGCAAAAGCATATTGAGTCGCTTCACAAACGCCTTCACATCTTTGAGTTTGCCGCCCTCTAGCAGTTTGGCTTCTTCAAGCAGTAAATGCGCCACTTCCTCTTGCCTTTGGGATTCCGCGTCTAGCAGTTTTGTTAGAATCGCGTGGTTTGGATTTAGCTCCAAGATTGGCTTAGGCTCTGGAATCTCTGCGCCCATACCCATTGCGCCCATTTGTCTCATCATTTTCATCATCGCAGAATTTGGGTCATCTGGGTCGCTTACAATGACTGATGGCGCATCAATGAGCCTAGCACTCAAGCGCACTTCCTTGACTTCCTCGCCCAAAGTTTTGCTAAACTTCTCTAAGAGTGGCTTAAACTTCTCTTTGGTTGCTTCCTCAATGTTTTCCTCGCCTAAATCCTCTAATGCCTCCTTAGAAGTGATAGAACGCAAAGGAGTTTTATCAAATTCTTGCACCATTGGCATTACGATTCCGTCAATCTCCTCGCCAAAGAGTAGCACTTCAAACCCTTTTTTGTTGAACGCGTCTAAAAGTGGAGAATTTTTAAGTAGCTCCAAATCCTCGCCCTGCAAGTAATAAATCGCCTTTTGTCCCTCACTCATACGCTCTTTGTAGGTTTTAAATGCGATTTCCTTGCCCTCGCTTTTGGTAGATTGGAATCGCAAAAACTCTAGCAACTTCTCTTTGTTTTCAAAGTCGCTATAAACGCCCTCTTTAATGCAGCGTCCAAACTCTTTGTAAAATTTAGTGTATTTTTCCTCATCTTTTTGCAATGCTTCTATTTCGCTTAAGATTTTTTTAGTGGAAGCGGATTTAATCGTGGCTAGGATTCTGTTTTGTTGTAGAATCTCACGGCTGACATTAAGCGGTAAATCCTCGCTGTCAATGATTCCGCGCACAAATCGCAAGTAAGAGGGTAAAAGCTCCTTGTCATCATCGGTGATAAACACGCGCTTAACATAGAGTTTCACGCCACTTTTGTAATCCACGCGATACAAGTCAAAAGGCGCAGTTTGTGGGATATAAAAAAGCGTGGTGTATTCCAATGTTCCCTCAACTTTTGTGTGAATCCAAGAGAGTGGCTCGGTGGAATCGTAACTCAAGTTTTTGTAAAACTCCTTGTATTCCTCGTCTTTTAAATCTTTTTTAGAGATTCTCCAAAGTGCGGAGGCTTTGTTGATTTGCTCATTTTTCTGTTCTATAATTTCTTTTTTATTCTCGCCCTCTCCCTCACTTTTTATCTCTGTGTAATGCAAGAAAATCGGGAATGGAATGTGGTCGGAGTATTTTTTTACAATTTCCTCAATCCTCCAACGGCTTGTAAATTCCTTCTCGTCCTCTTTTAAATAAAGTTTAATCTCGCTTCCGTGCGATTCTTTTTCGCATTTTTCAATCTCAAATTCCCCGCTTCCATCGCTAATCCAAGCATAAGCTTGTGTTTCACCTGCTTTTTTGGTTGTTACGATAATCTTGCTTGCCACCATAAAGGCAGAATAGAATCCCACGCCAAATTGCCCAATGAGTGCAGAATCCTTTTTCTTATCCCCGCTTAATTTAGAGAGAAAGTTTTTTGTCCCACTCTTAGCGATTGTGCCTAGATTCTCTATTAAGTCTTGCTCGTTCATTCCGATTCCACTATCGCTAATGGTTAGGATATTTTTTTCACTCTCAAAAGAGATGTCAATTTTGGGGGTAAAATCCAAATTTTTGAGCTTATCGTCTGTAAGCGTTAAATATTGTAGTTTATCAAGCGCGTCTGAAGCGTTGCTAATGAGTTCGCGCAAGAAGATTTCTTTATTAGAATATAAAGAATGAATCATTAAGTCCAAAAGTTGATTGACTTCGGTTTGAAAAGTATGTTTTGCCATTTGTGATTCCTTTTAAAGCTATAAAAATTTGGCGCAATTATAGCAAAAGTTTTGATAATGTCAATAAAGTTGATACTATTATTATAAAGTTTCATTATATTATTACTATAAAAGTAATAATTTAGAATCTAGTTTTTGTTTGAATTGCAACTTTTAATAAAAGGATTTGTTATAATTAGCGGTTAATTTAAAAATAAAGGTTTATTTTGGATTCAAAAGTTTCACCTCTTGATTATATTATTATTACCAATGCTAAAGAAAACAACTTAAAAAATATTCATTTAAGTATTCCCAAGAATAAGCTTGTTGTCTTAACAGGGCTTAGCGGAAGTGGCAAAAGCACTTTGGCGTTTGATACGCTTTACGCAGAGGGGCAACGTCGCTATATAGAATCTCTTTCAAGCTATGCAAGGCAGTTTTTAGACAAAATCGGCAAACCCGATGTGGATAAAATAGAGGGATTAACCCCAGCCATTGCCATAGACCAAAAGACAACAAGTAAGAATCCGCGTTCCACCGTTGGCACAATTACAGAGATTTATGATTATTTTCGTTTGCTTTTTGCGCGTATAGGAGTGCAGCATTGCCATTTATGTGGTAAGCCAATTTCAAAGATGAGCGCAAGTGATATTATTGCAGAAGTGTTGAAGATAAAAGAAAATACAAAAATTCTAATCCTAGCCCCCATTATCCGAGAAAAAAAGGGAAGCTTTAATGACAAGTTGGAATCCTTGCGACAAAAGGGTTATATTAGGGCGCAGATTAATGGCGTGTTGGTGCGGTTAGATGAAGAGATAAATCTAGCGAAAACAAAAAAGCACACGATAAAAGTTGTGATTGACCGCGTAGTTGTAAGCACAGAGAATAAGGACAGAATCGCAGAGGATATTGAAAAGGCATTAAAAGAATCCTATGGTGAGGTAGAAATTGAAATTTTGCCAGAGGATAAGGAGGGCAAATCTACTCTAGTGCATTATAGTGAGCATTTAGCGTGTTTTGATTGTAAGGTATCTTTTAATCCCTTAGAACCCCTTAGCTTTTCTTTTAACTCTCCCAAAGGTGCTTGTCCTAAATGTGATGGGCTAGGCATACGTTACACAATGGATACAAAAAAGGTAATAGATTCTAGTTTGCCCTTAAGTGAGGGGGGAATTAAGATTATTTATGGCTTTAATAAAAGTTATTATAATGAGCTATTTCGCGCCTTTGCTTTAGCAAATCATATCAATCCAAAATCTGCTTTTGAGGATTTGAGTGAGCATCAGCAAAAATTAATTTTGTATGGAAGCAGTGAGGAAGTGGAGTTTAGTTGGAAAAATTCCAAACTAAAACGTCCTTGGGCGGGTGTGATTTCTATTGCCTATGATATGTTTAAAGATAATAAGGATTTAGGCGATTATATGAGTGAGAAAACCTGTGAGGCTTGTGGTGGGCATAGGCTTTTGCCCGAATCCTTAGCGGTTAAGGTTGCAAACAAAAGTATAGCAGATTTGCTAGACTTGCCTATTGAGGAATGCTATGGTTTTTTTGCAAATCCTGCACATTTTGAGCATTTGGATACCCAAAGTGCAATGGTTGCTGCTCCTATTTTAAAAGAGATTTGCGAAAGACTTTATTTCTTGTATGATGTTGGGCTTGGATATTTAAGTTTAGGACGTGATGCGCGTAGCATTAGTGGAGGAGAATCCCAACGCATTAGAATCGCAAGTCAAATTGGTAGTGGATTAACGGGCGTAATGTATGTGTTAGATGAGCCAAGCATTGGGTTGCACGAGAGAGATACATTAAAGCTTATTAAAACTTTGCGGAGCTTACAGCAAAAAGGCAATTCAGTGATTGTTGTAGAACACGACAAAGAAACGATTGAACACGCAGATTTCATTGTGGATATTGGACCAGGAGCTGGTAAATATGGTGGAGAAGTAGTGTTTAGCGGGAATCTCACACAATTATTAAAAAGCAAAACACAAACCGCTCAATATTTAAGTGGGGCAAAAAAGATAGAATATTTTATCCGCAGGAATCAAGAAGAATGGATTGAGATTTTAAATGTCAATATTAACAATATCCACAATTTAAATGTTAAGATTCCCTTAAAGAACTTTGTGTGTGTAACAGGTGTGAGCGGGAGTGGCAAAAGCTCTCTTGTGTTGCAAACTCTATTGCCTGTTGCGCAAGAGTTGTTAAACAATCGCAAGAAAGTGAAAAAAGTAGATGGTGTGGAAATTGTAGGCTTAGAAAAATTAGACAAAGTTATTTACTTAGACCAAAGCCCTATTGGACGAACTCCACGCTCAAATCCTGCAACCTATACGGGAGCAATGGACGAGATTCGTTTGCTTTTTGCACAGACAAAAGAAGCCCAGATTCGTAATTATAGTGTTGGTCGTTTTAGCTTTAATGTCAAGGGTGGAAGATGTGAAAAATGTATGGGAGAGGGAGAAATCAAGATAGAAATGCATTTTTTGCCGGATATTTTGGTGAAATGTGATGCGTGTAATGGCACAAGATATAATGCTCAAACTTTAGAAGTAAGCTATAAGGGAAAAAATATAGCACAAGTGTTGAATCTTAGCGTAGATGAAGCGTGTGAATTTTTTGCCAAGATTCCACGCATTTATCAGAAACTAAAGACTTTACAAGATGTGGGATTAGGATATATTACTTTGGGGCAGAATGCTGTTACTCTAAGTGGTGGTGAAGCACAGAGAATTAAACTTGCTAAGGAATTAAGTCGCAAGGATACAGGAAAGACACTTTATATTTTAGATGAGCCAACCACAGGTTTGCATTTTGCGGATGTAGATAGACTTGTGCGTGTGTTGCATCATTTGACAGAGTTAGGGAATAGCGTGATTGTGATTGAGCATAATTTGGATATGATTAAAAATGCAGATTTTATTCTTGATATTGGACCAGAGGGCGGGAGCAATGGTGGAAATATCGTGGATAGTGGCTCACCTGAACGCGTTGCAAGACGTCATAAAAAAACAGCAAGTCATACAGGCAAGTTTTTGGCTAAGGAATTAAATATAAAAGCCTAGCCTAAAACTTTTTATTGCTTGTCTCGTTTAAGACTTCTGTAGCTAGGTTATCTACAACTTCAGAAATCTCTGCACAAGAATTTGCAATGGATTCATTTTTTTGTGTGAGTTGCTCTAGTTTTTCTACTACTTGGCTGATTTGCTCTACGCTTTTAGTCTCCTCTTTGACAGATTCACTCATATCGTTAATGCCTTGCACTAAAATATTCACATTTGCTTCAATCTCATTGAGTGATTTTCCGGTGCGTTCGGCTAGTTTTCGGACTTCATCAGCAACAACTGCAAAGCCTCTACCGTGTTCTCCAGCTCTTGCCGCTTCTATTGCAGCATTTAAAGCAAGCAAGTTTGTTTGGTCTGCAATGTCTTTAATGACACTGACGACATTTCTAATATCATCACTTTGGGCAATTACTTCACTGCTTTTGTTTGCAACATTCTGCATAGATTCTGTGATTTCTGTTACCGCAGTATTGGTTTGGAGCAAAGATTGCGTTTGAGCGTGAGAGGATTCTTGCAGATTGGCTACGCGTTCTTGTAGAGTGCTAGAATGTTGTTTGAGGGTTTGAGCAATTCCGCTAGAGTGTTTTAGCATTTTTGAAATATAACTTCCCAAATCATTAATATTTTCTACGACACGGAGTAATGCGCCCTTGCTATCGTGTGTTTCCGCAATATGGGTAAAATCGTCCCCCTTATAACTTGTCAATGCTTTTTCTATTGTTTCAAAATTTTGATTTAAATCCTGAAGTGTTTGATTGAGGTAGAGTTTGATATTGTTTAGTTGTTTGTTGTTGGATTCTGTTTTTATAAAATGTCCAAAATCTCCGTCTTTAGCAAACTCAAGGGATTCCAATGTTTCTTGAACGCAAGTGCGTTCTTTTTCCAAATTGGTTTGAATCTCTTTGATGTTTGCGTTGATAGCTCTTGCCATTTCTCCTAGCTCATCGTTTGTGTTAATGTGCAATAGCTTGACGCTAGTGGTTTTTAAATGCAAATAATCAAAAAATTCTAAAATTCCTTTTCTTAAGGATTCAATGGGTTTTAAAACTTTTCTAGTAGAGAGATTAATAAGCGCAATAAGGAGAATCGCGAATACAATCAAAGAAATTGCCAAAAATGTAGCATTTTTATGAACGACTTGATAAAGAGTATTTTCATCTCCTACTAAACATACATTCCAAGATGTAAGGGGGTTTAAGGAGCAGATTCCAAATTGTTTTTTATTGTCTTGAACAAAAAAGATAAACTGATTTTGGTGGTTTTTAGATTTTTCTACTAATAATTTAGAGACTTCACTCTGATTTAGAATCTCATCGGGATTTTGTGAAAGCACAATTTTGCCACTTGGGTCTGTTGCAAAGAATGTAAGATTTTCTTCCTTTTGTAGGGATACCAAGTAGTCGTTAAGAGGTTTTAACGCAATATCTCCACTCACAACACCATAAAAATTTCCCTCATAGTGGAGAGGAACGCCAAATCCAAAAACAGGAAGCTTTTTACTTGCTTGTAACCAAGCATTGTTGAGTATAATGGATTTATTTTGTGCTTTGGTTTCAGAATACCAACTCCGTTTGCGCGGGTCATAGCCGCTTTCTGGAAATACATGGTTTCCATTGCTGCGCAACATTCTCCCATTGGTTTCTACGCCAAAATACACAAGGTTGAATCCTCCTGTTTTTTCAACCAATTCCAAGCTTTTTGCGATGGATTGTTCGTCATTTAAATGGTTAGCAATATCCTCTTGGAGGCGATGGATAGCAATTTGTTTTTCATTGATGTAAGAGACAAGCAAAAGTTGAATGGAGTTTAATTTGCCTTGATGACTTTTTTCTTCGGTTTGTAGAGTGGTATTTTTTGTGGTTTGATATTGTAAAATCCCAAAAATTAAAAACCCAATGATAGCCGTAATTGTAATGCTTAATATTACTTTTAGCCCTAAAGTTAGCTTCATTCTTCAATCCTCTCTCTCCCTAAGCTAGTATGAAGTTTAATCTTATAATAAAATAAATTAAGATTTCTTTAATTCTAAAAAAGAGAATATTTCATCTTGGTGCTACATTGTTACACAAAAATGAGAGCAAAATTTTGCAATTTTGTAGTTACAAGGGGAATTATGCTATAATCCAAAAAATTTCATTTATAAGGATTCAATAATGGGAATAGGTTGGCAACAATTACTGATTATATTATTAATCATTCTTGTGTTATTTGGAGCAAAAAAGATTCCAGATTTGGCTAAGGGCTTGGGTTCGGGAATTAAAAATTTCAAAAAAGCGGTTAAAGAGGACGATGAAGAAAATATAGCGCAAAATACTAAAATTGAGCAAGAGAATAAAGATTCTGTGAAAAATTCTTCTACTGAAACTACTGAAAAGACAAAAGTATAACCCAATGACTCAAACCATTAGACAAATTGTAGATGAGACATTAAATCTTTCTTGCGTTTTAGAAAAGCCACGCGATAAAAAGTTTGGACATTTTGCTTTGCCAACTTTTAGTTTTGCTAAAACTTTGCGTAAGAATCCACAGGCGATCGCGCAGGAGTTTGCACAGAAGTTGGAATCCCTTCCACAAATTGCAAGCGTTAATGTAATGAATGGATATGTCAATTTTAGTTTGAGTAATTCATTTTTGTCTGAATGCGCGTGGAAGTTTTTGCAGCAAGATTCTTCAAATCAACAGGCAAAAACAGAATCTCAAAATGTTAGAGAGCATATTTTGTTAGAGTATGTGAGTGCAAATCCAACCGGTCCATTACATATCGGACACGCGCGTGGAGCAGTTTTTGGCGATAGTTTGGCGCGTATTGGTAGATTTTTGGGCTTTTGCATTACGACAGAATATTATATCAATGACGCAGGAGTGCAGATAGAGAATCTTGGCAAATCCATTTATTTTAATGGGAGACATTTGTTTTTTAATGAATCTTGTGCGTTACCAGAGGATTGTTATAAGGGCGAATATGTGTTGCAGTTAGCCCAAGAAGCAAAAGAGTCTCTAGGGTTGGAAATTTTTAAAGATTCCTCCAATATCGTAACCTTAAGTGTTTTTGGCAAAGACAAGATGTTAGAGGAAATTAAAGCAAATTTGGCGCAAGTTGGCATTGTGTTTGATAATTATGTCAGCGAAAAAGAGCTTTTTGAAAATTGGGATTCTACTTTGGAATCCCTTAAGGAGCATTGCGGTGTTTATGAAAAAGAGGGGAAGTTATGGTTAAAATCCAGTGAGTATGGCGATGAAAAAGATCGTGTGATTGTGCGCGAGAATGGAGAACCAACTTATCTTGCAGGGGATATTATTTATCATAGGGATAAATTCATCCGTTCTTTTGAAAGATATATCAACATTTGGGGGGCAGACCACCACGGATATATTGCGCGAATCAAAGCAGCCATTGCCTTTTTGGGTTATGATAGCGGTAAGCTTGAAGTATTATTGTCTCAAATGGTTGCTTTGTTAAAGGGTGGGGAAGCTTATAAAATGAGTAAGCGCGCAGGAAATTTTATCTTAATGAAAGACATTGTGGAGGAAGTGGGAGCAGACGCATTGCGTTTGATTTTTTTGAGTAAAAAAGCCGATACACATTTAGAATTTGATATTGAGGAATTAAAAAGACAAGATGCAAGTAATCCTGTGTATTATATTAACTATGCACACGCAAGGATTCACACTTTGTTTGCAAAGTCGGATTTTAATATCAAAGATTTTGAGAATCTTCCCCAAGAAAAATATATAGAATCGTTAGGGCAAATGGAAGAGAATTTGCGTGATTTATTGGTTTTGGCACTTGGATTGGATAAGGTTTTATTGGATTCTTTTGCGCAAAGATCTCCCAATAAAGTAGTGGATTTTCTAAAAACGCTCGCAGGAGAATTTCACCGATTTTATAATGAAACAAAAATTCTAAATACCGCAAAACAAGAACAGATTTTAAAAGTATTAGTGGTGGTTGCGAAGTCTTTAAGTTTAGGACTTGCACTGCTTGGTGTTACCGCTAAAAAAAGTATGTAAAGGAGTAATTTTGAGTATAGGAGTGATTTTTCCCGGTCAAGGCAGTCAAAGTGTCGGAATGGGTAAAGACTTATTTGAAAATAGCGTAGAAGTGAAAAGATATTTTGAACAAGCAAGTGATATTTTAAAAGAAGATATGGTAAAGCTATGCTTTGAAGAAAACAAAAAGTTAAATTTAACTCAATACACTCAACCTGCAATTTTGTTGGTGAGTTACAGCGTTTTTTCGCTTGTTTTGCCAAAGATTAAAAACCAAATTTCTTTTGGCTTAGGACATTCTTTGGGAGAATTTAGTGCGCTTTGTGCAAGTGGAGCTTTAAGCTTTGAACAAGCAATCTCTTTGGTTAGCAAACGCGGTTATTTAATGGAAGAATCTTGCAAATCCAAAAAAGCTGGAATGATGGTTGTGCTTGGTTTGGAAGATGGGATACTAGAGGAGTTTTGCGCTAAGAGGCGTAATCAGGGGCTTAAGGTTTGGTGTGCAAATTATAATGGCGATGGACAAATGGTGCTTGCGGGCAGCAAAGAGGATTTGTCTGCACTAGAGGTGGAGATTAAAGGGCTTGGGGCAAAACGCGCCTTAATGCTTCAAATGTCTGTGGCGAGCCATTGTCCTATTTTGCAAGGAATGTGCGCAGACTTTAAGGTGTTATTAGAGGAATCGTTGGGAGATTCTTTTGAATTTCCTATCATTTCTAATGTAAATGCAAAGCCTTATCAAAGCAAAGTACAAGCATTAAATTTACTTGCCGAGCAGTTAATTTCTCCTGTGCTTTACAAGCAATCTATCAAAGATAACGATAAAGAGATTGACATCTTTATAGAATGCGGTGGCAATGTCTTAAAGGGATTAAACAAGAGATTAAGTCAGAAAGAAACCATTTCTTTGCAAAATTATGCAGAGATTCAAGATTTTTTGCAAAAGGATTAAAATGATACTCGGAATTATCGGTGCTCTCCCAGCAGAAATTGCTCCTTTATTGGCGCATTATAAAGATTATGAAACGATAGAATTTGGTGGCAATACCTTTTATAAGGTAAAATTGGCAAACAAAACTGCCATCATTGCTAAAAGTCGTATTGGCAAAGTGCATTCTGCTTTGACCGCTAGTAGTATGATTTTGCATTTTGGTTGTGAAAAAATAGTCTTTAATGGAATCGCAGGTGCGCTTAATCCAACTTATAGGGTAGGAGATTTGCTCTTTGCAAGTAAGCTGTGTCAGCACGATGTGAATTTGAGTGTTTTTGGCTATCCGTATGGATTTATTCCAGAGAGTGAGACATTTGCCTCAAGTGATTCTACTCTTAATGCTGTTGCAAAGCAAGTTGCAAAGGAGCTTGGAATCTGTATTTATGAGGGTATTGTTGCTTCAGGCGACCAGTTTATCAACCATAAGGATAAAAAACAATGGATAAGAGAGACTTTTAAAGCAGATGCAGTAGAAATGGAAGGGGCTAGTGTGGCGGTGGTGTGTGAAAATCTTAATGTGCCTTTTTGCGTTATTAGAACCATATCTGATAGTGTAAATGATGAGCATTTAGAGGAATACAACGAAGAAGAAAGTGGCAAGAGAAATGTGGCTTTCATCATTAAAATGGTAGAAAAAATTTAAATTAAGGAGGTTTAGATGAGGTTAATTTTAGTGCGACACGCAAAAGCGGAGGACAGAGAAAAGTGGGTTGGTGAAGACGATTTGAAACGACCTCTTACTAAAAAGGGTATTAAACAAGCAAAAAAAATTGCAAAATATATTGGGAAAAAATATCCTGATGTAGATGCAATTATTTCATCTCTTGCTTTACGCGCTTGTGATACAGCGAAATATATTTCCAAGAAGCAATCCAATAGCACATTTTTTGTGAATCCAGATATTAATCCAGAGGAAGGGTTGCAGGGGTTTTTGGAACACAAAGATGAGATTGAAGAGGATTGGCAAACGCTTGTAATTGTAGGACACGAGCCAAGCATTAGTGAGCTTGTGCGATTTATTTGCGCGAAAGGGACTTTAAATTTGCGCGTAGGTAAGGGTTGTGTGGTAGAATTAGAGAGAGAAAGCGAAGAAGAGGATTGGTTGCTTGTAGGTTTGCATAATTTCTAAGGGGATTCTATGTTTTTGGGCTATTTACCAGATATTGCAAGTAAATTTAAAAAGAATGAGGTGTTAGGGAGGGTTTTTGGCTATCTCTTTGATGTGCTAGATGAAAATAGTGAAGCGCATAAACGCATCACTTCTCTAAAACCTCAAGAGGAATTTATCGTGCATTTTGATGGTGGGGCAAGGGCTATTGAACAAGCCTATTATACAAAAACCCCCCAAGAGGCTTTTTATGAAAGCCACAGCGAAATGGTGGATTTTCAAATGGTTGTCTGTGGCAAGGAGATTTTTTTTGTTGCGCCCCATAGTTTGTGTAAAATTAAAAGCCCTTTGGATTCCACAAAAGATTTGATTGAATATTGTCCTAGTGCTTTTCTTTCAAGCATTCAGTTGTTTGCGGGGAATCTTGCAGTGTTTGAAGCAATAGATGTCCATGCAGGTGGAATCTCAACCAATGCAGAATCCACATTGGTGCAAAAGGTTGTGGTAAAAGTTCCAAAGCAATTTGTGAAATTGAATTTCTAAAGGCTCTTGTGTAAGAATCTATTTGTTTAGCTTTGGCATTGTGGGCAAATACCAAGCAGAACAACAGAAGCTTCTTTAACCTCAAAAGAAGAAGCATTAGCACAAGTTTTTTTCAGGCTCTCAAGAGAACCATTCAACTCCATATCTACAATTTTTCCGCAATTTTCACATATAAGATGAATGTGTGGATTTTTCGTCAGCTCATAACGTTGTTTCTGATTAGGCAATTTTACTTCATCAATAATTTTGGCTTCTTGCATAGAGGCAAGATTCTTGTAAATTGTGGCAAGAGACATAGAGGGATTACTTTCTTTAATGTTTTCATAGATTTCATCAATGCTAATATGCCCAAATTTTTGAATCTCTTTTAAAATAGCCAAACGTTGTGGCGTAATTTTTAAATGGTTGTCTTTTAAAATTTTTTCAAACATTTTAAATTTCCTAAAAACTTAATAGTTAAAATTATTATTTTTTAAAATTTATATTTTACTAAAAATTATTTTTATTATCAATAATTATTTAAAGATACAACTTATTTTTTACCAATTTAAAATAAATTGATTTAATTTAGCCTTATTATTTTTTGGATACAATCACAAATTATTTTGTAAAATTTTAGGAGTGAAAGCTGTGAGAAGCCATTATTGTGCGGATTTAGGAGAGCAAAATATCGGAGAAGTGGTGCAGTTGTGCGGTTGGTGTAATACCTATCGCGACCACGGAGGCGTTGTTTTTATTGATTTGCGCGACCGCAGCGGACTTGTGCAACTTGTATTTGACCCAAAAGATAGCGGGGAAGCACATAAAATTGCGAGTGAAGTGCGTGATGAGTATGTTTTGATTGCAAAAGGAAAGGTGCGTTCAAGGGGTGAGGGGCTAGAGAATCCCAAGCTCAAAACAGGCAAAATTGAAGTGCTTGTAGAATCACTAGTGATTGAAAATAAAAGTTTAACGCCGCCCATTGCCGTAGGCGATGAGAGTGTGGGCGAAGATGTGCGTTTAAAATATCGCTACTTGGATTTGCGCAATCCGCGTTTGCAAGAGATTTTTATTATGCGCTCCAAAGTAGCACAAGCCACGCGCAATACTCTAAGCAACTTAGGATTCCTAGAAGTGGAAACGCCCATTTTGACAAAAGCCACTCCAGAGGGTGCAAGGGATTATCTCGTTCCTAGCCGTGTGCATCACGGGGAATTTTACGCGCTTCCACAAAGCCCACAACTTTTTAAACAGCTTTTAATGGTAAGTGGGTTTGATAAATATTTTCAAATTGCAAAGTGCTTTAGAGACGAGGATTTACGCCTTGATAGGCAGCCGGAATTTACACAGATTGATATTGAGATGAGCTTTTGTAAGCAAGAAGATGTAATGGCGGTTGCAGAGGAGGTTTTAAAGGCGATTTTTGGAGTCTGTGGAATTGCTGTGCAAACGCCTTTTGAGCGTCGCACTTATAAGGAAGTAATGGAATCTTATGGAAGTGATAAGCCGGATTTGCGCTTTGATTTACCGCTTGTGGAAGTGGGAGATTTGTTTGTGGATTCTAGTAACGATATTTTTTCTTCCATTGCGAAGGATTCTAAAAAGAATCGCTTTAAGGCTCTTTGCGTTAAGGGCGGAGATTCTTTCTTTACGCGCAAGACTTTAGGAGAAGCAGAGGAATTTGTGCGTAAATTTGGCGCAAAAGGTTTGGCGTATATCCAAATTAAAGAGGAAGGCGCAAAGGGACCGCTTGTGAAGTTTTTAAGCGAAACAAGCCTTAAAACCTTATTAGAACGCGTAGGCGCAAGTGTTGGGGATATTATTTTCTTTGGCGCGGGAGAGAAAAAAATCGTGTGGGATTATATGGGACGCTTGCGTCAAAAAGTCGCACAGGATATGGGGTTAGTAGATGAGAATCAATACAGATTCCTATGGGTTGTGGATTTTCCTATGTTTGAGCGCAATGATGATGGCAGTATCTCGGCACTACACCACCCTTTCACAATGCCCAAAGATTTAGATGTAGAGGATTTGGAGGATATTAGCTCTGTGGCGTATGATGTGGTGTTGAATGGTTTTGAGATTGGTGGAGGAAGCATTAGAATCCACAAGCAAGAGATTCAAAGTCGCGTATTTACATTGCTTGGAATCTCTAAAGAGGAAGCACAGAGTAAATTTAGCTTCCTGCTTGAAGCTTTGCAGTTTGGTGCGCCTCCGCACGGCGGTTTAGCCTTTGGAATGGATAGAATCATTATGCTACTAAGCCGTGCAAATTCTATTCGTGATGTGATTGCATTCCCTAAAACACAAAAAGCAACTTGTCCGCTCACAGATGCACCAAGTGCGGCGGGTGAGGAGCAACTAAGAGAGTTGCATATCAAGGTAAGAGAAACCAAAAAATAAGGAGATGAAATGAAAAAATTATTTTTAGTTATTGGCGCACCCGGCAGTGGTAAAACAACAGATGCGGAAGTTATTAGCAAAAACAATAGCGAAAGTATGGTGCATTATTCCACAGGAGAATTGCTCCGCGCAGAAGTGGCAAGTGGAAGTGAGCTTGGAAAATTGATTGATAGTTACACAAGCAAGGGGAATCTCGTGCCTTTGGAGATTGTTGTTAAAACGATTGTAGATGCGATTTCTAATGCAATAAAGGATATTGTGCTAATTGATGGTTATCCTAGAAGCGTGGAGCAAATGGTGGAGCTAGATAAGATTCTACAAAACAAAAGCGATATTGCGCTTGTGAGTGTGATTGAAGTGGAGGTGAGCGAAAAAACTGCGTGCGATAGGGTGCTTGGACGCGCAAGAGGTGCAGATGATAATGTAGAAGTCTTTAACAATCGTATGAAAGTTTATCAAACGCCGCTTCAAGAGATTCAGGATTTTTATAGCAAAAAAGGAATCTTAAAGAAAATCAATGGTGAGCGCACAATTGAGGAAATTACTGCCGAAATGGAAGCGTTTATTAAGAGCAAGATTTAAAGGAGAAAATATGGATTTAAGTAAAATTGAAGTGGGAGAAAACCCTAGCAAACTTAATGTGGTAATTGA
Source organism: Helicobacter rodentium ATCC 700285 (assembly GCF_000687535.1). Taxonomy (GTDB): domain Bacteria; phylum Campylobacterota; class Campylobacteria; order Campylobacterales; family Helicobacteraceae; genus Helicobacter_D; species Helicobacter_D rodentium. The sequence goes on from NZ_JHWC01000005.1 coordinate 87,296, forward strand.
GATTCCTTATGGAAGCAATATTAAATACGAGATTGACAAGGAATCCGGTGCGGTGGTTGTGGATAGAGTGATGTATAGCGCAATGTTTTATCCTGCAAATTACGGGTTTGTGCCAAATACTTTGAGTGATGATGGCGATCCTGCGGATGTGCTTGTGTTAAATGAATATCCACTCCAAGCTGGAAGTGTGATAAAGGCGCGTTTGATTGGCGTTTTGATTATGGAAGATGAAAGTGGAATGGACGAAAAGCTCCTCGCAGTGCCTATTTCTAAAATTGATCCAAGATATGATAGAATCCAAAGCCTAGAGGATTTACCGCAAATCACATTGGATAGAATCAAAAATTTCTTTGAAACCTATAAAACACTAGAGCCTAACAAATGGGTAAAAGTCAAGGAATATAAAGATTTAAATGCGGCAAAAGAGATTTTGGATAAGGCGATTAAGAATTATAAATAAGTTTGGGGATTTTAAAGATTAAAGCTGATTGAAGTAGAATCTTTTGTGTGTAACTCACAAACAAGAGAAGGAGAACCTAAATTTAACAAGTAAATTTGTCCTTATTGCTTGTTCGCTACACATAAAAGGATTCTACTGATTTAGCGATTGTTTCAAAAAGTAATTTTTAACACGCAAGATTGTGGGTTCTTAAAGGAATCGCAAGAGATTTTTAGTTTTTTATCTTGTGTTTATTCCAAAACCTTGTAAAATAGTTTATCTTAAAAATATCATTTAAAGGAGACGATGATGAAAAAAATCATTTTAGCTTCAGTATTAGTGGCATTTGCGCTAGTTGGTTGTGGTGGCGAGAATAAAGAGGCAGCTGCGAGTGCAGCGGGTGATAAAAAAGTGTATGAAGTGAAGTTTGCGCACGTTGTTAGCGCGAACACTCCTAAGGGGAGAGCGGCAGATTTCTTTGCTAAAAGAGTAGAGGAGCTAACCGATGGGCAAATTAAAGTGCATGTATTTCCTTCTGCGCAATTAGTAGATGATGATAAGGTGTTTCAAGAATTAAAGCGCAACAATGTGCAACTTGCAGCACCAAGCTTTTCTAAATTCACGCCTTTTGCAAAAGAGTTTAACCTTTGGGATGTGCCTTTTATTTTCCGCGATACAGACCATTTACATAAAGTAATGGACGGAGAGGTAGGAAAAATCCTAAAAGATGTGATTTCTAATAAAGGATATATTGCGCTTGATTATTGGGACGCTGGATTCAAGCAATTTAGCACAAACAAAAAGCCCATCATCGTGCCAAGTGATGCGGAGGGGCAAAAAATGCGCATTATGAGTTCTAAGGTGCTAGAGGAGCAAACAAAAGCAGTTAAAGCGATTCCACAAGTGTTGCCTTTTGGTGAAGTGTATTCGGCTTTGCAAACCGGTGTTGTTGATGCAGCAGAGAATCCACTCTCTAACCTCTATAATTCTAAATTCTATGAAGTGCAAAGCTCTATTACAATCTCTAATCACGGGTATTTAGGCTATTTGGTTGTTGCGAGTGAAAAATTTTGGAAAGAATTGCCACAAGATTTGCAAGAAAAATTTACTGCTGCAATGCGTGAGGCAACGATTTTTGAACGCGAAGAGAGTGCAAAAGAAGAGGAAATGCTACTCAATAAGCTTAAAGCAGACGATAAAACAAATACAACGATTTACGAGCTAGACGAAAATCAAAAGAAACAATGGCAAGATATTATGGTAGCCATTTATCCTAAATTCTACGATTTAATCGGTAAAGAGTTGATTGACAAAACACTAAACACAAAATAGTTTGTCCATTTTGAATTGATAAAAGGGCTTAATATGCGTGGTTTATTGTTGATGATTCAAAAACCTTTTTTGTGGGCACATAAAGACCCTAGCGTGAATAAAATGTTTGCGATTCTTGATAAAATTATCGCAGGGGTTAATAAAAATGTCGCTGTGGTTGGAATGGCACTTGGAATCCTCATCACCGCCATTAATGTGAGTATGCGCTATATTGCGGGATTCTATCCCGAGATTGGCTCTCTCACTTGGGCGGAGGAAGTGGCGCGGTATTGTTTCTTGTGGTCTGCATTTTTTGGCGCAGCGTATGGCTTTAGAAAAGGGGTGCATATCTCGGTAACAATGCTTGTTGAAAAATTCCCACCCGCACTTGCTAAGACTTGCGTTATTTTGACACATATTTTAAACTCTGCGTTTTTGGGTTTTATGTTTTATGCAAGTTTGATGGTTTGCTATCTAAACTATGAAATGGGCTATATGAGTGAGGCATTGCACGAAGTTCCCTTATGGGTTTTCTTGATGTGTTTGCCGATTGCCTTTTTGGGTGCAACTTATCGTTCTGTGGAAAAAATCTATGAGGTTTCTTGGACAGATGCGGATAAAGTCGTTAAAAACGCAGAGGAAGAGATGATTCACGATTCCGTGGTGAAAGATTAAGGGGGGTTGGAGTTAATGAGTGTAGCCTTTTTACTCATCGTATTATTTGGTTTATTGTTAGTGGGTGTGCCTGTTGCCATTTCGCTAGGTGTTAGCGCGGTTCTCACGATGCTTGTCTTTACCTCCTACGATATTATGGGTGTGCCAGAGATAATGCTTAATGGCTTAAAACCCGCGTTAATGGCGATTCCAATGTTTATTTTAGCGGGTTCGCTAATGAGCAAAGGAAGTTCCGCACAAAGAATCGTAGATTTTGCTAAAAGTATCGTAGGGCATTTGCCCGGCGGTTTGCCAATGAGTGCGATTCTTGCTTGTATTATCTTTGCTGCTGTGAGTGGAAGCTCTCCTGCAACGGTTGTGGCGATTGGCTCTGTAATGTTTGCAGCTTTAAATAGTGCGGGGTATCCTAAAAGCTATTCTGTGGGTGCAATCACTTCAGCAGGAAGTCTTGGAATCTTGATTCCGCCTTCTGTTGTGATGATTGTGTATGGGGTAACGGCGGAAGTTTCGATTGAAAAGCTTTTTATGGCAGGTGTTGTTCCGGGCGTGATGATTGGCGGAATGATGCTAGTTTATGCGTATTTTGGGGCAAAACGATTAGGTTTTAAGGCAACAAAACCAGAATCTCTAAGCAGTCGTTGGAAAAAGTTTAAAGAAGCTTTTTGGGCGTTGCTCATCGTTTTGGTTGTCATTGGTGGAATCTATGCAGGGATTTTTACTGCCACAGAAGCAGCGGGAATTAGTGCGGTTTATGCCTTTATCATCTCTGTTTTTGTGTATAGAGACATTAAGATTAAAGATTTGTATGGCGTGTTGTTAGATGCAGCCATTACCACAGCGATGATTTTCTTTATCATTGGTTTTGCGGTTGTGTTTGCGCATTTCTTAACAAGCGAGAGAATCCCGCATATGATTGCAGAATCCCTTGTCAATATGAATATGAGTTGGTGGGTATTCTTGATTTTGGTTAATATTGCGCTTTTCATAATGGGGCAGTTTATGGAACCTAGCTCTGTAATTATGATTATGACGCCTTTGCTTTTGCCAATTGCCTTGCAGCTAGGCATTGACCCCATTCACTTTGGAATCGCAATGATTGTGAATATGGAGCTTGGAATGCTAACGCCACCTGTGGGGTTGAATCTCTTTGTTGCGAGTTCTCTTACCGGTTTAAGCCTAAAAGATGTTACAATCTCCGTGCTTCCGTGGCTTTGCGTGTTACTTTTTGGTTTAATCCTTGTCGCGTATGTGCCTAGCATTTCGCTTTGGTTGCCTAGTTTGTTGGATTAAGGTTGAAGGTGGAAGAATCACTGCTTGGGCTTTTTGAGAGTGCGCCCCATTTGATGAGCCTATTTGCAGGGATTCTAACCTTTATTAGTCCTTGCATTTTGCCACTGATTCCTGCTTATTTCTCCTATATTTCTGAAATTTCATTGCAAGAAATGAAAGATTCTAAAAGTTTGGATTTAAAGAAGCGATTTAGAATCCTAAGAAGTGCAATCTTTTTTATTTTAGGCTTTGGAATTATTTTTGTGCTATTTGGTGCGGTTGCGGCGAGGATTTTACAAGGTGGGATTCTTTTAAGCCCGATTTTACGCTATTTTGCTGGTGGAATCCTTATCGTCTTTGGTTTGCATACTTTAGGGGTGCTTAGGATTCCATTTTTAAACTACACCAAAAGCTTACATATCAAAGGCGAATTTGGAATCTTAAAAGATTTTTTTACTCCCTTTCTGCTTGGTATGAGCTTTGCGCTTGGTTGGACGCCTTGTGTTGGTCCGATTTTAGCAAGTATTATCGCTCTTGCAAGTTTAGATGGGCAAAGCGGAATCGCATTGTTAGCGATTTATACGCTTGGGCTTTCGCTCCCTTTCTTGCTTTGTGCGGTGTTGATTGGTTATGCGTTTGCTTTCTTGGAATGGATTAAGGCTTATTTTAAATGGATTGAATGGTGTGCCGGTGGGCTTTTGATTTGTATTGGAATCCTTGTTGCAAGTGGGGGAATGAGCGCATTATCTGCTTATCTTGTAGGAATTTTAGGCTAGGATTCTGTGATGATATTGAAAAACTTTGTGGATTTAAACGAAATTGAAAAGGTTTTGGTGTTTGGGTGGCGCAATCACCTAAAAATCGCTCCTTTGATGAAAACACAGACGATTACACTAAAAGAACACTTGCAATTTATGGAATCCTTGAAGCAGGATTCCACGAAGCAATATTTTTTGGCTTTGCAAAACGATGAAATCTTGGGTGTGCTTTGCTTTATAGACATTCAGCGCGGAATCTCTTGTGAGTTTGGAATCTATCAAAACCCAGACTTAAAAGGAAATGGAGCGGCATTAATGCAAAAAATGCTACAATACGCACAAGAGACGCTAGGGGTTAAGAGTATTTATGCTTGTGCATTAAACACGAATCAAAAAGCAATTTCTCTTTACCAAAGATTTGGTTTTCAATTTACAAATAAGGACGCGCAAATGAGTTATTTCGTATTCTCTGCGGGGGGGGGGGATTTGTAGCCTTAAAAGCCACTTTACTCCATTTTTTTACCACACAAACTACAATTTTAGCCATACGGGATTCCATACTTTGCAAAATACACAAATCCTTGAAAAATGCGGAATCGCAAAGCTTAAGGGCGATTCCAAGTTCATTTTCAAGCCTGTGCGCGTAAAGGCGGCATAGATGAAAGTGGCGATTCTCACCTCACCAAACCAGTGGTTTATCCCCTATGCTAAGGAGCTAGAGGGCAAGATTCCTAACTCTAGGTTGTATTTCTCCCATTGTGAAATCCAAGAGCCTTATGATATTGTTTTTATCCTTTCTTACCACCAATTAATCGCGCAAGAATTTTTAGATTTACACACATATAATTGTGTGATTCACGCGTCCGCATTGCCTAAGGGCAAGGGTTGGTCGCCTCTGTTTTGGCAGGTACTAGAGGGCAAAGATTCCATTGTTTTTACGCTTTTTAATGCAGATGCAAAGGCGGATAATGGCGCAATTTATTTGCAAGAGACTTTGCATTTAAGCGGGTTGGAGCTTTATGAGGAGTTGCGCGAAAAACAAGCTAAGATGTGTCAAAAGCTATGTTTGGAGTTTTTGGAAAATTTTCCAACTTTAAGCCCAAAGGCGCAGAGTGGAGAGGAGAGCTTTTATCCCAAACGCACACCTAAAGATAGTGAGCTAGATATGACTAAAAGTTTGGAATCGCAATTTAATCTCTTAAGGATTGTGAGCAATGAGGAGTTTCCCGCGTTTTTTGTTAAAGATGGCAAGAAATTTGTGCTAAAAATCTATGCGCACGATTCTGCTGATTCTGTGGGGGGGGGGGGAATAATTTAGAGATTCTTTGCTTGGAGATAGAGGATTATGTTGTTTTAAGTGATTTGGAGAAAAAAGAGGTTTTACAATGGCGCAACCACCCTGAAGTTGCCAAAAACCTCTACAATCAAAAGGAAATTTCACTGCAAGAGCATTTAGTATTTATAGAATCTTTAAAACAGAATCCTAAAAAACAATATTTTCTTTTGCGATTCTGTGGGGTTGGATTGGGGAGTATTAATTTTACCAAGAAAAATAGCAAGGAAGTGGAGTTTGGATTCTTTAGCAATCCAAACTTAAAACTTAGTGGAATCGGACGTGTTTTGGAGCAAGCGAGTTTATTTTATGCCTTTAATGTATTGAGGGCTAGAAAGTTGTGCTTAGAGGTTTTTGTAAGTAATAAGCAGGTGATAAACTTGCACAAGAAGTTTGACTTCCAAATTATTGGCAAAAAGGAAGTCAAGGGTGAAAAAGTGTTGGAGATGTGCAAGGATAACACAAGAATCTTGCCACTTCGTCATTGCGAGAAACACGCAGTGTTTCGTGGCAATCTATAAACAAAAGAAGTTGTTAATGGTTGCAATGGAATCACGCAAGAAAGATTAGATTATAGATTGCTTCGGCTTTGCCTCGCAATGACGAAAGTAGTGGGATTGACGAAAAACTACCCTTTGTCATTGCGAGATTCTGCGTTAGTAGAATCGTGGCAATCTATAATCTTATCAACTTTTGATTCAACAATGGAATCTTAAAAGGTGAGATTCTACATTATGTGTCGCAAAAAGCCTAAAGATTTTCTTGTAATGGCAAGAGAAGTCTCTTTGGGCTGTCCTTTAGTGTGGGTTTTTGTTTGCAAAGGCAAAGTAAATGTGAATGGTAATAAATTATTATCAAACTATGCTTTTGCCTCTGTTGTATCATATTTTTTTGGAATCTTCATCCAAAGTTTTGCGTTGCGCTTGACAATCTCTAAAGTTGCGTCCATTCCTCCCGCAAGAGAAAAAAGCCAAAATTTATGCGCATAGAGCCAATCAATTTGTTTGACTTGTTTTTCAATTTTTGTATAGACGGGACGCACGACAATTTTTGCAAATTCTAATTCTTGATGCACGATATAGGATTGCACGGCGTCAATGAAAACCTTAACAAAAGTGTCTTCTAAAAAGAAATTTTTAACATCATCAATCTCCTCTAGTAGTAAATCCATTTTTGCAAAATTGATTTTTTCTAGTTTGTTTGCGCGATTGAGTCGCTCCAATTCCTCTGTCATTTTGACAACTTTCAAGAAAAGTTTTTCCACAATTTTTTTCTTTTTGTAGCCGTAATCCAATAATTCTTTTACTTTTGCTTCCATTTGTTTTTTGTTGGCAGTAATTTCTGCTTTGGTAGGTGGTGTAAGCTGGATAAGAGATTTTTTTACTTTTGGTAGAGATTCTAGCACTTCTTGGAAGGGAATCTCTTTTGTCCCTTCAATCCTCGCTCCGCCCTCTGTGGAGTTAATCACTTCTAAGTCATAAGGTGTTTCTGCAATGTCTTTTTCAAAAAAGTTTAAAAACATTTTCCACACAACACTTGTTTCCACAAAGCCATTGCCACCATAGGCTGGAATCAAAATTTTTTCCAATACGTTGTCGGATTTTTTGTATTGGGATTCGTTTTCGCCAAAAATCGCGTCTTTAGAATGCGTTCTGCCATCGGGAGCAAAGGCTAAATCCTGCCCGATAAAAATACACCTCTCAAACTTGCTATGCACAATCAGCTCATAAGCCATATTTGCGGCACTCATTCCGATTCCTGCATAACCATATTCTTGTAAATCAAAGAATCGCGTATAGCCAAAGGGGCGCATACTAAAGCTTTTGATTCCTTTTGTGATTGCCTTTGTCGTGGCTTGATGCACAATGCTTGTGAGTGCAAAGATAATATCTTTTTGCGCTGCTTTGGGAGTCTTTTTATAAAAGTCCGCCGTGGGTTCTACACGCTCTAAGGTTACGACAATATCGGGTTTGATTCCGTGCTTAGTAAGAATCGGGAAAGACGCATCTACGCAAAAAATTGTGAGATAAGGTGCGTATTCTTTCAGCAAAGGGAGCTGTTTATAAAGTGAAGGTCCTGTGGAGACAATCACGGCAGTGTTTGTATTCTTGGATTTTGTAATGAGTTCTTTCATTGAGGCAGTTGTAATCATTTCGGGCAAGTTTTGTAAGTGGTGTTCTAGCCCAATGAGTGCGTCTGTGGAATCGTTACCCACAGAAATAACATGGTGTCCTAATGAGCGCGTGATAATGGAGTTAAGATTCAAGCATTCCTCACTATATCGCCCATAATAGCTATTATAAAGGTGTAAATTATAAATGCGTGAATAAATCCATTGCCCATCACTTGCCAAATGCGCGTCTAATTCTCCAAAATTTGTTGTCCCTGTCCAAAAAATCAAGAGTTTTCTTTGTGCAATTTCCTCACTAAAATCCGCGAAATTTAACGCAATATAGATAATCTCCAATTCGGGTTCAAAGATAAAGAGTTTTTTAAGGTTTTTTGCATTTTCATTGAGTAGCAAACGATAAAAGACTCCATTGCCAAAGCCAAAAAAATACAAAAAAGGATAGAGTTTAAGAGGTTCAAATTCTTTGATTTTCTCTAATGTTTGCACAAGTGGTTCTCTAGCATAAAGCGCAAGCTTATTTTCTTTGTCGTAAATGTTGATATTCAAAGGGTCTTGTCCGATATAAACTTCATATTTTTTATTGGGTTCTAAAATTTGGAGTTGTGCGGCAAGGAGGGGATTAACCTTAAAAAGTGCTTCAAGATTTTTATTAAATCGGGAGTTTAGAGATTGAGACATAGGGATTCCTTAAAATTGGATAAAAGATAAATGTATTATAGCAAAAAGCCCAAAGAAATTGGGCTTGTATTATTGGAGAAGTTTAAGAACATTTTGTTGCACTTGGTTTGCTTGAGCCATTGCAAAGCTTCCAGATTGTGCAAGAATGTTTGTCTTAGAGAAGTTAGCGGATTCACTTGCAAAATCCACATCACGGATTTGAGATTCTGCAGCTTTGACATTGACTTGTGTTACGGTGATGTTGTTAATGGTAACTACGAGTTGTTGTTGCACAGAACCCAAGTCCGCACGGATTCTATCTAGATGTTCTTGTGCGGATTGTGCCATATCCATAACCGCCATTGCACCTTCCATACTTGTAACACCTGCTCCGATTCCATTTGCATTGACGGCTGCAACGGCGGTGTTATAGTTTGCACCGATTGCAGAGGCAATGTTTGCGCCAAACTCTCCATTGACGCTACGGAGATTCACGGTGTATTGTGCGATTCCAGAACCTGCTTGAATATTGGTGGCTCCAGAATGTAATCCCACTTGAGAGAAATTTGCACCAGAGACTAAAATATCTCTTGCGTTGAGACGAATCAAAGTCAAGCGTCCGACAATCGCGTGTGTTGTGCCTGAAATTCCTGCAAACGAACCACCCGGAACGGCAGCTCCATTGGCATCAACGCCATTAAGAACGGAAGAGCCACTTGTTACGCTAACAGAAATAGCGCGTCCGTCATTGCTCGTGAGTTGTAATGCGCCGGAGATGCTAAGGGAGGCTTGCACACCTGTGCGCTCCTTTTGGGAGTTAATCGCATTAATCAATCTACCATCATAGTCGTTTCTTTGCACATCATTAATATCGCCAATTTGGATTCCATTAATCGTAAGTCCGCGCACGGTTCCAGAACCAATTGGAGCTGAACCTTGTCCTTGAACAACATAAGTCGCACGCACTCCTAGTGTATCAGAGTTTTTATTGATAGCTTCTGCAAGAGCCCCGATTCCTGTCCCTGCTGAAGTAGAGATTTTAATAGATTCAATAGAATAGTTATTTGTGCCATCTGTATTTAAGAATTTAAGTGTAACTTCTGAAAAACTATCTGCACCCGCACTTACAGACATTTCTGCGGCAGTCTCATAGCGAACATGCCCAATTTTGTGGGAGTTTGTAGGCTGAATAGAGGCTTTAACGGTGGTGTTAGAATATGCACCAATTTGGAATTCTTTGTTTGTGAAGGCACCTGAAAGCATTTGTTGCCCGTTGAAACTTGTGGTGTTTGCAATATTATCTAATTCTTCCATAAGTCTTAGAATATCGCTTTGAAGCGCATTTCTTGTTGTTCTAGTTTGTCCATCTTGTGCCGCTTGGGTTGCTTTGGTTTTGATTAAATCTAAGATTTTGATTTGCTCGTCCATTGCTTTATCGGCAGTTTGAATCATACCGATTGCGTCATTGGCGTTGTTGGTCGCTTGTCCAAGTGCAGCAGCTTGAGAGCGCAAACTATCGGCGATTGCCATTCCTGAAGCATCATCGGCTGCTTTGTTGATTCGTAAGCCAGAGCTTAACTTCTCTAGCGATTCCGCCATATTGCGATTATTCACAATTCCTGAAGTGTGTGCGTTTAACGCATTCACATTGGTGTATATCCTATAACTCATTATGCATCCTTTGCAAAAAATTGAATTTGCAAGTGATAAAGCAAATGGTGTTCCACTTTTTGAAATTATGTTGTAAAAGAGGCGGTTTTGTCTGTTGTTGCGGGGATTGTTGCGCCTATTATTGCGAGGACTTTGCCTGAAGCAATCTATAATGCTGAAATGCTTTTAGGCTTTCTACTTTGTCATTGCGAGAAAACCGCAGGTTTTCGTGGCAATCTATAATCTAGCAAATAGAAACCTTTGCAATGGAATCTTTAATGAAGTTCCTTATTATGGATTGCTTCACTTTGTTCGCAATGACGAAGCGGGTGAAAATGCTAACGCATTCGCACGCCACAAGATTTTACAAATCTCTCGTAAGCAATGGTTAGGCTTTCGTCATTACTAGGAATAAACGAAGACGAGAGACGAAGCAATCTATAATCAAGCAAAAAGTAGCTTCAGCAATGGCAAAAATTTTTGATTTTAACTAAAGTTTTGCTAAAATCCGCCGATATTTACAGAATCCTAAAACTAAAGACAAAGAATGCAACCTACACAATTAATTGGACAAGAAATTTTAACAAAATTAAAAGCAGCAAGTCATAAGATAGCACTTGATGAGGTCATCTTGCTGATTCGCTCTCTTGGGAAACAAGGGCAAGAGGAATTAGAGTTGGCAACGCGGTTAGAAATTATTGCGTTGTTGCGGCAAAAAATATTGGATTTGATTTATAACAAAGGCGATATTCCTGATTATAATTTTTTATGGTGTTTTGGAATCTTTGGGGATTGTGGAGCGGATTATAAGATTCCGCAAGATACGCGTTTTGATGGCTTTATAGATTTGGCAAGTTATGTCAAAAGCACGGAATCTGATTATGAGCGGTTGGTGTTTATTAACTGCATTAGCGTGGCAATGTTGCTTAGGGGGGATAGGGAAGAGGCGATTAAGTTTTTCTTGCGGCATATTATTTATTTGGATTTGGTTGAGCAATATATGGAGGGGCTAAATACCTTTGTGCTAGATTTTTGCTTTTATTACCAACTCCCTGTTGAGTGGATTTTAAAGATTCAAAAAGAGGCTTTGGAGGAGGAGTATTTTTGGCAGATTTCAGATAGGAAGAAAAAATCCATTTTTCTGTGGAGTATGCATATTTTTTGGAATGTCAAGCATTATTTTAATGACTTAAAATGGCGCGAGAATTTTCCTGTGTGGCTTGGAGTTTTAAAGCGGCTTTTGGAGCAGGGAAATTTGGATTTGGCAATGTATGTGGAATTTTACATTTACCATAAATTTGGAAATTCTGCGCAGACACAGGAGGATTGGCAGGAATATAATGATAAGGTTGTGAAGCTTGTAGAGCCTCATTTTGTGGAGTATGGCAAGGCATTACCCAAATGTAAAGAGGCGGTGGATAGGAGTGCGGGGCGCAAAATAAAAATTGGAATCTTAAAGGATAGAATTGTTGCAAATTCGCCTTATAAAGTGGAGTATTCTTTGATTAAGGCGTTGCTAAGTGAGGAGGAGTTTGCAAGTCAATATGAAATTGTGGTGTATTCTATGGCATATATTCAAAAAAGCATTGATGATGTTAAAGCAATGCAATCTTTGGTGGAGATTGGCGCGTCTGTGGTGAGTCCCGCTTTTGGTTTGGTGCAAGAGCATAGCTATTATGTCCCGCATTTGCAAAAGGCGATGATACTTAGGAATAGAATCCTTGCTGATGAAATAGATATTCTCATCTCCACAGGCACGATTGATGGGAGTGATTTTCTCTTTGCTACAAGAAGTGCGCCTAAGCAAATCTTTTGGAGTCACGGGAATGGCAGGTATGATATTAGCGGGATTGATGAGAGGATTTCACACGCTCCGCCGCCAAGTTCCCCTTATATATTTAAAGACTTTAAAGTGCCTATGGATAGGGATAGATTCTATAATCCACCCCGCGCACCCGAAGTGATTGCAGCAGAGAAAGCTAAGTATCCTATTGGGGAAGATACGATTGTGCTAGGCGTGATTGGAAGGCTTGTAAAAGTAGATAGTGATGCGTATTTAGGGGCGATTGCGGAGGTAATGCAAAAGCACAAAAATACGATTTTCATTGCGGCTGGGGCTGGGAATATTCCTGTGATTAGACAAAAGGTGGAAAAGCTTGGAATCTCGGAGCGGTTCTTTATGCCCGGATTCGTAGATCCGCATATTTATGGGCATATTATTGATATATTTTGTGATACTTTTCCAATGGAACAAGGAGAATCTAGAACAGAATTTACATATAAATTCAGAGGTGTTTCTTGTACGGCGCGTTTAAGTATATCAAAACAAGAACTACATAATATCCGCTTACAATCCATTGAGGTATGCAAGCAAAATTTCTTTTTGGCGGAAAATTCTCCTTTATCTTTTAAAGAATTTGAAAAGTATTTTTGGTTGGCAGATAATACTTGGTATAGCAATACTTCAGAATGTATTGAAAACCTAAACAACATAATAAATATTTTTAATGATGTTAAAAAAAGAGAAAAATTCATTAGCTTTTTTAGGGTGCATTATGGTTTATATCATAAAATAGAGCAAAATAATTTTATGAAATTGATTTTGGAGGTATTAGCAGTATGACGCCAATTATATTACAGGAATTATTTAGCGAGTTAAGAAAAGAGAATCTTTCTTTTTGCATAACCAACTTGAATTATAATAAGGTAATAATGAATCGTGAGTCCCAAGTGCAAGATAGCGGGGGGGGGGGCATTATTAGCGCTATCGTTTATCCCTATGAAGAATTATTGGGAGAAATTGGGGATTTTGAGGAAAGAAATGCGTTTGAGGGTGAAGCTCCTAAAGTTGTACCTAAAGAATTGGCGGAAAAAATCGCAATGCATTTATTGAAATATGCAAAATTAAAAACAATTTATTTGCAAGTAACTACAAAGTGTAACTATGTCTGCCCTATGTGTCCGTTCCACGGGGAGGGTTACGAGGGAAAATACTTCAAGGATAATCCAAGCTTAAAACCTCAAAATATGCCCTTAGAGGAAGCTAAAAGTTATGTGGATAAAATAGCGGATTATGGTGCGAATATGGTTGCAATGTCTCCTAGTGGAGAATTTTTTGTCTATCCTCATTGGAAGGAAATTAGTCGTTATATTAAATCAAAGGGTTTAAAGATTTCTGCAACGACTAATGGCTCTTTTCTCACAAAAGAGGTGATTACTGAACTTAAGGATATGGGATTTGATGAGTTGATTTTCTCTATTGATTCTGTCAAACAAGAAACTTATGCTAAGGTGAGAAGTCCAAAGGAAAAGGATTATGAAACCGCTATTAATGCTCCAATTCTTGCAGCAGAAGCAGGAATTTATACGCACGTGCATTTTGTCCAGCAGCAGCCAAATAGTGGAGAAAAGCAAGAGGTGCTTAAATTTTATGAAAATTCTAATGTGAAATTTATTTCTTGTGGCATTGAATTACATACAGATTGCGATAAGGAAATGACGATTCTGCCAATTAATAGACAGCAATATATCCATGGATTGTGTGGAGCTTATAATAATATTGTGATTTTAATAGACGGAAATCTCGTTACTTGTTGTGGTTTTGCGAATCGCTATAAATATATAAAGCATAAACTAGATATTTGCTCCTTAAAAGAACATTCCATAAAGGAAGTAATTTCTTATCAACATTCCTTAATGGTAGATAAAGATGCAGATGTGATGAAGTTGTGTTGTAATTGCGATTTGTATCAAATGACTTTTAAAAGACAAAAAGAAATGTCTATTGAGGGCAAATATCTTGCTATAAACGAACAAGAATTTAAACAATATTTTAAGATTCCAAAAGAATTGCAAGGCACCCCAAATCATATTTTATTATGGTTGTATCAAAACAATCTCGTTACCAAAATGAAGCAAGATGGAATCCTAAAGCCAAATTAACATTGTTTTTTTTAAGTTATCTTGTGAGATAATAAAAGCCAAATTATAAAGGTTTTTATATGGTTTTTATTCATTCTACTGCAAATGTTGCAAAAGAGGCAAAGATTGGAGAGGGAACGAAGGTTTGGCAGAATGTTCAAATCCGTGAGTTTGCTAATATTGGCGAAAAATGTATCATTTCCAAAGATGTATATATTGCTGAAAATGTTTCCATTGGCGCAAGATGCAAGATTCAAAATAGTGTCTCTATTTTTCAGGGGGTTACTTTAGAAGATGATGTGTTTGTTGGACCCAATGTTGCTTTTACAAACGATAAGATTCCTAGAGCTTTCAATGAAAATTGGGAGATTACACCAACTTTTGTGAAAAAAGGAGCAAGCATTGGCGCAAATGCCACGATTGTTTGCGGTGTTACGATTGGCAAGTATGCAATGGTGGCTGCAGGTAGCGTAGTAACTAAAGATGTAGAAGATTATAGTCTTGTAATGGGAAATCCAGCAAAACATTATAGTTATATTGATAAAATGGGGAATAAGGTCAATGTTAAGCCAAACTGATAAATGGATAAAAATCGGCTTACTAGGTGTAGGTAGAATGGGGCAGAATCATCTGCGTATTTTATCTATGTTAAAGCATGTTGAGATTAGTTTTATTTATGATATTGCAGAAGATTCTGCTAGAGAGATTGCCGAACAATATCAAGTGCCACTTTCAACAAATCTTGATGAGGATTTGAAAAAGGTAGATGGTGTGATTATTGTAACGCCAACTTTTACGCATAGTGATTATTTCTTTAAAATTGCTCCATTGGTAAAAAATATTTTTATTGAAAAACCTTTGGCGCACACTTTGGAAGCAACTAGGGAAATTGCTCAATATGTCCAACAGCACAAGATGTGCTTACAAGTAGGTTTTATAGAGCGTTATAATCCAGCAGTTACCGCCTTAAAAAAAGCAATCCACAATAGTCAAGCAGTGATTAATATGGATTTTACGAGGACAAATAAAATTAGCAGTCGTATTACCGATGTAGATGTTGTGTTAGATTTGATGATTCACGATATTGATTTAGCATTGTATCTCAATGGAGCAGTGGATAAAATTTATGCTTATGGTTGTTGTGAGAGAGAGATGATAGAATTTGCAAGAGCAATCATTACACATAAAAATGGCGTGTTTTCTTCTATTACTGCTAGTCGTATCACAGAAAAGCGTATGCGATACATTAGTGTTACTTGTGATAATATGTATGTGGATTGCAATCTTTTAAGCAAAGAAGTTTTTGTGAATAAACAATCTTTAGAGCAGTATCTTGAAAATGTTTCTATCACTTCTAAAATGGAAACTATTGATGTGAAGCCAAGAGAAGCACTTTTGCTAGAATTGATTGATTTTATTGAAGTTTGTAGGGGTAATCAAAGAGAGATTATTCAAGCAAAAGATGCTTTAGCAGCTATGGAAGTTGCTTATGAGATTCAATCCCAAATTAAAAGAGCATTATAATGGAATCTTTAAGAAAGCCCATTTGCGATAGCGTGATTCTTGTTACAGGTGGAGCTGGGTTTATTGGCAGTCATTTGATAGATAGATTGCTCAAAGAAGGAGCAAAGCAAGTTATTGTGGTTGATAATTTATTTTTGGGTGATGAAGAAAATCTAAAATCTGCTATTCAAAAAGGAATTATTTTTTATAAAGACGATATGGAGATTCTTTCGTCTGTGGAATATATTTTTGAGCGACATAAAATTGATATTGTTTTTAATTGTGCCACCAAAGCTCTTAATTATTCATTTGTGAATCCAAAAAATAGCTTTAGTGTCAATAGTGCGATAATACTCAATCTTTTAGAAGCGCAGAGAAAGGGCTCGTTTAAAACTCTCGTGCATTTTTCAACTTCAGAAGTCTATGGTAGTGCAGTTTATGAGCCAATGGACGAACAGCACCCCATTAACCCAACAACAACTTATGCAGCAGGCAAGGCTGCTGCTGATATAGCTTTAAAAAGTTGGGTGTCTATGTTTGGGTTAGATTCTTTTATTGTGAGACCTTTTAATAATTATGGACCTAGACAAAATTATAAGGGTTATTTAGCAGGAGTGATTCCCATTACAATTTATAGGATATTAAAAGGAATCTCGCCAGAGATTTATGGAAGTGGTTTGCAAAGTAGAGATTTTATTTATGTAGAAGATACGATTGATGCAATTATTAAAGTTTATCCTTTGATGCAAAAGGGAGAAAGTGTCAATATTTCAACAGAGGGGCAAATTTCTATCCAAGAAGTTATCAATAAAATTGCAAAGTTTATGGATTATAAGGGGGAGATTTTAAAAAAACCTCCTAGAAATTCTGATGTAGAATGCCATAATGCAAGTAATGCGAAAATTAAATCTTTAATTGACTATCAACTAACCCCTTTTGATGAAGGCTTAAAACGAAGCATACAATGGTATCGGGAGCATATTAAATGATAAAGTTAATTCAACCTTATATTTGTTTTGACGAAGTCAAGGAAGATTTTAAAGAGATTTTTGATTCTGGTTGGCTGACAAAGGGTAAATATATTCAGCAGTTTATGCAAAATTTAAAGGATTATATGAATATCCAATACGCCTATGCAACAACATCGGCAACTACTGCTTTGAGTATTTGCCTTAAGGCTTTGAATCTGCAAAGTCAAGATGAAGTCATTGTATCAGACTTCTCCTTTCCTGCTACTTCAAATGTATTGGAAGATTTAGGAATTAAGCCTATATTTGCGGATGTTTGTTTATCTACTTTTAATATGCTTCCAGAGGAGCTTGAAAAGAAAATCTCTAAAAAAACCAAAGCAGTTGTTTTTGTGCATGCATTAGGGAACCCTAGTGGTATTTCTAAGATTCAAGAAATATGTCGGCATTATAAGATTCCATTGATAGAGGACGCAGCTTGTGCGATAGGCAGCAGTGAGTATGGTAAAAAAGCCGGCACATTTGGTGAGTTGGGTTGTTTTAGTTTTCACCCTAGAAAACTCTTAACAACAGGAGAAGGCGGGGCAGTTGTTTTTAATAAGGAAAGTTTTAAGGAATTTTTTGAAATCAAATTGAATCACGGAGCAGTGTTTCATCAAGATAAATTTGACTTTGTGGATTTTGGTTATAATTATAGACTTCCAGAATTACAAGCTGTGATGGGTATCAAGCAATTAAAGAAGTTGGACAATATAATTCAAGAAAGAAACCAAATCAGGGAAGCATATATTCAATATTTGAATCCTTTAGGATTTCAAGCTCAAGAAATTAATAAAGAAGTAGTTTTTAATGTGCAGTCTATGGTTTTTGTCGTCCCAAAAAATATTTGTAGAGATGATTTAATTGCTTATTTATATCAAAATGGTATAGAAAGCACTTTGGGCACTTATTGTTTAAGCAACACAACTTTTTGTAAGAATAAATACAATGCGATTCAAAAGAATGCAAAATTTTTAGAAGATTCTACTTTGACGCTTCCTTGTTATAAAGGGGTTGATGTAGAGTATATTTCTAAAACTATTCAAAAGTTTTTAGCATAGGAAAATAATGAAAAATAAAAATGTTTTAAAACAGAGAGGAAAGATATTTGGTTTCTTTTCTCGCTTGAGGGATAGAAAAAAGATAAAATACAATAGAGTTTTGCCCTTGAATGAATATTTGGGCAATCGTTGGGAAAAGGCAAGTTATTTACAATGGGGAGAGGGGAGTAACTGCTATGATAATGTCTATATTTTTGGCGATGTGCAAGTAGGAGAAAATACCTTTGTTGGTCCTTTTTGTATTCTTGATGGAGGCGGAGGGTTAAGAATTGGCAAGTTTTGTTCTATTTCTGCTGGGGTGCAGATTTATACACATAATAGTGTGCAGTGGTCTCATCAAGGAGGAGGCTCACTTGAGTATGCTCCTGTTGTAATAGAGGATTATTGCTATATTGGTCCAAATTCAGTCATTAGTATGGGTGTTACAATCGGTAAAGGGGCTATTGTAGGGGCTTGTAGCTTTGTAAATAAAGATGTTCCTCCTAATACAAAAGTTGCAGGTTGTCCTGCAAAAATTATTTCAACAAATACAGGAGGAAATATGAAAGATATAAATATTAGTGCGGGGGGGGGGGGTAATTCCCTTAATTGCAAACACGATTCCACCTTTCTCTGTGTGGCATAGGAGGGTGGCGTGAGAACTCCTAATTTTATTATTGGTGGCACTGCCGCAGGTGGAACAAGTTATTTATATGAACTTCTAATCCAACACCCCGAAGTTTATTTGCCCAAGCAAAGAATTCCAGAACCTCATTATTATTACAAAAGTTGGGAATATGCAAAGGGTTTAGAATGGTATTTAAAAGAATATTTTAATGATGTGCCAAAAGATAAAATAGCAGTTGGCGAACGCTCTAGCTCTTATCTCTATGGTGGTGCAAAGGTTGCACAAAGAATCGCTAAAGACTTTCCGCAAATGAAATTTATCTTTATGCTACGCAATCCTATCCAAAGGGCTTGGGGTAATTACCGCTTTACTGCACTGCAGGGTTTAGAGGAATTGAGTTTTCAAGATGCAATCAAGCAAGAAAAAATTAGAATCAAAGAATCACAGGGGATTTGGAGCGAGATTCAACCTTATGATTACACAGGCAGAGGATTTTACGCCAAGCAGTTAAAAGAGTTTTTAGAGTTTTTCCCAAAAGAGCAGATTTTATGTATTAAATCAGAGTCTCTCTCTAATGAGAATTTAGAACCTCTTTTTAAAATTTATCGTTTTTTGGGGCTTTTGGATACTTCTTTTATGCCTCTTCCTGCTCCAATTCACGCAAGCCCAAGTGTTGTAAGTGCTAAAGCGCAAAAGGAGCTAAGAGATTATTTTGGGGGAGATAAATTTAGCTTTTTAATGAATAATATTCGCAAAGAAGAAAATGTGGAGATTCAAGATAAACAAAAATATTTACAACTTCAAGAAAATCTTAAAGGCAAAAAAGAAGCAATACCACAAGATTGTGAAAAGATTTTGCAAGAGGTTTTTAAATCTGACATAGAAGAATTAGAAAAAATGGTGGATTTTGATGTGAAATCTTGGCAAACAATTTCTGCGGGGGGGGGGGGCTTTTAGCTGATAATTCTTTTCGTTGCTTTTCAGTTTGCGAGGTGCGTTATGCGAGTTGAAAAGCTACATCCTCATTTGCATAACTCTTATAATGCGTTTTTAGAGTCTATGCCAACGATGCTTTATTATTCTTTAAATTTTAAAAAACTTCTAGAAGATATTTTACATTGTGATTCGCATTATATGGTTGCTTTAGAGGGGGATAAGGTTTGTGGAATTTTGCCTTTGATGTCTAAAAGTGGCTCATATGGAGAAGTTTTAAATTCTTTACCATTTTATGGGAGTAATGGAGGGATTATCGCAAATAATATGGAAGCTAGTTTTATTTTAAGAGAATGCTATAATCAATTTGCTTCTACATTCGCAAGTACAAATTATATTCAAAACCCATTAACAATAGAATCTAGCGGTATTTTGCACGATTTTGTAGATAGGCGACTTTCGCAATGGACTAAACTAAAGGATAAAGACGCTTTGTTTGCTTCGTTTGCATCTAGTGCAAGACGCAATATCAAAAAATCTCTTAGGGAGAATATAAAAGTTACTACGACAAAAAAGATTGACTTTTTGTATCAAACACATAGAGAAAATATTTTAGCCAACAATGGAATCCCAAAAGAAAAAATATTTTTTGAAAAAATCTCTAAATGTTTTAAAGATGGAGAGTATAAAATTTATGCGGCATTTTACAATGATAAGCCCATAGCGGCTTTGCTACTCTTTTATTTTGGGGGAATTGTGGAATACTATACCCCGGCTACCTTGCTAGAGTTTAGGAATCTACAAGCTCTCCCTTTGTTGGTTTATATTGCTATGGTGGATGCTTATGAAAAAGGTTACCAGTGGTGGAATTGGGGTGGGACTTGGGGAAGTCAGGAAAGTTTATATAGATTTAAAGAAAAATTTGGTGCAATAGAAAAGCATTATAACTATTATTGCAAATTGAACAATCAAGATATTTTGAATGCCAAAGCTTCGGAATTATTGAGGGAATATCCTTATTTTTATGTTGTTCCATTTAGTGCTTTAAAGGAGAGTGAATGAATATCGCATTTTTTTGCACAGGAGAGGGTTCGTTTTTTAAATTTATTTGGAACAATAAACATTTGTTAAGAATTGATAAAATCATTTTGTTATCCGATAGGGATTGTGGAGTAATGACATTTTTGCAAGATGAGAAATTGAGCAAAACAATTTATGCTAAAAAATGTGGAGATAAGGAGTTTGAATCACAAGCAAAAGAATGGTTTTTAAGTGAAAAAATAGATTATGTTTTTCTGTCTTGCAATAAAATTTTGCGTTACGATTTATTAGAGTGTTATGGGAATAATCGCAAAAGAATGTTTAATTTTCACCCAAGTCTTTTACCAAAATATATTGGGCTAAATTCCATTCAACAAGCCTTTGATAATCAAGATAAATTCTATGGAGCAAGCATTCATTATGCAATCAAAGAAGTAGATTGTGGAGAGATTCTTGCGCGTTGCGTGGTAGAAAGAGCAGAAGAGGACTTTGACTCATATCGTCATAGATTATTTGTGAATCAAGCGGTTTTGGGGCTAGACTTTATTTATAAATTGTCTTTAGGCAAAACATTTCACACGCTTAAAGGTGTAGCGCAAAAAACAGGATTTGATCCGCAATTAACAATTCCAATAGAATCCATAGAATTTTTTAATGTAATGGATTACAAATTACTCCAAATATTTTGATATAATTAAGGCTTTAATTTAAGTCTTTGGGTTTAATGTGGTTTTTGGCAATATAGGTGAAATTAATTTAGAGAATCCTAGCTCATATCAAAAGATATTTTTAACCTTTGATATAGATTGGGCAAGTGATTTTGTGTTGGATTCTTGCATTAATCTTGTAGAATCTGTGGGTGTAAAAGCGACTTGGTTTGTAACGCACGAAACTCCACTCTTGGAGCGGTTACGCGCAAATCCAAATTTCGAACTTGGAATCCATCCTAACTTCAATCCTTTGTTAGAGGGAGATTTTGCCTATGGAAAAAATTATAAAGAAGTATTAAGGTATTTTTTAAATATTGTCCCAGAGGCTAAATCTATGAGAAGCCATTGTCTCGGAATTTCTAGTAGAATCTTGCAAGAGGCTAAAAATTTAGGTATCACACACGAGAGCAATATTTGTATTCCTGCTATGGCTGCGGGGGGGGGGGCTTTTTGAAGCCTTATATTAATTGGGATAGATTGATTCGATGTCCTTATCATTGGGCAGATGATGTGGCTTGTATGTATGAACAAAAAATTGATTTTACGCAATTTTATTTTTTAAAAAATCATTACTTTATTATTTCTTTTCACCCAATTCACTTGTTTTTAAATACAGAATCTCTAAGCCGTTATGAAAGTGCAAGGAATCACTTTTATGATTATAAGCAGCTTAAGAAGTATCAAGGGGATTCCCCTATAGGGAGTCGCAGCATTTTAAATAGTTTTTTAAATCAATTCAAGTGATATTACGGGGGTAAAATATGGTTTCACATTTAGATATGAATAGAATTTCTCTTGAACAATGGGGTGTAGAGTATCTTGGTGCAGTAGAATCTATGGTTGAGAATACATTAAGCTATGCCGAGAATAAAACATTTTTTTTAAAGGCGGTTGCTAATCCAAATATTATAATTCTTCTTACAACAGAATCTGTTTATTTGGAGTTGAAGCCTTACATTAAAAGAGAAATTTTAATCCTCCTTACAAGTAACCCAAAGTTTTATTTTTGGAGTATTCATAACCAATATGGTTCAAGATTTAAAGAGCATATTTGCCATATAGAAAGCTATCGTGGCATCAATGTGAAAATTCACCCAACTGCATATATTGAAGAGAATGTTTATCTAGGAGATAATGTAGAAGTGGGTGTGAATGCTTATGTTGCGGCAAATTCTTATGTAGGGAATGATTCTTATGTGGGGAATGGCGTGGTTGTTGGCGCACAAGGGTTAGAGATGGCTTATAATGGTTATGAAAAGATTGCTATTAAACGTTATGGGGGTGTAAGAATTGCAAACGATGTGCATATTATGGATAATAGTGTTGTGAGTAAGTCTGTGTGGGGGATTACGGAATTACAGGATTCCGTATCCGTGTCGGTTCTTTGTAATATTGCGGCAAATTGTAGTATTGGTAAGCTTACACGAATGTCAGGGAATTGTTTGGTAGGTGGAAGTGCAAAGCTTGGAGAAAATGTGATTTTAGGACCTTCTGTAACGATTAAGGACGGAATTAAGATTGGTGCAAATTCAAGGGTTAGAATCGGCAGTGTTGTCGTGCAAAATTATCCTGAAAACTCCGATATTTCTGGAAATTTTGCATATGAACATATTAAAAATGTTCGCAATTTTGCGAGGCTTAGAAATGGATAAATTTCAACCAATTTTGCTAGATGATTTGTATTATTTAGGCGATAGAAACTATATTCAAGGTGGGACGATTTATGAGCTTTTTTTGCCAAAGCTTTTGCAAAGATTTCCCAAGATAAAAAGCTTGGACTTTACTTATCGTTCCATTATTAATCAAAACCTTATTTTTTTTGATAAGCAACAAGATAACAGCATAATCAAAGTTGTTTTAAGTTTGAAATGTGCAGATAGCACTCGCAAGCTTTACGGCTATCATCAAGAGGAGATACAAACAATTCAAGAAAGAATCCCTTATGACGAAAAAGAGATTCTAAAAACAGCAATAATCCACAATAACGATATTTATTTAAATGCTCCTTTTCAAAAAATTTCTGTTGTGCGTTATGCGATTGCAATGAATAAAGAATTGCTTAATTCTCTATTTAAAAGTGAAGTTAAAAACTTTAAATGGTTTCTTTCAAGATTAACACTTAATCAGGTGATAGAGGAAAATCAGATTCAAGAAATTCATTTGCAATATTTGTCAAGGTTTGAATTTCAAATTGTTAAAACAGAAATTTTTATCAATCAAAAGAGTGTGGGATTCATCTATTTTTCGCTTAAAGGAGAGGATTATGTGCTTTGAGAATCTTTATAGTGATTTTGTGTTTAAGGGTGATAGACAATATGTACACGGCACGAGCATTTATGATTTTCTACTAGAAAATGTTGGCGGGGGGGGGGGCATTTTGCAGCTTGATTTAATGTTTTATCATCTTGCAAAAAGAAATCTTTGTTTTACGATAGATAAACCAAAGGATTTGACAGAGATTCTGTGCGTGGCAAAATTTAAAGATGAAAAAAGAAGGAGTTTTAAAGTTTTTGGAATAGAATACGAAAAGGAAATCACAAAAAGAATCCCATACGATGAGAGTGTAATTATAAAAGAAGCCATATTCAATGGCGAGGAAGCAAGTGTCTCCAAAAATAGTCAATATTCTTTCATTGAGCACCTTGTTTCTTTAAATAAGTCTTCACTTTCTAAAATTTTTGACGATATTAAGGGAAAGTTTTACTTTTCGCGCCTTGAGCTTAAAAATGGCTTTATTAAGGATTTTGAAACGATACGACTTTGTTTCAAGACGCATTTTAATTATCAGTTAATGCAATCAGTCGTATCTGTTGATGGACAAGAAGTAGGGCAAATTTATTTTTCTTGCAAGTAAGAAAATTGAGAAATTATAAGGATAACTTAAAATGATAGGGATAGTAGGGATTGCAGGTTATATTCCCGAAAATAGAGTTTCTAACAAAGTTTTAGCAAAAGAATATGGCTTAGAAGAAAGATTTTTGCACGATAAAATAGGAGTGCTTAATCGCTCTATAATGGATAAAAGTGAGACTGCTTTAACGATGTGTTTAAAGGCATTTGAGGAATTAAAGCATCAAGTAAATATAGAAAAGATTGATGTTGTCGCAGTGGTTACACAGAATCCTGATTATAGTGTGCCTCATCTTTCTGCTTTATTGCATAAGGAACTAGGATTGGACAAGGATACTGCTTGTTTTGACATTTCTTTAGGGTGTTCAGGGTATGTTTATGGCTTGTCCATTTTGCAATCTTTTATGCTTTGCAATGGATTTAAAAGTGGGTTGCTTTTTACGGCTGATCCTTACTCGCGGATAGTGGATAAAAAGGACAAGGATACCGCTTTGCTTTTTGGTGATGCTGCTTCTGTTACCCTTTTAGGCGAAAAAGCAATTTTTTATCCTAAAAAAACTTTATTTGGTAGTGATGGCGTTTTGGGTTGGGATTCTTTGATTTGCCGCAATCAAAAATTGGAAATGAACGGAAGACAAGTGTTTAGCTTTGCCGCCACAGAAGTGCCAAAACAGATTCAACAGCTTTTGACGAGGGAGAATCTAAACATTCAAGAGATTGATTTATTTATTTTGCATCAAGGAAGTCGCTATATCGTGCAAACGATTCAAAAGCGTTTGGAAATAGAAGAGGAGAGAGTGCCTTATGAAATTTTAGATTATGGTAATACAATCTCCTCTTCTATTCCATTAGTTTTAAGGAATCATCTTCACGCAAATGCAAGAAAAATTGTAATCAGTGGTTTTGGTGTTGGATTTTCTTGGGCAAGTTCAATTTTAATAAAGGAGTAAAAATGGAAATTAGTAAAGAAGCAATTAGAGAGATTCTTAAGGAGATTGATATTTTAAGTGAAGTTGATGGGTTATCCGATGAGTTAGGGCTTGTAGAACAAGGTGTAGATAGTTTGGATATGGCAAATCTATACCTTAAACTAGAGGAAAAGTTTAAGATTAAGATTCCAGATACTGATTTGCATTTGGTGCAGAGTATTAATGGAATTTATGAATATCTGCAATCAAAAAGAGAAAGTTAATGCGCATTTTGCTCGGATTAGACGAAATTTCAAATGATTTACAAAATCTCAAAAGAGGGTTTGATTTAGTGGGGGTTTCTAGTGATATTATTTTGCTTAGTGATTATAAATTTGGTGTAGATGAAAGTTTAATTACGCAAAATTGGAATATTATTCTAGCTAAATATGCAATTAAAATGTATAGCAAATATAAAAAAAAATCATTATTAAAGCATTTTTTTTCACTTTTTTCTTGGTCTGCAAGATTTGTTTTATTTGTGCGTTGTTTGCTGACCTATGATGTGTTTATTTTAATGGCTTATTCAAGATTTTTAGGTTACAAAGAATTGCCTATTTTGAAAATTTTTAACAAAAAAGTTATTTTTCAGGTTATGGGTTCTGATTTTAGACCTCCTTACTTGAATGGTTCTTTTGCTGAAGCGAATATAGCGGATATTTATCAATTAACCTTAGAAACAAAAAGAAGAGTTGAAATGATTGAAAAATACGCCTCATATATTATTAGTTATAAGGCGGCATCACATTTTCAAACTTTACCCTATATTGACTATCGTTATTTTGGATTACCCACAGATTATAGCTATATTCAAATGAAAAATATTCCCATATCTTATCACAAAAAGCGAACCGTTAAGATTGTGCATGCTCCGACAAATCAGGCTGCAAAGGGAACTTCAGTCGTTGTAAATACGATTGAATCTTTAAAGAAAAAGTATGATATAGAATTTGTTTTGCTCTTTAATATGAGCAATCAAGAAGTCTTATGCCATATAGCAACTTGCGATTTTGCGATTGACCAGATTTATTCTGGTGGTGGATATATGGCAGGATTTTCAAGAGAGGTAGCCTTTTTCAAAAAGCCTGTTATTGTAACGGGTTATGATACTCCATATTTTTATGATGGTTTTGAGGATAAAGAAAAAATACCTCCTGTAGTATGCGGATTACCAGAAGAGTTGGAAAGTTTAATTGTGCGTTTGCTTGAAGATAAGCAATATTGCATAGCAATGGGAGAAAAGGCTTATCGGTTTGTTATGGGGGAGTGGAATCCTCTTGCGATTGTTAAGAAAATTAAAAAATTAATTGATGGGGATGTTCCTAAAAAGTGGTGGTGCAATCCATTAGAAAATGAGAGGCTTTGGCATTATGGTAGGAGTAACCAAGCAGCACAAGAATTTTTGAGGGAGTATATAACAGAAAAAGGTAAATGCGCTCTATTATTAAAACATAATCCAAAATTAGAAAAAAATGTATTGGATTTTTGTGAGATTTAAATGAGGAGAATAAATTATGAAATATCAAATTTGTAGTCGTTGCGTAATGGATACAAGCGACCCTTTAATATATTTTGATGAAAAGGGTGTGTGTAACCATTGTCATAGGTATGACGATTTTGTGATACCGCAATGGCAAAATTGCACCAAAGAAAGGTTGGATTCCAAAATACAGCAAATCAAAGAGGAATGCAAAAACAAACCATATGATTGCATTATTGGTTTAAGCGGTGGAGTGGATAGTTCATATGTGTTGCATTATATGAAAACAAATTATGACTTGCGTATTTTGGCGGTGCATATTGATGCGGGTTGGAATACCCAAATAGCAAATGAGAATATCAAAAAACTTGTCAATAAACTTCAGATTCCATTACATACAATTACAATTAATTGGGAAGAAATGCGGGATTTACAAGTAGCATTTCTGAAAAGCGGTGTAGCAAATTGTGATACACCGCAAGACCACGCATTTTTTGCTAGTCTTTATGGTTACGCAGTTGAAAATAATATTCGCTATGTTTTGAGCGGATTTAATTTGGCTACAGAGTCTATATTTCCAACCTCTTGGGTGCATTCCAGTATTGATTCTATGCAACTTAAGGACATTCATAAAAAGTTTGGAAAGATACCTTTAAAGACTTATCCTATTGTAGGATTTTTTAAATATTGGTTTTATTATCCTTTTGTTAAAAAATTTCGTATTATTTCTCCATTAAACTATATCAATTATAATAAAAAAGAGGCTATTTCTATATTAAATGCGAGTTATAATTGGCAAAACTATGGAGAAAAACATGAGGAATCCCTTTGGACGAAATTTTTTCAATCTTACTATTTGATGAAAAAATTTGGTTATGATGTTAGAAAGCCTTATTATTCAAGTATGATTCTATCAGGAGGAATGAGTAGAGAAGAGGCTTTAAATCAGCTGTTAGTTATGCCGACTGAAGAATCTTTACGGCAAGACTTAAACAATATTCTTGATAAATTACAGCTAACTCCTGCACAATGGCAAGCTATTATGGAATCACCCAAAAGGGATTATACAGAATATGCCAACAATCATAAATTGTATCTTTTAAAACAAAAGTATTTTGATGTTTATTTTCCATTTTCTTATTTTTGGATTACTGATTAATGAAAAAAATTTTAATTTTGCATTTTCATCATCATAATGACCCGCGCGCAAGAAGGGAATATGATATTTTAAGCAACAAGTATCATTTGAGTGGATTGGGTTATGGCATAAGTCAGAAATTTGATTTTATTATGGTTTCTAAACCCAAATGGACATTCAAGAGGAAGCTAATCCAAAGGTTTTGGCTATTTTTTAAATGTTATGAGAAAGTCTATTGGAATCTACCGCAGGTAAAAGAAGCAGAGGAGAAACTAAAAGATAAAGAATTTGACGCCATTATCGCGCATAATGAGGAATCCCTGCCGCTTGTGCTAAAATACAAAAAGAATGCAAAAGTTATTGTGGATATGCACGAGTATGCTCCAAAAGAGTTTGAACATTCTTTTTGGTGGAGATTTTATTTTGCTCCTTATAAACATTATCTTTGCCAAACCTACCTCCCCCAAGCCGATTATGTCTATTCTGTTTCACAAGGAATTGCAGAGGAATATACAAAAAATTATGGCATTAAGTGCGATGTAATAACCTCTGCTGCCTATTATTTTAATCCACCTCAATTCAGTATCCAAGACTCTAAAAATATTAAAATAATTCATCACGGCTATGCTTCGCCAGATAGGGTGATTGAGGGAATGATTGAAACAATGGATTATGTAGATCCTAGATTCCATCTTGATTTAATGCTTGTTCCAAATCATCAACAAGATTATTATCAAACGCTCCAAGCAATGGTAGAGAAAAGAAAAAATGTCCGCATAATCCCTCCTGTGCCTTTTGAAGAGATTATTCCTTTTAGCGCACAATATGATATTGGAATCTTTTTATGCCCTCCAACGACTTTTAATCTTGCAAATTGCCTCCCCAACAAATTCTTTGAATTTATCCAAGCAAGACTAATGGTTGCTATTGGTCCAAGTCCTGAAATGGCAAGACTTGTTAAACAATATGATTTAGGAATCATTGCAAAAGACTTTAGCCCACAAGAAATGGCAAAGTCCCTAAACTCTCTTAGCAAAGAGCAGATTCTACAATACAAAGAAAATGTTAATAAAGCAGCCGAGATTCTAAACGCAGAAAAAGAGGGAGAGAAATTACTTAAGATTTTAGAAGAAGTGTTGGGGTGAACCTTATTGAATTTGTAACAACAAAAATCACATTTGCGGGGAGCAAATAAGGAGAAAATTATTCAAGGTTTTTTAAAAATTGCCGATAATAGTTCAATAGAATTTTGCAAAACACTCTATGGTGAGGGTAAGGCAGCAGAAATCATTATACAAACAATCAAAAAAGAGATTTGTAAGGGATTGTAGAAAGGAGAAAGAATGAAAAAGTTTGGGCTAATTGGTGTGGCAGGTTATATTGCCCCACGACATTTAAGGGCAATCAAAGAAACCAATAATGCGCTTTTGTGTGCATTAGACCCAAATGATAATGTGGGAATTATGGATAGTTATTTTCCTAATGCGGATTTTTTTACAGAATTTGAACGTTTTGATAGACATATAGATAAGTTGCGGCGCAAAGGAGAAGGGGTGGATTTTATCTCTATTTGTTCGCCAAACTATCTGCACGATAGCCATATTCGCTTTGGGCTTAGGAATAATGCCGATGTAATTTGTGAAAAGCCTTTAGTTTTAAATCCTTGGAATTTGGACGCATTAGAAACGATTGAGAAAGAAACACAAAGAAAGGTTTATAATATTTTGCAGTTGCGGCTACATAAAAGTATCATTGCATTAAAAGAGCAGATTCAACAAATCTTGGAAAAAGAACCCAATAAAGTTTTTGATGTGGATTTGACCTATATCACCTCAAGAGGTAAGTGGTATTTTGTTTCTTGGAAAGGCGATATAAGTAAGAGTGGTGGAGTGGCTACGAATATCGGAGTGCATTTTTTTGATATGCTTTCTTGGATTTTTGGGGAGGTGCGGGAGAGCCAAGTGCATTTATTAGACGCGCAGAGCGCAAGTGGAATCCTAGAGTTAAAACACGCAAGGGTGCGCTGGTTTTTATCTGTGGATTCTAAAACTTTACCTAAAGTGGCATTGGAGCAAGAGAAACGCACCTTTAGATTGATTAGTGTCAATGGTGAATCTGTGGAGTTTAGCGAGGGATTTACGGATTTACACACAGAGAGTTATAGAGATATTTTAAATGGTGGTGGGTTTGGATTAAAAGAGGCGAGAAATTCTATCCAAATCGTGCATAAGATTCGCAATTCCGAGCCTTTAGGGCTAGTGGGAGATTACCACCCCTTTTGTAAAACAATTTCAAAATAAAGGAATAAAATGCAAAGATTCCACAAAATAGGTATTATCACCTATCAAGCACCCCATTTAAAGACAGAGCAAGTTTTAAATCAGCTTTTGTCAAACCCTTTGTTAGAATCTGCGGGGGGGGGGGGGATTTTATAGTGTATGCTTTGCCTTTTAAGCCAAAAGAGGAGCAAGTGGTGTTGTTTGCACATAGACCAAGGCAGAATGAGGCAGTGAGTGCGGAGGAAATTGCGCAGCAATGGAAAATTCCTTATAAAATTTGTGCGAGTGATACCGAGATTCCAAATGAATGTGATATTTATCTTATCGCAGGGTGTGGAATCGTGTCTCAAGAGTGTTTAAAGGGTAAAAAGATTCTAAACGCACACCCCGGAATCATTCCAAATAGTCGTGGGCTAGATTCGTTTAAATGGGCAATTTTGGAGGATAGACCCTTAGGGGTTACTTTGCATTATATTGATGAAAAGATAGATTGTGGAGAAATTGTCTCTGTGTCGCCTACACCGATTTATCCAAGCGATACTCTGCATACACTCGCAAGGCGACATTATGAAAACGAAATTGCAATGCTTGGTAATTTTGCATTGCATTTATCCAAGCCGCAGAATCCCTTTGCGGGGATTCTACAAACAAAAAGCACTAAAAGAATGAAACCCATAGAGGAAAAGGAAATGATGAATCATTTTGAAACTTATAAGCAAAAGTGGCAGTCCAATGTGTGAAAAGAGAGATTATTTTGCACACCACACCGCAGTGATTGACGCAAATATAGAAATTGGCAAGGGCTGTAAGATTTGGCATTTTAGTCATATTTTAAGCGGAAGTGTGATTGGAGAGAATTGCTCCTTTGGGCAAAATTGCGTAGTGGGTCCAAATGTTAGAATCGGAAAAGGCGTGAAAGTGCAAAACAATGTGAGCATTTACGAGGGCGTAGAATGTGAGGATAATGTGTTTTTGGGACCTTCAATGGTTTTTACTAATGTCATTAATCCGCGCAGTTTCATCAATCGCAGAGAGGAATTTCAAAAAACCTTACTTAAAAAGGGTTGTTCTATTGGGGCAAATGTTACGATTGTTTGTGGAATCACAATCGGGGAATATGCGCTCATCGGCGCGGGAGCTGTTGTCGTGCGTGATGTGCCTGACTTTGCGCTTGTTGTGGGGAATCCTGCAAGGCAGATAGGTTGGGTGGATAAGGCAGGATTGCGTTTGGAGTTTGATAAAAACGGAATCGCACAAGATAGCTATGATAAGACGAAATATAAATGCAAAGATTCTATTTTGGAGGTGTTAGATGAAAATTGATTTTGCAAATTTAAAAGAATCTCACAAAGCGCATCAAGCAGAGATTGAAGAGGCGGTTTTAAGAGTATGTAGAAATGCGCAGTTTATAATGGGAAGTGAGATAGAATCCCTAGAGAAAGAATTAGCGGAGTTTGTCGGTGGAGGCTATGCAGTGAGTTGTTCTAGCGGAAGTTCTGCGCTACTACTTTCTTTAATGGCTTTAGGAATCAAGGCGGGAGACGAGGTGATTACCACGCCTTTTACTTTTATTGCAACTTCAGAAATGATTGCGCTTTTGGGGATTAAGCCTATTTTTGTGGATATATCCTTAGAGGATTATAATTTGGATTGCGACAGGATTGAGGAAGCAATCACGCCCAAGACAAAGGCTATTTTAGCTGTTAGCCTCTATGGACAGCCACCAAACTTAGAAAAACTTGAAGCAATCTGCCAACAAAGGAATCTTAAATTAATTCTTGATGGCGCACAAAGCTTTGGAGCGGAGTTTTTAGGGCGCAAGGATTCCACATTTGGTGCGATTGCTACGACAAGCTTTTTTCCTGCTAAGCCTTTGGGTTGCTATGGAGATGGAGGAGCGGTTTTTACCCAAGAGGAGAGTTTGGCAAAGAGAATTGCAAGTTTGAGACTGCACGGGGAGAAGTCAAGATATGTGCATCAATTTGTTGGAATCGGTGGGAGATTAGATGCGCTGCAAGCAGCGGTTTTGAGAATCAAATTAAAGTATTTTACGCAAGACATTGCAGCAAGAAATGAAGTTGCTAAACTTTATAGCCATTACTTAGAGGGAACAAATGTCATAATTCCTAAAGTTTTAGAGGGGAGAAGCAGTGTTTTTGCGCAATACACGATTCGGGTTAAGAATCGCTCCGCATTGCAAGAGGTTTTAAAGGATAATGGAATCCCAAGTGCGATTCATTATCCTTTAGGTTTGCATTTACAACAATGTTTCGCTCCTTTGGGCTACAAAAAAGGTGATTTTCCAAATGCGGAATTAGCAAGCGAGGAAGTTTTAAGTCTGCCGATGAATCCTTATTTGAGCGACTCACAAATTGAGCAAATTGCACAAGTGGTAAAGGAGGCAAGTGCTAAGATTGGAATCCTAAACTAATGTGTGGTATTTGCGGAGGGAATTATGCGCTAGAGATAGTGCAAAAGGCATCTGTTGCTATGCTTCATAGGGGCTTAGACGCAAAAGGGAGTTTTAGTGATGAGAAATTTTCCTTTGCGCACAATCGCCTAAGCATTATTGATTTACAAAGCGAGGCAAATCAGCCCTTTATTTCTCCCTATTGTCCGCATTTTGTGCTTGTTTTTAATGGAGAGATTTATAACTATTTGGAGCTAAAGGCGGAATTGAAAAGTCTCGGGATTCCGTTTTTTACGACAAGCGATACAGAGGTTTTGCTCCACTCTTACGCGCTTTGGGGAGAGAAATGTTTGCAAAAATTCAATGGGGATTTTGCGTTTTGCATTTATGATAAGCGCGATTCCTCCCTCTTTTTTGCGCGGGATAGATTGGGGAATAAGCCCTTGTTTTACGCGCTAAAAGGAGAGAAAATCTTTTTTGCTTCCGAGATTAAAGCGTTTTTAGCAGTGGAATCCTACGCGCTAGATTTGGAGGAAGTCTCCAAATGGTTGCTTTTTAGCAATGGGGATTCTAAAAAGAGCATTTATCAAGGAATCTTAAATTTTCCTCCCGCGCATTTTGCGCACTTTAAGCTTGGTGATAGGGAGCTAAAGTTTCAAAAATATTGGGATTTTGAGCCAGATTTTGAGGCGATTTCCAATGCGCCGAGTGATGCAAAGGCTTTGCAAAACGCGCTAGAGGAGTTGGAATCCCTGCTACAAGATTCTACTAGGATGCGTTTGCGCTCTGATGTGCCTTTGGCTTTGTGCGTTTCTGGTGGGGTGGATAGCTCCATTTTGGCGCATTTCATCGCAAGAGAAAAAGTGGATTGTCGCTACTTTGGGTTAAACTTTAAGGACAATGCACAAGGCGATGAGAGTGCGCATATTAAGCAACTTGCGGAGGATTTAAAGATTCCAATCCATTTTGTTTCTCCAAGTTTGGATTCTATTGCAGAGGACTTGCAAAGCCTGTGTTATACGCAAGATGAGATTTTTCGTAGTTTTTCTGTTTATTCACAATTTTCGCTTTTCCGCTCCATTGCCCCTTATTGCAAGGTAAGCCTTGGAGGGCAGGGCGCAGATGAGCTTTTTGGGGGGTATTATCATCATATTGGACGCTTTTGTTTTGCGCATTTTGAAGCTTTTAAAGAGCGCGTGAAACTCTATGGTAATGCAGCGTTTAAGGAATATGCTTTTGGGCTTAAATGTGCGCTAGATAGGGAGCTAAAGCTGCAATTATTCCAAGAGGATAATGCAAAAGATATAGAAAAATTGCAGAGCTTGGGGCTTCCAATTCCGACTTTAGAGAATCTTTTGGAGAGATTTTTGCCCGATTTTTCGCAAGGGCTTTGGCTGGATACAATGGTTTTTAACCTCCCTAATCTCTTGCGCTATGAAGATCGCAATGCAATGGCATTTGGGATTGAGAATCGCACACCTTTTACGGATTATCGGGTAGTGGAGTTTGCCTTTAGGATTGCGGAGGGGTTTAAGGTGCAAAAGGGTTATAGTAAGTATCTTTTGCGTCTGCTTTTAGAAAAGCTTGGAAGTAAAAGCCTTGCTTGGCGGAGGGATAAAATAGGGTTTAGTGCGCCCGAGTTTTGCTTAATGCAAACTTTAGGGTATAATGCAAACTCACTTTTGGATATTCGTTTGGCAATTTTAGAGACTTTAAAGGGTAGAATATGATTTGGATTGATGTGGCTACGCCCAAATACGCAATGTTTTTTAGCGTGATGATTAAGGAGCTACAAAAAAGAGGACATAAATTGTTTGTAACTACGCGTTATGCTCCCAATTATACAGAGGCTAAGGAGATTTTGGAGTTACACAAGATTCCACATACCGTGCTTGGAGAATACGGCGGAGCAACTTTGCTAGAGAAGTTTGAGGCAAGAATCTTCCGCCAAAAAGAAATTTTGGATTTGTTTAAAGTGCAGGGCGTTCCTAGATTGCTAATCTGTGGCGCAGTCGTGGATAGTGTGCAAGTGGCGTATGGAATCGGGATTCCGGTGGTGAATATTTATGACACACCTGCATTTACAAAACCCGGTGATGAGGAATGTCCGCGTGAATTAACCGCTGTTGCAAGGCTGACTTTGCCTTTTTCTAGGCTTTTTTTCTATCCCTTTGTTTTACCAAAAGAGTTAATGTTGCGTTTCGCGCTAGATGAATCCCAAATCGCTCCTTATCCTTTTATTGATGTGGCGTTGTGGATAAATCAGATTCAAAAGGAATCCAAAAATGATTTTAGAATCCGCTATGGACTAGATACGACAAAACCCACAATTCTTGTGCGTGAGGAGGAATATAAGGCGCATTATGTCAAAGAGCAAATCCCGGTGATTTATCAGGTGATTCCTTTGCTTAAACAAGCAATCCATGCAAATATTGTGATTATGCCAAGATATGAAAAAGATAGGTTAAAAAGAGATTTTGGAGGAATCGCTACCATTTTGGAGGAGAAGCTAAAGCCCGAAGAGTTTTATCCCTTTATTGATTTGTTTATTGGTGGTGGAGGGACAATGAATTTAGAGGCAGTGTGTTATGGGATTCCAACAATCTCTACGCGTTCTCTTTGGCTGATTCACGACCAATATTTAATCAAACATAAACTAATGTTTTGGAGTCAGGATTGTGAGGAAATTGTGCGAATTGCTAAGGAAAATTTAGGCAGAAAAATAGAATCGCAAAGCTATTTTGTGCAAGGAGATTGTAATTTTAATACCATTATTGACACAATAGAATCTAGGATTTTAAAGGAGAAAAAATGTTAGGGGTGGCACTTTTGGGTTGCGGTAGAATCGCAGTGCGCCACGCGCAACTTTTAAGTAGTGGAGAGATTGCAGGGGCTAAGCTTGTTTGTGTGTGTGATATTGATAAAAGTCGCGCGGAATCCTTTGGAAAAAAACACAATGTGCCTTATTTTGTGGATTTGGATTCTATGATGAAAGAGTGTAGCGATAAAATTGACATCGTATCCATTCTAACGCCTAGTGGCTGCCACGCACAAAACACCCTAGAAGTTGCGCCTTATAAAAAGCATATCATTGTAGAAAAGCCTATGGCTTTGACTTTGGAGGATGCCGATAAGATGATAGAAGCTTGTGATAAATTTGGGATTCGTCTTTTTGTTGTGAAACAGAATCGCTATAATCTCCCTGTGCAAAAATTGCGTGAAGCCTTAGAGGCTGGGCGGTTTGGTAAAATCGTGATGGGCAGTGTGCGGGTGCGTTGGTGTCGGGATAATGCGTATTATAAGCAGGATTCTTGGCGTGGCACTTGGGCGCAAGATGGCGGAGTATTTACAAATCAAGCGAGCCACCATATTGATTTGTTGGAGTGGATGCTAGGCGATGTGGAAAGTGTGTTTGCAAAAAGTCGCACCGCATTAAGCGATATAGAGACAGAGGATACAGGGGTTGCTGTGTTGAAGTTTAAAAATGGAGCTTTGGGTGTGATTGAGGCAACCACTGCGACAAGACCAAAAGACTTGGAGGGTAGCCTTTCTATACTTGGAGAACTTGGAAGTGTAGAGATTGGTGGGTTTGCGGTGAATGAAATCAAGCATTGGAATTTTACAAACGCAATGGAATCCGACAAGGAAGTAATGGAAAAATATTCTGTGAATCCTCCAAATGTTTATGGATTTGGGCATAAGGAGTATTATTTGCATGTGGTGGATTCTATCTTAAATGGCACAAAGGCTTTGGTAGATGGGCTTGAGGGACGCAAAAGTTTGGAGTTAATCGTTGCAATGTATGAATCCATAGAGACAGGCAAGGAAGTGTTTTTGAGATTCCACCCGCAAAAATGCAAACTAGGACATAGAGAGTGAAAAAATATCAGGCACAGATTCGGGAAGTGAAAGTGGGGGAGAATGTCAAGATTGTAGAACCTTGCAATCTCTATGAATGTGAGCTTGGAGATGAGGTATTTGTGGGTCCTTTTGTAGAGATTCAAAGCAATGTGAAAATTGGCAAAAGAAGCAGAATCCAAAGTCATAGCTTCATCTGCTCACTTGTAGATATTGGTGAGGATTGCTTCATAGGACACGGGGTAATGTTTATCAATGATTTATTTAAAGAGGGCAAACCTGCAGGTGGGGATTCTACAAAATACAAAGAAACAAAAATTGGGAATCGTGTGAGTATTGGCTCTAATGCCACGATTTTACCGGTGGATATTTGCGATGATGTCGTCATTGGCGCGGGAAGCGTGGTTACAAAAAATATCGTCCAAAAGGGGATTTATGCAGGGAATCCCGCACAATTTATTCGGGAATTATAAAGGAAAAAGATGAGATTTGAAGAGATTGTAAGCAAAATAGAATCGTATCGTGAAAGCTTAAAACAACAGGAAGCTTTGATAGAAGTCGTAGATTTTGGTGCAGGGAAGCCAGAGGAGAAGCGCACAAAGGAGCAAATGGAAGCGGGTGTTACACTAGAGATTCCGCTTTGTGAATTAGCGAAAATTGGTGTCAAACGCGAAAAAGCAGAAGTGATTTTTAAGATTTTTAACGATTTATCGCCGCAAAAAATCTTGGAGCTTGGCACT
The DNA here is from genome assembly GCF_000687535.1 of Helicobacter rodentium ATCC 700285. Taxonomy (GTDB): domain Bacteria; phylum Campylobacterota; class Campylobacteria; order Campylobacterales; family Helicobacteraceae; genus Helicobacter_D; species Helicobacter_D rodentium. Next base: position 124,025 of record NZ_JHWC01000005.1, read on the forward strand.
TGTTTGGGGTTTTCTAGCTCTTATATGGCGTATTTTGCGCCAAATGCTCAAATTTGGAGCATTGAGGGAAGCCCAAATGTCGCGCAAATCGCTAAGGAAAATCATCAGTATTTTAATGTAAAAAACATTGAAGTTTTTATCGGACGCTTTGATAAAGTTTTGCCAAATCTCTTAGAAAAAATCAAGCTCCTTGACTTTGCTTTTATTGATGGACATCATAACAAAGAAGCTACAATTGCGTATTTTAAACAAATCCTTCCCTTTATGAAGCGGGGGGGGGGCGTTATGCTTTTTGATGATATTGCTTGGAGTAGTGGAATGCAAGAGGCGTGGAAAGAGATTTTGGAATCCCATTGCTACACAAAAGCGCAAGAGTTTGGCGAGGTTTGGAAAATGGGGGCATTATGGCTATAAAATTCTTAGACTTAAAAAAGCAATATTTGAGCATAAAAGGCGAAATAGAAACTGCAATTTCAAGTGTGGTGGAGAGTGGTGCGTTTGTGGGTGGCAGTGAGATAAGCGCATTTGAGGAGGAGTTTTCGGAGTTTTTGGGTGGTGGTGTGCGCACTCTTGGTGTGGCAAATGGCACAGACGCGCTAGAAATTGCGATAGAATCTCTTACTTTGCCCAAAGATTCTGTGGTGCTTGTGCCTGCAAATACCTTTGCGGCGAGTGCGGAAGCGGTTGTGCGCAATGGCTTAAAGCTGCAATTTGTGGATTGTGGGGCGGATTATACAATGGATTTAGCAGATTTACGCGCAAAAATCACTCCACAAACCTCTGCGATTCTTATGGTGCATTTGTATGGACAAAGCGCGAGGATAGAGGAGATTTTGGAGATTGCAAAGGAAAAGAATCTCCGCGTAATTGAGGATTGCGCCCAAGCACACGGAGCGAAGTTTAAAGGGCAATTTGTGGGGACTTTTGGAGATATTGCTGCCTTTAGCTTTTATCCGGGCAAGAATCTAGGAGCTTATGGCGATGGCGGAGCGATTGTAAGCCGCGATTCTGCGCTTTTGCAAAGATGTGAGGAGATTGCGCATCACGGAGGTTTGAAAAAATACGAACATAGAATCGTAGGGAGAAATTCGCGCCTTGACAATCTCCAAGCGGCAATTTTGCGTGTGAAATTGCGCCATTTAGCAGATTGGAATGCTAGGCGCAGAGAGGTAGCAAAGCTCTATTTTGAGGGATTTAAAGACTGCAAAGCAATAAGATTACCGCAGGTTAAGGAATCTTGCGAGTGCGTGTGGCATTTGTTTGTGATTTCGGTTAAGAATCGCGAAGCAGTAATGACGCATTTAAAGCAAAAAGGCATTGAGTATGGGCTACATTACCCGATTGCTTTACCCAATTGCCCTGCCTTTAATCATCAACCCTATGTCGTGGAATCCCCTACACCCAACGCTTTTGCGTGGCAAGAGGAGATTTTATCGCTTCCAATGGGGGAACATTTGAGTGATGAGGAAGTAAAAGATGTGATTAAGGTAGTCAAGGACGCAGTATGTGGGTGAAAAATGGCAAAGGGCTTGTGCTGTGGCTTTGTGGCTTAGCAGGAAGCGGGAAAAGCACGATTGGCAAGGCGTTGTATGAGCGGATTAAGCAAGAGATTCCAAATATTGTGTATTTAGATGGCGATGAGTTGCGCGATTTACTCGGGGCTTATGGCTACGATAAACAAGGGCGGATTGAAGTTGCACTCAAGCGTTCGGCTTTTGCGCATTTTCTAAGCTCACAAGGCTTGGTGGTAGTGGTAACGACCATTTCACTTTTTGATGAAGTGTATGCTTATAACCGCAAGACTTTGCAAAATTATTTAGAAATTTATGTAGAATGCCCTATGGAGGAGCTACAAAGGCGCGACCAAAAAGGGCTTTATAGCGGTGCGCTCAAAGGAGAGATTCAAAATGTCGTGGGGGTGGATATTCCATTTGTTAAGCCTAATGCGGATATAATTTTGCCTAACGATACTCCAAAGGATTTAGAACAAAAGGTGCAGAGTATCTTAAATCAAATCAAAGAAAAAGGAAGCAAATGAAACAAGGTGATTTTACACAGGTTGCAAAGCATTATCATAATCGTCCGGCGTATAGCCCAATGTTGTTAGAAAAGCTGATTGCTTGTATTAACGATGAGCAAAAAAATCTTAAGGATTTACAAATCGTGGAAGTGGGTGCAGGGACGGGCAAACTTACCAAAATGCTAAATGAGTTTGGAATGCAAGTCTTAGCAGTAGAACCAAACGATGAGATGAGAGAGGAGGGCATAGCCTATACCAAAGGCACAAATATAAAATGGCAAAAAGGAAGCGGAGAGGAAACAGGTGTGCAAAGTGGAATCGCGGATTGGGTAATTATGGCAAGTAGCTTCCATTGGACTGACCCTAAGAAATCTTTGCCCGAGTTTGCGAGAATCTTAAAAAATTCTGCGGCTCAAAATACTTCTGCCCACAATACTTCTGCGGGGGGGGGGGGTATTTTACCGCTATATGGAATCCTAGAAATATCCTAGAGGGTTCAGTATTCTATGCAATTGAACAAGAGATTAAGAATATTGTTCCAGAGCTTGCTAGAGTGAGCAGCGGGACGCAAAATGTGAAAAAATGGGAGGAAATCCTCGTCTCCACAGGGGATTTTACAGACTGCTTTTTTATGGAATGCGACTACATAGAGATAATGGACAAGGCGCGTTATCTTGGGGCGTGGCATTCTGTAAATGATATACAAGCCCAAGCAGGGGAGCAAAGATGGAAAAAGATTTTGGAAATGATAGAATCCAAAATCTCGGGATTAGAGACTTTAGAGATTCCTTATAAGATTCGCGCTTGGACGGCTAGAAAGTCCAACAAAAGCTAAAGGAGGCTCTAGGCAGTCTTTTCTTGTCTCTTGCATTGGGCAACTTTAAAAGGAAACAACAATGCAAGAGAACAAGAGAATCGTAGAACAAGTATGGGATTACACCAAACACGCAAAATATTATAGCTACCGCCCAAATTATGCGCCCAAAAGTATTGATATGCTTATCACTTTGGCTAAAGGTGAGAGCGAGAAAGCTTTGAAAGTCGCAGATATTGGCGCAGGGACAGGGAATCTAAACATTATGCTTTTAGAGAGAGGTTGTGAAGTGGTGAGCGTAGAGCCAAATGACGCAATGCGTGAAATTGGTATAGAGCGCACCAAAGGCGCAAAAATTGAGTGGGTAAGGGCTACGGGCGTGGATTCTACATTGCAAGGCGGCAGTTTTGATTGGGTAACCTTTGGAAGTAGCTTTAATGTAATGGATAGGACAGAGGCGTTAAAAGAAGCGCATAGACTGCTTAAAGGCAATGGATACTTTTCGTGTATGTGGAATCACAGAGACTTAAACGACCCCATTCAGCAAAAGACAGAAAATGCGATTCTCTCCATCGTGCCAAACTACACAAGAGGTGTGAGACGCGAAGACCAACGCCCAATTATTGAGGCACATAAAGAGCTTTTTGATAATATTATCTATATTGAAGAGGATTTTTATTTTCATCAAAGCTTAGAAAACTATATCTTAGCGTGGCAAAGCGTGAAAAATCCTTATTGGGATTTGGAAACCAAAGAGGGGCAAGAGATTTTTGATAAAATCACTGCAAAAATGCGAGAAATTCTCCCACAAGAATTTGACATCAAATACACCACGCGTTGCTGGAGTGCAAGGAAAGTATAGAATCGTAACTGGAGTAGTCATCGCAAGGAATGAGCGGGGCAAATGACGAAGCCTATTATCAAGCATACTTATGATTCTGTTGCCTCGTCATTGCAAGAGAGTGGAGCGAACGAAGCAATCCATAATGTTGCATACTTTAACGCTTTACTGCCTCCGTCATTGCGAGATTCTGCATTAGCGGAATCGTGGCAATCCACAATCAAGCATAAAGTAAATATAACAATGGAATCTTTAAAAGAGAGTTCAACATTATGGATTGCCACGAAAATTTTTCAAATTTTCTCGCAATGACGCAGTAGAAAACTTAAAGAAGTGCAAAATTATAGATTTGCGCTGAAGCGAGTGAATTTGCTATTCGCAAATGTACGCCACGAAAAGCTAAAGCTTTTCTCGCAATGACGAAAGGACTAGCCGACATTATGGATTGCTTCGTCATTTCATTCCTCGCAATGACGCGGTGGGAAGCTTAAAGAAACACATTATTATGGATTTGTGTTGAAGCAATTTGCTATTTGTAAATACACGCCACGAATCGCATTGCGATTCTCGCAATGACGGAAAGTGTGGAATCTATTGCAATAGCGCGGTGGTTAGCGTTTTGATATAATTTTAGATATAATGCCAACTTGTATTTAAATTTTTAAGGCAAACAATGCAACCCTTATCGTTTATCTCCAAAGCCCAAAATTTATTTTCTCTGCAATCTCGCCTCAAAAGTGCCAAGATTCTACCGCTTTTTATTACAAGCTTAGAACAAATACAAGACAATCAGACAAGCGTTTTAAAATCCATTCAAGCATTAGCACAAGGGAATGCAGACGCAAAGCTTATCGTGCGTAGCAGTTCCAAAAGTGAGGATAGTGCGGAATCCTCTAATGCAGGGGCGTTTTTAAGTCTTGCAAATGTGAGTGTGGAATCTCACGCGCTTTTGGAGGCGTTGCAAAAAGTCGGGGCTTCTATGCCAAAAAGTGATGATGAGATTTTGATTCAGCCAATGCTAGAGGATATTGCGATGTGTGGCGTGGCGATGAGTGCAGATAAGGATACACTTGCGCCTTATTATTGTATTGAGTGGGATAAGAGTGGCTCAAATAGCGCAATCACCGATGGAAGCGCGAAAGGCTTAAGTTTTTTTGCGCACAAAGAAGCGGAGTTGCCAAAAGATAGCACTTTAAAAGCCATTATTCTAATGCTAAGGGAGCTAGAATCGCTTTTTGATTGCCCTTTTTTAGATGTGGAATTTGCGCTAGATTCTAAAGGGGATTTGTATTGTCTGCAAGTGCGTCCGCTTGTGGTTAAGAGTAAGCTCAATCTCTATGAAGCCCTGCCATTGAGTGCGCTAGAGAGATTGCAAAAGCGCATTGTGTCTTTGCAGAAGCAAACACCTGATATTTATGGCAAAAGAGCGATTTTTGGCGTAATGCCCGATTGGAATCCCGCCGAGATTTTGGGGCTGAAACCTAAGCGGTTGGCTTTAAGTCTTTATAAAGAAATCATTACTGATCATATTTGGGCGTATCAGCGGGATAATTATGGTTATCTGAATTTACGCTCCCACCCGCTTATGCACTCGTTTTTAGGGATTCCATACATTGATGTGCGCCTCTCTTTTAATTCCTTTGTCCCTAAAACTTTGGATAAAAAAATCGCAAGCAAATTAGTAGAATATTATTTAGATACGCTAGAGGAAAACCCGCATTTTCACGACAAGATAGAATTTAACATTGTGTTTTCTTGCTATGATTTTAATATCCAAAGCAAATTAAAGAATCTCCTTGCAAAGGGATTCAATGAAAATGAGATTAAAAGGCTAGAATTTGCGCTTTTGGAGCTTACAAACTCCATTATTAACCCCAAAAAAGGCTTGTATATCAAGGATTTAAAAAAGATTGCAAAGCTAGAGCAAATTTGCAAGGATTTAGAGGATTCCAACCTGCCGAATTTGGATAAGATTTATTGGCTTTTGGAATCTTGCAAGAGATATGGGACTTTGCCTTTTGCAGGGATTGCAAGGGCTGGGTTTGTGGCGGTTTCTATGCTCAATTCCCTTGTGGAAATTGGGTTTTTTAGTGTAGAGGAAAAACAGGCATTTTTAAACTCTCTAAGGACGATTAGCAAAGAGTTAGCCTCAAGTGTTGCCACGCTTACAGAGGAAACAAAAGCAGAGTTTTTAAGTAAATTTGGACATTTGCGCCCTAGCACTTATAATATCTTAAGCCCACGTTATGATGAGGATTTTGAGAATTATTTTGATTTAAAAACAAAACAAAACTTGGATTTAAATGAAAGTGCCTTTGTGCTAGATTCTAAAAAGTTAGAATCTTTGGAGAATCTTTTAAGCGAACACGGGCTAAAGATTAACGCAAAAGAGTTTTTAGGATTTTTAAAACGTGCGATTGAGGGGCGAGAATATGCGAAATTTGAATTTACCAAACTGCTCTCCCTTGCAATACGCAAGATTGGCGAACTAGGCGATTATTATGGAATCCCAAAAGAGGAAATGGCGCATTTGGATATTCAAAATATTCTTAATCTCTACGCCTCGCTATATTCTAAGAATCCAAAAGAAAGATTTTTGGAAGAGATAAAAAGACATAAGGAGGAATATGCCCTCACTTTGAGCGTGAAACTTCCTGTGCTACTCACAAATGCGGAGCAGGTTGTGAGTTTTTTAAGTGCAGAGATTGTGCCAAACTTCATCACACAAAAGTCTGTAAGTGCGCTAACTAATGATTTAAGCGATGCAGAGTTAGCAGGTAAAATCGTGCTGATTAAATCCGCAGACCCCGGATTTGATTATTTGTTTGCTAAAAATATCGCGGGGTTGATTACTTGCTATGGTGGAGCAAACTCGCATATGGCTATTCGCGCAAGTGAGCTTGGATTACCCGCAGCTATTGGCGTAGGCGAGGAAAACTTTGCTAAGTTTTTACAGGCAAAGCGCATTAAGCTAGATTGTGAAAGTGGGCAAATCGTAGTCTTATGAAGTTTATTGGTATCACGCAAAGATTGTTAGAAAATACGAGCTATTATGAAGTGCGCGAGGCTTTAAGTGTGGAGTGGGGCGAGTTTTTTAAGGAGCATTTGCAGGGCTTTTTGCCCCTACCTCTAAGCTATGCGATTCCTTTTAGCACCTATGCGGAATCTCTAGGGGAGAATTTAAGCGGTGTGATTCTAAGTGGAGGGAATGATTTAAACTCTCTAAACCCTAATCCGCTTTCTGCTATGCGCGATGAATATGAGGCACAAATCCTTACGCATTGTTTGCAGCATAATCTGCCCCTGCTTGGAATCTGTCGTGGGGCGCAGATGGTGGCGCATTATTTTGGGGCAAAATTAGAGTGCGTTAGCGGACACATTGGCAATCATCAAGTTTTTGATATAAGCAGTGGTGAGAAATTTGAGACAAATTCTTTTCACAACTATGGCGTGAGAACTTTAAGTGATTGTTTGGAATCTTTAGTGGAAGCGGAGGATTCTAGCATTGAGGCATTTAAACACAAGCATAAACCAATTTTTGCTTTAATGTGGCACATTGAGCGAAAAAATGGTATGGGGAAAGATAGAATCTTTCAAGAATGGTTGAGTAAGCTATAAGGAGTAAGGTATGAAAGTTTTATATGCGCCAAGCAGTCGGGCAATGAGTGATGATTTGCATAACAATGTGGGGTGTGGGTTTGATGTTTTAGTGTGTGAGGCTTTGATAGGTTTAGGGCAAAAGGTGTTTTATCTGCCGCATAGCAATACAGAAAGCAAGGTTAGAGATTCTATTTTAGAAATTTGTGGGGATTCCATTACTTTAACAAAAGCTGTGCCTAAAAGCATAGATGTGTGTGTGAGTGATGTTTGTAGTGTTGCTTTGCAATGTGCTTTATGGACGCGCAATCCTAGTATTTTATGTTTTTTTGGTTTTACGAGTATTTCTTTTCCGCCCAATGATAAATATTTTTCTTTAATGGAAGCTGCTACGCATTGCGTGTATTCTCTTAAAGAGTTAAAAGATTCTATTCTCTCTTATCAGACAATCAAGAAAAGCAAGGCAAAAGGAATCCAAGAAGCGATAGATAGGGAGATAATATGAGTGTAGAAGCACAAATTAATCAGTTTATAGCAAGGGCAAAAACATTTATAGAATCGCGTTTAAGCAAGGAGAAGCCAAATATCTTGGTCATCTCTTATTATCCGACTTATCGCAAACATTATGGCAATTTAATCGCTAAATTAAAAGAAAAATATAATGTCCTTACAATCGTAGATAGAGAGCTAGGAGATGCCTTTGAAAAAAGTGGGCATTACAATGTTCTTTTTCCTTGGCGCATTATAGAAAATGGACGAACTTATTATCTCAATACCGATATTCGCGGGATTGATTTAATCCTAACTGCCGACCAAGTGGGCTATGAGGGGGGCAAGATTGATAGGACATTCTTAAGCACGAGCGCAAAACGCGTTTATTTTCCGCATAGCTTGGTAGAGCAAACGGGGGCTTGTGAAGTAGTGGATTATATTTTAGTCCCTTCAAAAGCTGCAATGCAAGGATTCCAAAAGGCACTACCCAAGAGTAAGGTTAAATTGCTAGAGAGTGGCTATCCTAAGCTAGATAATGCAATTTTTTCCTATGATTACAAACCAAGCAATACGATTACCTATGCTCCTAGTTTGCGCTATGGAACAGGAAGTAACGCAAACAATAATCTCTTTGCTGGATACGAAAACGCCTTGATAGAATCCTTATTGGACAGCACAGATTATAATATCTCTTTTCGCGCACACCCAATCAACTTTCAAAACAACCACCCCTTTTACCAGCTGATAAAGGCTAAATGGGCTGGAGAGACACGCGTGAAGTTTGATGAAGCGTTGGGTAATGCGTTCCATAATTTCAGTGATTTGTTTATCACCGATATTTCCACAGCAGCTTTTACTTATTCTTTTAGCACTTTGCGCCCTAGCGTGTTTTTCGCTCCATTAAAAATGCAAAATCCAATAATGGAATATGCAAACCAAATCGGTGCGAGGGGGGGGGGCAATATGTCGCAGTTTAGCAGAATTAAAGGAGCGGCTTGAAATGCTAGATTTAAAAAAAGATTCTGCAAGGATAGAGAAGTTTAGAGATGAGGTAATTTATAATGTCGGAAACTCGGAGGAGGTTATAATGGGGCAAATTGATAAGATTTTAAAGGGTAGGCTATGAAAGCATTGATTTTAGCGGCGGGATTTGGTTCTAGGCTTATGCCTTTGACGCAGGATAATCCAAAGTGTATGGTGGAATATCGGGGCAATAAGCTCATTGACTATGAAATAAACGCTTTGAGAGGGGCTGGAGTTAGTGAAATTGCAGTAGTGGGCGGATATTTGTTTGAGGTTTTAAAGAGTTATGTGGAATCGCAATTTTCTATAAAAAATCTTTATCAAAATAAAAATTATGATAAAACAAATATGGTGCAAACAATGCTTTGTGCGCGTGAATTTTTGGAATCGTGTGTGAAAGAAAAGCAGGATTTGATTATTTCGTATGCGGATATTGTGTATAGCGCAGAGATTGTGCGCGCATTGGTGGAATCGCAAGAGCCTTTGAGTATTGTAGTAGATAAAGATTGGCGCACATTGTGGGAAAAGAGATTTGCAAACCCGCTTTTGGACGCAGAGACATTAAAGATAAAAGAGGGCAAAGTCCTAGAGCTTGGCAAAAAACCTAAGAGTTATGAGGAGATAGAGGGACAATATATTGGGCTTTTTAAGTTTTCTCACCACTTTTTGCCACAAGTTTTAGAGTTTTATGATAGCTTGGATAGAGGCGCAATGTATGATGGCAAGGATTTTTTAAATATGTATATGACGAGCTTTTTGCAAGGTTTGATTGATAGATTTGGTGGCGCAGGAGCAGTAGAGATTCACGGCGGTTGGTGCGAAATTGATTTTAAGAGTGATTTGGAAATTTGATGTGAAAGCGTTGATTGTTGGGCATTTAGAGATTAGAAGTTCCTTTATCTAAAATCACCCTAGAGCCTTGCAAAAAGACTTTATGCTTTGCAAAATCCAAATGGTCTTTCACAAAATGGGATTCTAAAACCATATCCCCATCAATGAGGATAATGTATTCTCCACTCGCGGCATTGATTGCCTTATTGCGTATGGTATTTAAGCGGAATCCTGCGTCCTCTTGCCAAATGTGCAAAAGCGGACAGGGAAAAGTCTTTTGATATTCTCCAATGAGCTGCGCGGTGTCCTCACAGCTTCCATCATCGGCGATTAAGACTTCATTAGGCAGATAATCAAGATTCTTGACACTCTCTAACACACAGCGCAAAGAATCCTTGCTATTATAAGTTGTGATAATTAAAGAGCAAGTAGGAATCTTGTGCGTGAGTTCATAGAGTTTGGCGTATTTGAAAAACACGCCCAAAGCGTTGCAAAGGCTAATCACAAAGCCTTTGTAACCATACAAAAACCCTTTTTTTAAAAAATAATCCCTCAAAAACTTCCACGCACTCCGCACACAAGCACTACCCATAGAGGTTGTTTTGTGTAGATTCTGCTGTGCCCACAGATTGGAGTATCTTTGCATTTTTTCTAATAAGCCATAAATGCTATCATACGCATAATGTTTCAAGCCCTTTTTTGCCTTGATGACTTTTGCGTCTGTCTTTAAAATCAGGCTTTCATGCACGGCATTATCGTTAAAATGCGTGAAGGTTTTGTTAAAGACGCGCAAAACATAATCCGGATACCAACCACAAGCCTTAATCCATTTGCCTTTGTAGAGATTCTTGCGTGGTAGGGCAAGGATATTTTCTTTTGCGAGTTGCATTTCTCTAAGCTCGTCTAAAAAATCTTGCTCCAAAACCTCGTCCGCGTCAATGAGTAAAATCCAATCGTTTTTCGCCTTTGAAACTGCGAGGTTTTTTAACGCTCCAAAGCCGATAAATTCGCTAGTGTGAATGTGGAGATTGGGGAAAGATTCTTTAAAAGAGAGGGCGATTTTTAAAGTGTCATCACTGCTTTGATTATCTAGCAACACAATCTCATCAAAGCTTGCAATGGAGCGGAGGCATTCTTGCAAAGTTGCTTGTGCGTTTTTGACGAGTATCACAGCAGAGATTTTTGAAAAATCCATTGTTTTTATCCTTGTTTTTTGTTGTGCCATTGTAGCAAATTTCATAGCAGAATCTCTTAAAATATGGAATCTCTAAGGGTGGGATTCTATAATGTTGAACTATTTAAAAGATTCTATTGCCATATTTGCTTTATGCTTGATTATGGATTGCCACGATTCCGCTAAAGCAGAATCTCGCAATGACAGGGTGGAATCTTTTAGAAGTGCAAGATTATGGATTTGCAAGTGTGGGTCGGTTGCTTTCGCAACAGACGCTTCACTTTGTTCGCAATGACGGAGAAATATGTTTTAAAGGCAAAACTGCATTATGGATTGCTTCGTTCGTTATTACTCTCTCGCAATAACGCAGTGGTTAGTATTCTGTCATTGCGAGGGCTTTGCCCGAAGCAATCTATAATTATAAATTACTTTAAAGTTTCCATTGCCATATTTATTTTATGCTTGATTATGGATTGCCACGATTCCGCTAACGCAGAATCTCGCAATGACGGAGAAATATGCTTTAAAGGCAAAACTGCATTATGGATTGCTTCGTCTCTCGCTCCGCTCATTCCTCGCAATGACAAAGCGGAATCGTAAAATTTTATCCTTAATTTAATGCAAATTTTGATACAAGTTTAACCAAAAATCTAAAGAAGCAGCAAGGAATCACAATGCAGGATTTACTTTTTCAAAGTGCGATGAGTGCAATTAAAGCAGGAGAGTTGGTTTTAAAATATTATGGCTTAGAGGAGTTTGCGTTGAAGTCGGATTCCTCGCCTGTTACAAAAGCGGATTTGGAATCTAATGCACTCCTTACGCAAGAATTGTTGGCAAATTCTCCTTATAAAGTTTGCTCTGAAGAGGCAATCTTGGATTATGAGGAGCGCAAAAACTTAGAATATTATTGGCTGATTGACCCACTTGATGGGACAAAAGATTTTTTGGCAAAAAATGGCGGTTTTACCATTAATATCGCCTTAATCCATAAGAATCGCCCTATCTTAGGCGTGGTGTTTGCCCCCGCTTTTGGCTCTTTGTATATGGCTTTAGAGGGTTTTGGTAGCTTTAAGGTGCAGATAGAATCGCAAAAAGATTCCACGCAAAGCATTCAATTCCTTAGCACTTTGCAGGATTTAAAAGACAAAAAAGTGCGCTTAAATGGCGAGAGAGTAGCGCAGGAGAGTGCGTTAATCGCGTGTGATTCTATGTTTCATAGCACACAAGAAACGCAGGACTTTATCCAAAAATACCATTTAAAAGTGCAAAAATATGGCTCATCACTCAAAATTTGCGCATTAGCAGAGGGCAAGGCAGATATTTATCCGCGCTTTAATGGCACAAGCGAATGGGACATTGCCGCTTGTGATATTATCTTGCAAGAAGCGGGGGGTGTGATATTAGATTATGAGCACAAAAAACCTTTGGAATACAACAAGCAAAGTGTGCGGAATCCCTATTTTATAGCATTTGCAAAGACGCAAATTGGGGGTGAAATTTACAAAGATGTGCTAGGGAGCTAAATTGGCATTTGGTATTTTTTGCCTCACAATGCTTTTAATCTTTTGGCGTCCTTTTGGGTTGCCTTTGTGGGTATTTAGCACTTTGGGGGCTGTGGGGGCTTATTGTTTGAATGTGGTGGATTTAGGCGATATTTGGCGCGTGTGGGCAATGGTTTGGGATTCCACATTGACGCTTGTAGGGCTTATTTTGCTTACGCTTTTGCTGGATAAACTAGGCTTTTTTAATTTTCTCTCCCTCGTGATGATGAATCTTTTAAGTGCGGGGAATGCCATTAGCACCTTAAGATTCTATGTTTTTATCGTGCTTTTTAGCGCGATTCTAAGCGCGGTTTTTGCAAACGATGGGGCGATTTTGATTCTAACCCCCTTGATTTTCACGCTTTTAAAGGAGGATAAGAGTAAGCATTTAAAAAGCCCATTAATCGTATTTTTGCTACTTGTAAGTTTTTTAAGTGATTTTGCCTCTAATCCTTTTGTCATCTCTAATCTCACAAATATTATCACCGCTCAATTTTTTAATTTCTCTCCTCTTTATTTTAGCGCGATGATGTTGTTGCCACAGATTTGTATCTTGCTTTGTTTTGGCGTTTTTTGGTTGTATTTAAGGCGCATTTTGCCACGTTTTATAGAGTTTAAGAGTTTGAAGAGAGATATTTCTCGCTTTGGGATTGTGTTTTGTTTGGGCTTGGTTTGTCTTTTGCTTTTTGGAATCCTTTTTTCTCACTCCTTAGGTTTGCCACTCTCTAGTTTTACGCTATTGTGTGCATTTTTGGCGTTTTGTTATGGAATCTCTATTAAAAGGGTGCAATTTGTGGATTTAAAACGCGCTCCCTTTGGCATTGTGCTGTTTTCTTTGGGGTTGTTTATTGTTGTTTTTGGGCTTAAAAATGGTGGAATCTTAGAGGTTTTAAGAGAGAATATCCATTATTTTGTTGCTTTGCCACAAGAGGTTCAGATTGTTTTAATGGGCTTCGCAAGTGGAATCTCAAGTGCTTTGATTAATAATTTACCCTTTGTAATGTTGGGAGATTTAGCCTTAGCAAGTGTTAAGGAAATTGCGAATCCTAGCTTAATTTTGGCGCATTTACTTGGGTGCAATGTGGGTTCAAAGCTAACGCCCATTGGCTCTTTGGCAACATTGCTTTGGTTGTATAGTTTAAGAAATTATGGCATTTATATCGGGTTTTTGCAGTATATGCTTATTGCATTTGTTGTTACGATTCCTGTGTTGTTTGCTGGGCTTGTGGGCTTGGTTTTTGCAAGTTTTTTGTAAAATAATTGAAATTTTGATAAAAAATTTTGTATGATTGTGAATCCATTTTCAAGGCAGGAATTTGAAAGATTTAATTATTGTAGAATCACCAACAAAAGCAAAAACTATTAAGAATTTTCTAGGCAATCAATACGAAGTCATCGCGTCTAAAGGGCATATTAGAGATTTACCCAAGCATACTTTCGGGATTAAAATTGACAATCAAAATTTTGTCCCAGAATATAAAATTGACGCATCGCACGAACAAGTTGTCAAAGAGTTAAAGAAACTAGCAAAGGGCGCAAAACAAGTCTATATCGCAACCGATGAGGATAGAGAGGGAGAGGCGATAGGATTCCATATTGCCACTGCGATTGATAAAGACCCTCACAAGCTACCAAGAATCGTATTTCACGAAATCACGCAAAAGGCGATTGAGGATTCTTTGAAGCACCCGCGCTTCATTGATATGGATAAAGTCAATGCGCAACAAGCAAGACGATTGCTAGATAGAATCGTGGGGTATCGCTTAAGCCCTTTGATTGCCTCTAAGATTCAGCGGGGCTTGAGTGCTGGGAGAGTGCAAAGTAGTGCGCTTAAAATTATCGTGGATAGGGAAAAAGAGATTTTAGACTTTAAACCTGTTGTGTATTATCAAATCAAAAGTAGCTTCAATGCGGAATCTAGCACGATAGAAGCGGAATTGGTAGAGTTTAAGGGCAAGAAACTAGACAAATTAAGCATTAAAACAGAAAAAGAGGCAAAAGAGATTGTCCAAAGCTTGAAAAATGCAAAGTTTGTCCTTGAAAAAATAGAAAACAAACGCCGCAAAACCGCTACCCCTCCTCCCTTTATGACTTCCACTTTACAGCAAAGTGCAAGTTCGTTGCTTGGATTCTCTGCTTCGCGCACAATGCAGAGCGCACAAAGGCTTTATGAGGGTGTAATGACACACAAAGGCTCTATGGGTGTGATTACTTATATGCGAACCGATAGCCTAAATATCGCAAAAATCGCCCAAGATGAGGCACGCAAACTCATCGCAAAAACCTATGGCAAAGAATATGTGCCAAGTAAGCCAAAAGTCTATACCACCAAAGCAAAGGGCGCACAAGAGGCACACGAGGCGATTCGCCCGACATTAATGGATTTCACACCACAGGTTGCGGCGCAATATTTAAAGGGCGATGAATTAAAGCTTTACACGCTTATTTACAAGCGATTCTTTGCTTCACAAATGCAAGATGCAGAATTTGAATTGCAGAATCTTTGGATTCAAAGCGATGTAGCATTGCTCAAGGCAGGGGGTAGAAAGCTTGTTTTTGATGGATTTTATCGTGTGTTGGGCAATGAGGATAAAGACAAATTGCTTCCGCCCTTGCAGGTTCAAAGCACAATGGAGCTAAAAAAATGCAGTGAGGAGAAGTGCGAAACTGAACCTCCTGCAAGATTCTCTGAAGCAAGTTTGATTAAAACTTTAGAATCCTTAGGAATCGGGCGTCCAAGCACTTATGCGCCCACGATTTCACTGCTTACTTCAAGGGATTATATTACGATTGAAAAAAAGCAAATCAAACCCCAAGAAGTCGCCTTTAAAGTCATAGAGTTGCTAGAGAAGCATTTTAATGAAATTGTGGATTCCAAATTTACCGCAAATTTGGAGGAAAAGCTTGATGAAGTGGCGGAATCCAAGCAGGATTGGCAGAAGCTACTATGGGAGTTTTATGAGCCTTTTATCCAAAAAATCAGTGAGGGCAAATCTAGCATTCAAAGTCAAAAATTAGCAATTCCCACGGGGGAGCTTTGTCCGCTTTGTGGCAAAGAGCTTGTGCGTAGAAGTAGTCGGTATGGCGAGTTTGTGGGTTGTAGCGGTTATCCTAAGTGTAAATATATCAAAAAAGAAGAGAATCCCTCCAATGAGGAATCAGAGGATTTTGGCGTGTGTGAAAAATGCGGTCAAGCAATGGTGAAAAAACGCGGCAGAAATGGCGAGTTTCTAGCTTGTAGCGGTTATCCTAAATGCAAAAATGCTAAACCCCTAAAGCCCACGCAAAAATCCGCCCCACAGAAGCTAGAGAATGTGCAATGTCCTAAGTGCGGAGGGGATATTTTAGAAAGAAATGGGCGATATGGGAAGTTTTATAGTTGTGGAAATCACCCCAAATGCGACTTTATCGCTAAATTTCCACCGATAAACCAAAAATGCCCCAAGTGTGGTTCTTTGCTTATGCGTAGAACCTTTAGAAATAAACCCATTTTGGAATGTTCTAATCCAGAATGCAAGGAAAGAATGGACGATACACCATAAACTTTAAGGAGAAAAAATGACACAAGAAGTTTTAGATTTTTTAGATAAGAATGTAGGTTTTTTAGCAACCAAAGGAACTTGCGGAAATCCGCGTGTGCGCCCGATGCAGTCTCCTTTGTTTTTTGAGGGCAAACTCTATTCTTGCACCTCTAAGGCAAAGGGAATCTATAAACATATCCAAAATTTTGCGAATGTAGAATTAAGCGCATTTGATGGCAAAGAGACTTGGATTAGAATCCGCGCCAAAGCCGTTTTTGAGGATAATTTAAAGGTAAAAGAGGCAATGTTTGAAAAATACGAAGTGGTAAGGAATATTTACAAAACACCAGAGAATCCGGAATTTGCAGTCTTTTATTTTGAGAATCCTAGTGTGAAGATTCAAAGTTTTAGTGGCAGAGATGAGGTTATTAAAGGATAAGAAAAGGGATAAAATGCAAGAGATTTTTTTATGCAGTATTTGCAATGTTTCTAGTGGAAGTTGTGCGGAGGATTGCGCATATTGCACACAAAGCGCGAAGTATAATGCAGAGATTGACAAGTATAAATACAAGCCGATTCCCCAAATTGTGGAGGAAGCAAGGAGGGCAAGTGCAAATGGTGCGCTTGGATTTTGTCTTGTTACAAGTGGGCGCAATTTGGATTCTAAACGCACAGAATACATTGCAGAGGCTGCTAGGGCGATTGTAAAAGAGGGTTTGCATTTGCATTTAATCGGTTGCAATGGAATTGCTAGTGTGGAATCCCTAGTGGAGCTAAGAGAAGCGGGAATTGCGAGTTATAATCATAATTTAGAAACAAGCCAGAATTTCTTTCCAAACATTTGCACCACGCACAGCTTTGAGGAGCGATTCCAAACAAATGAAAATGCGCGAAAAGCAGGGCTTGGAATATGCTGTGGTGGAATCTTTGGAATGGGAGAGAGTTGGCAGGATAGAATGGACTTCCTCTATGCCTTGCAAACATTAAAACCGCATACCACCCCGATTAATTTTTTTATCCCCAATCCCGCGTTACCCCTAAAACAAGAGATTCTAAGTCAAGAGGAAGCATTGGAGTGCGTGAAGTTAGCGCGGGAATATTTGCCTAATGTGCGGTTGATGATTGCAGGGGGCAGGGAGCGCGTGTTTGGCGAGAATCAAAAGCAACTCTTTGAAAGCGGGATTAATGCGGTGGTGTTGGGCGATTATCTCACGACAAAAGGCAACACGCCAAAAGAGGAAGTGGAGCGGATTCAATCCTATGGATATGGAATTGCAACAAATTGTGAGAAATAATGGAAGCAAAGAACCCACAAGAGAATCCGAAGCTTTTGCGATTCCAAACTTTCTTTAGCCTAGATTTACTCAAAAGCATTTGCGCGAAAATTTGGATACTCGTGCGCTATTTGTATGTGTTTTTAAAGGGCGATTTGCTGTATTATGCCTCAAGCCTTAGTTTTTATACGATTTTCGCGCTTTTACCTATGCTTTTGATTGTGTTTTCACTTGTTGCCGCAATGCCAGAATTTAAAGAAAATTTAGAGAGTTTCAAGAATCTCATTATCACAAACTTTATCCCTACGCATTCCGATGTTTTTTTAAGCTATATGGATAGTTTTTTGCAAAACTCCACTAAGCTTGGTGGAATGGGGTTTATCTACGCCTTTGTAACTTCTATTTTGTTTTTTAAAAATTATCAAGACATTGCCGGAAAAATTTTTCATACGAAAGGGCGCGGGTTTTGGGATTCTATTTCTGTATATTGGACTTGTATGACGCTTTTTCCGCTTGGGATTTTATTCTCCATTTATTTAAGCACCAAAGCGTATGCGTATTTGCAAGAATTAGGTTATAGTGCTTCGATTGCTTGGTTTTTTCAGCTTACACCTTATTTGGTGGCGTGGGCGGTGTTTTTTATGCTTTTTAAAATCTCTGCAAATACCAAGATTAGTAACAAAAACACCTTAACAAGCTCCCTTATCACCGCGCTTTTGTGGTCTATTTGCAAATGGGGATTTGTCTATTATGTGTTTTATAACAAAGCCTATTTAACGCTTTATGGCTCTTTTAGTATCTTACTTTTTTTGTTTATTTGGGTTTATTTGTCGTGGGCGATTCTACTTTTTGGAATGAGCCTTAGCCGCGGGATTGACGAAGTGTTTATTCAAGAGTTGGAATCGCAAAGCGAGTAGAGGGAGTTTGTAGCAACTTAGCCTCCTTATGGGATTCCGCTAAATATTAAACCGCTTTAAGCTTCCCATTGCGTCATTGCGAGAGATTTGTTAAAATCTCGCGGCAATCTATAATCTCATCAACCCTTGATTCTGCAATGGAATCTCTAAAGGCGAGATTCTTTCATTTAGACTGCTCGTTGTGCTTACGCACCGCTTCGCAATGACGATAAAGCAACCTTTGCGATTCTACCACCTCGTCATTGCGAGGAATGAACGCAGTGAATGACGAAGCAATCTATAATATAGAATCTCACCGAAGTGTTTGCAATACAATCTTTAATAATGGCATACTTTTTGCTTAAGATTCTACATAGCGATTCTAGTGGAGATTTTGTTTTTGCTTCACGCTCTATCAACCCAGAACCGACAATGAGTGCTAAAATTTATATTAAGTGAAAAGCTATGGAATCTTTTATTAATGCTTATAGCGGTAGAAATATCACTATTACAAACCAAATCAATCAAGTCTCTAGCCCAAACGATTTTGATTCTCGTAGTGAATTTGAACTGCTTATGACACAAGTTTTAGGAGATTTGCAAGAACAAGGCAAAAAAGAAGAGGCTTCAAGCCTCTTTGCATTTATTGGTGGGGCAAATTGGATATTACGACATAGGGAAGGCTCACCAGCGCAAAGCGTAAGCGATATTGCAAAATTGATTTCTATCATAGAATCTCCAACTGATATGCAACCTAGCACTTATTTAGGGCAGACAGAAAGTCCAGAGCATTTTGAGAAACGCAAATCCCAAGCCATTGACATTTTAAGCGAGATTCTACAAGGGATTAAGGCGTAAGATTCCATTGTTTCTTTCCTTTATGCGAGATTATGGATTGCTTCGGCTAATGCCTCGCAATGACAGAATATTAACCATTGCGTCATTGCGAGAAAATTTGAAAAATTTTCGTGGCAATCCATAATGTTGAATTAATTAAAAGATTCTATTGTAGAAATTGATTTTTGCAAGATTATGGATTGCAACGATTCCACTAATGCAGAATCTTATAATGACAAGGTGGGGCGCAATATGGAATCTCTTAAGTATGCTTGATTATGGATTGCTTCACTAGCGTTCGCAATGAAGTGGTGGAATCCCTCAAGTGCGCAATATTATAGATTGCTCTGTCTTTTCATTCCTCGCAATAACAGGATTTAATGAATAGAATCTTTTTGGAGTAAGGCAAAAACTTTTTCTATAATGAGTTGAGGTTTGACATCTCTAGCTTTTTTGCTTTCACTTTGCAAACACCATTCAATCTGCCCCCAAGTCCCCCATCTAGCAATATCTATATTATCAAAAATCGTAATTGCTTTGGCATTACAAGCTCCAAAGATATGAGCTATACCGCCTTCAAAGGCAAGTGTCAGCAAAGCTCCCCTAGCAAGAGCTGCGACTTCATCAAGTGTTTTTGTGGCTTTGTATTCGCAATTTTCTAATTTTGCTAATGTTTCGCACCTTAACTTATCCTCGCTATCTCCTATTACCACAACAAAAGGCAGGGCTTGGATAATCTCTTGGAGAGATTCTAAAGGATAGGGGTTGTCTTTTAAGCGTCTGCTTGAGATATGGAAAAGTATATAAGGGGGTGTATCTATATTATTATAAGCATTAGGATACGCATAAGCGGTTTTCTCTCCTCCATATTCTACGCCTAATGGTGCTAAAATATCCAAGCATACCATTACTTCGTGGTGGTGTATAATGGGGGTTTCTACAAAATTTGGTATGCCTTTAACTTTGGAATCCTCTTTGCTCCCTGCTCCATAACAGATTTTTCCTCTTGCACATTTAGCAAACAAGCTAGAATATTTAGAGGGTGCTATTCGCAAGATGACAACCACATCATAACGCTCTTTAAAAAGGCAAAATAGAATCCAACCTTTGTAAAACAAGGCTTTTAGTTTGTTATAAATTCCCCTTATGTGTTTCGTTTTGGTGTAAATGTAAATTTTATCCAAGTAAGGATTGCGCCCCTCCTCTCCGATAACAACAGGCGCATTAAGGCTATTTACAACAATATCAATTTGTGCTTGGGGATATTTTTTCTTAAGTGCTTCAAAACAAGGGGTGGAGCAGACTAAATCCCCAATATTATCGTTTCTAATGAGTAAAATTTTCATTCATAGCCTTAAAATCACAAATTTTATAAAAGAATTATAGCATTAATAGAACAACAGAGGGCTTGAAACATTTTTGTTTTTACTTATTCTTTGTGGTGATGCAATAATAGGCTTTTGTAATTATGAGAATAGCAACACGATTCCACTAATGCAGAATCTTGCAATGACAAGGTGGGGCGAAATATGGAATCTTTTAAGTATGTTTGATTATGGATTGCTTTATTTGTTTCCCTTGTTGTTAATGATAGATAACTACCATATTTTTCTAAGAAAATTGAGGTTTTTATAGTAATGGAATATGAGGCGGAATCACAAAAGACTGCAATAAACCCCAAAATATAATAATTTGGTATTTATGATTTGGCGTTTTTTGCTTCTTTATAGTCGCAACATATACATTGATTTATTTGTGGATTTTTTAACCTCTTTGGGTTGGTAGAAATTATTTTTAATTTTATAAATTGTTGGGATTCTATTTTAACTCATTTGTAATCCATAATTAAAACCTTTATTTCGATATTAAGCAAACTTATTGTAGTATTTAACTATAAATTTTGTTATTGGAAAGTATAAATGCCAAGAAGTGTGGCACAAACAAAAGGCAATTTATTGGTATTTTCGGATTTTGATTCTAGATTAAAATGGGGATTATCAATGGCTCATTGCCTTGAAAGTGAGTTTGAAAAGATTGTTGTATATCATAGAGAGGACAATTTCAAGCAAATTCAATTTTATTTGGAACGCAACTATCTTTTAAAATATTATAAGAATAGAAATGAAATATTCGATGATATAGATGTTTTTGAAAAAATTCAAGTTATAATTTTGGCTATGGGTGGGACAGAAAATATTTATTTTTTGCATAAATTACAAAAATATTTTACCGTAGAACATACAAGACCTATTGTGGTTGCTGGAATGAATGGCTTAACGGATTGTAATGATTTGCACGCTTTGTTGTGTCGCGTGGGTGCTGATATTATTTGCGTTAATTCTTATAGCAACTTTATTGCTTTTAAGAAAAAAATGTTGGCGTTATCAATAGAAAGCGACAGTTTATTGTTGTTTGGTTATATGAGAAATTATGAGAAGGTTATGCAGAGTAGGTCTCGTAATTGTAATCAAATGACAACACTGATTGTGGGTCAGGCAAATATGCCATCACAACGTAAGCAACAAAGATATTTTATGAATAAGATTTATGCATACGCAATAAAATATCCTGAAAGAAAAATCATTATTAAACAAAGAAGTATTGCAAATAAAAACCATATGAATTTTTATTTTGAGAGATATAAAATTTTACAACCTTGGAAGTGGCGTATAGTTTTTTCTATAAAAATGCCCAAAAATGTAGTATTTAGCGATGAACCTATTGAGAAATTATTTCTGCAAGCCGATTTGTGTCTAGGTTTCCATTCAACCGCCTTAATAGAGTCAATTAATCTCGGAATTCCTACTCTTGTGATCAAAGATTTTGGCATAGGTAAAAATGTTGGCAATCATGACTTTATAGAAAGTGGATTATTGGCTTCTTTGGACGATTGGATAAATGATAAGATTCCACGAGTTAATCAAAAATGGAAAGAGGAAAATTGCAATTTTGCTACAAGCGATGAAGTGCGACAATTAAAAGATTTGATTAAGCAAAAGGTGTTTAAGCAAAATAAAGAAGCGATTAAGCAGTATTATTCACAAGAGAGATTTCCTTATTTTTATCAAAAAATAAAATTTTATTAAACTTTTTAAAGGAGTTTTGTTATGTATAAACCAAATAAAGAATACCTAAACAAATGTCAAAGAGATGTTGAGCATTATAAAGATATAGAATCCAAAAGCGCAGAAGATATTTTTCGTTATCGAAATTCTTTGGATTCTTTAGGGAGGGCTTTGGAAGTATATGAATCTTTATATTTCTATGAGTTTAAGAAGTGTTCAGAACATAAATACTTAACTATTACTTTGCATCCACATCCAAGGAAATTTTTATTTAAATCCCAGCGTTTTTTAGGGGATGTAATTTATATGTCTACTAGAGGCAATACGACTTATTACTTGTATGGTGTTGATTTTTTTGTAAAAATGGTTTTGGATTTGATTCGGGTAAATCGTTACTCGTTAGTTTGCTTGGTGGGAAGCTCTAAAGGTGCAAGTGGGGCATTGGTGCTTGGAAAAAGACTGAAAGATGCAGTGATAAGAAATCGCTTGAAATGTAAAGTCCAAGTTACTGCTTTTTCGCCAATGATTGATTTAGTAGTAAGCGAAAAAACCCCCCCAAGTTGTGAGACTTTGAAAGCTTTGTCAGAGGCAAATTACTTTTATAAATATTTTTTTGCTTTAGGCGGTGGTGGACGTATTGATAAAATTTTTAATGAAAGGGAAAATGACTTTTTCGTTGTATATGGTGAAAAATCAGTGATTGACGCTTATCATTGTGAATTATTGCGAGGAAAAGTGGAGTTAATAAAATTGGAAGCTATTGACACTCATGGGACAGCAGCTTTTTTCCCTTTTGATGATGTGAAAAATGAGCAATACTATCAAAAACTTTATAATTCTATAGTATCGCAACAAGAAAACGATAACGATATGAAGTTTTTGGATAGCCAAGCAGTGAAGATGTCTTTTGAGGAATTTAAAGAATATGCTTTTAAGGTTAGAGAATTATATTTTAAAAAAATATTTCCTACTGCAGTTTGTGATACAAATGTAAAGCTTTATACAAATGAGGATTTACTGATAAACCTTAAACAAATTAATGCAAATTTGAAAAATCAAATAACTTCCGTTGCTCAAGACTTAAAGCAATCTCGAGAGGTAATTGATTCGCATAATTTTAAGAAGCAAGCATTAGAAATTAAAAATTTAGAACAAGAATATATTATTAAACAGTTACAAATTAAACAATTACAAAAGCAGTTGGAGGGTGTCTCAAAGGAATCCACATCGCAAAAAGCTAAAGATTCAGAATCCAAACAAAAGTTATCTGATTTTAAATTGTGTATAACAGCAAAAGATAGAATTCATAATCACTTGGCTTACAAATTAGGTTCTGCAATGATTCTAAACTCTAAAAGCTTGTGGGGATATATCAGGATGCCTTATGTGTTAAGCTTCATCAGAGCCCAGCATAAATTTGAACAAGAGAAATACAAACAGACAATCGCAAAAAATCCTGCTTTGAAACTCCCCAAGTTAGAATCCTATGCAGATTATAAAGAAGCCCTAAAGGAAAAAGAAAGCTTTACTTATAAATTAGGGGAGGCATTTATTGCTGCTAATTCTGCGGGGGGGGGGGGGATATTTGCTTATCTCGCCTTTTTCAAAGAAGTGCGTAGGCTAAAGAGAGAGTTAAAGAAAAAAAAGAGTGCGGGATAATTGGTGGGCGGCGGGAGTTTGCTTTGGCAAACCTTAAGTAGGTTTGCCAAAGCTGTCCCAAATTCGATATATAGAAAACATTATCGCATTTGGGACAGCTTCGGCAAGTTGAAACTTTAATTGAATTTGAAAGGTGAGCAAGATGAAACAAGTTATGCTAGATATTAAAAGAATGTTGGTAAAACCACAATATAAAACATATTATTATGATGCAAATAAAGAAAATAAATGCGATAATGTTTTCTATATATCGCATTTGGGACAGCTTCGGCAAGTTGAAACTTTAATTGAATTTGAAAAGTTGTCTAACAATTTATTGATCATTGGATATACAAACAAGAATCTTGAAATGCCTAGTTTTGTTCTTGAACAAGCAGATAAAAATAAATTTGAAAATATTATTTGTGTTGAAATAATGGCATCCCCAAATTATTTGACTCCGGGAAAAATTAAGCAAATAAAATATATTTATAAAAGACTATGTGAGGGCATAACAGCAAAAGAGTTATATCTACTTAGCATAGAAGGACACTATGCGATATTTGCAAAATATATGAAAGATAAAGGTGTGTCGATTAATCTAATGGAGGAAGGAACAGCAACATACAAATTTGAAAGAAAAAATAATCAAATATATATTAATAGTCCAGTCGTGAGAATGGGTTTGCATACCAAAATTGTTTGTAAGTTATTTGGTATTGATAAGGATCTTTTGGTTGAAAATTTTAATAAAATCTATGTTGCTTTTCCTGAAAAGTTAAAAAATGTATTTGAAGCTAATGAATATATTTTATTTTTTGCTCATATTAATTTGAATGTTGGAGAATCAATCAACAAAATTATAGAAGAATATGCAATAACTTCACAAGATATTATTTTTGTTTCTCAAAGATTTGACATTGATTTTGATATTTTTGCGGCACGAATATTAGATATTTTAGAAATATATGCTGCTTCATTTAAAACAAGGGTTTTCATAAAGCATCATCCAAAAGAAACCCCCAATCAGATATCATCATTTCGCAAAGAAATCATCAAGAGAAAATTGGGGGATAAAATAATATCTATATCTGATAAAGCTTTTTTGGTTGAAAATATACTATTTGCTGTTGGCACTAGAATGTTGGTAGGATTAACTTCCACTTCTTTAGTTTATTGTCCAATCATAAATAAAAATACAATGGTATATTCTATTGCCCCAATGTTTTTAAGGAGCTTGGGTTTCCTTGATGAAGCGCAAAAACAAATGTTATCAACACATCTTAGTGAGCTACAAAGAACTTTTGTCGGTATTAGAATGGTATCTTCGGCGAAAGATATTGTTGAAAGTAATATCAATAGCAATGAATTAGAAATTGATGAATCAAATGTAGCAATAGAAATGGCAGACAGAAGCTTTGTTGAAGGTAAATTTTTAAAAGCTGTTTTTTATTACGGTCAAATTACAACAAATATAGACTTCTTGTGCAAACCTGATATATTATACAATATGCTATATTGCTGGAGCATGTTAGAAAACGACTTTAAGGAATATGATCTTATTATTAAGATAATGCAATTAAATATTGTATTTGATGAAGAAAAGAGTAAGTTGATTTATAAAGAATTAATGCGATTGTTGGATAATTTTTTGAGAAATGGTAATTTTGAAAGGATTGAGAAGCTTGAGAAATTGAGTTTGAAATATAAAGGGATGTCGCTCCATCTTGATTTAAAGGCTATCAAACTAAAAAAAATGCTTTATTTGGAAGATTGGAATGGGGCTTTAGAGTTATATAGCCATTTGGGTGAGAATAACAAAAGAAAATATCACACTGCAATCAAAATTGTGCAAATATGCTTAAAAAATAGTGGAAAGGGTGTTAATATTAATATCGAAGAGATAGAGTGCATAGAAGATGTTGCTGTAAAAGAATGTGTATTTTTGGCATATTTGTATTATTGTGGAGAATACGATGCTATTCGTGATTATATTGCGGGAATTGAAAGCAGCAATGCTTATTTGTTTCAGAAGTATAATAGAAGAATCCTTTTGCAAGAAAAATATCAAGAGCTGATAGAGCAAATACAAAATAATAAAAGCAAAAAAAGAATGATCTTAGATGAATTGCCATATGGCAATGTGAAGGATATTTTGGGGAATTTGATTGAGTGTTTAGAGAATGATAGGTTGAAGAAATGCGCACAGGATATAGAAAGGTTAGTGGGCGGGGGGGGGGGGATTATAGTAGTGTTATTGGAATTATTAAGGTTTTATTCTCGAAATAAATGAATTAATCTTATTTTTTCGCTATAATTTTGGTGTTTTATAGATTTTTTTGCCGCGATTGAGGAGAGAAAAATGCAATTGCCTTATATAGAACTTGGGAGCAGGAAAGTTGGATTGAATTTTAAACCATTGGTGATAGTAGAGATAGGAATCAATCATGGTGGTTCTTTGGAAACTGCTTTTGCAATGGTTGATGCGGCTTATAAATCAGGAGCTGAGGTTATAAAACATCAAACACATATTGTTCAAGATGAGATGAGTGCTCAAGCCAAAAAGGTCATTCCTGGAAATGCTAGTATATCAATTTATGATATTATGGAGCAGTGCGCCTTAAGCGAAGAGGAAGAAGTTGAGCTCAAAAACTATGTTGAAAGCAAGGGAATGTTATTTATTAGCACACCATTTTCTAGGGCAGCCGCTGATAGGCTAGAAAGAATGGGTGTAATTGCTTATAAAATAGGTTCTGGAGAATGCAACAATTATCCTTTGATTGAGCATATTGCAAAATTTAGAAAGCCTATGATTGTAAGTACTGGAATGAATAATATTGTGAGTATCCACAAAACTGTAGAAATATTAAGAAAATACAATGTACCTTATGCGTTATTACATACCACAAATCTTTATCCGACTCCTGTTCATCTTGTGAGATTGGGCGGTATGGAGGCGTTAAAGAACACATTTGAAGACGCGGTAATTGGACTATCAGATCATACCACAAGCAATAGGGCGTGTTTTGCGGCAGTTGCTTTAGGGGCTAGTATTGTTGAGCGGCATTTTACGGATAAAATGGAAAGATCGGGTCCAGATATTATTAATTCAATGGATCCTATTGCGCTTAAAGAATTGATTGTTGGAGTGGAAGAAATAGCATTAATGAGAGGCGGGATTAAAGAGGCTGCAAAGGAAGAGCAGGTAACAATTGATTTTGCTTTTGCGACTGTCGTTTCGATTAAGAACATTAAAAAAGGGGAAACCTTTACAATGGATAATATATGGGTTAAAAGACCAGGAACTGGTCCTATTAAAGCTGAGAAGTTTAATGATATTTTAGGCAAGAAAGCCAGTAGGGATATTGGTGCCGATGAACATTTGGAATGGGACGACATTAATGACTAAAAAAATTGTTTTTTTATCTGGTACAAGAGCGGATTTTGGGAAAATCAAAAGTTTGCTGAAAGTTTGTTCTGAAATTGATTTTGTTGATTATAGTGTCTTTGTAACTGGTATGCATATGCTGAAAAAGTATGGTAGCACTTTCAAGGAAGTTGAAAATTTTACAACCCAAACATATAAATTTATTAATCAAGTCGAAGGGGAATCAATGGAGGCTATTTTAGCAAATACCATTGATGGTTTTTCCAAATATGTCCATGAATATCAGCCAACTTTAATTATTGTTCATGGGGATAGAGTGGAGGCACTTGCAGGAGCAATAGTTGGCAGCATTAATAATATCTTGGTTGCCCATATAGAGGGCGGAGAAAGAAGCGGTACAATTGATGAGTTAATACGACATTCTGTCACCAAGATGTCCCATATACATCTAGTTTCTAATAAGGAAGCAAAAGATAGGGTAATGCAAATGGGAGAATCGCAGGATAGTGTTTTTGTCTTGGGTTCTCCAGATATAGATGTTATGTGTTCTGATCTGCCTAATATTGCAATTGTAAAAGAGAGATATTTGATTGAGTATGAGAGTTTTCATATCGTTTTATTTCATCCTGTTACAACAGAGATAGAATATTTCGAAAAGTATGCTACAATGCTAGTGGATGCTTTGTTGGAAAATGCAAATGAGAATTATATTGTGATTTACCCTAACAATGATATGGGTTCCGATTTGATATTAAGACAATATGCAAGGCTTAACGGTTTAAAGAATTTTAAGATTTTTCCTTCGATTCGTTTTGAATATTTTTTATCATTAATGAAAAATGCAGTATCTGTTATTGGAAACTCTAGTGCCGGCATTAGGGAGGCACCATTTTTTAATATTCCTAGTATCAATATCGGCACAAGACAAAATGGGCGCGGAGCCGCTAAGAGTATTATTGATGTTGATTATAACAAAGATGAAATTAAACAAGCCATAAAATCAGTAAGGCAGATAGATAAAAAATGTTTCCATACAGAAAATCATCATTTTGGCAATGGTGATAGTGCGCATAAGTTTAAAAAAATATTAGAAAGCGATCGGCTGTGGAATATTTCTAGGCAAAAATATTTTATTGACAGGAAGTAAAACAATGAGAAAAATATTAGCTATTATACCAGCACGTGGAGGCAGTAAAGGAATACCAAAAAAAAATATAGCGTCACTTAGTGGAAAACCGCTAATAATATACACAATTGAAGCTGCTTTAAATTCAAAAATTTTTAGCGATATAATCGTGACTACTGATAGTGATGAAATAGCAGAATTGGTATCCAAACAAGGAATAAGCACATTAAAGAGACCTCATGAGTTAGCCACAGACACCGCTAGTAGTATAGATGTGATTGATCATGTGCTAAAAGAAATCCCAAAGGATAAATACGATTGTTTTGCCTTGCTCCAACCAACGTCTCCTTTGAGAAATGCGATGCATATTCAAGAGGCTTGGGAACTTTATAAAAAGAATAATGCTACTACTTTGGTGAGTGTTGTGTCAGTGAGTGATTGTCCGCAAAAGATGTTAGCTAAAAATGCAGATAATGTCTATCCTATTACATCGTATGACGACTTAGTAAAGCCAAGGCAACAGCTTGACAAGGCATATATTCCTAATGGTGCAATATATATATGCAATATCCATAACTTTTTGAAAACAAAATTTCTTTTTGAAAACAAATTGGTCTTGTTTGAAATGAATGAAAGAGATAGTATTGACATTGATACACCTAAAGATCTTGAATGTGCAGAAAATATTTTAAAGGAGATTGCAGTGAACAAAGAGATAAATAGCAACATTAAAGAAATGGTGGATATTCTAAGCGTAAATATGGCAAAAGCCACGCTTTTATACAAGGAGGAAAAATATATTCAGGCGACTGAGGTTTTCTCTTTGGAGGAAAAAGAAAGTAATTTTGGGGCTATACAAATGATTGGAGTTTGTTTCTTTAAAGCAAAAGAGTTTGATAAAACCATAGAATATTTGAGTAGATCTGTTAGCAAATTCCCAACAAAAAGCTCAAAACAAGCCTATTTGTATCTTTTTAATAGTTATGTTCAATTAAATAATGATACGGCGTGTTTTGAGGTGGTGCAAGAGGCTTTGGCAAATAAAAAGGTTGATGGGAGAATGGCTAAAGCTATTTTGGAATTTTTGTGCAAAATTGAAGATATGCAATATTTGTCCTTGATAACTCAAATTTATCCAATATATGAAAAATTTTGTCACGAAAATAATACAGGGATTCCCCAAAGATTTAAGGTAGCCTATGCAAAATACAACTGTTCTCTTAATAGCACTTACAACAAGAAGACTATAGAAGCACCAAAAGATTTATTAGATCTTTTTGAAGTTTTAATACCAACCTACCAAAGAAAAGAGGTTGTTATATCGACAATTAGAGAAATCAAAAAAGTAAATCAATGGGTACATATTAGGGTTATCGATAATGCTTCAACAGATGGCACATATGAAGCACTTAAAAAGCTAGAAGAGGAATATCCGAATTTATATGTATTCCAAAATGAAGAGAATATAGGCTATGCTGGAAGTATGTTTAGATTGTTGAAGGATTGTCCAAAAAAATTTGGAATATTTACTTCAGATGAAGA
>NZ_JHWC01000006.1 GCF_000687535.1 Helicobacter rodentium ATCC 700285
GCAAGCAATCATAGAGTATCGCTCCAATAAACCCTTTGAATCCGTCAATGAATTAGGAAATGTGAAAGGCTTTGGAAAGAAGACTTTAGAGAAGCTCAAAGGAGAATTTATTGTAGAAGAATCTCCAAAGACAAAAGAGGGTAAAGGGAGCAAGGGAAAGAAAGAGAATAAAGAGTAAGGGAATTTGAGTTTATGGTGTCCAAAGGAAAGAATCTTGCGTTTAGATTCTAAGATTCCATAATCTTAAATTGCTTTAAATCCCCCATTGCAAAGCCTTCTATATATTGGATTATGGATTGCAACACTAGCGTTTGCAAGGACAGAAGTGGGAGACGCAATGACTAAGTGGTAGTATGTCATTGTGAGACTTTGTAAGAAGTCGTGTTGTGTGTTGCGTAAGCAACTCATCTGCTTTAGTGTAAATCTATAATGTTGCGCATAGAGTGTTTTATTTTAGTCATTGCGAGATTCCAATCGTGGCAATCTATTATCAAGCAAAAATTAGATTTAACAATGGAATCTTTAAAAATTTGAAGTTGTAGAATTATAAGTGAAATTCTGTGTTATGGATTACTTTGTTATTTTATTTCTTGCAAGGACAAGGTGGATAGAATCTTGAATGTGTTTGATTATGGATTGGATTGTTTTACCATTTCATATTTTATTTCTTACAAGAACAAAGAGGCTAATGGAATCTTTAGAATAGTTGTAAGAGGATTAAACTACTTCTTATCCTCTAAATCTTTGCAAGTTTTTGTGGAGATAAAAAGTGAAATACTAATCATTTCTTTTGTTGTTTCTTTCTTTTTTGGGATTTTTGGATAATTCTCTTTTGAGTTTCTCTAAAGTTTTATCTCTGAATCCTTTTGTATTCTTTAACTATTCTGCAAAAGGTTTCATAGAGCAATAATCAAGAATTATTTGTGCTTTTGCTTACCTTGTGTGTCTTATCTCAAAAGGATTCCTAGTATTCTTTTTAGATAAAAAGAGAGAATTTATTGCAAAGATTGCTAAAGGGAATAGGTGGGAATAAGTCGGTGCGCAAATGTGTGAAACACATAATTAAAAACAGAGGGTTTCTAGGGGGTAATAGAGGGTTAGCCTTTTTATCAATATTTCTATTTTGAGTGTATTTTATGAAAACAAATGTAAATTAATGGATAAAGTTTATTAATTAAAAAAGTTATGCTATAATTTCATCTCAATTTTATAGAAAGGATTTGTTGATGAGACAATATGAAACTTATAAATGCCAAAAATGTGGCAATGAGGTAGAAGTGCAAAATGTAGGTGGAGGTACATTGAGTTGTTGTGGAGCAGAAATGACTTGCATTACTAAAGACTTAACAGCTGTTAATCTTATGAAGGCTTTTGCTGGAGAATCTATGGCGCGCAATAAATATGATTTGTTTGCTGATGTAGCTCAAGAAGAAGGTTGGCACGCGGTGGCAACACATTTTAGAGAAGCGGCAGAAAATGAGAAATGGCACGCAAGAGCGGAATTTAAAGCATATCATAAAATTGTAGATGGAAAAGAATTGGAAATTACTGCAAAGAATTTGCTGACTGCAGCAGAGGGTGAAAATTATGAACATACGATAATGTATCCAAATTTTGCAAAAATTGCCGAAGAGGAAGGCAAAAAAGACATTGCAAGATTATTCACTGCGATTGGTAAGGTAGAAGTAGAACACGAAAGAGAATATTTGGAACTCAAAAAAATGCTAGACGAGGAAGGATTCTTTGAAAGCAGTAATGAGGAAGTTTGGGTTTGTGAAATTTGCGGACATATTCATAGAGGTAAAAAAGCTCCGGGTGCTTGTCCGCTTTGCAAAGCTTCTCGCGAATACTTTAAAAGAGAATTTTTGGGTTAATTTTCCTTTATTTAACTTCTTAAAACTTAAGAATTGTAGAGCTTTCATTCTACAATTCTTTTGTTTTTCTCAATGATTCATACAAAATTTTTTAATTTTATGGCTAATTTTTTATTTTGTTTGCTTTTTGTTAATTAAACCTAAAAAAAGTTGGGTAAAATGGCACTCTAATTTTGATAATAGGAACAAATATGAACCAAATACAAAAAATTGTGAATGGTGTAGTGAAAGGATTTTGTAGCTTTTTTGTTACATTTATCTTACTGATTGCTTATGGAAGTGCTTGTGCGGTGGCAACATTTGTGGAAAATGATTTTGGAACTCCAAGCGCAAAGGCATTGGTGTATAACACGGCTTGGTTTGATTTGTTGCATTTGCTTTTAGTGTTGAATCTCATTGGGGTGTTGCTTCTCTCTCGCGCATTGCAGCGCAAGAAATATGCTTCTTTCTTGTTTCATTCCTCTTTGGTTGTGATTTTTATCGGTGCGGCAATTACGCGTTATTATGGCTTTGAAGGCGTGATGCATATCCGTGAGGGAGAGCAGAGCAATACGATAGAATCGCAAGAGGAGTTTATGACGATTTTGGCAAAAGTTGATGAGAATCTTTACCGCGCATTTTTTCCAACAACTATTACGCCCCTAGTGCAAAAGCGATTCCATCAAAAATTACCCTTTGGAGATGGGGATTTAGAAGTGCAGTATGTGGATTTTATCCCGGCAAAAGACAAAATGGATACAGACAGATTAAAAGTAAAAGTTAGTTTCAAAGGCGAGAGTGAGGAGCTAGAAGTCTTGAAAAACGCTGGAGGAGGGCAGGTTACGCCTTTTATGCTTGGCGGAATGAAGTTTGCGCTAGATTGGGGAAGTCGCACGATTGCGCTACCTTTCGCGATTGCATTAAAAGACTTTCAACTAGACCGCTATGCGGGTTCAATGAGTCCTTCTTCGTATTCTTCGGAAGTTGTCTTGATAGACCCTGCAAACAATATAGAAAAGCCTTATAGGATTTTTATGAATAATGTCTTGGATTATGGAGGATTCCGCTTTTTTCAATCCTCGTATGATTTAGACGAGCAAGGAACGATTTTATCGGTGAATCGCGACCCCGGAAAGATTCCAACTTATATTGGCTATACAATGCTAACTTTGGGGCTATTGTGGGCATTTTTTGCAAAAAATGGACGCTTTTATCGTTTGGGGCAATACCTTAAAACGCAGAATCTGGTTGTGGCATTTGCCATTTCTCTTGGAATCTTCAGTGCGATTCCATTACACGCAAATCCTCAAATGGCTGAAAATCCGCAAACGGAGAATCCTCAAAGCGTCAATCCTCACGAGGGTAAGGACTTTGAGATTCCGCCAATCACAAGCGAGAGTATTTTGGATTTAATCAAGAATCTAAAAGAAAAGAGCGGCATACATTCAGAAAAATTTGGACGCTTAATCGTGCAGGATTTTGGCGGCAGAATGAAGCCTGTGGATACTTTGGCGATGGAATATCTGCATAAAATGACAAAAAAAGATTCCTTTTTAGGGCTTAGTAATATGGAATTGTTTTTGGGTATGATGGTGTATCCTAACGAGTTTAAAAAGGTGAAAATGTTAGCAGTTTCTACACCCAAGCTTAAAGAGATTATTGGTGTGGATAAAAATGAAAAATATATCGCCTTTGAGGATTTGTTTGCAGGAGATACCTATAAACTTAGTAATTATTTAGAGGAAGCGAATCGCAAAAAGCCCGCAATGCGTGATAAGTTTGACAAAGATGTGATGAGCGTAGATGAGCGCGTGAATGTGGCGTATTTGATTTATACCGCACAAGCATTGAGAATCCTCCCAAGCTTTAGCGGTGAAGGGGACAAATGGTTTGCGCCAAGTGAGGCGATTGCAAGTTTTGATAAAGAAAATGCAAGTCAGCTTCAAAAACTCTTTGGTGCGTATTTTAATAGCTTTCACTATGGGTTGGTAGAGAATAATTGGGAGAATGCGGATTTAGCTTTGGAAGCTTTCAATGGAATCCAAAACAAGTTTGGAGCGGCTTTGATTCCGCCCAAAATGCAAATTGACTTAGAGATTTTTTTAAACCATTACAATCCCTTTAAGAATCTTATGCCTTTGTATTTGCTCTTTGGAATCGTTCTGTTTGGAATCGTGCTTGTGCAGATTTTTAGACATAAAAATGCAGATATTCTAGCAAGTCGCTTGATACATTGGGTGATTGCACTTTTGGTTCTTGCGCACACGATTGCATTGGGTTTGCGTTGGTATGTCGGCGGACACGCCCCTTGGAGTAATGCCTATGAGTCTATGATTTATATTGCTTGGGCGGCTGGAATCTCTGGGGTTGTATTCTTTAGAAAAAGTTATTTAGCCCAAAGTATGGCAAGTTTCCTTGCTGGAATCTCTTTGTTTGTAGCACATTTGGGCTTTATGGACCCTCAAATTGGGAATCTTGTGCCTGTTTTAAAATCCTATTGGCTTAATATTCACGTCTCTATCATTACTGCAAGTTATGGATTCTTGGGGCTTTGCTTTATGCTAGGGGCTTTAACCTTGCTTTTGTTTGTTTTTAGAAGTCAAAAATATCCTGAACTAGACCGCACGATTCTCACTTTGCATACCATCAATGAAATGGCGATGATTTTAGGACTTGCAATGCTGACAATCGGGAACTTCTTAGGCGGTGTATGGGCAAACGAATCGTGGGGACGCTATTGGGGTTGGGACCCAAAGGAGACTTGGGCATTAATTTCTATTGTTGTGTATATCATCGTGCTACACGCGCGATTCATTCCAAAAGGAAACAATCCTTATGTTTTTGCCTCTCTTAGTGTGATTGCATTCTATTCTATTTTAATGACTTATTTTGGGGTAAATTTCTATCTCTCTGGATTGCATTCCTATGCCGCAGGAGACCCTTTACCGATTCCTGTATTTTTGTATTATTTTGTTGCCGCTACGATTCTACTCATTGTTTTTGCAGCAAGAAAAGGGGATTTACCCGCTCCAAAATTACCTTAAAGGAGCGGAATCTTTATGCTTTAAGTGTTGATTTTATAAATTTTTGGTATAATATAGGCTTATTTTTAATTTTAAGGGCAAAATTTTATGTCGCAAATCATTGGAATTAAAGCGAATAATGCAATTTATGATACACAAAGCGCAGAGGAATTAGGCTTAAAGGGTGAGCCAATTTATTTTGATAATTCCGAAGACGCACTCTCTATTATGCGCCACACTTGCGCACATTTAATGGCGGAAGCCATTAAAGCACTTTATCCTGAAGCGCAGTTTTTTGTGGGTCCTGTGGTAGAGGAGGGATTTTATTATGATTTTCGCATACAACATAAAATCAGCGAAGAGGATTTAAACAAAATAGAATCCAAAATGAAAGAAATCGCCAAAAAGGGTGAAAAAATCACAAAATATTCCCTAAAGCGTGAGGAAGCCATTGCTAAATTTCAAAATGATGATTTAAAACAAGCCGTCATTAGCAGGATTCCACTAGGTGATGGGACTTTGAGTATTTATGCACAAGGAGATTTTGAGGACTTGTGCCGTGGTCCGCATTTACCAACTTTAAAGCTTTTAAATGCTTTTAAACTCACAAAAATTGCTGGTGCTTATCTTGGAGGCGATGAAAATGCAGAAATGCTAACAAGAATCTATGGAATCGCGTTTGCAGATAAGGAATCGCTTAATAGCTATTTGCGTCAGTTAGAGGAAGCAAAGAAACGCGACCATAGAAAAGTCGGAATGGAAATGGAACTTTTCACCTTTGATGAGGAGATTGGAGCGGGGCTTCCGATTTGGCTACCTAAAGGCGCGAGACTTAGACGCAATCTTGAGCATTTATTAACCCAAGCGTTAATTGAGCGCGGATATGAGCCTGTACGTGGTCCAGAGATTCTAAAAAGTGCAGTGTGGAAAACGAGTGGGCATTATGCAAATTATGGCGAAAATATGTATTTTACAACGATTGATGAAGTAGAATACGGGATTAAGCCAATGAATTGTGTGGGGCATATCAAGGTGTATCAAAGTGCATTGCGAAGCTATCGGGAATTGCCTTTGCGATTCTATGAGTATGGCGTAGTGCATCGTCACGAAAAAAGTGGTGTATTACACGGATTGTTGCGTGTGCGCGAATTTACGCAAGATGACGCGCATATTTTTTGCCGCCCAAGTCAAATTGCAAGTGAAGTAGAAAATATCATTGATTTTACGCAAAAGATTATGAATGCCTTTGGATTTAGCTATGAAATGGAGATTTCAACCAAGCCTGAAAAATCTATCGGAAGCGATGAAATTTGGGAAGAAGCAACCAACGCACTTAAAGGCGCATTGAATCGTTGCGGAATCGCTTATAAGATTGATGAGGGGGGCGGGGCGTTTTATGGTCCAAAGATTGATATTAAAATCACCGATGCGATTGGGCGCAAATGGCAGTGTGGCACGGTGCAAATTGATATGAATCTACCCGACCGTTTCAATCTAGCTTATACTGATGAAAGCAATTCCGCACAACAACCTGTAATGATTCATCGTGCAATTTTGGGAAGCTTTGAGCGGTTTGTTGCGATTTTAACGGAGCATTTTGGCGGAGAATTTCCATTTTTTATTGCTCCTACACAAGTGATTATTATCCCAATTAATGAAGCGCAAAATGCTTATGCCAAAGAGTTGCGTAATGCGCTCTTGAAGGTCGGCGTGTATGCGGAGATTGAGGATAAGAATGAAACACTCAATAAAAGAATCCGCAATGCAGAAAAGCAGAGGGTTCCAATGATTGCGGTGTTGGGTGCAAAGGAGATGGAGGAGAGAAAGGTTGCGTTGCGGAATCGCCGCGAAAAAGCGCAATGCGAAATGTCATTGGACGAATTTATTGCATTAACAAAGGAGAAAATGCGTGAGGTTAGCTTTTGAGTAAGAATGATGATGTAATCCTCAATGAGGAGATTGATTTTCCACAAGTGCGTTGTGTCGGAGATGATGGTGAGCAGTATGGCTTAATCAGTTCGCAAGAGGCTTTAAAAATTGCAGATAGTAAGGGGTTGGATTTAGTCTTGATTGCACCGGACACAAAGCCGCCGGTGTGCAAAATAATGGATTATGGAAAGTTTCGTTACCAACAAGAAAAGAAGCAAAAAGAAGCCAAGAAAAAACAAAAGCAAATTGAGATTAAAGAGATTAAACTCTCTGTTAAGATTGCGAGTAACGATATTAATTATAAAGTCAAACACGCAAAGGAATTTTTAGAGGAAAACAAGCACGTGCGATTCCGCGTCTTTTTGCGTGGGCGTGAGGTGAGCGAACCACAAGCAGGGTTTGAGGTTCTAAATAAGGTCGCAGCTATGCTAGAAGATGTTGCAAATATTGAGCGCGATTATAAAGTAGAGGGACGTTATGTGAATATGCTTGTAACGCCAAAGAAATAATTTATCTTATGAAAGGAGAAAAGCAATGCCAAAAATGAAAACAAATCGTGGCGCAGCAAAGAGATTCAAACTCAAAAAGAATCTTATCAAACGCGGTTCTGCTTTTAAAAGTCATATTTTGACTAAGAAGCGTCCAAGAAAAATTGCGAATTTGAATGCACCAAAATATGTAAATGATGCCAACATTGAATCGGTTAAAAAAATGCTTTGTATGGCATAGACAAGAGAGAAGTTTCATACATTAAAGTATGTCATTCCCCAAGTTTTTGGGCAAGTTTGGTAGAAATACCACACCACAATATAATAAATGATGGTAAAGGATTAAAATGGCAAGAGTGAAAACAGGAGTTGTGCGAAGACGCAGACACAAAAAGGTTTTAAAATTAGCGCGTGGATTTTATAGTGCTAGACATAAGCATTTTAGAAAGGCAAAAGAGCAACTAGAAAGAAGTTTATGTTACGCATTCCGCGATAGAAAGCAAAAGAAAAGAGACTTTAGAAAGCTTTGGATTGTCCGAATCAATGCGGCGTGCAGAATCAATGCAATCAGTTATTCAAGATTTATGTTTGGGCTTAAAAAGGCTGGAATTACATTAGATAGAAAAATTTTGGCAGATATTGCGATGAATGAGCCAACAGCATTTGCAAAAATCGTTGAGAGTGCAAAAGCTGCGCTATAAGATTTTGGGATTCCTTTTGGAATCCTAGAGAAATCTTTTGAAATGAATATGTAATGTTAATTTTAAAGGATTTCTATGTTAAAGAGATTGATTGTTATTTTTGGTGTTTGGGTGGGTTTAGTTGGTGTAGCAAGTGCGGAGATGCTAATCAAACAAGATTTAAGTGTAAGTGCGGAATTGGAAGCTACTAAGTATGTAAGTTTGGTTAATGTGAGGGAAAATGAAAGTTTGCGCAAACTCAAAACTTTGAGCTTGGCGGATAAAAATGCTATCATTAAAACCTATAATAATATCAATGGATTCTTAAGCAAGGATAGCATTTGCAAGGGTGGAAGTTTTAGTATTAGCCCAATCTATGAGTATAAAAATGGCAAAAAAACCCAAAATGGATTTGAAAGTCTTTATACTTTAAATTGTGAATTTAACGAAGCGCAGAAAGAGGATTACAACAAGATTATTCAAAAAATTGAAAGCGAAGTGAGGGGAAATTCTTATTTGTTGTTTGCTCTTCCAAGCATTGATAAAGTGTTAGACGAAAAATCGCTAATGGAAATTGATGAGCAACTCAATGTAAAAATGTTAGAACTTGCTTTACAAAAAGCTAAAGAATATTCCAATCTTTCTAGGCAAAAGTGTAGTATCAAGGAGATTAATTTAAATGCGATTTCACATCAAAAGCCTACGCCTATTTTAATGAAATCTACTTTAAACGCAGCACCAAGAATGGAAGCAGCAATGCTAGAGGATATAAGTTTGCCAACTGCTAAAAATACACAAAAAACAGCACAAGGCAGTGTTATTTTTAGCTGTCGCTAAAATCTCTATATTCCTTTTATTTTCTGTACTGACTCTAGTGCATCTTGAACGATGTGGTTTGTGTATTGTTGTAATAATTCCAAACTTGCATAACCGCTTAATACGCCTATGCTTTTTATGTTTGCATTGTTTGCTGCTTGAATATCCAAAGGTGTATCGCCAATCATATAAATATTGTCTTGCGCAATATTTGTGGGCATAGACTTTAAAGCCAACAAAATGGGTTCGGCACTTGGTTTAGCCTCTTTAACATCTTCTCTGCCAACCACACAAGTAAAGTATTCTAAGACCTTGAGGTGTTCTAAAATAATTTTAGAATATTTACCTGTTTTGGTTGTTACGACTCCCAAATGCGCAAAGGAATACGCTTCTGTAATTGCTTGTTGTGCATTATCTAGTAGATGTGTTTTAGCATTGCAAATTTCTCCATAATATTCCCGATACACCGCAATAAACTCTGGAATCTTAGAGGATTCTACGCCAAAAGTTTTAAACATATCCTCTAGTGTATGCCCAATCTGCAAACTAACTTTTTCGTAGCTTGGAATCGGGTGGTTAAAAGTTTCAAAAGCCTTGCAAACCCCCTCATAAACCGCTTGTGTGGAATCAATTAGAGTGCCATCTAAGTCGAATAAAATAATCTTATCTTTCATTGTGTTTTGAGCCTTTTAATACTATGAACTTAAGTTTGAAAGTGTAACTAATTTTAGTTTAAAGGTTTAAGGCATTTTTGATTATAATTACAAATTCAACTAGAAAAACAAGAGTGGAGAAATGAAAAATATAGAATCCCAAAATATTCCTAAACTTGATGGAAATTTTGATAAAGATTTATTGCAAAAGGCTGCAAAAGAATTTGGCACACCTTTATATGTTTATGATTTGGATAGAATCCAAGAAAAATATGAGCAGATAAAAGCGGCTTTTGGTGGAAGAAAAACAATGATTTGTTATGCGTTAAAAGCAAATTCTAATTTGAGCGTGATTAAAAAGTTGGCGAGTTTGGAGAGTGGGGCAGATTGTGTTTCCTTAGGAGAGATTCAACGCGCCATTTTGGCTGGGATTCCTAAATATAAGATTATTTATAGTGGTGTGGGTAAGCAGGAATTTGAGATTAAAGAGGCTTTGAAATATGGAATTTTGTTTATTAATGTGGAAAGCAAAGAAGAGATGTTGCTTGTAGAAGCCTGTGCGAAAGAGCTAGGAATCTCTGCTAGAATCTCTGTGCGCGTCAATCCAGACATTGACCCACAAACACACCCCTATATTTCAACAGGGCTAAAAGAAAACAAGTTTGGCGTAAGTATTGAGGAAGCTAAAGCCTTGTATTTGTTAGCGCATAATTCTAAATATTTAGAGCCTGTTGGAATCCATTTTCACATTGGAAGTCAATTAACCAAGCTCAAACCCATTGCAGAATCTGCACAAAAAATTGCGCAATTAACGCATAGCCTACTTGCGCTTAAAATGGACATCAAGTTTTTTGATGTTGGTGGTGGCATTGGAATCACTTATAGCGATGAAGTTACGATTAAACCTTATGATTATGCACAGGTAATTTTAGAGGAATTGCGTGGATTGGATTTGACGATTATTTGTGAGCCGGGCAGGTTTATTGTCGGAAATAGCGGAATATTTTTGACAAAAGTGCTTTATCAAAAAGAACACCAAAATAAGCGGTTTGTTATCGTAGATGGCGCAATGAATGATTTGATTCGCCCGA
The DNA here is from genome assembly GCF_000687535.1 of Helicobacter rodentium ATCC 700285. Lineage (GTDB taxonomy): Bacteria > Campylobacterota > Campylobacteria > Campylobacterales > Helicobacteraceae > Helicobacter_D > Helicobacter_D rodentium. The sequence continues at coordinate 10,534 of NZ_JHWC01000006.1, forward strand.
GTCTTTACAATGCGTATCATCAGATTGTGCCTTTTGTGGAATCTCAAGATGTAAGTCCAACAGATGTGGTAGGTCCTATTTGTGAAAGTGGGGATTATTTGGGTAAAAATATTTCTTTGCCAATTTTACAAAACGGAGATTTGTTAGCTGTGCTGAGTGCAGGGGCGTATGGGTTCAGTATGGCGAGTAACTACAACACGCGTCCGCGTTGCGCAGAAGTTGCAATAGAGGCTAAAAAAATGCGGCTAATCCGCAAAAGAGAAAGCATAGAGGATTTAATTGCATTGGAAAAAGACTATCTATAAAGGAAACTTCAATGGATTTACAAAAATTTAGAACAGAAATTGATAGCATTGATGATACGATTTTGGAATTATTAGAAAAGCGTATGGAAATTGTAAAACGTATAGGTAAAGCAAAATTACAAAATAATGCACCTATTTATCGTCCAGAGAGGGAAAAAGAGATTCTTGATAGATTGACTTCTAAAGGTTCTTTGCTGCTCAATAAATCTGCTATTGAAGCAATTTATTTAGAAATTTTTGCAGTAAGTCGGAATCTTGAATTACCTGAGCGTGTGGCGTATTTGGGACCACTTGGAAGTTATACGCATCAAGCAGCAGAAAGTAGGTTTGGGGCAATGTGTGAGTATTTTTCCCACAATACTATTACACAGGCAGTTAAAAGCGTAGAGAATCAACGCGCAAGCTATGCGGTGATTCCGATTGAAAATAGTCAAAATGGTGTAGTGGGTGAGACTTTGGATTTACTAAGGAATACAGAGTTAAAAATTGTCGCTGAAATTTATATGCCTATCCATCATTGTTTTGCAAGTTGGACGCGAAAGATTCAAGAAATTGAAATCATTTATTCTAAAGATATTGCTTTTGGGCAATGTTCTAGCTTTTTGAGTGAGCATTCCTTAGATCATATTCAAAGAATCGCAGTAGATTCTACCGCACGTGCAGTGCAACTTGCGGGGGATAATCCAAAATGTGCTGCTATTTGCTCTCCTATTGCAGCAAAACTCTACAACACTCCTATTTTATTTGAAAACATTGAAAATAATGCGGACAACAAAACGCGTTTTATTGTAGTGAGCAATTTTAAAAATCAACCTTGCGGTAAAGACAAAACTTCTTTGTGCGCAATTTTGGCGAACGATGATAAACCGGGTGCGATTTATCGTCTGCTTTATGATGTAAAAGAATTAAATATTAATATGACTTTTTTCCAATCTCGTCCAAAGCTTGCAGGAAATGATTTTGACTATTGTTTCTTTATTGATATTGATGGGCATATTGATGATGAGAATGTGAGTGAATTGTTTAGACGTTATCCAAATGAGTTAAAATGGCTTGGCAGTTACTTGAAAATGTAAAACTTGAAAATTTAAAAAAAGATTTTATATAATAAAATTTTCATTAAGGAGAAAATATGGCAGAAGAAGAAACCAAAAAAGAATCCAAATTAGAGGGTTTAAAACAGAATAAAATGTTGCTATTTATCATCATTGGCGTAGTGGCATTGTTGCTTATCATATTAATTGTTGTTGCAATTTTGATTTTTAGTGGGGGAGATGAGCCAGAAGCACAAAATGTTGCTCCACAACAACAAAGTGCAGCTAACAAGGGAAGTGCAGCCAATCCTAATAGTAATCTTTTAAGTGTTGGTCCTATGTATCCTTTGGATCAATTTATTGTGAATCTTATGACTTCAGGCGGAGGAAAACGCTATCTTAAAACCTCTATTGCATTGGAGCTTAGCATTGTAGAAATGCAAACCGAGCTTGATACAAAGCGAGATATTTTGCGTGATGTAATCATTTCAATTCTTAGTTCAAAAACTTTTGAAGAAGTGCAAACTGCAAAAGGCAAACAAAAACTTAAAGAAGAGATCATGGAACGTTTAAACGAGTTCTTGGTTGATGGCAGGATTGCGAATATGTTTTTCACTGAATTTGTTGTGCAATAGTTGCATTTTCTATGTTTGAAGTGGGCGTGGATATTGTCAAGATTAAGCGCATAGAATCTTTATTGGCAAAATTTGGCGATAAGGGAATGAAGAGGTTTTTAAATAAATCTGAAATAGAGATTGCCAAGAATCCCCAAAGCCTTGCGGGATTTTGGGCGGCGAAAGAAGCTTGTTCTAAGGCTCTTAAATGTGGAATCGGAAAAGAATTAGGATTCCACGATATGTGGATTTTTAAGGATAAAAAGGGTGCTCCAATGCTTCGTTTGAGTGCAGAGAAATTGGCTTATTTTAAGATTCATTCCTTAAGCCTTTCTATCTCCCACGATGGTGGATTTGCCATTGCGGTTGTCGCAGTTAGCTTCAAAAACAAATAAATCTTATCAAACTATAATTTTAAAGAGATTATAATTACAAGTTTATCTCTAAGATTCAAGGAATTTGATGTTGCGTTTATGCTCTACCTCCATAGTTCGTAAGCAAATTTTGGAAGAGTATGGAATCCCTTTTGTTCAATGCGATAATGGGTTTGATGAGGAGCAGTTGCCTTTGGATAAACCTGAAAGCTTTGTTTATCAAGCAACACTTGGCAAACACAAGAGTGCGTTATCTTTATATGGCTTGGATTTGCCGCTTTTGATTGTGGATAGCGTCATTGATTGTCAAGGAATCTTGCAAAGAAAAGCAAAAAATAAAGCAGAGGCGTGTAATTTCTTGGAGGCGCAAAGTGGCAAAACATTAAAAATTTTGACTTGTTCTATTCTACATTGTAAGAGGTTTTTTTATATGGATTTAAGTCAAACTGCTTTTGAGTTTTTTCCTTTTGCACAACAAGATTTAGAGTTTTATTTAAAAAGTGATTTATGGCAAAATAAAGCAGGTGCAGTAATGGTAGAGGGATTCCATAAAAATTATATTAAGCAACAAGTGGGGGCGACTTCTAATGCAATGGGATTAAACATAGAATCTCTCTTGCCTTTTTTAAGGAATGCAGTATGAATACAACAATGGTTGCCGTAATGCTTGCTACCTCCATTGTAATTGGATTAATTGGTTTGATTGCATTTTTGTGGGGATTAAAAAGTGGGCAGTTTGATGATGAGAAAAAAATGATGCAAGGGGTATTGTTTGATAGTGAAGAGGATTTGCGTCACGCAGTAAAAGATAAATCAAAAACCAATTTAAAGGAAAATGAATGAAAGAAATTTATGATATTGCAATTATCGGTGGTGGTCCGGGCGGAATTGCATCGGCAGTAGAATCAATGATTTTGGGCATTAAAGATGTTGTTTTGTTTGAAAAAGGCGAGGGACATTCTACAACGATTCGTAAGTTTTATAAAGACAAAAAACGCGTAGATAAGGATTATAAAGGGCAAAAAGTTGAGTTAAATGGAAATATTTACTTCTGCGATGGAACAAAGGAAAGCACCTTGGATTTATTTGATAAAATTATCCAAGAAAATGGTTTTGAAGCGCAATTTCAAACTGAAGTAGAATCCATTGAAAAACAAGGGAATTATTTCGTGGTGCATACTGCAAAAAATACAACTATCAAGGCAAAATTTATTATCATCTCTATTGGCAAAATGGGGCAACCCAATAAGCCTAGCTATCCGATTCCAACAAGCATTAAGAATCTTGTGAATTTTAATGCAAATAGTTGTGTAGATGGTGAAAAGATTTTAGTTGTGGGTGGAGGAAACTCCGCAGTAGAATATGCGTGTGTGCTTAGCGAGAGTAATCCTGTAACATTAAATTATCGCAGAAAAGAATTTTCAAGAATTAATGAGACAAATCAAGAAAGCTTGAGTGCATGTTTTGAAAATGGAAAGATTGAACCTAAGTTGGGAGTTGATATTCAAAGTTTAGAGGATAAAGAGGGTAAGGTTCAAGTCAATTTTACGGATAATACAAGCGCAATCTATGATCGTGTAGTTTATGCTATTGGAGGAATGGCACCTGTGGATTTTCTGCGTAAATGCGGCGTAGAATTAGATGCCGATGGAGTTCCATTGATAGATGATAAGCATCAAAGCTCCATTCAAGGCGTTTATATTGCAGGGGATATTTTATATAAAAATGGCGGTTCTATTGCGGCGGCATTGAATCACGGATTTGATATTGTGCAAGAAATTAAAAGACGGCTTGGTTAAATGAAATATCATTTAAACTTTATATTATATAGTTTAAGATAGAATCCCAAGTCTATTTACAGCACTCAATTTTAATAATTTTAAGGATTAAGAAATGGCAAGAAAATGTTTTTTTACAGGTAAGGGTCCAATGGTTGGCAATAATGTAAGTCACGCAAATAATAAAACCAAAAAACGTTCTCTACCCAATCTAAGAACGGTTAGAATCAAACTAGAAGATGGTAGAGCAATGAAAGTAAGAATTGCAGCTTCTACATTGCGCACTATGAAGAAACGCTCTTAATCCTTGTTTTTAGGATTGGGCTGTGGCTTTTGATAGGCTCAAAAAATTTCTCCATTGGGAAAGCACTCAAAAGCCAGACATTGATATGTCTGGTTTGCTTTATGAACAGCTAAAGCCTTTCCGCGCATCTTTTTTATTAATCTTTGCAGGTTTAATACTTAGTACACTTGGCTATATGGTCATTACAGACTATAGCTTAATGGACGCATTTTTTCAGGCTTCTTATACTTTTACAACAACAGGCTTTGGTGCATTAAAAGAGGGTGAGTTTGATGGTTTAAGTATATTTTATACCGCATTTGTTATGTTGGCAGGTTCTCTAGTCTTAAGCTTTTGCGTCATTAGTGTGATTGAGGTGCTTAGTCGGGGAAAACTCATTCCAATTATCAAGGAGCGCAATATGATTTACAAGATTGCACGTTTAAAAAATCATTTTATTATTTGTTATCACAATGAATATACCATACAACTAGCACTTCAATTTCGTGAAGCGCATATTCCTTTTGTTGTAGTGGATCGCAACGATTCTTTAGAAGATATTGCGCAAAAATATCATTATCCATTTTTTATTAATGAAGACCCTCATACAGAGATTGCAATGTTGAAATGCCATCTATCTAGTGCGCGTGGCGTGATTACATTGTCTAATAATATTGCAGATAATATTGCGCAAATTACTTCCGTTAGGCTTTATGAGAGAGAATTGGGCAGAAAACCCTATTTTGTGATAGGGAATGCAAAAAACAATGAAGACGAAGAAAAATTAAAAAAGCTTGGAGCGGATTCCGCAGTTTCTCCTTCAAGATTGTTTGCCCAAAGAGTTAATGCAATGGCAACGCGTCCAGATATGGAGAATTTATTGGAACGTTTTGCTTATCAAAAAGATACCCCGCTAGATTTAGAAGAGATTATTGTTCCACGTTATTCTTGGCTTGTGCTAAAGAAGTTAAAAGAAGCGCACGTGCGAGAAATTACGCAGACTTCTGTTGTAGGAATTACGCAAAAAGATGGAAAATTTATCTCAATGCCTAATGGAGATACTCTTGTAACAAGTGGGTGCAAATTGTTAGTGATTGGGACTTCTCAAGGTGTGCGTCTAACAAAGCAGCTAATATCCAAAAAAGATAAACCAGAGGAGTTAAAATATGTTTAGTTTCTTTCCAATTCAAGGTGGAGTTGCAGCCGCAGAGGGGTTTTATTGCGATGGCGTCAATGCAGGATTAAAGAGTCAAGGGGCTTTAGATGTTGCCTTTATTTACGCAGATTCCTTATGTGAAGTGGAGGGGATTTTCACGGAGAACAGATTTTGTGCTGCTCCCATTTTGCACTATAAGGAATACGATAAAGATTTTCAAACAAATTTTGTTTTAATTAATTCCAAAAATGCCAATGCGCTAACGGGCGATGAGGGTATAAAGAATGTTAAAGAAGTATTGGGAAAACTCCAAGAGAAATTTTCCGAGATTAAGAATCCCATAATGAGTTCCACAGGAGTTATAGGGGTGCAATTGCCCAAAGAAAAAATTATAGAATCGTTTGCAAAGTTTGATTTAGGCAAAAAAGAAGATTTGTGTGCAGCAGAAGCAATTATGACAACAGATAGATTTAGCAAAAGAATTGCTTTTGAGGTGGTTTTGGAGGATAAAACAAGTTTTAAAATCGGCGCGATGTGTAAAGGTGCGGGAATGATTAATCCCTCTTTGGCAACAATGCTATGTTTTATTACAACAGATGCGAAGATTCCAAGATCTGATATGAAAGAGATTTTGCAAAAGGCGGCAAAAACAACTTTTAATGCCATTAGTGTAGATGGGGATACTTCTACAAATGATACTATTTTGCTTCTAAGCAATGGTAAGAGTGGAGCGTATGATAAAGAAGCTTTTGGGTTTGTATTAGAAAAGCTTATGCATAAATTAGCAACGGATATTGTGCGTGATGGCGAGGGCTCAACAAAGCTTGTAGCTTTTGAGGTTAGGGGGGCAAAAACACAAGAAGAAGCACAAAAGGCAGCAAAGGCTTTAAGTCAATCTTTGCTTGTCAAAACGGCATTATTTGGTTGCGACCCTAATTGGGGTAGAATCGCATCAACGATTGGAGCAAGTGGAATTGAGTGCGATTCTAAAACATTAGAAATTTACTTCAATGAAGTATGTGTATATAAACAAGGAACAATCTATTTTGATGAAGAAAATGAAAAAAAAGCCGCTGAAGTTTTAAGGCAAGATTCTTTTAGGATTTCTTGTGAGATTGGCAAAGGTGAGGAATCTTTTGTGGCTTATGGTTGTGATTTGGGCTATGAATATGTAAAAATCAATGCAGATTATCGTTCTTAATTAAAGATAAAAAATTTAAAAAATGGTAAGTATTAAGGCAAGTTTGTCTATAATTAGATTTTTAGTTTAACTTCAAGGGAGAACCGATGTTGCACGAATATCGCGATGAAATTAGTGTGTTAAAGCAGGAAAATGCGCATTTTGCAAAGATTTTTGATGAACATAATGAGTTGGATCAAAAAATCCAAGACATAGTAGAAGGCAGAGAACATGTTTCAGATATGGAATTATCCGAACTAAAGCGCAAGAAGCTTGATTTGAAAGATGAAGCTTATGCTATGGTAATGGAATACATCAAAGAAAACAAAAAATAATATAAAGCCTTTTTAAGGCTTTATAAGGATTCTTCCTCCTTTAAATAATAAAAATCCCCGAAAATATAGATAAATAGTTTTATGGTGTTACAATTATACAAAGTGAGTTATTTTTACACATTAATCACTTTTTGCAGGATTTGCAATCCATAAAAGTAAATTTTTTAAGCGCATTTTTTTTATAATCAGACTTGTAACTTTAAAATTAAAATTTAGGAGGCATTATGCTTGAGATTAGATGGCATAGCCGTGCAGGACAAGGTGCAGTAACCGGAGCAAAAGGTTTAGCAGATGTGATTGCAGGGACGGGCAAAGAGGTGCAGGCGTTTGCGTTTTATGGTTCAGCAAAAAGAGGTGCAGCAATGACTGCCTATAACCGCATTGATGATACACCCATTCTTAATCACGAAAAATTTATGAATCCCGATTATATTTTAGTTATTGACCCGGGTTTAGTCTATATCACAGATATTTGCGCAAATGAGAAGGATTCCACAAAATACATTATTACGACACATTTAAGCAAAGAGGAGTTTTTGGAATCCAAGCCGGAGCTTAAAGGCAAGGAGGTTTATACATTAGATTGTATTGGACTTTCTTTAGAAGCATTTGGCAAGTCAATCCCTAACGCACCAATGCTTGGAGCATTTTTGAAAATTTCTGGTGCGCTAGATTTGGACTTTTTCTTGGAATCTTTCAAGAAAGTATTAGGCAAAAAACTTCCCCAAAAAGTGATTGATGCAAATATGGAAGTGATTAGAAAAGCATACAACGAAGTAAAATAGGAGAAAATTATGGAATATAAAGGCTGGAATGAATTTGAAGCGGGTTCTGTGCTGTTTCCTTTTGATAAAGGCAATGCGGCAGTAGAAAAACACGCAGATTCTAGGGATTATCGTGAGGATAGCTCTTATAAGGCAAGTGTGGCGCATTGGCGTGTAGAAAAACCTGTTTATAATACAGAGCATTGCATTAATTGCTATTTTTGCTGGGTTTATTGTCCGGATTCTTCAATTCTTGTGAGAGATGAAAAAATGAGTGGTGTGGATTATGTGCATTGCAAGGGCTGTGGTGTGTGCGTAGATGTATGTCCAACCAATCCTAAATCGCTGCTAATGTTTAGTGATTATGAAAGCAATGAAAATGCGCTTAGCAAGTGGCCTAAAAAAGAAGAAAAGAAAAAGGATTAATAATGGCAGAAGTTTATGAATTACAAGAAGTAGAAGTTTGGGACGGAAATATGGCGGCAAGCCACGCAATGCGACAAGCGCAAATTGATGTTGTCTCTGCTTATCCTATTACGCCTTCAACCCCGATTGTGCAAAATTATGCAACTTTTCTTTCTAATGGTTATATTGATGGCGAGTTTGTAATGGTGGAATCCGAACACGCTGCGATGAGTGGCTGTGTAGGTGCTGCGGCTGCTGGTGGGCGTGTAGCGACTGCAACTAGCTCACAAGGGTTTGCTTTAATGGTGGAAGTGCTTTATCAAGCTTCTGGTATGCGTTTGCCAATCGTGCTAAATGTTGTGAATCGCGCACTTGCAAGTCCCTTAAATGTCAATGGAGACCATTCAGATATGTATTTAGGACGCGATGCAGGTTGGATTAATCTATGCACCTATAATCCGCAAGAAGCGTATGATTTCAACCTTATGGCATTTAAAATTGCAGAGGATTATGATGTGCGCTTACCGGTTATGGTGCATCAAGACGGATTTATCTGTTCGCATACTGCACAGAGTGTGCGTCCATTAAGCGACAAAGAGGCTTATAAGTTTATCGGCGATTATAAACCCAAAAATGCAATGCTAGACTTTGAGCGTCCTGCAACCTATGGAGCGCAAACAGAGGAGGATTGGCATTTTGAGCATAAGGCGCAATTACACAATGCGATTATGCAATCTATGGGCGTAATTGAGCGCACTTTTAAAGAGTTTGAAAAACTCACAGGGCGCAAATATAATATCGTAGAAAAATACGATATGGAAGATGCGGAAGTTGCGATTGTTGCACTTGGCACAACCGTGGAATCCGCAAGAATCGCTACAAAAGAAGCAAGAAAAAATGGAATCAAAGCAGGGGTTGTTAGCATTCGTTCTTTACGCCCATTCCCTTATCTTGCATTTTGTGAGAGTTTGAGCAAAGTAAAGGCGGTTGCATTCTTGGATAGAAGCTTACCAGCGGGTGCTATGGGAATGCTTTATAACGAGGGTGTAGCAGCACTTTATCACGGCACAAACAAGCCTGTGGTAAGCAACTATATTTATGGATTGGGCGGACGCGACTTGACACAAAGCAATCTACAAGAGATTCTAAAAGAGTTACAAGCGAATGCAAAAGCAGGGAAGCTAACACACCCAACACAGCAATTTATCGGACTTAGAGGTCCAAAACTTGGATTTAATTAAGGAGCGCGAAATGAGTGAAATTAAAAATTTAAAACAATATTCAAAAGCGAGTGAGCGATTTGAGGGTGCGCACCTTTTATGTCCGGGTTGTGCGCACGGAATGATTGTAAGAGAAGTATTAAATGCGACTTCACACCCTTTGTTGATTGCAACTTCCACCGGTTGTTTGGAGGTAAGCACCGCAGTTTATCCTTATACTTCTTGGGATACGCCTTGGATTCATATCGGATTTGAAAATAGCTCCACTGCGATTGCGGGAGCAGAGGCAATGTATAAGGCATTGAAGCGTAAAAATAAACTTTATAGCGATAAAGAGCCTAAGTTTGTAGCCTTTGGTGGAGATGGTTCTACTTATGATATTGGATTCCAATTTATTAGTGGTTGCTTTGAAAGAGGACACGATTTCACCTATGTGTGCTTGGATAATGAAGTGTATGCAAACACAGGGGGACAAAGGAGTGGTTCTACACCGCTTGGTGCTTCTACAACGACTACACCAGCAGGGCGCGTCAGCTATGGTAAAAAGGATAGAAAAAAAGATTTACTTTTCATTATGGCAGCGCACGGCGCACCTTATGTAGCACAAGTTGCGCCTAATAAATGGAAGGATATGAGTAAAAAAATCAAAACCGCAATTGAAACAGAGGGACCTACTTTTATTAACGCAATGAGTGCTTGCACCACAGAATGGAGATTCCCTGCAAATCAAACCATTGAAATGAGTGATTTAGCGGTGGATTCTCTTGTATTTCCGCTTTTTGAAATCATCAATGGGCGCGAGTTGAAAATCACTTATCGTCCTAAAAATGTCGTCCCTGTGCGTGATTATCTAGGCGCACAAGCAAGATTCAAGCATTTGTTTAAGCCAGAGAATGAATACTTGATTGTAGAATGGCAAAAAAGAGTAGATGAGTATTGGGAATACCTCCAAAGACGCGAAGAGGCAAAAGTATAATGAGGCGATAGCAGAGCTTGTAAGCTTTGCTATTTTGTAAGATTTATAAAGATTTAACATACTGCGTTTAAGGGGCGCAATAGCCCTTGTTTAGAATCTATTTTTCATCTTTCTTTTTTATTGTTAAGAATATTGTCCATTATGAGAGCATAGAATCCGCACAAACTATTAGATACATAGAATCGCATTGCGCAATTCCACAAAAAGCAGCAAAATTTTATAAAATGAATTTTTGCGTCATATCCTGTCATATTGTTGGTTTATAATTTGCCTATAGAGAAATCTATACATTCAATTTTTAAGGAGGCATTATGCTTAGATTTGTTGTAGGATTTGCGGCAGGTTGGATTGCTAAGAAGTGGCTTGATGAGGAGATTGACAAGAACAAAAATACTTTGAAAGGTCAAATGGGCGATTATGGCTATATGGACGCTTTGGGTGATAAATGGTATCACATTAAGAGAAAATTGGATATAAATTTTAACTCCAAATGCGAGGAATAAGATGATTCCTTGCATAAACACTTATGAGTCTAAATTAACAAGCAAAGATTCAGTTGCAGAGAAATGGTTAGACGTTTCGGTGAAATATAAGATTTTGATTCAAAAAATTATATTCTTGTTACGGGAAGATTTTATAGCTTCAGTAGTTTTGGATAAAACATTGACTACATTTCCTCGAGGAGAAAAAAGTTTGTCTGTTGTGGTAGAATTTCCGATTGCCTATGATTTTGATAAGATGATTCTTGTAACGAATGAGGGAGATTTTTTGTTTTGTTGTGATGAACAAGCAAAACAAGAGATGGATGAGCATATAGATATTAAGAAGCTATATGGTTAGAGGAGAATTACTGACTATGATAATGGTCGTGAAAGTGATAAATATTTTAAAGATAATAAAAAAGGAATTTAAAAATTAAAGAAATTAAAGATGGCGGGATAGAATCTCTATGGAATTCTACCATTTAATGACTTGTTCTATCGGGATTCTCCAAAATTGCTATGGTATCATCTATCATTTTAGCTTTTTAGTCTTTCGCATTTGTGTTGTAGTAAGACAAGATGAGCCACAAGCCAATGATTCCTAACACTATTGCAAAGGCGTAAGGAGAGAGGTTAAAGAGTGCTAATAATCCAAGGATTCCAAAAATCACAAGAATCCATACTAATTTAAATAAGAAAATGATTGGGACTAAAACAAGTCCCAAAATAGCAGTAAGAATCGCCCACAACATTGTTTGTCTATCGGTTTTTTTCAGATTACCACTTTAGGCAACCTGTTCTATTGGGTTGTTGCAAAATCTCTTTCACATCATCTATTGTTTTGATTTTTAATTCCGCTCCCCAAAGCGCATTAATCTTTTGCAATGCTTCAGTATAAGTGACATCATCGTTATTTTCTATTGCGATTGCGCAATCTGCAAACGAGCTTTCAAGCGTGATTAACCGCTCCTTATGCGTGGATTCTATCAGCTTTTCTATTTCCTCTCTTTCCTCTATGAGTTGGGGGAGGTTTTCTGCGCATAGGGTTATGATTGCTTCGGCTCTTTTTGCGGAGAATTCTGCATAATCTAAAGCGCCGAAGAATGCATCTAGTGCCATATCAATGCTACGCATACTTAGCACGACCGCGAACGCTCCAGCGACGATTGAGAGAATCGTAGAGAGGATATTTGCGAGTGATGCGCCAATCACTCCGACAACAGGCGTTAAAAACGCAATCATTTTTGCTTCTAATGTGCTTTGTAAGGCGACAACGCCAACTACCGCAGCGGCAGAAAAGATGGATTTTAGAATCACTCTTAGCAATTCTTGCATATTTGTAATTTTTCCGCTTATATAGTCATAGATTCCATTATAAATGGACTTTGCACTAGCTCTTGTGGTGTCCCAGATTTTTTTCAGGTCTTTAGCAATGGATTTGAAAATCTGCCCGACAATGCCGACAACAGCGTCTATCATACCAAATCCAGCCCCTCTTGCAAAAGTCTTTTGAAATGCCTCTATTGTCCTTTGAAATAGTCGTTTAATGCGCTCCAAAACAGGGGTTTCAGAATCTATTTTGCCACGAAACATATCGTTAATTTCCCATACGATTCCATTTGCAAGTGTAGAGAGTGCGACAACAACCGCATCGCTCATTCCTGCTTGGAGGATATGCCCTCCAGCACTTACGCCTTGAAACACTACTGCAGTTGCATTAGGATTTTCACACATTAAGCGGTTACAGAGATTGTTTGCGTTGAGTTTTTCTAAGGCTTTTTGCGCTTTTTGCGCTTTTTCTATTATTTTTGGGTTATCAGAATTTTTACCTTTTTCAATCATTTCTTCTAAATTTTCTCTATGTCTCTTGTAATCATCAAAGGGCATTTTGAGTTCATCGGGTGCGTTTTCTCCCTCTAAATAGCAGTCTTTTAGTAAATCATTTGTGTTTTTAATCACTTTGAGCTGTGCTGTTTTTATAACATTGCCCTTTTCATCAAAAGTTACGGTATCGGTTGTAGTATGGTGTTTGTGAGCAAGTGCCGCTAGGGTAGAATCGCTAAAATTCATATTTTCCACTTCATTTTTGTAATAGGCTAAAATATATTCTAATTTTTGTCTATCTTTTTCATTGAGATTTTCTATTTTTTTGCCACTTTTTAAAAAATCTTGCGCATATTTAATATCTGCAAGCGTGTCTGTTGTGTAAGTTTTATTACCTGTATTCAAGAGAGAATCTTTTGTGTTTTGCATTCCAATATCCAATTCTTCAAAAGTTTGTCCGAAAAATTTATCATTCTTTTTGTGCTGATTGTATGCCCTTGCGGTATCACTTGTCATCTGTGCACTTGCTCCATAAGCGGCATAGGTGTTTAGGCTAAAAATATTTAAGCCAAGTTTAGCTAGGCTTTGTGTGCCAATCTCCTCTATGACTTCATCTACAAATGCTTTTTGTGCCATTTTTTCTCCTTTGCATTTTAGAATCCCTAAGCCTTAGAGGCTTAGAAATAACTTTATTTCCCCCATTTTGCATTGATTTCTTTGATGAGTTCCTCGCTTTTTTTCTGATGTGCCATTATTTCTTTTGTTAGCGGGTCTTCATCGTTCATAAGCGGGGCGTTAATGATATATACAATCGTTTGGGCAAGTTGCATCATTGATTTTAATCTCTCTTGCTCTTCTGCTTCCCATTTGCTTACACTATGCCCTTTTTGCACAAAGGTGGTAAAAACCTTGTCTATTTGAGATTTCAAGAAAACATCACTCTCTTGGAGTATTTTTGCTTTTTCTTTGATTTTGTTTATCATCTCTTTCCAATATGATTGCTCACTCTTTACCACCTCTCTTAGTGCATTAAAAGATTCATAATAGGCTTGTGCGTCATTTAATTTGCCCTCTGAAAACATTGCAACTACAATGCTGGTAACAGCTACAAGAGGTGCGGCTACGATTCCGCCTAGCACCCACATTCCCCCAGCGATACCTAGCCCACCACTTGCGAGTGTCCCTCCACCTAGCCACGCTAGAGTTGCATTTGTTGCCGCGACACCAGAGAGTGAGCTAATCGCTGTGCCTGTCCCAGCAGTTGCAAGCAGTCCCACTCCACCTACTGCACCAAACCCCGCCATACCTCCAGCGACTCCACCCGCTACGATTCCGCTTAATGCAGATTTTAAGGCTGTGATGACTTGCTCTATTTGGGTGATATTTTCAATGGTTTCTTTTCCGATGATTTCTTGAAGTTCCTTAGAATCTTTAATATCTAGTTGATCTATAAGATTCTTATATCGCTCAAGGCTATTTTCAATGATGGATTTTTGTAGAAATCCTAGTTCATCAAACTCATCTGCAACATTTTCTTGCGCCTTTTTGAGTGCGCTTTCGGCTTTATTATAGTTTTCTGTCGCTTGATTGACTAACTCTCCAGCTTTTTTGTAATTGTCGTAAGCCTCTTTTCCCTTTGTTCCTGCAAATATAACGCTTAATAAAGTCCCTCCTGCTACTGCAATAGGTATTAATGGTAATGGCATTTTGTCTCCTTTAATTGAATTTGTTGATTGCTTGTAACGCTTCACAAGCAGAAATGTTGAGAGCATAAAACTCACTTTTGCTAAAAAACTTCCGATACACTTTCTCAAAACTCACATCTACTCTGCAAATCTCCGGACGCGTGTCGTAAATCTCACACGCATTACTTTGTAGATTAAGATATTTACAGATTCCATTGCCTTTATCAAACTCTTTTAATTCCGCAATATTGGAGATATTTTTGCAACAGATTCCACAATGTGTGCAAGGAAAATTCATCGTTTCATTCTCTTTACTTTGGTCAATGTCCATTTTTCATTTTTTCTCCTATCAATTAAAATTTCAAAATTATACAAAACCGCTTGGACAGGATTTGTCGTATAGAATGCAATAGTTTATATTTATTAGGAATTTTTTATCAAAGGTTACGATTCTTTGGAACTCGTAAGGACAAGAAGCAAATCATTATGTCATTGCGTCTCCCACTTTTGTCATTGCGAGGGAGCGAAGCGGACGAAGCAATCTATAATTTTGCATACAGAAAATTTTACAATGGAATCCTTAGAATATAAAGGAGTGCATTATTATAGATTGCCACGATTCCGCTAACGTAGAATCTCGCAATGACGCAGTGGGAAGCTTTAAAGCAGTAATATTATGGATTGCTTCGTTGCTCACTGCGTTCGTTTCTCACAATGAAAAACAAACCGCCACGACTTCTGCAAAGTCTCGCAAGGACGCAATGGCAAATCATTCTTTTGCGAATCTTGCAAAGACAAATCATTCTTTTGCGAATCAAAACAACTCTAGCGACAAGAGCGCGACATTTTCTATGCTATAATGAATCTTTTTAAAAGGAGACAAAATGAGAATGGAGCACGATACGCTTGCAAAGCGTTTGGCTTTAATCCTAAAGAAGCTCATTGGTGGAGAGAGTTTTACCATAGAGGATTTGTCGCGTGAGTTTGGGGTTAGTAAGCGCACAATTCAGCGGGATTTAAATGAGCGGTTTGATTTTTTAGAAATCGTTAGGGATAAAGAGGGAAGTTATTGTTTGGGTAAAGATTCCTTTGGATTGTATGGATTGCGGGATATTAGGGATTTCGCGCTTTTTAGTGGTATTGGAGAGTTGTATCCAAAGCTTGATGAGTCAATGCTCAATGAGATTCTAAACTCTAAAGCTTCCTCATCACCTTTTGCCCCCCCCCCCCCATTTTAGATGAAAACAATCAACCAACAAAGTCATTAACCCCAAAGATTCTTATTAAAAACCACCATATAGAATCCTCCGCAAATATTGCACATATCTTTTTGCAATTAAAACAAGCAAGTTGCGATTACCAAAAAGTGAGATTTACTTATAAAGGAAAAGATAGAGAAGCAAATCCCTATGCGCTTACGCATCATAATGGCGTTTGGTATCTACTTGCGGAGGAAAAGGAGATTTTAAAATACTTTACATTATCCAAAATTAGTTGTTTGAAAGTTTTGCAAGGTTTTAAGCCGAGCAAAAAAATCATTGATGAAATCAATCAAAGCCTTACCGCTTGGATTTCGCAAAACCCAATTTTAGTGCGTCTGTGTATTTCTAACGCGGCAAGAGAATATATTTTTCGCAAGAATTTCTTAATAAAATATAAAATCATAGAGGAATCGCCAACAGATTTTATCGTAGAATGCTACTTTGGCTATGTGGGTGAAGTCTTAAACCTTGTCAAGTGCTTTTTGCCTTATATTAGGATTTTGTCTCCAGAATCTTTGCAAGAGCAGCTTGAATATGAGCTAAAGTCTTATCTAAATTTGCAAGATTCAATGGGGTAGGGGATAGGGATTCTGTAATGGAATCGTGGGTATGCAAGATTATATGGATTGCCACAACCCTAAAGGGCTTTGCAATGATATGAAGCTAACCATCTAGTCATTGCGAGGCGTTAGCCGAAGCAATCCATAATCTTGCACACTTAAATCTTACTATTTAGTCATTGCGAACAAAGTGAAGCAATCCATAATCTTGCATAAAGTAATTTTTGCAATGGAATCTTTAAAGAAGTGCAGTATTATAGATTGCCACAGCCTCTAACGAGGCTTTGCAATGACGAAAAATAAAACGCTCTGTTTGCTTGATTATAGATTTGCGCTAAAGCGGGTAAATTTGCCAACGCAAATGCACACCACAATTTCACAAACACAGAATCTCGCAAGGACGAAATGATAAATGTTTCTTTGTGCAACATTATAGATTGCTTCGTCTCCCACTTTGTTCATTCCTCGCAAGGACAGAGTGGAATCCCTATTTTCAACAATGCAGAATACCGCAAGGACGAAATCGTAGAATGTTAATGTAGGCATAGAAAGCAAGTTGCCGAGAAAACTAAGTTTTCTTATGCTAAACAAAATAAATAGATGAAGATTCCGCATTTATGCAAAATTTAGCGAGGAATTAATCCTATTTATTTGAGATTGCAAAGCTTATTCTCATTTTTCAAGTGGTTTTGCATTTTGAATCAGCTTTAAAATGCAAGTTGCAAAATCTCGTGTGTCATTAGGGCATTTTGCAACGCGGTAGTCTTGGACATTATGTTTTTGCGCCTCCAATCTGTATTGATAAGAAAGCTCAAAATCTGTTTCAGAATTATCTATCGTAAAGGCAATGGGGTAAATGAGCAGTTTTTTGTCCTTGTATTTTGGCAATACATCTTGCAAGTTTGGCTCTAGCCATTTTATGGGTCCAATTTTGGATTGGTAAGCAACTTTTATGCTTGCAAACTCCACACCTTGCGCCTTGAGCATAGACTTTAGAATCTCAACATTTTCTAAAATCTCCTTTTGGTAAGGGTCGCCCCTTTCTATGTTTTTTTGCGGCAGAGAATGCGCAGAAAAAATGAGATGAAATTCTTGTGCGTTCTCGCCATTGAGGGCTTCTAAGATTCTATCCAAAATTACACGATTATAGGATTCCTCCTTATAATAACGCTCTACAATCTTAATCTTTGGGGAAAAATTCTGTGTTTTGAGTGCGCGTAAAAAATCTTGCACAGAGGATTTCGTAGTTGTGTAGCTAAAATGCGGATACATACTAAAAAGCACAATTTCTTGGATTCCGCGCCCCTTTAAATCCTGCACAACTCCATCTGCAAAAGGCGGTGTGTAGCGCATTGCATAGGTAAAAAATATTTGCGATTCCATTGCGCTAAGGGCTTGGCATAGCGCAAAAGTATGCCCAACAAGCGGGGATTTACCACCGATTTTTTGGTAATTGCTTTGCGCTTCCTCCAAACGTTTATTGATGATAAAACTCCCCACCATTGCGCGTAAAAAATCGCTTTTAATGGGCAAAATATAAGGGTCGTTAAACATATTTTTTAAAAAAGTTTTCACTTCAAAAAGGGAGTTTGGTCCTCCCATATTCAGCAGGACAACCGCAGTTTTTTGACAAGGAGATTCCGCAACCTTTGTAACTTTTTTAGAATTTAAATCATTCATTTTGATTCTTTGGCGCGTAAATTAATCATACCGCAAAAATTCTTGCCCTGATAGGCTTCCACGCGAAAGATACTTTTTGCTTTATCTAAGGAATATCTTGTATCCATTTCATTTTTATGGATTAAGAGATTATCTTCGCTCACAACACCCTTTTTAGAATAGCCGATGACATTAATCCGCGCCCCCTCAAGTTTGCGCACTAGAAAATCTTTACTAAAATCCAAAGTCTCACCAAAATTCGCCTGTGTTACTTTGCCATCTAGTTCTATTTCTAAGGTTTTTAAATTACACTGCATAGAAAAAATATCTTGCTTTAAAAAGCTAATTTTTTGATGTCCGATATAGACTTCATAGCCCCCCTTTACTTTCTTGGCGCGTCCTAAAGGGTGTGTAAAATCAAAATGGTTGTTTTGTGCTAAAAGCGGTGTGAAGTTTATCACATTGCGGATTCCACTTAAGTCAAGATGAATATTGTTATTGATTTTCAAGCTACCAAAATCATTGACTTTTTGCGTAATATTCTCTAAATTCAAGTCAAATTTACGCTCAAATGTAATGCCTAAAATCTCCATTAATGCTTCAATGGAGCTTAGCTGATAGAGTGTTTTAAGCGGTAATTCTGTGATATTTTTGCTCGTTTCAATGGCGATAGCGGGTTTTAAGTGGGTGATGGCAAAATATGTAAGGGAGTTTTGCTGTTCCTCATCTTTGATTCTTGTCTCTGTGTTGCGCACACCAAAGGTATGGAAGTCATAATGCAGACTTTGATTCAGCTTAGATTCTATTTGTCTTACAATGGAATCCAAATCCCCAAAAGGCACATCGTCAAGCGTTTTTTGGTCAATCACATAGGTTTGCCCCCACGCTCTAGGATTAAAAATAGAGTTTTCCCACTTTTCGCGATAGAACCCGTGTCCATCGTGGAGATTGATAATAAAATCTGTTTCTTTATCCGTAATGAGTTTTTTAATGGATTCTACATTGTTAAAATCTGGGTCATTGCGTTTAATCACTGCAAATTTACGATTCATATCCTTGTAGATTCCGCGCCGAAACGCCATAATGCTATCGGGATTGAGGTTTGGCACAACGATGACTTTACCCTTTTGGATTTGATAAAAATCCATAAGTAGCGCAGGAGCAAAATACCCGCCCGGTTCATCGCCGTGGATTCCACCAATCACCAATAAAGTGGGTCCATCTTGCTTACCTTTTAACTCATAAACGCTAAAGGGAGTGTTTTTTGTCGGTAGTTCTTTTGCGTCTGTTTTTTTTGCCACTGCGAGATTGCTTAACAAGCATACTCCAAGAAAAATGTGTATCAAAGTTTTTATATTTTTCAAATCTAATCCTTTAAGATATAACAAGCCATTTCTAAGATTCTGTGAGAATAGCCCCATTCATTATCATACCAAGTCATCACTTTTGCCATATTTTCACCAACAACAAAGGTTAAATCCAATGCAACAACACCACTTAAGGGACAATTTACAAAATCTTGAGAGACGCCATATTCTCTATCAACCCCCAAGATTCCTTTTAGCTTCCCATTAGCTGCCTCACAAAATATTGCATTGATTGCTTCTTGTGTTACTTTGTTTTTGAGATTCACATTTAAATCTACCATTGACACATTAGGAACAGGCACACGCACACTATGCCCGTGCAATCTATTTTTCATTTTGGGTAGCACCAAATGTAGAGCCTTTGCAGCCCCTGTTGTGGTAGGAATGATATTTACAGCAGCAGCACGGGAGCGGCGAAAATCTCCCTTGTGATGTGCCGCGTCAATGAGGTTTTGGTCATTGGTATAGCTATGGATTGTTGTTAGGATTCCATTCTCTACACCAAACGCCTCATCAAGCAACATTACAACGGGAGCGAGGGCGTTTGTAGTGCAACTTGCGTTAGAGATGATTTTCTCTCCCTTGTATTCTGTATGATTCACGCCTAATACAAAAGTTTTGGTATCGTCTTTTGCGGGAGCGGAGAGAATCACGCGTTTTGCGCCTTTTTGCAAATGGGATTCCACCTCACTTTGGGTTAGAAACAAGCCACTTGCTTCAATCACAATATCCGCACCGCAAATATCAATTTCCTCTGGTGTTTTTGCTTGTGAAAATGGAATCTCACAGCCGTTAAAAATAAAATTTTTGTTATCCAAATGATGAGCAAAATTCCGCGTAATAGGATTGCATTGATGCACGGAATCGTGCGTTAAAAGATAGCTTAACATTTCGGGATTTGCAAGGTCATTAATCCCAACAATTTCAATTTTATCTTGCATTTCACAGAGCGCAGTGCGTGTAATAGAGCGTCCAATCCTGCCAAAACCATTTATAAAGACTTTAGTTTTTTTCATTTTTAGATTTCCATAGATTTTAAATAAGCTTAGAAATTGTAGCATATTTAATGCGATTCTTAGCTAATTGGGATATAATTGCGAACTTAAATTTTTTAAAAAGGATTGCAATGTCTTTGTATGATAGAAAACCCTTAAATCATTATGATAATTATCAAGCAAATGTAGGCAATGAAAGCCTTGCCCAAAGTGATGTTGCGCTGATTAGTTTTGTAAAACAAACTTATCAACTCTTTGCAGGTTCGCTTCTTGCGGCTACTGCAGGTGCATATATCGGAATCTCTGCATTTGGAAATATTGTTTCGCAATATTATATTGGTTTTGTGATTTTAGAATTTGCGTTATTGTTTGGATTAATGTTTGCAAAATCCAAGCCCGGATTGAATCTAGTCTTGTTGTTTGCCTTTACTTTTACAACAGGTTTAACCTTGACACCAATTTTAAGCAGAATCTTAGGAATGCCCGGTGGAGCGGCGATTGTCGCACAAGCATTTTTGCTTACAACGGCAATTTTTGGAGTGATGAGTGTTTTTGCATTGCGCACAACAAAAGACTTAGCAAGTATGGGCAAAATGCTTTTTATCGCACTAATTGTTGTTGTAGTAGGTTCTTTAATTAACCTATTCTTAGGAAGCCCGATTCTACAAGTTGTTTTAGCTGGGGCAGGTGCGATTTTGTTTAGCATTTTTATTGCTTATGATACACAAAATATTGTACGTGGTTTATACGATAGCCCGGTAATGGCGGCTGTTAGTCTATATCTTGACTTCTTAAACCTCTTTATCTCTTTATTGCAAATTCTTGGAATCTTTAATTCAAGAGAATAATCAAAATCCCTATAATGCGCAAACTCTGCGTGTTATAGACGCAAATTTGAATCGTTTGCGTGAGGGAATCCGCGTAGTAGAGGATATTCTTCGTTACGGATTTGATAGCAAAAACTTCGCCTTTTCTTTAAAAAACCTGCGTCATCAATGCAAATTAGAAGGTTATCTTTCTTTGATTCATACACGCGATTCTGTGAAAGATGTTTTAAAAACTTCTACCGCAGAGGAGCAAAAAAGAGAGGATTTAGGGCAAATTCTCATTGCAAACTTTAAACGCGCTCAAGAATCTGCACGCGTTTTAGAAGAGCTTTTGAAACTAGATTGCATTCAAGAAAGCGAGAAGTTTAAAGAGATTCGCTATGCGCTTTATGGTTTGGAAAAACAAGTGCTTTTAGATATTTTAAAATAATTCTTATCTTTTGCTTACTCCCCTCGTAAGAGTAAAAATTTTAAGACAAAGCAAAGTTGTAGATTTGCGCTAAGGCGGGTGCAAATGCTCACGCAAATGCACTCCACGATTCCTTGCGGAATCTTGCAATGGTGCGTTAGTTCCTCTGTCGTTGCGAGATTCTGTGTTAGTAGAATCGTGGCAATCTATAATCTTGCAAAAAGCAAATCAAACAAAGGAATCTTGCAAGAATAGCTCACTCCAGATATTCCCCAATTTCTTTTTTGGAAGTTTTCCATTCCCCGATACTTTGCCATTTTGCAAGATTGCAAAACCTACAAAAGGGAATGGGTTTGGATAAGAATTGCAAAATCTCACTATAATCTTTTACCTTGTAAATATCAATGGAATCTAGCGGGGATAGGGGCAGATTTTGATTAAAAGTGGAGTTGAAATAATGGATATTTGGTGCAATATTGCAGGGGTAGATTTTGCCCTCTTTAAAATGAGTGCATTGATTTGCTTGATGGCAACCTGTGAAGCTATGGAAGCAATCTAAATTCCCTTTTGGCTCTAAAATTGTCTTATATGAAGTTTTTTCTACTTGTGCATTATTGAAAAAATGTAATGGAATCCCGTAAGTTTTGCATTGCGATTCCACAAACTCCCAATCTACTTTAATGGGGTATTTCGTGGGGTGTAGTTCAATCTTGTTTTCTTTCAAGGAATCCCAAAAGTCTTTTGGCTGGGTTTCAAGTAAGATTCCATTGGTGATTAACCAAATAGCAGAGTTTGGAAAATACTTTCTAGTAACAGCAAAGAAGTCTTTGCAATGAGGATTTAAAAGCGGTTCTCCTCCTGTAAAATATAATCTCTCAATTAGTCCATTTGTGATGAGGCTTAGTTGTTGAATGTCTTTTGTGAATCGTTCTAAATTTGGAAAGCCTTTAGGGGCGAGTTGGGAGAAATGGTTGCAGGAAAAACAATTTAAATTACAATGCTCTGCTAAATGAATCTCTACAAGCTTCAAATAGGCTTGTGGGGTGAGTTTTCTTAATTTATTGTTCGTTATATTGTTTTGTGCAATAAGATGTTTATTTTGTGATTCTAATGTTTGGATTTGCATTTTAGAATCTTGAATAAGATGTTTGTTTTGTTGCTCTAATGACAGAATGGCATTTTCAAGGTTTTGAAGTTTTTGCTCTGTTTCTTGAAGTTTAAACTTTATCTTTTGGTGTTGTTTGGCATTTTTAAAAAGAGAGAGAATCCAAAGTTTTTTATCGTGGATAAAAGTCTTTAGTTTATTTTGCCCCCCCCCCCCCATTTTTTGCTTTTGTTTCATTAGAACTCCTTTACTAGATTACAACTTTTGGAATATAGGCGTGTAAGTGCGATAGAATCTCATAAGGAATCGTGTTGAACGCCCGAGCAAATACACGAGCGTCATTAAAAATACAAACTTCTTCTTGTGTGGATTCTATGCTAATGCAATCCATTGAAGCGCGTGGCAAGATTCTAAATCCCTCTGTGCTTAAAATTTCCATTCCTTCACGCAAACGAAACAAACCATCGCCATAGCCAATATCATAAGTGGAAACCGCACTTTCTTGATTTAACGCACTTGCGCCGCTGTATCCTATTCTTGCACCACTTTTAAGGTTGAGAGTAGAAATTTTTTTGGCAAAAAGCGTGGCAATGGGTTGCAGATTTGGCATAGCAAAGGCAGAATCTTGGCATAAATAGCCATAAAATGCGATTCCAATGCGAAACAAATCATCTTGCAAATCTTGTGGCAAACGATGATGAAAGTCTTTAGCGCGAAAAGCACCAGAGGAGCTAAGAGAATGGAATCTTGGCTTTGCTAGTTTGTAATGCGCACAGAGCCTTAAAGACTCTTGCTTGATTTCCAAAAATTCTTTATTTTGCGTGTAAAATTCACTGCCAAAATCATCTCCAAAACCGATATGTGTAAAAATACCTTTGAGATTCAGGTGCTTTTTGGAGATGATTTCAAAAGCCTTGCCTAAATCCTCTTTTGCGATTCCATTGCGATGCATTCCGCTATTGACTTTCAATTCAATCTTGGTATCTTTGGGATAATTGTGCAAGGATTCTAAACTAGGAGCGCAAAAATACACTTCAGGCATTTTTAATGCTTCTTTAAAAGCGGAATCCATAGGCAATGAATAAGGGTATAGAATAGTAATGTAGTTGAAAAAGGGCGCAACTTCTAGGGCTTCATAAGCATTTTTTACAAAAGCATTTTGAATCTTTGCTTTTTTCGCAAGTGTGGCAATTTGCCTTAATCCGTGTCCATAGGCATTATCTTTTAAAACAATAGAAATTTTTTCGGGATTTTTAGGAGTAATTGTATTTAGAATCGTCTGATGATTGTGTAAGAATTTTTGAGAATCTATTTGTAAATAAGGCATAAAATATTCCCCCAAAAGGGGAAAAAGAATTATTTAACTGCAGGAAGCTTAGAGATGTAGTCTGCTACTGCATCAATGTCTGCATCAGTTAGTTTAAAGTTTTTCATATTTGCATACATAATTGCTTTTGCGCCACCATTGTCTGCTGTTCCTGCTGCGTAACCTTTAAGTTGCTCTACAAGTCTAGCTTTGTCCATTCCAGCAATTGTTACACCGCCTTTGCTTCCCGGAGCGACTTTTTCAGCATTTGCCCCGTGGCATGCGATACATTTTTTGAAAATAGCAGCACCATCACTAGCCATTAAACAGCCACTTGCCAACACGATTCCTAATAAAATCTTTTTCATAGTTAAACTCCTTTCCGTTTAAATACATTTGCAATCTTATCTTTATCTGTATAAAATAATTCTAAAATTTATTACAAAATATGAAGTTAATATTTTTTGAATGGCATTTTTATGCAGAATCCCAAGAATTTAGTGTTACAATGTCACTAATATTATAAGACGATTCTTGATTAGGGGATTAAATATTTGAAAATATTTAGATTTCTTGGAACTACATTAGAAGCAAAAGCGCGTGTGTTGGTGTTTAATATTGCTTCAGGATTGCTTTCTTTAGCGGTTGTTTCTTATGTGTATTACTTTAGTATCAAATACGATTATGATATTCTCTTTACAGAATATAGCCAGTCGTTAATCGGTTTAGAGGAGTTGCATAAAAGTGTGAATAATGCGCAAGATTTGGTTCTGAACCATAAAAAAGAGGAAATTTTAGAAGAGCGAGAAACAATTATGCAACAATGGACAAATTATAAAAATCTGCAAAGCAATCTTTTAAATGAAAGCCATTTCACTTATTTTTTGCTAAAAATTTATTATCTTTTTGGAAAAGAAAATTTAACTTTGTATGAAAAAACTTATTTTGAAGAAAGTCTTAATCGTTTAAATAATGCAATCAACAAATACCTTGATTTGTTAGGAAGCAACATTGCACAAACTATGTCTAACCAAGAGGAGAATTTTAAAAAAAGTTTAAATTCTCTTGAGCAAGAAATTTCGCGAATGACAGAAGCAAGTTTGCATTTTGTAGAGGTGAAAAAAACTCGGAATAATGCGTTGCATAGCGTGGTGCATAAAGTGGTTTTGGTAATGATGTGTTTGATTATGCTTACAACGATTCTGCTTAGTTTTTTGATTCTGCGCAATATTAAAAATTTGCACGCAATGTCAGAAAAAAAAGTGCAAGAAAAAACAAAAGAGTTGCAGATTTTGAATAATTCCTTGCAAGAGAAAATTGAACAAGAGGTATTAGAAAATCGCACAAAAGATCAAATTATGTATCAACAAGCGCGATTAGCAAGTATGGGTGAAATGATTGGCAATATTGCACACCAGTGGAGGCAACCTTTAAATGCGTTAATGCTGTTGATTCAAACTTTCAAGGTTAAATCGCAAAATGGAAAATTAACGCAAGAATTTATTGATTTGCAGGTTAATGATGGTTTGAAAATTGCTAAGGCAATGTCTCAAACAATTGAGGATTTCCGTAATTTTTTTCACTCCTCTAGCGATAGAGAAGTCTTTAATTTAAAGGAGAATATTCAAGATTCCATTTCTCTTGTTGATGCTTTTTTAAAACAAAATGAGATTAGTATTAAGGTGGATTGCCCTAGCGATATTGAGCTTTATGGCTATAAAAGTGCATTTTCTCAAGTAATTTTGAATCTTATTAAAAATTCTGAAGATGTTTTGAAAGAGCGATGCATTACACCCGCTAAGATTCATATTGTGGTAAGCGTAGAAAATGGTGGGTGTTTTAAGGAGATATCATCTAAAGATTGTGTTAAGATTTTATTTACAGATAATGCCGGAGGCATTAAACTCAAAGATATACAAAAGATTTTTGAGCCTTATTTTACAACCAAGCATAAATCCGTTGGCACAGGAATTGGATTGTATATGTCCAAACAAATTATAGAAAAGCAAATGCAAGGAAGCATTGAAGTGCGCAATGTGCGTTATGATGATGGGTTGAATCTATGTAAAGAGAAAGTTTGCATACAAGATTGCCCCATTAAAGATGGAACTTGTGGTGCGCAATTTATTATCACGATTCCGCTTAAAAGCTAGAGCAAAGGAGGAAAGATGTTGTCCAAAAACGATGAGAAAATCTTAAAAAATCTCAAGATTCTTTATGTTGAAGATGAGGAGGATATATTAAAGTTTGCCTCTATGGTGCTTGAGGATTATGTGGATAAACTTGTGATTGCTAGGAATGGTAAAGAAGCGTTAGAGATTTTGAAAAACGAAACGATTGATTTAATGATTACAGATATTTTAATGCCTAAACTCAATGGCATAGAACTCATTAGAGAAATGCGTAAGATTCCGCTTTTGGATTTATCGGTTATTGTGGTAACTGCGCATACAGAAACGCGTTATTTGTTGGATTGTATTGAATTAAAAGTTGATGGATACATTTTAAAACCTATTGATGTAGAGGAATTGTTAAAAACGATTCTACGTGCTACTTTACCTAAATATCAAGCAAGTGAATTGCGTGCTAAAAATATTCTTTTGAATGCAATTTCTGTTTTTGTAGGTGGCAAAAAGATTGAGATTATTAAGTATCTTATAGAGCATAGCGATAATGAAAATATTTTTTATGGTTCGTATGAAGACATTGTGCAAGAAGTTGGCGTCAGTAAGCCCACAGTGGTTAAGACATTTCATCAGCTCATAGATACAGGTTTGCTTGTGCGTTTAAAAAATAAAATTTATAAGTTTCAACCCGATATTTCACAATACAAAGAGGAATCTTGATAAATAAAATTTTGGTTAAACGAAAGTAGAGCAATGGAAAAAAAAGATGTATTTTATCTAGCAGGTTATGACCCTCGTAGCTATCGTTATTATTATGTGCTTTTGAAAAGAAATCTTTACAAGCAAAATTCTTTGAATGGTTTAAATTTGGACATTTCTCCTTGCAGCCAAAAAGATACGATTCCTTATTGCGTGATTTCAGGAGAACAATCTCAAGTGTATTATCATTTTTTGCAATGGGATAATATTGTAAAAAAATATTGGGCAAAAAATTTATTGGACTTTTTATTGGATTTTACCTATTTTTTGCAGAAGTATATTTTTTCTGGTATTTTTAGGATTTTTGCTAAAGAATCCAAAACTCAATTAATTGCAGGTTTGTATCCAATTTTATATTTTTGTTTGAGTTATGCAATTAGTTTGATTGGAATCTTTTACTTGTTTAAAACCATAGAATCTTGGAATCTTGTTGTTGCGATTTTGTGTATTGTGTTGTGTTTATGGGGGGTTACGAAGATTATTTTGTATGTCGGGCAAAAATTTGCAGTCTTTTGGCTCTCTAATATTTATGCGTTTTGCGCTAAATATGCAACGGGAAAAATTGTAGAATCCCGAGCAATTATCAGTGAGTTTAGTCAAGCAGTTTTAAAGGCATTACAAGAAAATCAAAAAACCAAAAATTACGAATTGATTTTGTGTGCGCATAGTGTTGGGACTATTTTGGCTGTGAGTGTTGCTGCTAAAGTTGTCAGAATTGCCAATGAGCAAAAGTTGGATTTAAGTTGTTTTAAGATTCTAACTTTGGGGCAGTGTATTCCGCTTGTAAGTTTTCAAAAGAGTTGTGAAGAGTTTAAAGCAGACTTGAAAACTCTTGGAAATGAGCCTCTTGTATGGTTTGATTTTACCTCTAAAATTGATGGTGCTTGTTTTCCCTTGCTTGATTTTTTTCGCTCCTCTGGAATAGAGGCAAGATTCAAGCCAAAGTTTTTATCTCCTAGATTTCATCAGCTCTTTACCCCGCAAACTTATAAAAAAATACGTTATAATTGGTATTTGGCACATTTTTTGTATTTATATGCTAATGAAATTTTAGGACAATATGATTTTTTTAATTTTATCGGTGGTAAAAATACTTTAGAATCTAAAATAGGAGCAGACAATGGGACAATGTCCGTTTTTTCCAAAACCGCATAAAAATAAAGCAAGTTTGCTTACAACATTCTTGCTTAAGAGACGTTCTTGGCTTGATGGATTGTATGAAAAAAGCTATAAGATGAAATCTGGACAAGTGAAAATGCCCGGCTTTGATCTTTATATAGCAAATCACCCTAAGGATATTCGCCGTGTAATGGTAGATGAAGTGAATAATTTTCCTAAGAGTAATTGGCTACATCAGCTTTTAAAACCTTTGCTTGGAGAGAGTATTTTTACTACCAATGGTGCAGTGTGGCAAAGACAAAGAGAGCTTTTAAGACCAAGTTTTGAACAAGCGCGTATTACAAAAGTCTTTGGTTTAATGAGCGAAGCCGTAGAGGATATGATGAAAAAACTTGCTCATTATCCCAATGGAGCTATGATAGAAGTAGATGAGATAATGACTTTTGTAACTGCAGATGTAATCTTCCGCACGATTTTATCCCAAAAGCTAGATGAATCACAAGGAAAAGAAGTTTTGGACGCTTTTGTGGTTTTTCAAGAGCAGACTGTACATACAGCGATTCGTAAAATGTTTTGTATCCCACAATGGATTTCTTATGTTTTAGGCGAACATAAGCGAAAAAAGGCAGGAGATAAGATTCGTAAAGTATTGGCAGATATTATCAAGCCACGTTATGATGCAGTGAGTGCAGGAGAAAGCAAAGAATACGAAGATATTTTAGCCTCATTGTTAGAAGTTGTTGATGACCAAAGTGGCAAACGATTTAGTTTTGAAGAAATTTTAGATCAAGTTGCAATGTTGTTTTTGGCAGGACACGAGACGAGTGCTAGTGCTTTAACTTGGACTTTATATATTTTAAGCATTTCACCACAGGAGCAAGAGAAAGCTTATCAAGAAATTATTGAAGTTGCAGGAAATGAAGTCCTAACTTTACAGCACATTCGCAAATTAAAATATGTTTCTAATGTTTTTAAAGAATCCCTACGACTTTATCCTCCTGTTGGATTCTTTGCAAGAACTGCTAAAAAAGAAGCAAAGATTCAAAATAAGTTAGTCAAGGAAGGTTCTGGTGTGGTGGTTGCCCCTTGGTTGATTCAAAGAAATGAGAGCTATTGGAAAAACCCACACGAATTTGACCCTAGTCGTTTTGAGGATAAAAATACAATCCAAAAGGATACTTATTTGCCTTTTGGAATGGGAGAACGCATTTGTATTGGGCAAGGATTTGCAATGCAAGAAGCTATTTTGATTTTGAGCAATATTTTAAGGGCTTATCAATTAAAATTAAAAGAAGATTTTGTTCCAGATGTTGTAGGGCGTTTAACGATTCGTTCTGCTAATGGAATGCAAATTCAATTTACAAAGAGAAAAGCTTAAATGAAAGAGAAATTGGCAGGGACTTTATTGTTATGCGCATTGGTTCCGTTGATGATTATTGGCTATCTTTTGATTGTCATTGTTGGAACATTTGGTAAGGTTTCGCGTGTGCGACAAGGAGTGCGTGCATTAGATCATTTTGTGAATGCCACTTTGTTTAATGGTTATGCGTGGGAATCTGTTTCTTCGCACGCTTGGCGTGAGCGAGATAAAAAATGGGCAAAAATAGTGATAAAAATTACAGATTTTTTTCAAAAAGATCATTGCAAACGCGCAAACTCAAGAGAGCAACCTATCATTGATTTAGTGCTTAGAAAACGTTTAAACGATCAAACGATTGGAAAGCAACTATGATGAAAGTTTGTTTTTGGGATTATTTATTTTGAGTGCGGGGGGGGGGGATTTTAGAAGAAAGAGAGCCATAAAAGCTGCCATTGATTTGATTGTGGTCTATAAGGTAGTTTCTGAAATGCGTAAAAAGTTGTTGATTGATTTTAAACTTTTTTGCATTGCTCCAAAATTGATTTAAATTTCCCTGAAAGGTAAGCCCCTCTATATCATAAAATGCGCTTCCACAAACTTTTGTAGGACATTTATGCAAGATGCTTGAAAGCCCCGTTGTGCTATTGATGACTATGCAGCCTAGTGCATTATGCAAAAACTGCGGCAAGTGAATATCGTGTAAATAAATAATCCTTTGGCTAACATTGAATTTTCTAGCTTGACGCTTGATAAAGATTTTATAGTTTTTATATCCTCTGTCCATTGGGTGGTGTTTGATAACTAGAAAATGTTGAGGTTTAGCGTATTGAGCAAAAGAACGAATAGAGTTTTTAATAAAGTTTTCAATCCTTCTGCCATCAAAATGATTTTTGATTTGCGTGTCATTATGCACTTGCAGGATTAGGGCAAAGTATTGTCTTTTGGAATCTAAAATAAATTCAATGTCTTCTTTTTCACTAAATTTATAAACTTGTTTTCTGAAAAGCGAGAGAAACCAAGGAAACATCTCCATACCGCTTAAGCTGCGGTGATGCAATTTGTTGTTAAAGTAAAATCCGCACCAAAAAGCCGCAAACCAATAGAGAAAGGAAAACCACGCCATATTCCTAAAGGAATGTTTGATGGCATACTCTTTGGATTGTGGTAAGGAATGATAGTTAAGAAAAAATTGTGGATCTTTTGGGAGTGTAGAATTTGCATTAACTCCCTCGTATTCTAAAGTGATAAAATTTGGGCGAATATAACCTTCTTCAAAGATGAAGCACGGAATCTTGAGGGATTTTGCGACTTCAATGGCAACTTTGTGCAGTGGGCGACAATCGTTAAACATTAGAACCTTTTGAATCTTATTTGTAAGATAAAAGTTTTTAATAAATCTTTTAAAATCCGTTAGATTGCCACGATAACTTTGTGCTCCAAAAGGGAAAAATAATAAATCACCCCCATTGAAATTAAGTTTAAAAATTTGATTATTATTCTTTTTAAGCTTTTGTGCTAAATGGTAAAAAAAAGGACCTACAGGTCCTTGCAGGAGGAGAATATTGGAATCTTTAAATTGTAAAATGGCATCATCTAATTGCATCGGACAATTCTTATTGTGTTGTCTTAAAGGTCTAAAATAACTTTCGTAGCAATCGCAACTTGATAAAGGATTTGCGTTAGAACACTCGTGATTTGCAATCCGCGTCCTGTTTCTATTTCAGGCAAGACAAGTAGGGAATCTCCGGGTTGCATTGTTTTAGCACTAGAAACAGAAAGCCAACCTCCATTGTAACGTTCCGCTTTACCATTGGAACGAATAACTAAGATTCGTTTTTTGTTGGCTCTTTCTGTGAAATCACCCGCTAACTTAATATAGTCTTGTAAGCTCTTGTTTGGTTCATAAGTGAATGCTCCGGGAATTGCAACCTCTCCTTGCACAAGAACCAAATTGGTTTTTGCAGGAATATTAATAATATCGCCCTCTTCAAGGATTGTTTTAGCAAAAGCTTGTTTGTTTTCTAAAACAACTTGACCTTTGGGTTGAACATTTTTAGCGCGTTCAATAAATTCCAATACCATTTTGGAGTGGCTTGCACGCATACTTGCCTCCTGTGCGGTAACAGATGAGGAAGTTAAAGCAAGTGTTTCAAGCTCTTTTAGCTGCGCTTCAATAAGTTTTTTCTGTGTTTGTGCAACACTTACGCGGAAAAGTTGAATGGCATCAATATTGGATTGTGGATTAGGCTTAAGTTTTAAAACAACTTCTGCTAGACTTGTTCCCTTTTTGACTACCATAGAATGCAATCCGCTATGCTCTCCTTCTATTGTAATATGGATATTTTCAGCATTGTAATCTGGGCGAAACTCTACTTCGTCTCCAACCCTTAAGAGAACGGATTGAAAATCTTTTTTGTTATAAGAAGCAACATCTATGGTATGATTAGGTAAATAAGAGCGGACGACTGCATTTGTTACAATAGGCTTTGCTCCAGCAGCATCTGCTAGATCTTGTAAGGTTTTTATGTTGTCTTTTAATTCAAACCTGAAAGGTTTTTGCACATCACCTTGCGCAAACGCATAGCTTTCTACATTTTTAACCAAGATGACATCTCCTGTCCTAAAGGGGAATAACTTTAATTTACCATTAAAAAGAAAGTCATATAAATCAACCTTGAGAGCAACTCTATTGTCGCGTAGAATTTCAATATCCCTGAAACTTCCATACTCTAGGTTGATTCCGCCCGCTTTGTCTAAATATTGGACAACAGAATCAGAGCTTAAGCCTTGATAGAGACCGGGCTGATTGACATTGCCTGTAACAAAGATTGAGACATTTTGATAAACATTCATATCGGCATAAACAAAAACATTTTGTTTGTAGATTTTGGCAATGTTTGCCTTAAAAACTTTAACCAAGTCTCCATTTTTGACGCCTAGTAGATTGACTGCGCCAACATTTGGCACAAATACATTTCCTTGTGAATCCACCATAAGTTCTTGTTGAAACTCTACTGCTCCCCACATTCTGAAGTTGATTTTATCGCCCACAGCAATTCTATAATCTGGATTATAGAGAGATTGGGAAGCTTGTGTGAAATTACCATTAAACAAATGCGCACCAAAGACTGAAGGCAATTGGGGCAAAATAAAATTTTGTGTATCGGTTGAAGCATTATTGACACTAGTTTGGTTTTGATTTTGAGTCATTTGTGTAGATTGCATATTTTGTGCATTTTGCATATAGATAGTATTGTTTGTATTATCCTGATTTGTTTGTGTTGGATTTGATTGAATCGGAGAAATAGACGAAACATCAACGGCTTGAGCAAAATGGCTTAAAAAAAGGCTAATTATGATGATTTGGACAATTCTTTTCATTAGTATCTGTGCTCCTCTATAATTGATACAATAAGTTTGATAATACCATATACCATAGACAAAATAGCAAAAATGGTAATAATGTTATATAGTTTTTTAGGATATTCTGGAGATTGTGGCTCACTTGCTCCTTGGATAATCACTAATTGCTTGATTTTGCGACTAGACTCTATTCTAGTGGTTTCAACAGAGGCTAATGCTACCGTATAGGCATCTTGCGCAAATTGTGCCTCAATGGTTAAATCTTGGAATTTTGCCGCTAAATTATTGAGACGTTTGGAATTATTAGATGAAATAATTTTAGAAGTTTCTTTTGCTAGTTGCTTCTTTAATGCGTTAATCTCTGATTTAAGCATAACAATCTGTGGCGCATTCTCATTGAGGTAAGTTTGCATTGTGGTAAGCTGGGTTTCTTTTTCTGCAATTTTACTTTCAATGCTGGTGGTTAGATTTGCTTTTGCTTCTGCTTGTTTAAGCGGATCAAATACACCATAACGACTTTGGAAAGTTAAAAGCTCGTTTTTAGCATTTTGCAAACGCGTTTTTGCTTTTAAGAGTTCTTGTTCTGCAAACATCATTTGTTCTCTTGCTGCACTTCGTGAAATTTCATTTACAAAGAGTTCTGATTCTTTCAAAATAGCTTGTGCAATCGTTTTGGCATCTTGAGGAGAGAATCCTTCTACATTGATTTGAAGTAAGCCTGAAGCATCATCAAATACTATTTTAACGCGATTTTGATAGAATTTTAAGAAGCTTTCTTGACTTGCGCTACTTGGCAACAGAAAGAAAAGATCTTTTTTTTGTGATTCATAAAGAGATTTGATTTGTATCTCTTTGTTTAATTTGTTGAGCATATCAAGAGAGTGAATATATTGTTTAAGAAACAATACATCTTCCCTTGCTCCCGTGTTGATTCCAACTAAAGACGCTAAGCCACTAACAGGGGCAATATCGTTATTGATGGAGCGCACACTTACAGAAATAGAGCTTACATAGCGGTCTGCTGCAATCAATAAATAATAAAGAATCACAAAAACCATTAGTAAATAGACAACTTTAAAGCTTTTAAGGAATGGTAGAAGCTTTTGAATGTTAGGTTGTTGTAAAAGAGATTTTAAAAAAGTCATATTTATTTTCCTTGATATGCTTTAATGCCCTCATCAATATCGTCATAAACTTTTGCTACGCCATCTTGAATATGAATAATTTTGTGGCACCATTTTTTGATTTCCGAAATACTATGGGATACCAAGATGACTTTAGAGGTGCTTAGTTTTTGTTGATAGAGTTCCTCACTCTTTTTCTTAAAAGATGGGTCTCCTACTGCACCTGCCTCATCAATTAGATAATAATCAAAATCAAAAGCCATACTCATTCCAAAAGATACGCGAGAGCGCATTCCAGAGGATAGAATGCCAACAGGTTCATCAAAGAATTTTCCAATTTCAGCAAATTCCTCTACAAAAGCAATTTTCTCTTTCAAGGCATCGCCTTTATAGCCATAAACACGTGCAAGAAATTTAATATTATCTCTTGCGCTTAATGTTCCTTGAAAAAAAGCTCCAAGCCCAATAGGGAAAGATATTTTTTTGTCCGTGATGACTTTGCCTTTATCGGGCATATCCATTCCGCCTAAAATTCTCATTAGGGTGGATTTTCCTGCACCATTGCGTCCCATAAGTCCAATACTGCAACCATCGGGAAATTCAAAAGTTAAATCCCTAAACACATAATGCCTTCCTTTGTTTAGGGGATAAGATTTAGTTACGCGGTCGAGTTTTATCATCGGATTTGCCCTAAATATTTGTATCGGTAATAATAATACCAAAGCCCGATAAATAGCAGAATAATAGCAAAAGAAAAAGGATAGACAAAATCAATCCCATCTGTCAAAGGATAGCCAACAAAGTAGTTTTGTCTCAACATTTCAAGAAATTGCAATACGGGATTATAAATTAAAAAATCTACAATATGGGTAGGTAGAATCCAAAGAGGATACAAAACCGCAGAAGCAAAGTATAAAATATTGATTCCATAAGTAATAAATATTTTAGCATATTCTACCTCACTATCTAAAAACGCTAGACAAATACCTAAAGCAAATCCCAAAAATGCTAAACCCAAAAAAGCAACAAGCACTTCTAAGAAATTCATTGGCAGGATTGGTAATTCCAAAAACCAACCAAATCCAAACATAAAAATAACAAAAATAGTAAAATAGATACAGATTTCAAGGAGGGCTCGGGCTAAAAAAATATGAATCGGCTTAACGGGCTTATAGGCTATTAAGCCGAGATTTGCTTGCACTCCAGCCATAATCTGCGTAACAATATTTCTAAACATAAAAAATGGCACAAAACCTGTAACTAAAAACATCTCCACAGGAACTTGGGGGATTGATCTTGCACGAATCATCGTAAAAATAATGAGAAAAAAGATGATATGCGTCATAGGCTCTCCAATAACCCAAAAATAACCTAGTCGCTTATTTTTTCCAAAACGCGTCTTTAATTCTCTAAAAAATAATGCCTGCACGATATGTGTCATTTATTTTATAAGCCTTTAGTTTTAGTATTTGAGAAAAATTATCAATAAATGTTTGAATTATAAAATAAGATAGCTTTATTTAAGTATAAATTGACAAAAAACAATAAATTTGTTATAGTAATATCAATTACTCTTTAAAGCTTGAAATTTGGTGTGTTTTTATGAATGTTAATAAAATTCTACAAATAATTATTTTGATAACAACTTTTGTTTTGAATTTGTGGGGAGATAATTCCAAAAATGTTTTATTTAAAGACTTGGAACTAAAAAGTGGCGAAAACCTCAAAGTGCTTATTTTAGATGAAAATATGCGAACTTTAGAGATTATGGAAGTGAATATAAAAGAATCCAATCAACTCACGCTCAATCTACCAAAAAATAAGAAAGTTTATGTTACTTTTATAACGCCACAAGAGGAAGAAAGTGTGGCGGATTCTAAGGTGGATTCTACAAATTTACCCACTCAAGCATTGCAGCAACCTCAAAATCAATTAATTACTTCTCTAAAAAAAGAAACTTTAGGTCAAAAATCCAATGCGGATTCCAATACTTATATGCTTTATTCTGATGAACAAACGCTTTATGAGGGGAGATTCGAGAGAAATAAGTTTATGGGAGGGTTGTTGGGATTTGAGCCGCATAAGTTTAATTATATTATCCCTGCAAATGTGAGCAGCTCCAAAGAACCAAATCAAAGCAAACAGGTGGAAACAAAGTTTCAAATCAGTATTAAAAAAATGTTGCTAGATGACTTATTTGCTAAAGATTTGGATTTATATTTTGCTTATACACAGCAGAGTTTTTGGCAACTTTATGATAACCAAAACTCTAGACCCTTTCGTGAAAGCAATTATGAACCAAGCTTGTATTTAAGTTATCCATTAGACAAATATGATTTATTTTTTGACCGCGTAGATTTTGGTTATGTGCATCAAAGCAATGGAGGAGATTTGAACAATTCTCGCAGTTGGGATAGACTTTTTGTGGAGGGGATTTATAGTTATGAAAATTTTACTATGGCTTTAAAAGCTTGGTATAGAATCCCTGAAAGTGCCGATAAAGACGATAATCCAGATATTACTAAGTATTTAGGTTATGGAGAATTAACATTTGGTTATTTATGGAATAAACATCTCTTGACTACAACCCTGCGCAATAATTTAAGAGAGGACAACAAGGGTTCAATTTTACTAGATTATTCCTATCCTATTTACAAGAATCTCTATTTGTATTTGCAGTTTTTTAATGGATATGGTGAAAGTTTGCGGGATTATAACAATTCTATCAATCGTTTTGGTGTTGGGATTTTATTTAATCGTTAGCAATGGTGGCCACGACTGGACTTGAACCAGCGACCACTACCATGTCAAGGTAGTGCTCTACCAACTGAGCTACGCGACCAAAATGTAAAATGAAGTGCGATTCTATCACGACACACTTTTATCTTTTCTTAAAAAAGCTTGGCAAAATATTAAAACAACACCTAAATTAATCATCACATCAGCAAAATTAAAAATTGCAAATTCAAACCCATAATGCCAAAAAATATAATCCACAACCCCGCCGTGAATGAAGCGGTCTAATATGTTTGAAATCCCCGCACCAAAAATCATTCCAAGCGCAAGGGAATATTCTTTTAAAATTTCCTTATGCCTCCAAAGATACGCAAAGATTCCAACCAAAAGCAGAATTTGTAGATACTTTAGCCATTCCTGCAAAAATGCAAACATTGAAAACGCCACACCCTTGTTATATACAAGCAGTAGTGAAATCACATTGGTAAAGTAAATCACATCTCCACTTTCATAGCCACTTAGGACAAAATACCACTTAATACCTTGATCTAGCGCAAATACCGCCACAAATGCGATTCCAAACCAAAGCAAGTAAGCTGCGCGCGAGACTAGCAAATTTTACCCTTAAAATAGCTTTCACATTCTTGCATTGCTTTATCTAGTGTTTTGGTGTCTTTGCCCTCAAGAAGAATCCGTAATTTGTTCTCTGTGCCACTATATCGGATTAAGTGCCTAATCTTTTGCGATTCTATATTTTTTAACAAAGATGAATAATCTTTTAATGATTCTAAGGGTGGCTTAGAATGGACATTGAGATTCTTTAAAGTTTGCGGATAAAGTTTAAAACAATCTAGGACTTTAGAAGCAGATTTCTTGGATTTTAAAATATAGGCTATGGTTTGTAAAGCACTCACCAATCCATCGCCCGTTTTGGCAAAATCACTAAAAATAATGTGTCCGCTTTGCTCCCCTCCAAAGTTTAAGCCTTGTGCTAACATTGATTCCAAAACATATTTATCTCCCACATTGGAGCGCACAAGTGTGATTCCGTGCGATTTTAAAAATTCCTCTAGTGCATAATTGCTCATAATGGTTGCTACCACAGCGTTATTTTTTAATGTTTTATTCTCTTTAGAAGCAAGTGCTAAAATTCCAATTAGTTTGTCGCCATTTACCACTCCACCTTTTTCATCAACCACCACAAGCCTATCAGCATCGCCATCAAGCGCAAACCCAATATCTGCACGCACCTTGCGCACTTCCTCTTGCAACATAAGCGGTTGGGTTGCTCCACAATTTTCATTGATATTAAACCCATTGGGTTCATCGTTAATCACAAAAACTTCCGCACCCAACTCACTAAAAATTGTCGGCGCAACTTTATAGGCTGCTCCATTAGCGCAATCTAACACGACACGGATTCCGTGCAGGGATAAATCTTTGGGAAAAGAATTTTTAATATGCACGATATAACGTCCCACAACATCATCAATCCGTTTGCTTGAGCCGATTTCCTTGCCTCGCTTTTGAGCGTTCTCAAGCTGATGCACATCGTTGTAAATTGCCTCAATTCTCTCCTCGTCTTTTTCATCAAGCTTATAACCACTGCGTCCAAAAAATTTGATTCCATTATCCATAAAAGGGTTATGACTAGCACTGACCATAATCCCGCCATCACAGCGCATATCCTCTGTTAAATACGCAATCGCAGGTGTTGGCATTGGACCAATTTGAATCACCTCATAACCTACCGCTGTAAGCCCACTTACAATAGCATTTTCTAGCATATATCCACTGCGCCTTGTGTCTTTGCCTACTAGGATTCTGTTTGTTTTGGAGTGTTCGCGGTAATAAATCCCAGCTGCAATCCCGAGTTTTAGCGCACAGAATGCGTCAAGCTTTACACCAGCTTCGCCCCTTACGCCATCTGTTCCAAAAAGTTTCATTGCTACGCCTTTTATTTGCTTTTAATAAAAAATTGGCTAAAATTATAGCTTAAAAATTTCATAAAAAAAAGGATTTACACCCTATGGCAAATCATAAATCAGCGCAAAAACGCATTCGTCAGACAAAAACACGCACAGAGCGAAATCGCTACTACAAAACAAGAATCAAAAATATGACAAGAGCCTTGAGTGAGGCGATTGCAGCAAAAGATTTAAGCAAAGCTCAAGAAGTTTTTAAGCAAATCAATCAAAGCTTCCACAGCTATGTGAGCAAAGGAATCCTAACCAAAAATACTGCTGCTAGAAAAGTTAGCCGACTCAACGCTTCTGTTAAAAAACTTGCCCTAGCAAACGCTTAAAATCAGCGTTTGTTTGGAATCTCACTTAAAGCCATTTAATGTTAGCACTCAAACTTCAGCCTTTTATTGCGCGTTACGATGAAATTAGCGCGTTGCTAGTGCAGCCTGATATTCTCAATGATATTAAACGCATTACCGAGCTTAGCAAAGAGCAAAGCGACTTGGAGGAGCTTGTGCAAAAGGCGCGTCAATATCTTAAGAATCTCCAAAGCATTGAAGAAAATAAAGCCTTGCTAGATGACAAAGAATTGGGCGATTTGGCAAAAGAGGAGATTAAAGAAGCAGAGACACAAAACGAAGTTTTAGAATCCGAAATTAAAGTTTTATTACTTCCCAAAGATCCCAATGATGATAAGAATATCTATTTGGAATTGCGCGCAGGAACGGGCGGCGATGAAGCGGGAATTTTCGTAGGCGATTTGTTCCGCACTTATGTGCGCTACGCGGATTTAAAGGGTTGGAAAGTGGAGATTATGAGTTCTAGCGAAAACAGCGTGGGAGGATACAAGGAGGTTATTGCGCTTGTAAAAGGAAGTGGCGCGTATTCTAGGCTCAAATACGAGGGTGGGACACACCGCGTCCAACGCGTCCCCGCCACAGAATCGCAAGGACGCGTGCATACTTCCGCCATTACCGTTGCCATTATGCCAGAAGTTGATGATGTAGAAGTTAATATCAACCCCAATGATTTGAGAATTGAAGTATTCCGCGCAGGAGGACACGGGGGGCAGTGCGTTAATACCACAGATTCCGCTGTTAGAATCACGCATATTCCCACAGGCATTAGTGTATCAATGCAAGATGAGAAATCCCAGCATAAAAACAAGGACAAAGCCCTAAAGATTCTAAAAGCTAGAATCTATGAAGCAGAGCTAGAAGCGCAAATGGAACAAAACGCAGAGGCACGAAAGTCGCAAGTAGGAAGTGGGGATAGAAGCGAGAGAATCCGCACTTATAATTATCCGCAAAACCGCTTAACAGACCACCGCGTTGGGCTTACATTGTATAGCTTGGAAGAAATTATGCTAAGTGGAAATTTGGATTCCGTGATTGACCCGATTGTGGCGTATTTTCAGGCAGAGGCACTACAAAATAGCGGAATCGCATAAGATTCAATGCTTGAGATTGCATTTTAGTGCTAAGATTCTCCATTCTATGGAATCTTAGCGCATTCAAAACTCCATAAAATCTTAAGAATTCCGCAAAAATATGGGATTCTTAAGTTACCTTTTACCTAAAAGTGATACAATTACATTTCTTTTTACTTTACTTGGACAGATGGGTGAGTTGGCTGAAACCACATCCCTGCTAAGGATGCGTAGTCGCAAGATTACCGAGAGTTCGAATCTCTCTCTGTCCGCCACTTTTTATCTTTCATTATTCTGTATTCTTATCTGCATCATTGCTTTTGTTGTGAATATTTTGCTATAATCTTAAATATAAAACGCCATTTAAAATCAAAGTTTTTCCATTTAAAATCGTAGTGCTTTGATTTAAAGTGGAAAAATTTAGCAATTTTTAAGGATAAGCTAGAAAGTTTAGAAGATTTGGTATAATTTATGTTAAAAATAATATATTAGGGGGCTATATGTGCAGCACTTATGATATTGAGAATAAGAAAAATAATAAAGCTCTCAAGATTGCAGAATTTTTGATTGAAAATAAGATTGAAAATGTTTGTTTGGCTATACAAGGTGCTTGGGGTGCAGGTAAAACTTATTTATGGAAAGAAGTTGAAAAAGAGATTGAGAAGATAAATAAAGAGAAACAAGTTGTTTATATTGATTTATTTGGCAAGGAAAGTTACAAACAAATCCTAGAAGAAATAGTTTTGAAGGTTAATGGGATTCATAATGAGGTGCTTGAGAAAGCAGCTAAATTTACCTCTGGTGCTATAAAACTTATAGTGCCAGCAGTACCTAAAAATATTAATCTTGATTCCATTTTTTCTATTTTTAAGAAAGAGGATTTTGAGAATATTATTGTTTGTTTTGATAACATAGAAAGAAAATCTGACAAGTTGCCACTAGATGAAATTTTGGGACTTGTCAATTTGTTAAAAGAAGATAAGTCCTGTAATGTAGTTATGATTTTTAATAAAGACGAATTGGATAAACAGGAATTAAATAATCAAAAAGAACAAAAAGCGAATAGAGGACAGGAATCAAGCAGTAGTAAAGTAGAACATCCTAAAAATTGGTATGAAACCTACAAAGAAAAAATTATTGATTATGAGACTATTATTGATAATAATGATGAAATAGCACGCAAAATCATTGAGAAGAATTTAAAGTGTAATATTGAAGAAATAAAGCAAGACGTTGCAAAACTTATCCTTGAATGTTTTAAGCAAAAATTAAATAATAATTTAAGATTGCTAATAAAGATTACACAGCATATTAATTATTTTAATAAAGAATGTTTTATGCAATTTTATAATTACAAAGAACGTGAAATTTTTATAGATACTCTAAGAATACATTATCAGACTTTATTTGATGAAGTAAT
The DNA here is from genome assembly GCF_000687535.1 of Helicobacter rodentium ATCC 700285. Classification (GTDB taxonomy): domain Bacteria; phylum Campylobacterota; class Campylobacteria; order Campylobacterales; family Helicobacteraceae; genus Helicobacter_D; species Helicobacter_D rodentium. The sequence continues at coordinate 51,839 of NZ_JHWC01000006.1, forward strand.
GAAATATTATTCAATAAAATCCGATGATAAAAATGGAATAGTTTTTCTCTGCTACAAGAAGTATTTTAATAATTTTTGCAATTTAGAGCAACAAGAATTAGAAATTTTAAAGAACGATTTTAAAAATAGCCTAAAAAATGAAATTAGAACTAATTTTGAAAAATATAAGGACAAATATCTTTTTGGCAATTTAAATGATAAGGAGTTTGCCAAATACATTGAATATTCATTTCCAAAATTCAATAATTATGTTAAAGACAATGGAATGAATTATTCTATTGGTTATTATCAACATTTTTTTAATATTTATGAAAAGATAATTGGCAAGGAATTAGATTGCAAAAAAGATATTGAAAAGTCATTCATTGAGGCTTTAGTTAAATATGAATTTAATCTATCAGCTTATCACGCTCCATTTTATAAGGATTTTTACCAAGAAATAGAAAAATTTAAAGAAAATAATCAAGAATACAAACAATATTATCAAAAGCTTAAAGAAGAGAAATATCAAAATAAGAATATTGAATCATTTTTAGCAGAATTTGAAAAAATAACAAGCACATTTACGATTGATGGCATAAAAAGATACAATCAATACCCATTCAAAGATATTGCAGAATATTTTCAAAAAGATAATGAATTCTGCCAAGAGTTTTCTATCTTTTTTTCTAATTTAACGGTTTCTGGGATTGAGAAATACAATCTTGAAAATAACTTATTTCTAGGATACCAATATTTTCTAAATAAAAAAGAAAATAAAATTAAAAAAGAAAATGTCCTTATAACCCTTAAAAGCCAAGAACATGATTGTATCTTATTGAGGTTATTAGAAAAAAACAATCTCTCATCTTAAGAGTTTTTGCAATTTAAGATGCGCTTTAACTTTTCTTAAATTTATTAAGGAATTTTAAATGGTTAAAATAAAGAGTTTTTTATTCTTGATTCACAGAAGCTAAAATTAATTTAAAAGCTGTTTAAAATCTTTTTAAACACTCAAACTCCCTTTCATTTCAAAATCTATTCTTGCTTTTTCTTAATTTTATGCTAAATTCCTTTTAATATAAAATAATTATTGGGGATTATGATGGAAATGGAAGAGATTATAGAGAAACTAAAGGATATTTTGGCGAGTGAGGGGCAAACAAAGATTAAAAGCATTGATGTAGCCAAAGCCTTAAACATACACCCCGATACTTTCAATAGTATGAAGTTTAGAAACTCTATCCCCTATAAACAAATCCTAAACTTCCTAGAGCAAAGAAAGATTAATATCAATTACTTTTTCTTTGGAAGCTCCCCTAAAGAAAGCTTAGGAAGCGAGGAGAAGTATAGGATTCTAAAACTCTATAAAACAAATGCTTCTTTAGGAGGGGGTGGAATGAATGAGTTTGTAGAATATCAAGAAATAGTAGTGGATAATACCATGCTCAATTTCTTTCAGAGTCAAAATTGCGAATGGATTACAAGTTTTGGCGAATCTATGGAGCCTGTCATCAAGGACGGCTCTATTTGTGTGATTGATAAGGCAAAACCATTTAAAAATAAAGGCATTTATGTCATCAACACAAGAGAGGGGCTTTTTATTAAGCAAGTTTTTAAACAACAAAATGGAGTGATTCTGCATTCTTTTAATCCAGCCTTTAAAGATATTTTTTACAATAATGGAGATTTTCTGATAATTGGCGCGGTTATTGGTGAAATTAGACGAATACACAGCACACACTAAGCTATGGAGAGTTAATGTTGTCTCATCAAAACAAAGGGAGACAAAATGAATAACCTAGCTAAAAAAGAAACACTAAGAGAAGATTTAGAAGGAATCCTTTTAACAAGATACGAAGAGACTGATGATTCTCTTTATACTTACAATCAAAATTTAAATGTAAGATTGCAAACACTAGAGGAAATGAAAGCCTTAATCACTGCCTTGCAAGAAGTCAATAAGGACATCAAGAATGCAAAAGTCAGCAAGGATTTTAAAAGAATTGAAATCAAAGTAGAAGATTGCTTTTGTAAAAGCGTCATTTTAACCTATGTGGAATCTAGCAATTATTATAGAGAATCTTTTGAGTAATAGGAATAGGCACATTGAAGTGCCAGAAGCACTACTCTCTTTTTGTGTCATTCTTATTGAAAAAATCAAATTCACCCCTCATATTCAGGGTGAAATTCTCTCTTTGGAAAGTTTAAATAGGCTGTTGGCGAAGCAGGATTTAAATTGTTTGAATCCCCCAAGATATTAAAAACATTAATATTGTGCATAAACATATTAATGTTTGCTAATGTGGTTGTTGGTATAGCAATGGTTTTTGGTTGCCGATAGATTTGTGGTTGGGGTCGTTGTAATAGTTTGAATATAACTTCAGATTGCATTAGTCGTTCGTATAGAGAATAAATCACTTCTTTGATAAAAGTTTTATTCCCCTCTAGTAATTTCTCTTGTATCTCTTTGTCTTGATAAATCAAGAAAGAAAATTCACTACTTAATGCTAATCTATATCCCCAACATTCTAAGTCTTGAACAAACAATATTTTTTCATTTCCTAGCCTTTTGATATTAAGCTGTAAAACATCCACATATTCATTAAAGAGATTAATCAGCTGTTGAGTTTCAAGATTTAATTGTGCATTGGGGATAATTATCATTCCATTCAGGGGTAAATAGGCATTGTGATACGCATTAAAGAGAATAAATTTATCTAAAGGGCTTGCTTCTTTGAGTATTCTTTTTAATCTTCTAGTTTCTTTCTTTTCCTGCATATAGGGATTGAGCCAAGCCCCAAAGAAAGCCCCTCCTAAAGTTCCGCAAACACCAATCAAACTAATCCAAACACTAGAATCCATTATTTCTCTTTATATTTTTAGTTTGAAATTCTATCTAATTCTTGAGCTTTAAATGAGCTAGATTGAATGAAAATAAAAATTATTACAAGCAATCTAGCTCATAGTTTAAGGTTTTAAATCTCTTTTAATAATTCCTCACCAACAACTCCTTCCTTTTCACATTCTGTGTTTGCATATTGATTCTATATTTTGTCTCTAGAGTTTCTATGGTAAAGTTCTTATAGAGATTCCTTACTAGCTCACAATCATTATAGCTTAACAAGAATTTACCTTTGATACTCTTTAGAATCTTGCATAAATCCTTGTGGTCTTTTAAATCAAAGGTCTTTTTGTTCTTATAATAATTCTCTGTTCCCACATAAGGAGGGTCCAAATAGAATAATGTAACATCGCTATCATATTGCTTAATAAACTCTCTAAAGTCAAGATTCTCAATACTCACGGGTTTAAGCCTTTCTGCATAGACTTGAAAGCTCTTATAAATATTCTTTATGCTTCTTGCTTTTTTACACATTGCATAATTGTCCCTCTTGCCCCCGAAGCTATGCACAATAGAATAAAAATAAAGTGCGGCTTTTTCTATCTTGTTTCTTGGAATCTTTACTTTAGAATCCAAGAAAAAGTCTCTACCATTAAGCATTCTATTCAATTCTATTTGAAGACTCTGCGGACGTGTTTGAATGATTCTGTGTAGATTGATTAAATCCTCATTCCAATCATTAATCACCTCATTATATTTTGCTTTAACACGCTCTTTGGCATAAAGCACAGAAAGACTACCTGCAAACACTTCACAATAGCAAGAGTGTTCAGGCATTCTCTCTACAATCTCCTTTGCCATTTTAGATTTCCCACCTACCCAAGCAAAGGGGGCTTTAAGAGTGCTAGTTTTCATTTTAAAGTTTGCATTTTCCATTGCAACTCCTTTTAAAATGAAATTTTTTTGCTAGATTTTCAAAAGTGAGGTATCATTCCCTTGCTAGTTTTCATTAAGGGGGTTTCCCCTTATTCTTTATTGTTTTCTTTGATTCTTTGTTCTCTTATAATCTCTAATTTTTCACTTTGCCATTTCATAATAAGTTCCAAACAAGCACACTTTTTCTCTAAAAATTGAAGCGTATGGTTTAAAGATTTGATTTGTGCTTTTAAAGCTTTCTTTTTCAAAGGGCTTCTCCTTAAAGTTTAATCTCCAGATTCTTTATAAAGGTGCTTTTTAAAAGCTCACAGACAAGAGTAGGCAACCTAGCTTTTACAAGTAAAGCTTTCCTAATTGCCTGTTCGCTCTTAAAAATCCCCTTTGCAAACATTGTCATTATTTCTCAAACTCCACACTTGTAGTAAAAGAATCCACGCTCAAAGAGTGATTCACACTCTTAATACGATATTCCCCGCTATCCTCTCCTGCATTACTTAGGCTTAAGATTCCCCCCGCAAATACCTTGCTACCATAAATCTCTAAACTTCCACTTACGATTCCACTATTTGCCCTCTCTAGTTTTGCCTTAGCTTTTTCTTTAGCTTCTGCTGCATTCTTGAAACTCTGCTCCAGTTTGATTTGCTCCCCCTCGCCACTGCCTACCACAACTTCTTTGATTGCATTTTCTTTTGTATCGTGCCATACTGCTTTGCAACTCCCATAAAGCGTCTTATTGGAATACTTAATGCGGTAGCTACTGCATTCACTTAGGCTAATGGAAGCTTTAGGAATCGTGCTTTTACCCTCATTGCCTTTCCTTAAAAAGATAATCTGATTATCCTTGACATTAAACACTGCGTCAAAGTCTTTTGCAAATTTCTTTAAAAATGCTAAATCGCTGATGTCGTGTTGTCCTGTATAGGCAATCTTAATCTCTCCATAATCAGCAACTGCACTTAAGCCGTGTTCTTTAGCAATTCTCTCTACAATCTCTTTGAGGCTTACCTTTTCCCACGCACGATTCTTTCTCTTTTTTAATCCCCCGCTAAAATCTACTCCTGTTGCCGTAATGGTTGTGCTAGATTCCGTCCTCTCACTACTTTGCACCGCAAAGCTCCCACAATACCAAAGCCCACTCTCCTTATAGCCTAACCATAGCTTTAACTTATCTTGGTATTTTGGACGCTTGAAAGTCCCATACACACTAAGTGTAATCTCATCACTCACAATCCCCGCTTCATCTTTGAAGCTTAAAGAGATGAGATTCTTAGCAATGTGTTCGGTTACATCATTCTCATTCGCTAGGATTCTAAAGGCTGGTGTAAAATGATTCACTTATAATACCTCTTAAGTGCGATTTGCAAAGTGCGTTTCAAACTTGCACCATTGGGGATTATGGATTCACTTTTAATATTCACACTCTCTACTAACACCTCACCGATAATCTTGCCATAGCCTAGAACCATAAAGAAAGGTTGTTTTTGTTTTACTGCCTCTAAGAATCCCTCTATCACCTCTTGCTTTTGTAACAACATATCAAATTCTAATGTGAAAGATTCTTTAAACTTCCCACTATTAAAATACGCTGGATTATTCCCAATTCTTGCAATCTCGCTAAAGGTTAGCTCCAAATTGGATTCTATTGTATTGAGTTGCGTTTGTTGTAAGATAAATTTAAAATCTCCCAATGCAAGATAAGCCATTTAAAACCCTTAAAAATCAATATCACTTAGTGTGCGATTCCGCTCACTCTCTTTAGACTTTTTTAACGCCGCTTCCACTTCCCTTTGAATGTCTCTTTGGAGTTGAGAGTTCTCTGGAATCTTGCCATCGGTGGTTTGTACTTGGATTCCACCCGTGAAAGCCACATTGATATTTTGCGCTTGTACCTTTGGATTCTGTGGAATGGGTTTGATTTCAATCGGGGTAATTTGTGCAGGTTGCAAGGCTAAGGAATCCTGCATTTTTATGCTGCTTTCTTTCTCTCCAAATCCAAAGAATCCTTTAATGCTAGAGATTGCACTCCCAATCTTGTTAATGACTTCTGAAAACATACCCACCCAAGTAGCAAAAAGTGAGGAGAAATATTCAGTAACTACACTAAAGCCTTGCACGATAAGCCCCAAAGGCGACCATTGAAAAATAGATTTTAAAAATTCCCAAGAATTTACAAACAAGCCTTTTGTGTGATTCCAAAAAGTTCCAAAACAACTAAAAACCTTGCTAAAACTTGTAATCAAAATTCCTAAGGGTGAATATTTAAAAACATTCTTTAGCCCCTCCCACGCAACACTTGCACCCACCTTGATTTTATCCCACAAGACAGAGAAAAGTTCCTTGATAGGCGTCCAATATTTATAAATCAAATACGCTCCCCCCGCAAGAATCGCACCAATTAAAAAGATAGGATTTAAAAGCAAAGATTTACCCACAAAGGATAAAATCCCACCAAAAACTTTTAAGGCTGCACCACCAAATGCTAAAGCCTTACCAAGTCCTCTAGAAATAGCACTCCCAATCTTGTTGATGACTTCTGAAAACATACCCACCCAAGTAGCAAAAAGTGAGGAGAAATATTCAGTAACTGCACTAAAGCCTTGTATGATAAGTCCCAAAGGCGTCCATTTAAAAATAGATTTTAAAAATTCCCAAGAATTGACAAACAAGCCTTTTGCGTGATTCCAAAAAGTTCCAAAATAGCTAAAAACTTTGCTAAAACTTGTAATTAAAATTCCTAAGGGTGAATATTTAAAAACATTCTTTAGCCCCTCCCACGCAACACTTGCACCCACCTTGATTTTATCCCACAAAGCAGAGAAAAATTCTTTGATTGGATTCCAATATTTATAAATGAGAAACGCTCCCCCAGCAAGAATCGCACCAATTAAAAAGATAGGATTTAAAAGCAAAGATTTACCCACAAAGGATAAAATCCCACCAAAAACTTTTAAGGCTGCACCACCAAATGCTAAAGCCTTGCCAAGTCCTAGTGTTGCGATTCCATAAAGTCTTGTAGCAACCATTGTAGCCCCAAGTTGCGCTTTCACCAATAAAAGCCCAAGATTCTTTGCCCTAAGCCACGCAACACTTGCGATGATTGCACTTTTAAACAGACTAAAATAAGGCAAGGCTTTTAAGATATTCAAATGCACAAGATTCAACACGAATCCCAAACCTGCACTTGCAACTATAAAAGAACCAAAGGCAGCCACTGCACCCACAACCACTCCCGAGATTCTAGGGAATGTCTCACAAAGCGTGGCAAAGCCATTAATAATGGGCTTGATGATACCAATAATCGCATTTAAAGGAGGCAACAGAATGCTGCCGATTGTGATTCCAAGATTTAAAACACTAGATTTAAGGAGTGTAAGTGCATTCTCTGTTGTAGCTGCACGGGTTTCAAACTCTCTTTGCAAAGAACCCACTTTGTTTTTATCATTTGCCAAAGCCACTGCTTTTTTATAGTTGTCTATTCCACTGACAAGCAATGCCATATCATCGCCAAACTCTGCACCAAATAAATCGCTTAGGATTCCCATTTGTTCTGATTTTTCTATTCCTGCAAGGGTTTCTAAAAACTCTTCAATACCCTTTTGGGGATTGTTTTGGATAGAATCTTTTAATTCCTCCGCACTTAAGCCGATTTCCTCCAAAGCCTTTCTAAAACTCGCGCTTTGTTTCTCGGGAGCTAGGAGTTTGGTAAAAAAGGAGTTGATTGCTGTTCCTGCAACTTCGGGGGCTTTTCCCATTGCGATAAAGGCACTGCCTAAAGCCGCAGCATTCTCTGCACTTAATCCCATTACCTTAGCCGTTCCACCAATTCTATTTAACACCTCTGTAATTTCACTTGCCTTTGCGGCAGAATTATCGGAGATATAGTTAATCGTATCGCCTAGTCCCTCCATTTCTTTTAATCCCAAGCCATAGACATTCATAATCTTTGCCATTGTATCCCCTGCTTGGTCAGCACTCATATCAAAGGCAGTGCCAATTTTTGCAACAAGGGTAGTAAATCCCATTAAGTCTTGTTTAGCGATTCCAAGTTGCCCACCACTCGCGGTGATTTTAGCTAGTTCTGTGGGGAGTAGCGGAATGGTTTGGGAGAGCTTACGAATCTCTGCACCAAAGGCGTTTAATTCCTCATTGGAATCAAAATCTACTACCTTTTTCACATCAGCCATTGAGCTTTCAAAATCAATCGCGGCTTTTATGGGCATTGCAATACTTGCACCAATCGCAGCCTTTTCTACAAAACTAGATTTAAAGCTATCAATCTTACCTTGCACTTTGAGTTCTAAATCCTTATTGCGCAAGGATTCCACTTGTGCTTTGATTCCATTCAATGCACTCTTAAGCTTATTAAGAGGTGAAAGATTGACTTTAGGCGTCAGTGTGGATTTTAATACGCTTTGATTCAAGCTTTGAATCTTGCTTAATTCTTTTTGTGCTGCATTGAATCCCTTGGATTCTAAAGCCGAGCCGATTTTAATGGAGATTCCTAGATTTTGCATTGATTTCCTTTGATTGGGTAAAAAGGTTTTGAAAAACTTAATGTGAATATGTTTTAAGGGCGAACAGGCAATTAGGAAAGCTTTTACTTGTAAAAGCTAGGTTGCCTACTCTTGTCTGTGAGTTCTTAAAACATATTCACTTTTCCACACTAAACACCTTTTAAATCCTCTTTAAACACTCTTTAATCCTTATCATTTTGTGCAATCTTTTGCGATTTGCTCTACTTCTAAATAATACTTTGCCAAAGCTTTGTGGGATTCAAAGCTTCCGTCCTCTTGTGGTTTGGGTGGTAACTCTAAGTTACATTTCATAGGGATTAGCACTTCTTGAGTTTGGATTTTTACAATGGGTTTTGTCGCACAGGCGGTAAAACTTAACGCAAAAAGGGTTAGAAATGCCGATAAAATAAATTTTTTCATCTCCCCAACTCCTTAAACAAATCCTTATAACCTTTTAATTCCGCTTCACAACTAGAATCTTGAATCACAATCTTATCCACTGCACTTGTATCCTTTTGTGTCTTTTGCACTTTTAAAGCCACTATGGCTTCATTTTGTTTTTGTAGGGATTCTTGCAAGATTGCTGTGTTACCTTGCGCAATTTGTAATGCGGCGTCCAAGTTCGCAATCTCTTCTAGCGCACCCTTGTAAAGCCAACCTACAAAAACGAGCGCAAAAAATAGTGAAGCAATCACACCATACAAAGTGGTAGAGATTCCACCCCCACTACCGACAAAGAGCTTTAATAGAGTGTCCATTGATTCCGCTTAAGCCCCCCGCTCAATAATCTCTGTGATACGCACACCGCGCCTTTTGACTTGTGCATACCAGCGCGACTTTCTGAAATTCTCTGCGGCTTTGACATAATCTTTTGCTTCCATTAACGCAAGAGAGTTTTTAAAAGTCTTTAAAGTGCCTAAGCCCATATTGTAAGCCATATCCACAATCGCTCCTGCGCGTTTGGTATCTAAATCCTTAAACCAAGAAAACGCCTTATCGCAACTATCATAGCAGCGGCTTAATTCTTGCTCTAGCCACTCTTGCGCCACCTCTTTACTCACCTTGCCATTCTCTAGCTTTGCCTTTTCCTCTGCGCTTAAGGGGTTTGCTTCAATGTTTCGTCCATATCCGATTGTATCAAACCCCGCAGGGGCAAAGCCTATGTGTGTGAGGCAATCGGTGGAATCTTTAAAACAAGGGAAATTGCAAAAAAATTCATTGCACTCTACAAACAATACAACCCCAACAAGGCAGCCTTAGAAGCAAACTTTGGAGGAGATTTCTTAAAGGACTATATTAAAAAAGAAGCGCAAAACAAGGGTTTAAATATCCATATTAAAGCCATTACCAACACAGAAAACAAAGAATTGCGTATTGAAAGGCTAGAGATTCCTATTGAGGACGGGGAGATTCTATTCCACCGCAACCAAACCTTACTTTTAGAGCAACTAGAGCAATTCCCTGATGGCAAGAATGACGACTTGCCAGACGCCTTAGAAGGTGCATACTCCCTTTTAAAATTCAAAAAGAAAAAGCAAAGAGTAATGGATTACACATTTTTAAAACCCAAAAGGAGTTTTAGACTATGAAAGAACATTTATTACAAAACACCTTGATTGCAGAATTACTCAATACCCCTTACCAAAAGCCCCTAAGCAAAAAAGACATTACAATGATTATGGGGGATTTAATCGTAAGCCAATGCAATATCTCAAGAAAGGCACATATTGAGAAAAAAGAAGTCATCATCTCTACAAAGAACGAAAAATACAAAGAGATTCTAAAAGGCGTCTTCCACGCTTCTATCCTCTCACAGATTCTTGAAACTTATCTGTACGGAATCAATGTCTTTGAAATCAATTGGGAGAGAAAGCAAGGGCTGTTTGTGCCAAGCTTAGTAGGGAGAGATTTTCAAGAGTTTAAGTTTGACAATGAGGGCAAACTCATATTTTTAGGTAATGGATTAGAAGAGGAGATTCCTCCTTTTAAGGTTGTCTATGGAATCTATAACCAAAGCTTCCGCGCTCCCTATGGAGAATCCGCATTGCGGCATTTATATTTTAGCGTCAATGTTAAGAATGCAGGGCTAGACTTTTGGATACGATTCTTAGAGAGATTTGGAGAGCCGTGGGCTGTGGCAAAAACACAAGATGACCCAAACACTCTTGCCCTTGAAGTTTCTAATATGCTTAATGGTAGCACGGCGGTAATTGACAAAGATGAGGAAATAGAATTAATCCAACCCAGCGCAAAAAGTGATTTTAAGAATTTAATCAATTATTGCGACTCCCAAATCAACCGCTTTATTTTAGGTGGCAATCTCACAGGCGAAGTAACAGGGGGAAGTCTTGCCGCAGCACAGGCACATAATGCAATTAGAAGCGAGATTGCCCTAAGTGATGAGAGGATTCTTTGCTATGTTTGTAATCGTGTGATTAGTTATTTTAAAGCCCTCAATGGAATCAGTGAGGAAATTACCTTTTTACTCTTTAATGAAGACGAACCTAAAAACGAACTTGCCACAAGGGATAAAATCATTTATGAAATGGGTTATCAGCCCACACAAGAATATATAGAGAAAACCTATAATCTAAAGACTACACCCCTAACAGAACCAAACCCTAAGGATTCCACAAAGAAAGAGGGAGAGAATAATAAGGATTCTAAGCTTGTTAAAAACTCTTTAAAGGATAATTTAATCCCTTTTAAAATCCCTTTGAATAAAAATCTCACCTTTGATGCGATAGATAATTTTACCGAGAATCTTAAAATAAAAGATTTTGATATAGATTCACTCTTGCAAAATGCTAAGAGCTTTGAGGAAGCCTTAGAGATACTAGAAAAATCTTTACAAGGCGAGGAATTAGAAATGGCAGAAGCACTCTTGGCAGAGGCAATAATGAACGCACAAATCTATGGGGCAAGTAATGGTTAGCTTTCACTTCAATCTCCCTCCAAAGCAGAACATAGAGTTTTTAAGAGCAAAGAAACCTGAACTTCACTTTGATTATGATGAATTAATGCACGCAGCACACTTAAAGGCATTTACGATTGCAAAAGTAACCAAGCTAGATTTACTCAGTGATATACAAGACTCTTTAATTAAAGCACAAAAGGAAGGAAAAAGCTTTGAAGTTTGGAAAAAGGAAATTAAACCCACACTAGCTAAAAAGGGTTGGTTGGGCAAAGTAGAAGTTAGGAACGAGAAAACAGGAGAGATAAAGACAATCAATGTCAATAACACAAGACTACAAAGAATCTATAACACCAATATGCGCACCGCAAACGCTCAAGGTAGAGCCAAAGCACAATATGCGCTAGAAGGGGAGATTTACTTAAGGTATATTGCCCTGCAAGATGGCTTAACGCGTCCCTCTCATCTTAGAATGCACGGAATCACACTCCATAGAGATGATAAGTTTTGGGAAACAAATTATCCCCCAAATGGTTGGAATTGTAGATGTGTGGTGAGGGCGTATAGCAAAGCAGAATGTGAAAGGCAAGGCTTTAGTATTTCACAAACACCTCCATTGCCTATTGCAAGTAAAGATTGGAGCTATGATAAGAGAGGGCTAGAGAAAGATAATAGCCTAAATACCATTTTAGATTCTAAACTTAAAAAGTTTGCTAAGGATAGCAATAAGAGGGCGTTTGTGGAATCCTTACAGGCTACAAAAGAGGATATTGCACAAGTCAAGCAAAATTATCAAGCCATTAAGAATCTTGAACAAGAAAACTTAAATGGCGAGGTAGATAGGAAATTTATTCCTCTTGCTAAAACCACACAAACGCTTAAAGATTTACTCAAAACAAAAGCAAAAGAAATTTATTTGAGCGGTTGGACATTAAGAACACATACACATCATACCAATGTAGAGGAATTGGATTATTCTTTCTTGCCTTTTTTAATCAGAGATACCAATGTGTATAAGGTAAAAGAAAGCGGAGAGAATCATATTGTTTATTTTAGTAGGTTTGGAAGTTATTACAAAGCAGTATTTAAAGTAACACAAAATAAAGAAGAAATATTCCTTGTGAGTTTAGTAAAGAGCAATGAAACAATCAAATATTGAGCCGCCCAAGCTCTGCAAAAGGTGATAAAGTCCTACGGCAATATCGTTACTTTTTCCCATTAGCTTGTTTTGGGCTAGACAAGGGGTGGATTATACACCACGATAGGTAAAACCTTTATAAAATAATTCTACCACAAAGGAGTAAAAAATGCAATACGCTATAAAGAATCTCAAGACTAAAGGCAAAGAATGACTTTTGCAAATCTTAGTGGTGGGAGAGATTCTACTGCAATGGTAGTGAGGTATTTAGAATTAGGAGGCAAGATTGATTATATTGTCTTTTGTGATACACATTATGAGTTTCCCCAAATGCTTGAATATATAGACAAGTTAGAATCCTATTTGTTAGAAAAATTTAATCAAAGGCTTACAAGACTAAGAAGTAAGGAGGATATTTTCGCAAAATGGGCTTTTACTTACCCTATCACAAGGGGGGAGAATCAAGGCAAATTGCGTGGGCTTCCAAAAACTATTGGAATGGATTATTGCACAAGGGAGTTAAAGGCAAAACCCACAAGAGAATTTGTCAAAAGCAAAAGCCCCAATGCTTTTAAAAACACGATTCTTATTGGTTATACCTATAATGAAGTGGAGAATGGGAGAACTTCTAGTTTGGATTATGGAATTACAGAATATCCTTTGCACCAGTGGCAATGGAATGAAGGAGAAATTGAACGATTCTTAAGAGAAAGGGGAATCGCAAATCCTCTTTATCAACACTTTGAGAGGACAGGTTGTTTTTGTTGTCCCAAACAAAGCAAAAAATCCCTTTTTAATCTTTTTAAATTCTACCCCAAAGAGTGGGAGAAATGCAAACAAATGGAAGCAAAGGCTAAAGAATTAGGCTGTTTGAATACGACTTTAAAACCTAATGTAACTTGTGTAGAATTGGAAGCACAATTTAAAAGAAATTCCACAATGGATTTTACTTCAGCCTACACAGAGGATATGGTTTGTTTTTGTAGGTAGGATTATGGCAGAAATCACCCTTAGCATTGAGGAGCTACAAGGCAAACTAGAGAAACTAAGCAAGGCATTAGAGAATAAAACACCACTTCTAAGGAGAGTTGCAAATACTTTACAAAATGTTACAGAGGAATCCTTTGACAAACAAGCCTCGCCCTTTAGAGAGAAATGGAAACCTAACGCACCTAAAACCTTACAAAAGAAAAAAGGCAATAAGATTCTAATCAAAAGTGGGCTTTTAAGCCAATCTTTCACACAAAAAGTTACAGGTTCTAGCGCACAAGTAGGCACGAATAAACAATATGCTGCCATTCATCAATTTGGAGGAAAAGCGGGGAGAGGCAAAAAGGCAAACATTCCCGCACGTCCTTTTATGCCGATTAATAAAAATGGAGAGATTCCAAAGGATTTAGGGGAGAGACTAGAAAGTGAAGTGGTGGATTATTTGAAAAAGGTGTTGGAATGATTATTCTGATACAGCCTTTACTTTTCTAGCAGTCAGCATAAGCATATAAAGACCATTTTTACCAATACCAAAATCGCTATTGCCTTTAATTTCACAAGCAACCATTGCAATAATTTTCTTTTTATATGCGTCTTCAATCATTCTTTTTTCTCTGAATTTCAACTCATCAATCATACAGCCAACAGCAAATCCAATCACTTTAATCCAACTATCGTTTTTTAATCCTTTTTGTTGGTAGAAATTAAACATTTTAACTGCCACAAATACCGCATACCAAGATACAATCTTGTAATAATCAATGCTTAATAGCTTTTGTTTGTGTGTTTTTAAATATTTTTCATAAAATGCAATAATGTCGTCAATGCAGTCTTTTCTATATTCTGCAGGGATAATCACATCATAAGATTCACAAATGTTATGAAATTCATATACGATAGAACTCACTACCTTTCTGTTGGGTTCTATATTAATAACATCAGTAATCAATTCAGATTTCATCAATAACGCCCCTTGCATAATCACAAGCACTATCTATATCATCCATCTTTAACCGATTCTTTTTCTCTTCCATTTGCTTGATGGCTTCAGGATTGCATTCGTATAGCTTGGTGTAATAATCTAATGTGTCTTTGGAACAACAATTATCTGTGTACCCATCATTCACGCGCGCATTACCACTAAAAACTTTGTCAAACGCACTATCTACTTCTTTTTTGATCTCAGATAAATCTTTTCTCATCTTTTCCACATCACGCGCCATTGCATTTCCTTTTGATGTATATTTCTATCAAAACTGATATTCACAATAAAGGATAATTATTTTTTTGTATTTTATAAATTTTTAGTTTTTTAATTTTTATTTGTATTCTTTCAATTTTTCAGTAAAAAATGGCTGAAATTGTATAAAATTTAAGATTATAATAATTTTAAATTGTAACTTTCTGTAAAATTATCATTGCTTTATTATCTTAGGAATGCAGAAATTGGCACAAATTAAACTGCTCCTTTTTAATTAAAAAAGAAAAATTAAATGTGGTAAAAGAGAAAGCACAGCTTACAAATGAAGCTATGGCTTAATATTAAGAATTAATCCTTAAACTCTTGAATCACATCATCAATGATTTGTTTCAAATCAATCACCAAAGAAATATCTTTATTCTCTAAAGCCTCATCAATTCTTTCTCTTGCTCTACAAACTGCATTAACTAAAACATTAAAGCTTTCCTTAACTTTAATCTCGCATTCAAGATTATTGCAAGCAATTTTAATGCTTTCTTGATTTGCTAGAAATCCAATTTCTGAATGCTGATTAATTGTTAAAGATAAAAAGACTTTTGCTTCTTTGTGTATGATTTCTAAAATCATTGCGTCTCCTTTTTTTGATTGATAGAACATTAACTCTCCACAGCTTAGTGTGTGCTGTGGTGTTGCAAGTTAAGAAATAAAAAGCAAAATTAATGAAAATATTAGGAATTTATTTGTTTCAAAAGATTAATCATTGTGACTAATTTGGTTGTTATCTAGCTGTTTGACTTCCATTAAAATTTTAATGGAATCATTAATGTCAGAAGTTTTTTTGCCAAAATAAAACCAAACAACACCAATTGCAATCATAATAACAATAATGGTAGTGTTAAATCTTGTAATAGGATTAGACCAATTGAAAAGTGCATTTTTTGTATTTTCTGATTCTTTTCTATTAATATCCCTTATAAAATTAAATAAGTAATGCAAAATATTTGTAATAAATAATCCAATAAGACAAACAACAAAACAAAGTCGATAAATGCTAGTTTTATCTATGTTTGCTAAAACTGAATTGGTGAAAGTTAGCCCTGCAACAAAAGCTAAAATAACAGAAGAAAAAATACCTAAAATTGTGATATAGTTTTTTGTCATACTTTGAGTTTCTTGTTTGGCAGATTCTGCTAAATTTTTAGCTTCTATGATTTTTTCCATAACTTCCTCTTTGGTGGAGTCTGCTAGTTCTCTAGTTTTTTGTTTAAATTTTTCAAAGCTCTGCTTTCTGACAATTTCCAAATTAATGTGATCAAATAGCTTATAAATTTTAGGCGAAATTTCTTGTTCGTTTTCTAGCGAATAACGATAAATGCTGCTTATATTTTCCGCCAAAACATTGAGCTCTTCAACCTCTTTGCCAAATGAATATTCAGAGATAATAGCATAACTATGTCTTTTATCGTCTTTATAAAAATCTTTTAATTTTTCTATGTTATCTTTAATATTTTGTTCTGGCTTTGCAATATTTTCTAATATATTTTTAAATTTTTCACCTTCTGTCTCATTGACAGATCGTAATGACTTTAGATTGAGTCCTTGCTGGCTGAAAAATTCTTTATCTTTGCTGTTTTGCATATTCTTCCATTAATTCAGTGCTAATAGTTTCTTTTTTCCCTTCTATATAAGCTTTAGACCATGGTTGATTTGGTTCGTGACTTAAATCCACCAAATCCCAAGGTTTCATTTTGGCAAGCTTATGAATAAAGGCGTATAAATAACCGCTATAATCATCGGGAAATTCTTCTTTAATATCTTGGCGAATGTTGATGGGGTAAGCAGCATTGAAAGCATAGTTCTGATATACTTCTGGGATAACAGGTCCATATTGCCACGCCTGAAAATCTTTATCAGTAATGAGCCTTCCTTTTTTATTTACTAGATAAAAAATATCCAAAAAGTATAACATTTTTTGTAATTGGAGGTTGCTAACTGGTTTGTTAATGCCGATACAATAGTTTATAATGTGCTTTGCAACTTCTAACGCTTTCATCTCCATTTTCCTCTAAGTAATATTATTATTTTGTAAATTCTACTAGGTTTGAAAGTATATCATAAAGAAATAAACCAAAAAGCTCTAAAAAAGATTTTGCGATGAAAATAAGTGGGATTTTGAGGTAAATCTTTCTTAAATATTTTATTAAACGCTACAATATTCATTAAAAAATACTTAAACTTTTGAAATGATTAAGGATTTAAAACAAACTCGGCTGTCTCTTGCCTTTAAGAATCTTATAGAGGTGTTGTTCGCTCAAATCATATTTTTGTTGGAGACTTAGCATAATATGCTTTTTAGGAAAATGCTTGTTTGAAAGATTTTGATAATCCTCCCAAATATCCTCATCTCTTTGCACACTCTTATAACTTGGAATATAAATATTTGCCCCACCAAAATCCTGCAAAACTTGCTTGAGAGTTGCACCACCTTTGATTTGCTCGTAAAGATGAAAGAAAATATCTGAATTGGTGATTGGGGATTCCATTAAAACTCCTTACTAATGGAATTTTAACAAATTTAAATCAATTTTTATCCCCCTTTTTGCTTCTTTGCCATTCCTTTAGCGCAATAATGACCTTTTGTGCCTCTTTAATCTCTAAATTATTCAAATATAAAGGGCGTCTGCCAATGATTCTATCAATGAAATTTCTTAATCCTAGCTCATTTTTCACTTCTGCAACCTTGAAATACAAGCCTTTTATTGTAGCAATTTGTGCTTTTGTGGCTTTACCGCTCTTGCAAAACTCGGATTTTAAAAGCACATTTAGAGGCACGGCATAACCAAATCTCTGCGCTAATTGGTAAAGCCCTTTTTCGTCTAGCTCTTTACAGCTCTCCACTCCAAACATATCACTTAGGATTCCACGATAACATTCCTCGCTAATGCCATTCCCACTTTTTAGTGTATGAATCACTTTAATAAGATGATTCTTTAAAAACTTTGTATTATTCATCTCTCCTCCATTTCTCTTGCTAGGTTGTTTTTTATGCTTTCTTGAATCTTTAAAAAGATTTTACGCATACTTTCATCTTGACAATGGATTGTGAAGTTTCCACTAGATTGCTCTTTGAACGCTAAAATTTCTTGCTTTGTATTCTCTTTTTGAATCGGCTTAAACTCTACCTCTGCTTTTACAGCATTAAACACCACGACTTGTTTTAAATTGCGCTCTTTATAGAGTTCGCGCATTTTCTCTAGTGTTTGGGATTGTGTGCAATTCCATTCTGCTAAGGCGAGATTATGTTTAAAGACAATGACACAAGCAGCATTGCTTCCATTCTCTCTCAAAGCCACACAAGTAACTAAAGGAGCTAAACGCGCAGGAATACTATCCAAGACTAATTCTCTTAAAGCCTTGCGCTTTTCAATCCCTGCCCACACATTGGATTCCATTTTATAAATCTTTATTTTCGTGGATATTACCCACCACTCCAATATCAGGATTTGCTAATTCATCAAAAGTTGTAGTGATTGGGTGTTCTATACAAACAAATTCAAATGCGCCTTTTTCTTGGTTGAAAACAACTTTTGAATAATATTCAATGCCTCCTCCTTCGGCATAATGCGCCACAATATCACCCTCATAAATCTTTTTGTCATTTCTATCCCTAAAACCTGTATAAAAATCAACCTCATAATTGCTAATAAGCATACAAGCAGATTCAAGATTCTTAGCAAAGGTAATCGCTAAGTCCATTCTAAAGGTCTTGCTACAGCTTGAGCTTGGCAGTATTGAAAATCCTAAATCGTTGTAAAATACTTTTTTTGAAATGTCCCACACCCTAAAATCAATGTCTTTGAGTTTCATTTTTACTCCTAAATCTTTTTTATTTCTATTGTTTTAGCTACATCATCACTTAAATACCATACATAACCCAGCTCTTTTAAACGCATTGTGTCCTGCACAATCTCATCAGCAAGCTTATGATATTCTTTAATGTTACTGGATATTCTATTTGCCACCTTTTCATATTTAGTGTTAGGTATTTCAGAATCTACATTTACTTTTAATTCTGTGCTTAATTTCATCATTTTTCACCTCCTAATAACTCTTATTTTTGTAAAACTTCAATCAAGCCTACCAAAGTGGTAGGCTCTATTCAAGCTTTAGTCAAACCAAACCCTTAGTGTTCCATCATTCTCAAAGCTTAATTCATCAGGGTTTTTGCCTCCAAAAAACCATACCGATTCAACTCCTAATCCAAACCTAAAGCCCTTAATGCCGATTAAGTCAATGTAAAAAGTATCGCAATGACTTCGTGGATTCTCTACAAAGCTATCCTCTAAAAGCAAATTCTCATAGCCAATGACTTCGCAAGTCTCTATTAAATCTTTAAGGCTTAATTCTGAATTGCACTCCACAATCAAATCAAGAGAAAATTCCTCTTCCTCATTCTCTGCAAATTGTTTAAAAATCTGCTCTAAATGCTCTTTGTCTTTAATTCTAATTTTTCCCATTTATTTTATCCTTTGTGTTGAAATGAATGCAAAGTGTTTTTAAGAGCGAACAGGCAATTAGGAAAGCTTTGTTTATCAAAGCTAGGTTTCCTACTCTTGCTTGTGAGCTTTTAAAATGCTTTGCATTGAGGGATTACCCTCCAAGAAGCCTTAAAACAAAGACTTCTTGCAAGGTAAGGCAAGATTATTTCTTGCCTTTTGCTTTTTGTTTCTTGGTTACCTTTTTATGCTTTGTGCGTCTCTTTCTTTCTTTTTTGCTAATCGTGCTTGTTTGGCTCTTTGTGGGGTTGCCTCTCTTAGTTTGTGTTTGCTCTTTAGAGAAAGTAGGCAAAAGTGTTTGTGCTAAAGCAAGGGATAATGCCTTTAGTTTCATTGCGCATTCTCCAAGCTTTCAATCTTAGGCACGATTCTAAAATTATCTTTAATTACTCTTTTAAGCCCTAGCTTTACAAGTGTAGAATCCTCTAGCTCACACACTGCGTCTTTGTCAATACTCTCCTCATATTTGATACAATCAGAACAACCATAGCTCTTAAGGGCTAAGAGGAGTTTGTCTATTTTCTCTCTTACTCTAGGCAGTGAGACAGACTTCACAAGGCGATAACCAATCGTGCCGAAGGTAAAATCCTTGCTTCTTTTTTCTGCAAAGTCTGCTTTATTCTCCTCACAAAAGCTTGTGATACACTGCTCTAAATACTTTTTCTCATTAGAGAGTTTGTCAATTTCGCTACTTCTTGATTCCTTGATTCTGTTGCACTCTAGGGTTACTTCTCCATTGATTCTTTCAATCCCCACGCTTAATTCTGCGATTCTCTTTAGTGCCTCATTCACATTTTCATAATTATTGATTTCCATTTATTCTCCTTTCAACCAAATTTTAAATTGATAATCCCAAGCTACAAATCCATATCTTGTAGCCACCGCCATTTTTACCTTTGCCTTTTTGATGATTTTTAAAGCCATTGTGTGCCCTTATAGGTTTAAAAGGCTCTTTGTGAGTGCATAAACACGGACGCTTAGGTAAATACTTACGCGCTTTACTCTCCCTACACCTAAAACCCTCATTGCTTCTAAAAACACTCTATCTGCTACTTTGCGTGTGAGCTCTCCCGCGTTTGCCCTAGCACAAAGATAATCGTGCAACACGAATGCTTTAGTAGGCTTTCCTACAGGTGAAATCAAGCTTTGAAAAATTTGTGGCACACTGCCGAAATCTGTTTTAAAACCCTTTGGAATCTGAATAAAGGGTGTTCCATTTAAAGAGGAATATCCGATAAAATCATTCAAACCATAAGCGAAGTGCGCCAATCTCTCTTTTTGAAAATAAAAGCGAAAAGGCTCTAAGAGTTCAAAGTCTTTTCCTTTGCGTAAGATTGTGATTAAGTCTTTGTATCCTTGCATTTTAAACCCCATACACAATCTCTTTCCCGAGTTCTTTCCCATAAGCTACGTCTTCTAAGACTTCTTTGGGGTGAGCCTCTCCATTCCAAGAAACCACAAGCACAAATTCTGCACTTTCAATCAAATGTTTTTTGATATTATTCGCATCCGCCTCTTTTTCTGTATTCCAAACAGGATTGTAAATGTCCATAGCTGCGTCAATTGCTAAAACTCCACTCACTGCAATGCAACCCATTGCCTTAGCCTTTTCCATTCCTGCAACTGCAAGGTGTTTGATAATAGAATACGCGCTATTAATGGATTTTGCATTGGAAGTATTCACAACCTTTTCCTGCACTGCTTGTAGGGGTGAGGAGATGTAGCAAAATCTCTTAATTTCCACCATATACGGCACTCCTAGCTAGAATATCCACGATTTTGTCTGTTTTCTTTGAAAAAATGTAACCGCCGCGAATATAGAAAAACCGCTTTGAGTAATCGCATTTGCGACCTTGCAACATTGCGCTACTGCAAACAATTTCTTTTTCCATTGTTGCTCCTTGTTTTGAAATTTGGGTTTGTGTCCCCAACACTTTAGACTTTAAAATCTAAAGTGTTGGAATCACCTTTAGCTTTTTCTTTTTCTATCTCTTTGATCGTGTCTAATATCTCTTGCCATTTTTTAAGATTCTTTGGAGAGGAGAGTTTCCTTAAAGCTCTTTGATAAATTTTCTCTGCTCTTTGTGGGCTAACTCCTAGCACTCTCCCAATCTCTTTAAAAGTCATTCTTTCCCTTACAAATACATCATCGCCTTTGTGGCTTCCAAATCCTCTAAGGTTGCACTCTCTTTGCCACTTAGGGAAACTCTAGCAAGGGTGAGTCTAATAACCCCTTCACTTTGTCTAAAGTTCCCACCACCTAATTCCCAAAGTTTCCAAGCGCAATTTGTGGGGATTCCGCTCACTTTGCAAATTTCAATGTATTCCTCTTTTTGCAAACCGCGTAATTCATAACGTCCCAAGCAGCGATTTCTTAGCTGTGCTAACTCTTGTTCTTTCTTGCTTCCAAGTCTGCCACTGCTAATGGAATCTGCTAACCAGTGTGTGCCTACTAGAATAAGCGGCTGTTTGCTAAAGTCCATTACGCGACGCAAAGTCTCTAACACCCTCCATTTGAGGTGTTCTGCTTCATCAACAATCACATACTTTCCATTCTGTTTTAAAGCAGTAGCAACTTTCACAACCCCTGCGTGATTGCTTTTGAAATCCCCTAAATTCAACTCTTCACAAAGTTTTTTTAGAATATCTTTAGCGTTCATATCGGGAGTGGCTTCTATTAGAATCGCCTCTAGGTGATTCTTGCAATACTCTTTTACGATTCGTGTTTTACCTGTGCCGCTAGCCCCTAAGATAACCGAGATTCTATCTCCTTGCATACTTGCTAGCACGATTCTTGATACAATCCTTTTAACATCACAAGTTTCTATAAAGTCTAGGCTGTTTAATCCCTTAATTTGCGCCTTAACTTCCTCTTTTTCCTTGTTTTCTTTAAGAAAAATTGCAAACTTTTCCTCCACACCTGCGGCGTATTTGAAGTCAGGGTTGTTAAGGTATTGACTAAGATAAGTCTTTTTAATCCCGAGCTTCTGCTCTAGCTTGCCTTGAGAAAAGTTTTTATCCTCTTCTCTTTGAGTTTCAATGTATGCTATAATTTGTTCTCTCATTTAAGTATCCTTTTTTCAAGCAAATTTTCTTTGCTTGGAGAGGGTAAATTTAGGCTTTAAAAGCCTTTTAAAGAGTTTTTAAAAACCCTTTAAAAGACCTTTAACCACCTACTGCGCCAGCTTTTGCAGTAAGTCCCATTTTTCCACATTGTCCTCTTTGGTAGGTTTTACATCAAGTGGTTTATTTGGTTCCCAGTTGTCTTTATGTTGCTCAATTTGGGCGTTGTTAATAGCTTCTCTTACTTGAGTTTTTAGGGTTTTTGCATTGTTGATAGGCTTTCCATCCTCTCCCACACCCTTAAGCAGTGTGACATCTTTCTTGCGCTTCAAGTTCTCCGCTTCTTGTCTTGCATTCATTCTTATGAAACTTGAGTGTTTCGCGTCTTTTTGTAGCTCTCTTACGCGCTTAATGGCAACCTTGTATTCTTTGCCGATTGTTTTAAGCTGCTCTTGTGTGAGCGGATTTGCGTTCTCATCATAAGCCTTGCAGATAAACTCTCCCTTTGGCGTAAAAACAAAGGCTTCATTACTTGCATTGATATTGACGCATACAAGCACTTCAGTTTTAGACTCAATATAGGTTGTGGGTTTGAAGCTATAAGGCTTCATCTCTATTCTTTGTTTGCCCATCTTTCTTGACACAGGCGCAGTTGCGTAGAGTAGGAATTGCGCGTAAGGCACATTAACCCTTTCAAAGTTTGCTTCACTCCATAAATCCATAGGTGATTTGCCTTGCGCCTTACTCCAGTGGCGTGAAACTCTATCAATATTCCAAAACTCCACCGCCTCATCTAGCAAGAATTGTGCAGCTTCAAAGGTTGGGATATGCTTCTGCTGTGTCTTTAGCGGATTGCCTAATGCGTCCTTGCTTTTTCTTTCTCTTTTAGGTATTTGTTGCTCTCTCGCACTTCTCTCGCTTGGGTTTCTGCCGATATAACTGCTAAGCGCGGTGATATAACTTCCTTGAATCGTGCGGAATCGTCGCTCTACGACTGCCTTTGCTTTGCCCTTATAGGCAGCACTTCGCACAGATTTGATATTAAGACCATCTACAAGCCCTTGCACTTGCTTACTCAAATAGTCTTTGCCATTATCAAACTGAATCGCTTGGGGCTTACCCATACTTTCAAAGGCTTTCCACATTAGCCTAACGACTGCAATAGAATCGGAAGTCTCACTAAGATAAGCCACACTTCTACCGCTATAAACATCTACAATAGACAAAATACTTGGGCGTATTTGCTTTCCGTCTTTGTCTAGCACAATCGCATCAAGCGGAGAAGAGTCAATTTGCCATAGTTGATTGGGTAAGGTATATAAATCCCTCTGCATTCCATAGGCGGGTTCTTTATAGCTATCTGTTTTATCCGCGCCCCTTGTAATCAGTGTGTATTCTAAGGAGTTTGTTTTGAAATAGGTGTCTAAAAAACGATTGAGTGTATTAAGAGAGAATAAAGGCTCAACTTCGCATTTTAAAAACTTCTCAAAAGAGTAGCCCTTTACATACAAATGCGCGAGGATATGCAACTCTCTCCATATCTGCATACGATTCACATACTCGCTCCCCATTGCTCTCCACATTTTTATGGCTTCCTCTTGCACCCATTGCGGCAATGAGGTTGTGCCACTCTTTGCAATGCCTCTTTTATCACTTAGTGCGCTTAAGCCTTGTGCCTTATACTTTCTAACCCAATCAAAAAGCTTTCCTTGTGTGAGTTTTAGTGTAGAATCCTCACTATTTTTAAGTGTCAAAAAGTCTGCAACTCTGATTCCTGAAGCCTTTGCGCTTTCATAGTCTAGTAGGATTTTTTCTCTCTGTTTGGCTTGGGCTTTTTGAGAAGAGGTGAGATTGTGCCAAGTAGTTGCGTCATTGTGTTTTGTCCCTTCGTCATTGCGAGATTCTACCCTTTCGTCATTGCGAGAAACACGCAGTGTTTCGTGGCAATCTATACTCTTGCATACAGAGGATTCCACTACCCCACCATTAGATAAATCATTCCGATAAAGAGTGGAATCGCTGCTGCTAGTAGCCCTACTAGCACACTCATTAGCATTATTGCGCCCTCTAGTGTGTAGAGTTTCTCCTTGAATGTTTTGAGAAGTTTTTTCATTGTTGTTTCCTTTACAATCCAATGTTTTAGAATCCTTAGATTCCATAACATTAGGTTGTGTTGCTTTGTTATTGCGAGGGCTTCCCACTTCGTCATTGCGAAGCCCTTTAGGGCTGTGGCAATCCATAACCTTATCTACCTTTGCGCACTCCACTGCCTCACCCATTTCCTCTAGCACATATTTCACAGGGTAGCCTTTCTCTAGGGCTTCTACTTGCTTTGGGGATAAGGGGGTGTTCCAGATTTGGAGGATTTTACCTGCATTGCCACCGATACCTCTCGCATAATTAAAGTTTATTATAATAGACTTTATAGAACAAATTTTTTTGCCTCTCTGATTAGCTCTAAAACAAGCTTTTTCTAGGCTCTTTTTATTTGTGTTAAAAGATTTCGCAAACTCTTTACTACTTATCCATTGTCCCATTTTACACCACTTCTTTAAATATTTTAGTTGGATAACCTTGTTCTTCTATCTGTTCAGAGCATTTTTGCGCTTCTTCCAAGCTATCGCAAAAGATGACATCATCTTCCCCAAATTCATTTAAATAAACAACTACAAAACCAGCTATTCTTTTTTCATTTTCCATTACGCGACCTTAAATCCGTCTTTTTCTAGCATTTCCCTTAATTCTTTAGACCTGCCCCTTACACCCTTATTTTTTCCATTAGACATATCAAGCAATAGAAAATAATCTTTTTCCTGAAGCCCTTTTGACTTAGCCCAAGTGCGTAGTTTAAAGCCTTTTTTAACCATTTGCTCGGTAATTTTACTAATCTTTTTTTTCATAATTTGCCCTTCCAATAATCTCAGGTTCTGTTTTGCCTAATTCTGCAACGGGCTTTCTTTCTGCAATGGACTTTTTAAAAAATCCTTGCACATTTACTTCCGGGCAAATATGCCCCTCAATACACATTAATACTATTGTCATAATTTCCTTTTTCCCCTCAAATTCTTCACCATCTATAATATACCTAAGCCCAGAAACTGCCTTTTGCATAATTTCGTTAGTCATTTGCCGCCTTTTTGTGTTATAATACTACTTAACCACTCCACAAAGGAGTGGAGAAAGTAGTTATAGTAGCTCTAGTTTGAAAGTGATTTTAAACTTCCAAACTTTGAGCCTTACAACCACCTTTTTACACTTCAAAATTTGCATTTCAAAGCTCCAAAGAGTGATATTCTTCCCGCCCACCCAAGCCGTCTTTAAGATTTTTTATCTTTTTTATGATAAAATGCCTTAAAAGTAATGTAATTATAGTCTATTTTAATAGACTTGTAAAGGTTTGTTTATGGATTTAAGAGAAAGAATAAAAGCAGCTAGAAATAATCTCGGTATCACACAAGATGAGTTAGCAAAATATAGTGGAATATCTATACAAAATATAAAAAAACTTGAAAGCAAAGAAAACACAAATCCTACTAACAATACCTTACAAAAACTTGCTATTGCACTAAAAGTTGATAGTGATTATTTTGTCTCCCAATTGTCTCCCAATATTGTCTCCCAATCAAAAAAAAGTGTCTCCCAATTGTCTCCCAATCAAAAAAAATCTGTCCCTCAATCCAAAAATTTTCCCCAAACCTTAAACGACGATATTGTATCCATTCCATTTTATGAGGATATAAGAGCAAGTGCAGGAAGTGGGGCATATAATGAAGTAGAAACCGCCGAGCAGCTAAACTTCCCAAAATCTTTTTTGCGTCAATATTTCGGCATTATCTCTTTTAACAATCTTTCCATTATTATAGGCAGTGGAGATTCTATGTTTCCTACTTTGCCTGAAAACTGCTATCTTGTAATACAACAAGGCAATGTAAAAGAGGGAGAAATTTGCGTGGCTAGGATTGAGGACGAACTCTATGTTAAACGCCTCCAAAAACTCCCAAAATTGAAGCTGCTTAGCGATAATAAAGCCTACGACTCAATAGAATTAGACGGCTCAAACTTTGAAATTATAGGGCGCGTGGTAGGGTATTTTAAAAAGACTTCACTTTGAGAATGCCTCTTAAATTTATGGCAATAAGGAGTTGCAATGTTTAATATAATTCTGCGGGGGGGGGGCATTCTCTCTTAATTTATTCCCTCTTTTTATATGAAACACCCTTTAATCTTTTTGTTTATCTCTCTTTCTTTCTCTTTAAGTTTAAATATTTCTCTCTCTTTATAATCCAAAAGCTTAAAATCAATCTCCAACAATCTTTACTTAAGAATCAAGGATTCTCAAATGGGTAGAGGTTCTAAAATTTATCACAGATTTGGTTTGAAATGGGCTTTAGCTTATAGATGCAAAAAACTAAAAAGAAAGATTAAGAACAATACTCCCTTATGCTTACAGAAAACTTTAATGTTTTTTAGGATTTTAAAACTAAAAAATGCTAATAAATTTAAAATTTATAAAATTCTAATACAATGCCATTGCATAATAGACAAGCAAAAACATTTAGAATTTATTGCTGAACATTATGAGGAGATAAACTCTTGGCTTAACTCTAAAGAATTTAAAGAAAAATATATTAATACCAATCACCCTTATCCTCCTTTATTAAATCCAGAGCGATTGAATGCAAAAGTAGAATCTTGCAAGGACAATAAACTTTCTGCTTTGTCATTGCGAGGAACGAACCAAGTGAGAGACGAAACAATCCATAATGTTGCATACTTTAAAGATTCCATTGCAGAATCAAGGATGGATAAGATTATAGATTGCCACGATTCCACTAACGCAGAATCTTGCAATGATAAATGCCAAAGTATAGAAACAGATTGTAAAGCTCAAAATCTACAATCCCAAAGTAAAAGTGCAGAATCTATACAACCTTATCCTAATCTAAGCTATGAGAGCATACCACCTGAACTTGCTTGGGATTTGAATTTGCCATTGCCTCCGTATTATGGGTTTGTGTATTGGGGAAGCCACGGGAGTGGAAACACGGGTTTAGCAACATTCTTAAGATATTGTGGAATCTTTGAATGTTATTATGAATCAGATATAGAAGTTAGAGAGATTTATGGGGAATATTTTGATAGGATAATACAAAAAAGCAAACAAAAACGATTCTCACATCTTACCCTTATTAATCTTACAGATAAACCCAATGGAGATAAATTTTATTCCCTCATTTCTTGTGGTTTTTCATTGAATCTTGTAAGAGATCCCATTAGTATGCTAAAAAGCTATATGGGAATGAAAAGATTAGGAAAAGCAAAGAGAGGAATCACATTGCATTCTGATATGAATGAAGTATGTCAGAATCTTGTAAGATATGATGGCAAGCTTGGAGTTACTCCTGATATTGAGAGGATAAGTTTTTGGATAAATCTTAGATATTTATGCTTTCACGATACGCAACTTAAAAATGCTCTTATCAATATTCAAGATTCTATTGCTATAGATATGACTGAAATTGTAGGAGAAAAAACATTTGATACGATATTAAAGTTATCCAAAGAGTTAGGATTCCCTGCACCAAAGGAAAAATACAGAGAGAAGTTTAAGGAAAATATTGCAAAATATGGCGCATTGCTCCCATTAACGCTTGTCGTGCAATCACAAAAGCATAGGCTTAGTCTCTATATTCTAGATAGTGTGCATAGGATAGAGGATACTATCTATTTAACCAATGTGGCTGCTACAATAATGCGCGAGATAAAGCATTGCTTGGATATTACTCAAGACTTGTTTCATCAATCATATTTTTACGATGGTATTATTGTGTGTATTGCTTCAAAGGATTGGGAGATTTTAAAGCGGGACTCCAAAACCTTGCAGGAAGTCAAAGATTATCTTTTGAAATTCATTCCAAGATTGCAACAACAAAAAGAAATAGAGGACAAAAAGAAAATTACAGAATCTCAAGTGTTAGAATATTTTAAAGAGCATAAAGATTTAAGAATACAATTCAAACAAGTTTTAGATGAGCATTTGGCTTATATTAAATCTGTGCGTCCTGACATTGTAGAATCTTGGAAATATTATCAAGAATTTGAAAGAATGTGTGAGGAGTTGGATTAGGTGTCATTGCGAGGCATAGCTAAAACAATCTATAATCTTGCAAACCAAGGTGCTACCACCGCGTCATTGCGAGGAGTGAAATGACGAAGCAATCCATAATCAAGCAAAAAATTAGATTCAACAATGGAATCCTTACAAACAGATTCTACATTATAGATTGCCACGAATGCTACGCATTCTCGCAATGACAAAAACAAATCTTTACATCGAACAATAGGCGAAGTGAGAGATAAGAAATTTGCGCAGAAAGTGTATGCAAGGTTTAGCGAATTTGTAATCTTAAAATTATTTTTTAGCTTAAATTTGCCATAATTTCCAAATTAATTTTTAAAAGGGCGCGTAATGATAATCAAAGGTGCGATGGTTTGTGATGCAAATGGAGAGCAAAGGGGCGATGTCCGAGTTGAAAAAGGAAAAATTGTCGCAGTAGAACGAAGCATTATGCCCAAGAATGGCGAAAAGGTTTTGGAGGCTAATAATCTCGTGTTGCTCCCGGGGGCTATTGATTTAAACACGCGTGTGCGCAATTCTGTGTTCAGCAAAGAGAATTTGCTTAAACTTTCTTATAAAGCTGCACTTGGAGGAATCTCCCAAGCAATCTTGATTCCAGATTGTAAGCCAACTTCAAGCAGTGAATTGGGATTGGAGTTATTAAATGCGTTAAAAGATGAGTTTAAAGCTCAAATTTTAGGAATTTCTGATGCTGTAAATGAGGAGAATCCAAAATGCTTAAATGAAATTGCAACCCTGCATAAAAAAGGTTCAAAAGGAATTTTTGCAAAGTCTAATACCGATGGTAATCTATTAAGACGCGCGTGTGAGTTTGCGTTAATGTTTGATGTGCCAATGTTTTTTTCTTGTGAAGACGAATCTTTAAGTGCAAATGGCGTGATGAACGATGGGGAACTCTCTTCAAAACTAGGCTTACCCTCTATTCCAACTTTGAGTGAGACAAAAGAAGTGGCGCAAATGAGCGAAGTTGCAAGATTTATGGGGGTTAAGGCAGTATTTTTAGCTCTTGCTGCAGAACGAAGTGTAGAGATAATTTGTGAAGCAAAAAATGCAGATATGCAGCCCAAAACTTCAAAAAACAAGAATCCTAGTCTTTTTTTGCAAACCTCCATTCACCATTTAATGCTTACAGAGGATTTATGTAACCATTATAATACAGCCGCTAAGATTAAGCCGCCATTGAAGTCTGAAACTACGCGTTCTAAACTTCTGAAGAGAGTTAAAAAGGGAGAAATTGAACTCATCACTTCCTTGCAATCTGCAAAGTCTCAAGCGCAAAAGGATTTGGCATTTGAAGAAGCTGCTTTTGGGATTGATATGATTGAGTATTTTGTGCCAATGTGCTATACATTGTTTGTTAAAAATGAGAGAATGACTTTAAGCGAATTGAGTAAGATTTTAAGTTTGAATCCCGCCCATGCATTGGGATTCTCTGATAAAGGCTTGATTGCTGAAGGTTATGATGCGGATTTGATTTTAATAGACCCCAAAGAATCCTGTGTAATAGATAGTTTAGATTCTCCTTATAGTGATTGGATATTTTATGGAGCAGTGAAAGAAATGTTTGTTGGTGGTAGGCAGTGTTTGGGATTCTATGCGGATAACTCTTAGTGTAGATAAAATTTAAGGAGCGGTATTGATATGGAAGCAAAATTTTTATTGCTTTATGAGAGGTTTGAGAATTGGTTTTTTAGTTTCTTGCCAAATTTTATTAGCGCATTGTTTATTTTGGTGGTTGGATATTATCTCTCTAGGATTCTATCAAAATATATTTCAAAAGCTGTGATTAAAGCAACGAAAGATGAAACATTAGGGGAATTTTTAAAAAATGTTGTATTTGTTGCTGTTTTGATTCTAACAATCATCACGGCACTTTCTAATTTGGGTGTGCAGACAACTTCTATCATCGCAGTTTTAGGAACAGCAGGTTTAGCAATTGCGCTTTCTTTGAAAGATTCATTGTCTAATTTAGCAAGTGGAATCCTGCTTGTTGTCTTGCGTCATTTTAACAAGGGGGATACGATTTCTGTGGGTTCCATTATAGGTAAAGTGGATTCTATTAATTTGTTTCAAACCAAACTTACAACGCCAGATAATCAAATTGTCATTTTACCAAATTCCAGCATTGTAAGTGCGCCTATTATCAATGTGAATGCGAATGCAACGCGTCGTATGGATTTGATTTTTGGCATTGGTTATGCGAGTGATTTACGCAAGGCAAAGCAAATTTTAGAAGAGATTTTAAAAGACGATGAATATGTCTTAGATGAACCTGCACCTGTGATAGGGGTGAATGCGCTTAATTCTAGTAGTGTAGATTTGATTGTGCGTTTTTGGGTAAAAAGTGAGAATTTTTTTACAGCGAATATTACAATGCAACAGAAAGTAAAAATACGCTTTGATGAGGAGGGCATTGAGATTCCTTATAATAAATTGGATATTAACTTAAATCAAGCTTTATTGGGAAATCAACAATAATGCAAATCATTGGTGCAGATTTTGTCGTTCTTTGTGATGCAGAATTTCGCGTTTTTAAAAGAGGCGGAATCTGTTTTGATTCCAAAGAAATTCTAGCCATTGATTCTTATGAGGGTTTATGTGCGCAATACAAAGGAGTTCCAAGTCAATATTTTGAATCTTGCGCTATTACACCAGCCCTAGCGAATTTGCATTTGCATTTGGAATTTAGCCAGAATGCGGGATTGTTGCATTTTGGAAATTTTGGGAAATGGCTTGATAGTGTCCTTGAAAATCGCGAAGTTTTAATGCAAGAAAATTTAGAGGGCATTTCTTTAAAGACTGCAATGCAGCAAGGTATTCAAGAATGTTTGCAAAGCGGAGTAGGATTTGTAGGGGCAGTTTCAAGCTATGGATATGATTTAAAGATTTTGGCGGATTCTCCTTTGCGTGTGCTTTATTTTAATGAAGTCATTGGCTCAAAAGCGGGAGTTTTAGATTTTTTGTTTCAAAATTTTCTTGCTAGATTAGAGGATTCTAAATCATTTCAGAGTGAAAGTTTTATTCCAGCTGTCGCGATTCACTCTCCTTATTCTGTCCATTCAAAATTATTAGAAAAAGTATTAGAAGTCGCACGAAAAGAAAATTTGCCTTTAAGTGTGCATTTTTTGGAATCCCTTGCAGAAAAAGAATGGTTGGAATCTAGCAAAGGATATTTTAAGAGCTTCTTTAAAAGATTTTTCGGAGAGGAAATAACATCGTTTTATAGCGCACAAAGCTTTTTAGAATTTTTTAAAAATACCAAAAACACCTATTTTGTACATTGTTTAGAGGCAGATTCTTTGGCATTGGAAACTATTGCTAAAATGCAAGGTAAAATCATCACTTGCCCAAAATCCAATCGCTTATTAAATTCTAAGTTGTTGAATCCTCGTGCATTAGAGAGATATGGGATTCCATTGTGTTTAGGAACAGATGGCAAAAGCTCTAATGATTCCCTTTCTTTGCTTGATGAATTAAGAATCGCTTTATTTGCTTATTGTAATGAACCCTTAGAATCTTTCGCAAGGAAATTGTTGCTTAGCGTAACGCGCAACGCATTTTTAAATACGACTTTCAAGCTTGGTTCATTGCAGGTTGGGAACTTGGCGGATTTTGCAGTGTTTAAAATACCAAAGACGAGAGAATTTTTGGCGCAGAATCTGATTTTATATGCAAGGTGGGCAAATGCGCTTTATATTAATGGTGTGGAGGTTTTAAAAAGAAATGCAGAAACTAACAATCTTTAGAGAATATGATATTCGTGGAATCTATAATGAGGATTTGACGAGAGAAAATGTTGTGCGCATTGGCTACCTTTTGGGTTTGGAATTGCAGAAACGCGGGGGTAAAAATTTAGGCATAGGATACGATGCGCGTGTGCATTCAGAAACGATTTTTGATTGGTTTTGTCAAGGTGTGTTTGCAAGTGGTGCAATAGCGTATAATCTTGGTAGGATTCCAACGCCTGTTGGTTATTTCGCATTATATAGCACTTTTAATGTAGAATCGCAAACTATGCAACTTGATGGAAGCGTAATGATTACAGGCTCACACAATCCACCCAAATACAATGGTTTTAAAATTACGCTTTGCAAAGAACCCTTTTTTGGCGAGGAGATTTATGCGTTAGAAAAAGATTTTTACGCACTTAAATTTGAGGAGGTTGCGCAAAAAATTCTAGCAAATGCAATACCGCAAACACTGAATGTGTTAGACTTGTATATAGAATATTTGTGCAACGCGTTTGCGCATTTAAAGGGCTTGGATTTGCCTATTGCGATAGATTGTGGCAATGGAATCGCAGGGGTTGGAATCGCAAAGATTTTAGAGCGTTTAGGGATTCCATTTAAAGGTTTATTTCTAAATCCAGATGGCAATTTTCCTAATCATCACCCAGACCCGAGTGAGGAGAAAAATCTACAAGCTCTTAAGGCAGAGGTTGGCAAGGTTGGTGGGATTGGTTTTGCTTTTGATGGCGATGGGGATAGATTGGCAGTCATTAAGCAAACACAAAATGGAGCAAAAGTCTATAAAGGCGATGAATTGGCGGTTATTTTTGCACATACGATTCCAAACCCCATTGTAATTGGAGAGGTAAAGTGTTCGTTGAATATGTATGAAAGCATTGACAAAATCGGGCAAAGCATTATGTATAAAACAGGGCATAGCAACCTTAAAGTAAAACTAAAAGAAAGTGGCGCACATATGGCATTTGAAGTCAGTGGGCATATCTTTTTCAATGATAGGTATTTTGGGTTTGATGACGCAACTTATGCTGCATTGCGCGTGTTGGAGTTGCTTAAAACAAGCGGTTTAGCATTTGATAAAGTGCTAGAATCTTTGCCTAAGTTGTATTCTACGGACGAAATGAAAATTCAAACAAGTGAAGAGGAAAAATTCATTCTAGTAGAGAAGTTAAAAGAGTGTTTGGAGAATCCCTCTAAATTGTCTCGTGATTTTCCTAGAATCGTTAAGATTCTCTCTATTGACGGAGTGCGTGTGATTTTTGAGGAAGGTTGGGGGCTTGTGCGCGCAAGCAATACAACCCCTGTGCTTGTAACCCGTTTTGAAGCAAAAAGCAATGAGGCTTGTAAGCTTTATCAAGACGCACTTTTGGGATTGTTAGATTCCATAAAAAAGGAATTATAATGGAACAAATTACACTTCAATCTCCTTTGGATATGCATTTGCATTTGCGTGATGGAGAGATTTTAAAGATTGTCTCTAAATATACTGCTCAAAGCTTTAGCAATGCTTTGGTTATGCCTAACCTCAATCCGCCCATTTTAAATGTGGATTCTGCACTTGCCTATCAGACAAGAATCTTAAATGTATGTGGCGATAGGAGTTTTAATCCGATAATGTCTTTATATCTTACCGAGAAATTAGATAGAGCAGAATTGCAAAAAGCAAAAGAAAAAGGAATCCACTTTCTTAAACTCTACCCTAAAGGCGCAACAACAGGGAGTGAAAATGGAGTAAGCGAAATTTTAAATGATAAAATTTTAGAAATTTTAGAAATCGCACAAGAGCTAGGTTTGATTCTAAGCATTCACGGAGAAAGCAATGGCTTTGTGATGGAGCGAGAGGTGGAATTTCATACGATTTTTGCGGAACTTGCGCAAACTTTTCCTCGCCTAAAAATTATTTTTGAACATTTAAGCGATAGTCGCTCCATTGAGATTGTAGAAAAGTATTCTAATCTTTATGCAACCCTCACATTGCACCATATTAGCTTAAGTTTAGATGATGTGATAGGTGGCGCACTAAATCCGCATACTTTTTGCAAACCAATCTTGAAAACCCCAAAGGATAGAGACGCGCTTTTGCAGGTTGCTTTAAGTGCGCATAAAAAATTCTCATTTGGAAGCGATTCTGCTCCACATTTGCAAGTAAATAAGGAGAGTTCTAAGGGGGCTGCAGGTATTTTTAGTGCCCCGATTCTTTTACCAGCACTTGCAACGCTTTTTGATAAACATAAAAGGCTAGAGAATTTAGAGCAGTTTGTCAGTGGCAATGCACAAAAAATCTATGGAATCAAGGCAATAAAAAAAGAAGTGAAGCTTGTTAAAAAGCAAATGATTGTCCCACAAAACATTGAGGGAATCGTTCCGCTTTATGCGGGTAAAACATTGGATTGGAGTTTTGTTTAATGTCAAGGATTGCAGTATATCCCGGCACTTTTGACCCTATTACAAATGGGCATTTAGATGTCATTCAACGCGCTTGTAAGCTTTTTGATGGTTTGATGATAGCAGTTGCTAAATCAAGCCGCAAAAATCCTCTATTTTCTCTTGAAGAACGCGTGAAAATGGTAGAGTTAGCCATTAAGGAATCTAAAAATATTTCTTGTCAAGTGAGTGTCTATCCTTTTGAAAACTTGATTGCAGATTTTGCAAGAGAACATCAAGCAAAAATACTTGTGCGTGGGCTTAGAGCGGTGAGTGATTTTGAGTATGAATTGCAAATGGGCTATGCCAATGCGTCTTTGAATCGTGAATTGGAGACAATTTATCTTATGCCCTCGCTTCAAAATGCCTTTATAAGCTCCACAGTTGTGCGTTCTATTCTTTTGCACGGAGGAGAAATTACGCATTTGGTGCCAACTTCTGTGAAAGATTCCATTATGGAATCCGCAGTGTGTAATTTTGTTAAAGGTTCTTGATGTATTGCGCAATAGAAGGTATTGATACAAGTGGGAAAAGCACACAGATTGCGTCTTTAAAAGAAATTTTTAAAAACGCAATTTTTACCTTTGAGCCGGGTGCTACCAAAATAGGGAAAGAGATTCGTAAAATTTTGCTTGAATACGATTTGCCTTTAAGTCCTAAGGCAGAAATGTTATTGTTTTTGGCTGATAGAGCTGAGCATTGCGAAGAAATTTTGAAGCCTAATATCCACCAATTAATTATTAGTGATAGGAGTTTAATTTCTGGAATCGCTTATGCAATGGAGTTTGAGATTGAGAGTTTGCTTCACTTGAATCTTTTTGCCACAAGCGGAATCTTGCCCGATAAAGTGGTTTTGTTAGAAATTACAGAATCAGTCTTGCAAGAGAGATTGGCTCAAAAGGGGATAGATAAGATAGAGAGTCGCGGAATTCCTTATCTTCTTAATCTCCAAGAGCGTTTAAAAGAAACGATTGCAAAATTAAAGGTAGAAGCCCTCTATTTACCAGCGGATTTACCGCAAACTACAATTACTGCAAGAATTGTAAATTTTATCAAAAAATAATGCGTTGTCTGCTTTGCGGTGTTTGGACATTTTCTACTTTTTGCAATGCTTGTTTTAATACAATTAAAATTACTCCAAAATGTAGGGAAATAGGAGATTTCAGGATTTATAGTTTTTTTGCTTTTAGTGAAATTGAGTATTTATTGCATTCCAAATATCAGAAGATTGGCAGTAGAATCTATGGAATCCTAGCAAGAAAAGCAAGTCAATACTTAAAGAGTATTTTGGATTCTCCATTGCAAGTGTATGGTGTTGGAATTGACGATAAGGTTAGTGTGCAGGGCTATGCGCACAATGCGATTTTATTGCATTCTTTGAAATGTGTTGGGATAAAGCCGCTTTATTCAACTTTGTATGCTAGAAATAGAGTTTCTTATGCCGGGAAAAGCTTAGAGTTTCGTCAAGCAAATCCACGTAATTTTTATTTAAAACGCAAGGTAAAGGATAAAGAAATTATATTGGTAGATGATATTGTCACAACTGGACTGACGCTGACAGAGGCAAAAGGATTCCTAGAATCCAAAGGAGCAAAAGTCTTAAATGCTTTGGTTTTAGCTGATGCTAGAGATTAGATAGGCATTTGATGCCTATCTAAAATTTGCTTAATCATTATCTTTCATCAAGTTGTCTTTAGCGGTTTGGGGGAGTTTGGCTAAAAAATTACCCATATTAAAATCAATCCCTTGATTTGTTGCTTCATTGATAAGTGCGATAGATTTTTTAGAATTAAAAGGGCTTAAAGGATGGTAAGGCTCAAAGAGACAATTTGTAACTGCTAACGCATAGGCATTTTTCTTGATTTCTTGAGAGGCGGCGTGAGGATTTTCAATGTGAGCAATGCTTTGAATCAGTCGCTCATCAAACTTCCAATGGTCAAATAAAGTTCCCAAAAAGGACACGTGGTCTATTCCGCAATATTGATTTTCTAGTTCGGATACATTTTGAAAGTTTTGCTCTTTGTTCTGATTTAAAAATTCTTTGTCCTTTCCGGATTTTATCAGCATATTCGCAAGGAGAATCATTCCAAGTCGTAACAACATCGCACAAGGCACAAGTTCATTTGCAAGGTGCTTATCCTCCTCGTGAAGCCAAGTAGAGATAAAATCCACTTCGTTAGAGCAATTAGTCAAGAAAAAAGCAGTATCCAATCCATAGGGTGAAACATCAATGGAAAAATTAGATTTAATAGAGTTGGCTAGAATGACATTTTTTATATTGCTCACCCCCAGTAAAGACACTACTTGCTGAATCGTAGAAACTTGGTGGGAAAATCCATAAAAAGGAGAGTTTGCAAGCCGCAAGAGTTCGCCAATCAACAATGGGTCTTTAGAGATAATAGCTACAACCTTACTAATCTCTAAATCCGCTCCACTAGAATCAACATATTCTTGCAGTTCAATTACCGTTTTGGGTAAAGGAGGGAGGTCGTTAATGGTTTCTAAAAGTAAAGGATTCATTGAAAACTTCCTAAGATTTTTTGTAATTAATTTTTTATTTTATAGTATTTTTAGTAAAACATTACTTTAATTAAAGAGAATAAATTTTGAAAAATGTTATAAAATGATGAATAAGTGGTAAAATAATAAGAATAATAAGAAATTTTTAGGAGATTTTATGCGTTTTGGAAAAATTGATTATCTTAATCTCTTGCCTTTTGAGGTTTTTATACGATCCTATCCAAAACCATCGCACTTTCAATTATTTTATAATAAAAAGAAATCTTATCCAGCAAAGTTGAATCGTGAATTTTTATTTGGACGCATTGATGCAGGATTTGTTTCTTCTATTACTGCTTTAAGAGCTAAAAACGAGCGTTTTAAAGCCTCTAAAGTTGGGATTGTAGCACGCAAAGAAGTTTTAAGTGTGATTTGTTTGCCTAGCCAACAAGGAGAAGATTATCAATCTGCAACCTCCAATGCACTTTTGAAAGTCTTGGGTTTAAAAGGGCGCGTGTTAATTGGAGATAGAGCTCTTGTGGAGGTATTAAGACAAGAAAGTCAAAACAAAAGAGACTATATTGATTTGGGAAAGTTTTGGGTAGCAAGGGAACACTTGCCTTTTGTTTTTGGAAGATTGTGCGTTAAAAAGAATCGGGAGTTTTATAATAAATTAATCCAAGCTTTTTATAAAAAACGCGTTAGGATTCCATATTTTTTGTTAGAAAAGGCTTCATTTAAGAGTGGAATCTCAAAAGATGAAATTTTGAAATATCTTAAAGTGTTGTCTTATAGGATAGATAAAAAAGCAAATTTTGGCGTGGAAAGATTCTATCGGAATCTAAGAATTTTAAGAATCAAACCCCCAAGAAGATTTTAGAATATTTTAAAAAGAAAATTTAAACTATTT
The DNA here is from genome assembly GCF_000687535.1 of Helicobacter rodentium ATCC 700285. Lineage (GTDB taxonomy): Bacteria > Campylobacterota > Campylobacteria > Campylobacterales > Helicobacteraceae > Helicobacter_D > Helicobacter_D rodentium. The sequence continues at coordinate 89,693 of NZ_JHWC01000006.1, forward strand.
TAATAAAAAATGCAGGTTAATTTTAATATAATAACCCCCTTTATTTTAATTTGCCCGAAATTTGGGTTTGTTAGGAGTAGCAATGGAGCAAACATTATCCATTATTAAACCTGATGCAGTGAAAAAAAATGTCATTGGGAAGATTGTTGATCGTTTTGAGAGTAATGGCTTAAAAATTGTGGCTATGAAAAGGATTAGACTTAGCCGATGTGATGCAAAGGATTTCTATGCAGTGCATAAAGAGCGTCCTTTTTATGATGAATTGGTAGATTTTATGGTAAGCGGACCTGTTGTGGTAATGGTGCTTGAAGGTTTAAATGCGGTAGCAAAAAATCGTGAATTAATGGGTTCAACAAATCCAAAAGAAGCAGCAGCTGGAACAATCCGTGCGGATTTTGCAGAAAGTATTGATGCCAATGCAGTGCATGGAAGTGATAGCTTGGAAAATGCAAAGAGAGAAATTGCTTTTTTCTTTGCAACAAGGGAAATTTGCTAATTAATGCATAAAATTGCTTTTGCAAAGGTTTTTCAGTCTTGCAGAAAAGGGGAGAAATTTCCTTTTTGCATTGAAAAAGACCAAGCAAAATTGCAAGGCAGTTTATTCTACGATAAAGCTCACCCTGATAGATTGAAACTCAAAGGGGTTTTAAGCGGAAGCATAACTCTCGTTTGCGACTTGAGTGGAGAAGAGTATGATAAAACCCTGCAAGAGGACTTGGAGTTTTACTTGAGTGGAGAGATTGTGCATTTGGATTGCTTTGAAGAAGTAGTAGAATGCAAAGATGGCAAGATTGATTTTGAGGAAATTTTAGATGGTGAATTAGAAATGATTCGCTGCGATTATCATACGAAAGAAAATGAATAATAAGGAGTAACAAATGGCAGTACCAAAGAGACGCGTAAGCAAAACAAGAGCGGCAAAAAGAAGGACGCATTATAAAATTACATTAGCAGTTCCTGTGAAAGATAAAGATGGCGCTTGGAAAATGCCACATCGTGTAAATAAATTTACTGGAAAATATAAAAGTAATTAGTTGGAATCTTAAGAATGAAAATTGCTGTTGATGCAATGGGCGGGGATTTTGGCTCTTCCCCACTTATACAAGGTGCTTTACAGGCATTAAGGGAACGTAATTTTAATCTCGTACTCGTGGGAAACGAGCAAATTATTTCTCCTTTGATTCCTGCTCAATACAAAAAAAAAGTAGAGATTGTCCATTGCACAGATTTTATTACAATGGAAGAGGGGGCTACTTCCGCATTAAAACGTAAAGAAAGTTCCATTTATATCGCAATGGAAATGCTGAAAAACAAAGAAGTTGATGCAGTGGTTTCTGCAGGGCATAGTGGCGCGACAATGAGTCTTGCCACTTTAAAAATTGGACGCTTAAAAGGAATCTCTCGCCCTGCCATTTGCACACTTATGCCTCGTATAGATTTCAATAAAAGTCTAGTGGTAGATGCGGGAGCAAATGTAGATTGCAAACCAGAGAATCTCTTTGAGTTTGGGATTATGGGCTACGAATATGCGACCACCATTTTGAATTACCCTAAAGCGAGAATTGGTTTGTTGGCAAATGGAGAGGAAGAGTGTAAAGGCAATGAAATAACCAAAATAGCATTTGAGCTTTTGAAAAAGCACCCTAATTTTGTTGGGAATGTAGAGGGTAATAATATTTTTGATGCAAATGTAGAGGTGATTGTGTGTGATGGATTTGTTGGGAATGTTGTCTTGAAAACAAGTGAGGGAGTAGCAGATTCCATTGTATTCTTATTAAAAAAATACATTAAATCCTCCCCTATTGGAATCTTTGGGGCATTGTTTATGAAAAATGTATTCAAGAAGCTTAAGAAGCAAATTGATTATGCTGAATATGGTGGAGCACCACTTTTGGGAGTGAATGGCAATGTGATTATTTGCCACGGCAAAAGTAATGCAAAGGCGATGAAAAATGCTGTTTTTCAGGCAATCTTGGCGATTGAAAGCAATGTCAATGACAGAATTTTAAAAGCCTTAGAAGAATATAAGATTTAAAAAAGGAAGCCAATGGAAAAGCCGATTTATGCAACTTTGAGTTCTATTGGCGCATATATTCCTAGCAAAGTTGTTACAAACGATGATTTATCTAAAATCGTTGAAACAAACGATGAATGGATCACTAAGCGCACAGGCATCAAGGAAAGAAGGTTTGCGGCGGAAAATGAGGCTACGAGTGATTTAGCAACAAATGCGGCAAAGGTTGCGATAGAGCGCGCTAAAATTGATATTGATAAGATTGACGCGGTCATTGTGGCGACCATCTCTCCAGATTTTTTATGTATGCCCTCTACTGCTTGTGTGGTTGCAAATAATCTAGGAATTATCAACAAACCTGCTTTTGATATTGCAGCCGCGTGTAGTGGATTTATCTATTTGCTCTCCCTAGCAAAAGCTTTGATAGAATCTAAAACTTATCGCAATATTTTAATTATTGGCGCAGAAAAGCTTTCAAGCATTTTGGATGTGCAGGATCGTAGCACTTGTGTCTTGTTTGGTGATGGAGCGGGAGCGGCTATCATCAGTGCGACAGAGGATAAAAATCTTAGTATATTAGATGTGCAATGTGCGTCAAATGGACAATATCAAGATTTGTTGATGACACCGGGTTGTGGAAGTCGGAATCCCGCAAATATAGAAGTGATAAATGAACGTTTGCAGTTTATGAAAATGAAAGGAAATGAAGTTTTTAAAATTGCAGTTAAGACTTTAACCAAAGATGTAATAGAAATTTTAAAAAAGAATCATTTATCCAAAGATGAAATTGATTTTTTTATTCCACACCAAGCAAATTTTCGTATTATTTCTGCAGTGGGAGAGACATTAGGGTTTTCAAGTGAAAAAGTTGCACTCACAGTACAAAAATATGGCAACACCTCTGCAGCTTCCATTCCAATGGCGATAAATGATTTGTATGAAAGTGGCAAAATCAAGCAAGGTTCAAGATTGCTTTTGGACGCTTTTGGTGGGGGTTTGACTTGGGGTTCTGCGATTTTAACTTTTAATGGCAAGAGTGTTTGATTTTCTTTCGTTGTTTTAGAGGTAAAGATTCCAACATTGTAGAAATTAATTTATGCAAAACTATGGATCGCTTCATTCGTTTCATTCTCTTATAATGACAAGGTAGCAGTATGTCATTGATTGGAAATTGTGCAGTTTGGGTGAGTTGTTAGCACAACATATCCACATTTGTAAATCTATAATCCTGCATACTCTGCATACTTGAAAGTCCCCGCTTTGTCATTGCGAGACTTTGTAAGAAGTCGTGGCAATCTATAATCAAGCAAAAATTAAATTCAACAATGGAGTCTTTACTAGCGAGATTCTGTATTGTGGATTGCTTTGTTCGTTTCGCTCTCTCGCAATGGCAAAAGTCCAAAGCGTCTGCTACCTCCGTCCTTGCGAGAAAATTTTTGATTTTCGTGGTAATCTATAATATTGTATTGTTTGTAGTTTTGTTATTGTAAAAGCAAAATGAGAAATCTCTTGAAATCACACAGCCTTGCCAACTAATCGTGCTACAAGGGCTAAAGAGGAAGTTTTGGTGTGTGGAATCAAAGCTTCTTCATAAAAGAGAATCTCTAAATCCAAAAAAGCGTGTAGAAGTTCGTTTTTATGCAATAAATGACTAGAATCACTCGCAAAAGCGTTGTAGGATTCTATCTCACTTTTGGCAAAGGTTTCAAACACTAGGATTCCGCCTTTTTTCAGCCCATCACAGATAAGTGGGAAAAGCCTACGTTCTAAAAAATAACTATTGCAAATTAAATCATAATGACGTGGTGGGATTTTAAAAGTATCCAAATCCGCACAAAATGCATAAATATTGTGTTCGTTTTGCAGGGATTGGATTGCAAAATCTGAAATATCTACACTTTCCACATAGAATCCACAATCTCGCATAAAGCGCGAATTGCGCCCCATACCACAAGCAATATCTAATGCTTTGGGGGTATTTTTGGCTTTGTGTGGAATGTATTGTTTTAAGAGTTCTAAAGGTTCGCCAATAAAAGGATTTTCTTGATGACGAAGATTCCATTTTATTTGGTCATTTTGCATTATGAATCGCAATACCTTTTTAGAATTTCTTGATAGGAATCAATACGTCTATCACGCAAGAAAGGCCAGATTCTACGCACCTCTTCGCTTCTGTGCTTATCCCATTCAAAGTATAGAATCTCCTCTTTTTCTACGCTACCAAGCGTGAGCAATTCGCCTTGCGCACCATAAGCAAAGCTAGAACCCCAAAAAACAATGCCTTCCATTACGCCACTGCTATCACTCTCAAAACCTACGCGGTTAATTGTTGCAACAGGGATTCCATTTGCAACGCTATGTCCGCGCTGCACTGCCATCCACGCTTCCCTTTGCCGTTCTTTTTCATCGGGTTTATCGCTAGGAAACCAGCCAATCGCTGTAGGATAGATTAGAATCTCTGCTCCCTTTAATGCCATAATGCGCGCTGCTTCAGGATACCATTGATCCCAACACACCAACACACCAAGCTTACCTACGCTTGTGTTAATTGGATTGAAATCTAAATCTCCCGGAGTAAAATAAAATTTTTCATAGAATCCGGGATCATCGGGAATGTGCATTTTGCGATATTTTCCCGCAATGCTTCCATCGCGTTCAAACACAACAGCAGTATTGTGATACAATCCTGCACTTCTGCGCTCAAAAAGTGAAGTTACCAGCACAATTTTGTTGTTTTTAGCAACTTGACTAAAGTATTCACAATCTGCCTCAAAATTTAATGCGTAATCAAAAAAATCTACATTTTCACTTTGGCAAAAGTATTCATTTGTATGGAGTTCTTGTAATAAGACTAATTGCGCTCCATTTTTAGAAGATTCTTTTATCATTCGCACACTCGTTTGTTGTGTAGCAGATTTATTGCCTTTGTAGGATTGTTGAATCAAAGCTACTTTGATTTTGGATTCCATTGAAGCTCCTTAGTATTCCTCATCTTCGTAGTCGCTATCGCCACTATCATAATCGTCTTCATCGTAGAGGAATTTATCGCTGTCTTCATAGTCTGAATTGTAGCCATCGTATTCTTCGTCTTCAAAATCTTCTTCACTCTCAAGGGCTTTTGAAAAAATTTGCATTGTTAATCCTTTTTTAAAATTATTGCGATTGCCTCGCTTGCTAGACGCAATCCAAAACTAGCTGTTACTCCACTAAAGCTTCCAAGCTCTTTGCACTTTGGCTCTTCTGGGCTAAAAGCCACCATAAAATCTCCTTTAAAACCTTGTTTTTTTAATCCTTCACGAAATTTTCTAGCAAATTTATCTCCATAGCTTTTCCAAATTGGGGCAAATTGAATTTGTGAAGGGTCTAGCTTCTTTGCGCTTCCTGTGGAGGAGAGTAAAAGAGGTTTTGTGGAATCTGTTGGTTGGTTCGCTATTTTTAGCGCAAGGGCTATTTTAGCTTCTATATCATCAATTGCATCAATGACAATATCATAAACGCTAAAGTCAAAATTATCAATAAATTCTTGCGTGATTTTAGAATCTAGCGCAGTGATTCCTTGATAAATCTTTGCCAAAACTTCAACTTTTTTATTTCCAATCCCCTGAAATGAGCCAATTTGTCGGTTTTGATTGCTTTCTTCAAAACAATCATAATCTACGATACAGATTTTTCCAATCCCTGTGCGGTAGAGGCAATCTAGTGTAAAACTTCCAACTCCTCCAACACCAAGTAAAAGAATATTGGCATTTTGAAGTTTATGGAATCCTTCTTCTTTGAACAATGGCAATGTTCTAGCAAAACGTTTTTGGTTTGTCATTTTAAACCTCATTTATCCAATTTTCCAAAATGCGCAAACGATTCCTTGCAGTGAAATCTAAGCTAATAGGCGTAATGGAGACATAGCCCTCCATTGTGGCATTGAAATCTGAAATTTCATTATTGTTACGCTCTTGCCACGCAAGAGGGTGCAATCCTAGCCAATAATATTCTTCCCCACGAGGATTGCGATGCACATGTGCATCATTTCCATAAGTGCGGATTCCAAGCTCTGTAACTTTAAAGCCTTTGCAGTCTTTTGTAGCAAGTTGTGGAATATTAACATTTAAAAATTCTCTTTCTTGCAAAGGGTAGTGATGATTTAGGACTTTTTTTGCAAGTTGAAAAATGCTCTCTTTGGCTAATGCAAAATCAAATCCAAAATAATTTTTATCTTGTAAAACTTGTGAAACGGCAATAGAGGGAATCCCGTGCAGGACACCCTCCATTGCGGCACTTGCTGTGCCAGAATAGCTTACATCTTCCCCCATATTAGAACCAATATTAATGCCACTGACAATTAAATCAGGCATAAATCCCTCTTGATAGAGTGCATTTAAGGCTAGATAAATACAATCCGTGGGGCTTCCATCTTCTAATTTATAAAAGTCGTCTTCTAATTTAACAAAACGCAAGGGGCGCGTTAAAGTCATACAATGCCCACAAGCAGATTTCTCACTTGCAGGTGCGACAATTACGATATGTCCAAGCGGACTTAAGGCTTCCTTGAGGGCTAGGAGACCGGGGGATTGATAACCATCGTCATTAGTTAGTAAAATGCGTTTCACTTTGAGCCTTTAGAAAATAAAATAGCGACTTAAAAGCTCATTTAAGGCTTTGTGTGCTTTTAGTGGTTTAAGCTGTTGCTTGATGGAATTTTCAAGATTCTTAGCTTCTATCCTTGCTCCCTCTAACCCCAAGAGATTGACATAGCTATTTTTTGCGCTATCTTGGTGTGTGGGCTTACCTGCTTCTTGTTCGCTTTGAGTTGCATCAATAATATCATCACGGATTTGAAAAAATAATCCCAAATCCAATCCTAGTTTATAAAGAATTTTGCAAGTTTTTTTATCGCATTCTGCAAGGATTCCACCCATTTGCAGACTTGCGGCAATGAGTTTAGCAGTTTTATTTAAATGGATTGTTTTTAGCTGCTTGAGAGGAAGATTTTGATGTTCAAAATTACAATCTAACGCTTGTCCTAAAACCATACCATAGATTCCGCCATTATAACTTAAAGATTGGATTAATTTAACTTTGATTTTTGGTTTTAATTTTGCTTTAGTTAAAAGATAGAAAGCTTGAGTGTTTAATCCATCACCGATGAGAATCGCACCAGCTTCATCATATTTTGTATGTAGTGTTTGGCACCCTCTGCGCAGAGTTGCATTGTCCATTGCGGGTAAATCATCGTGAATGAGCGAATAAGTATGTAAAACTTCTATTGCAAGTGCTGGGGCAAAGGCTTTTTCGAGCATTTTAGGTTTATAGCTTGCAACAACGCTTAAGAGAAGTTTGGGACGGAATCTCTTACCGCCATTTAAAACCATTTCCCATAATGCTACTTCAAAATAGGGGTGAAAACTAGCAACTTTTGGAGCTTGTTTAATAAGATAGTGTTCAAATCTATCAAAAACTGAATGTATTAGATTCATTGAGTAGCCCTTGTATAATACTTTCTTGTGTTTTGGGAGATTGTTTTTGATTTACATTAATGAAGAATTGAAAATCATCACGAGAAATCAACCATTTTTGCGTTTTATCTGGATATTGACCAAGCAAACGAACAATAGAGTCATAACCCTTAGGAGCAACTTGTTGATTGACGCGCAAGACTTTATCGCCTACTTTTAAACGTTCAAAGCCGTCCTTAGCATAAGGTGCAACAGAAGTGATAACAAAATCACTATTAATTTCAATTCCAACGCGTCCCAAGAAATCTTCTTTCAAAAGCATTCCACCGCGTCTTTTATCTACGCGCACCTGTAATTCCATCACAACTCCATTGCGAGATACACGCACAGGGACAATTTCTCCTTCTTTTAAATCAAAAACTACACGATGAAAATCTGCCACATTTGGAATCGCCTCCCCATTCACCATCATAATAATATCCCCATAAGCAAAGGGATTTGTTGGGAAAAAGGGGTCAATGAGATTCACTTCTACTCTGTCGTTATTGTTTTGGAATACACGCACACCTATATCGCCATAATAAACCGAATTGCTACGGATAAAGCGGTCTAAATAAGCTTTTTCAATAAATTCATTTTTGCCAATACCGATTCCATAAATATGGTCGCAAACCGTGCTAATTAAACTATTTTGAAAGGTTGGGGTGTTGAGTGTTGCATAATTAATGGGGCTTTGCATACGCGTTTGGATCTTACCACTTACTCCCTCTAGCGGTAGAATGCTTGCCATTTCGTCTTCTAGGATTTCTTTGTGGATTGCGCGTAAAGAAATGGGTAATAATTCGCTCTTAGATTCCAATAGATACATACCAATAAAAGGGTCGTGCTTTAAGATTTTGTAACCTTTTGGAGAGGATTTTGGCGAATAGACAAACAAGGCAACTTTGGAAGGCTTTAAGCTATTTTCAGCCTCTTTGGTGGTGTTTTCTAAACGTTTCACTGCAATTCCATAAGTATCGCCTACGCGTTCCATTGAAAGAGCTGCCTTTTGTCTGCAAGCCTCAAAATCATAGGCAAAAAGCGTCCCGCCCAAAAACACCATTCCAATTCCAAGCAAATAGAGCTTTTTAAATCCACCTAAACCCAGCATTATATCCCCTTAAATGGAAAATCTCCCAAATTACCTAACATTCCCATTGCCATATTTTTACGATTTGTATCTATGCTTTTCACAATATCATTAAATGCACTCATTAGAAGGATTTGTAGGGATTCTTTATCTTCTAACAAAGAATCATCAATGCTAACATCAATAATCTCGCCCTCACCATTGGCACTAATACTTACTAATCCACCTCCACTTTTGGCATTAAAGGTTAGATTCTTGTTTTCCTCTTGTGCTTCTTTAAGCTTTTCCTGTAAGCTTCCAAGTGTTTTTGCAAGTTCTTGTGGGTCAAACATCTTTCAATTCCTTTTTGATTGCAATGATTTGATTTTTTTCATCTACTAGCACAATTTTTGGTGCGTAATTTAAAATCTCATCTTGATTGTATTGCGCATAAGCCATTACAATAATTTTATCTCCTACTTGCACTTTACGCGCTGCTGCACCATTTAAACACATATCCCCCTTTTTACCCTCTATGATATAGGTTGAAAATCGTTCTCCATTGTTAATATTGACAATATCTACCTTTTGCCCTTCTTGAAGTCCTGCTGCTTTCATCAACTCAATATCAATAGTGATAGAGCCGACATAATTTAGATTTGCATCACTCACACTTGCGCGATGAATTTTGCTATATAGCATTGTTAGATTCAATGTATGTCCTTAAAAGTAGAATTAAATCTTATAAATTCTAAGAATTTTAACACATTTTACCAAAATAAAAAACCTCAAATTTTAGATTCTTGCAACTTAAAGAGGATAAATTTCGTTTATAAATCCAAAAGTGTATAAATTGGGGCAAGTTTTTGCAGGTTTTCCGCTCCATCTAAAGATTTTAAGTTTAAAATAAAGCAAGATTCTATACATTTTGCTCCTGCTTGTTTGATGAGATTTACCGCAGCAATCGCAGTGCCACCTGTGGCAATTAAATCATCTACCAAAAGCACATTAGGATTTGGTTTGTTAGAGTTTTTAAAGGCGTCAATATGGATTTCAATTTCACTAAAACCATATTCTAAGGAATATTTTTCAGAAATTGTTGTGTGAGGCAATTTGCCCTTTTTGCGAATGGGAACAAACCCGATTCCTAATGCGTAAGCTAGGGCAGCACCAAGGATAAAACCACGACTTTCAATACCTGCAATATAATCAATTTCTAGTGATGCATAACGTTCTTTAAGATGAGAAATTACCATTGTAAAAGCTTGTTGATTGTTTAAAAGGGTTGTAATATCATAAAATAAGATTCCGGGTTGTGGATAGTCTGGAATCGTGCGAATAGAATCAAGTAAAAACTTTTTTTGCGCATTGTCTAAGGTTTGCATATTTTTCCTCTTATTTTATAATTTTGCAGAATCTTAACGCGTTTGTGTTATTGTGTCAAGATTTTTGAGTTTTTTAATAGAGAAAAGTTTTAAGAATAATGTAGAAGTTTGCTACAATTTCAAGTCAATTAAGTTGCTATTAAGGCGGTAGAATGCAAGGGATTAAAAAGTTTCAAAAGATTTTAATATTTTGTTTGGGTTTATGTTTAATGAGCCTAAACCTCTTTGCTTTTGCAACTCCTCCTGTTAGTTTGCAAGTGCTATTGAAATCCATTTATGCACCCACACTTTTTAGTGTGTACAATAAAAACTATGGTATGCTTTATTGTCAGCTTTATGGGGTAGCAGGTGTTAGCAAAAGCTTCAAAAACGATACTTGTGAAGTGAGCCCACAAGCGGTTAAAGAAATGCGACATTTTGCTATGAAATATACACGCAATAAGGTTTTTTTAGAGGAACAATATCGTTTGGGCTATAAGAATGGGTGGTGTTTTTTGCAACGCGGAGGGAATCTCTTTAATGCGGAGCTTGTACGTGATGGATATGCGGTCGTGCAACATTTTGACATTACAGAATCCGCAGTATTAGCTGATTTAGAAGTGTTAGAGAGCGTTGCTAAGGCTGAAAAACGCGGATTGTGGAAAGAGTGGGGCAAGGAAATGGAATGCTTAAAAAGAACTTTGCAAGAAATTGCAAAAGAAACATTAAGCGAAGATTCCGATAAATAAATTACGCACCTTTCAATATAGAATCTAAGGAGATTTAAAAATGCTTTTGACAAGTTTGTATATTATAGGAATCACTGCAGAGGGAATGAGTGGGGCGTTGGCGGCTGGAAGACATAATATGGATTGGTTTGGGGTGGTTTTTATCGCTTGTGTAACTGCCATTGGCGGAGGTTCTATTCGTGATGTGCTTTTTGGGCATTATCCCCTTACTTGGGTTGCACACCCTGAATACTTGTTAATTGTGTGTTTTGTGGCAATTTTAACAACCAAGATTCCTTATTTTGTTGCTAGGTTTGAGCGCACTTTTTTGGTGTTAGATGCTATGGGGCTTGCAGTTTTTAGTGTGATTGGCGCACGCGTTGGGATAGATTTGCACCCAAGTGGGGCAATGGCAGTAACAGGAGCAGTCATCACGGGAGTATTTGGCGGAATCTTAAGGGATATTTTTTGTGCAAGGATTCCGCTTGTGTTTCAAAAAGAGCTTTATGCTAGTATTTCCTTGCTTGTGGGTAGCTTGTATGTTGTTTGTGAATTTATGAGTGCAAATTATTTTGCAATCAATCAGAATCTCATTATTATTGTTTGCTTGTCTATTGGTTTCATTGCGCGTTTGGTTGCGATTCGTTACCATTTAGGTCTGCCAACCTTTAAATATACACCTAAAGCATAGAATCCTGCCTTAAAGATTCTATTGTAAAAGCTAATTTTTGTAAGATTATGGATTTCACTTTATTTGCTATGATGGAAGTAATGGAGATTCCATTATTGTTCTGCTTTTCGTCATTGCGAGACTTCATAAGAAGTTGTGGTAACCCATAATCTAATATGGCAAATGTTACAATTCCACACTTAAAAAGTAATAGAATTTTTATAAATAAATTTTTATCAGTGCGATTCCATTGCGAAAGTTTCTTTAGGATTTGCATTATAGATTGCCACAGCCTTAAAGGGCTTCGCAATGACGGAGAGGGACGCAATGGCAAATTTTGATTTGATGATAAATTAGATTTTTAAAGCTTTCTAGCAATAAACAAGGTGCAAACATTTGCAGAAAATGCCTTGGTATAAAGTGGCATAAAGCCTACTTCTTGCAACTCACAATTCAGTTTTTCCGCAGTTAAAAACTCTTCAATGGAATCGGGCAAATAACGATAGGCGCGGTAGTTTTTAGAGACAATCCCGCCAACATAAGGTAGGATATTTTTGGTATAAAAGCCCATAAGTTTTTCCAAAAGTGTGGGATTCTCACATTTGGTAAATTCTAAAATCACCAAGATTCCCTTTTGCTTAATCACTCTTGCAAACTCGCTTAAGGCTTGTTTTCTCTCAACAACATTGCGGATTCCATAGGCAATGCTTAGAATATCCTTACTTGCATTTTCTAGCGGGAGTTCTTTCGCCTCGCATTGCACAAATTCCACATTGGGAAGTTTTTTGCGCGCGACATTTAGCATTCCCTCGCTTGGGTCAAGCCCGATAATGCTTTGTATTTGCACATTTTCTTTGGCTGCATTTTTGCGCCAATGGTTTATCATATCGCCCGTTCCACACGCAACATCGGCAATATTTAATGCAGAGAGGGATTCTTGTGGTAGATTTTTAAAAGCAAGATTGCAAGCCTTTTGCCTCCAAGCAATATCTATCCCGCAGCTCATCACGCGGTTTGCCAAATCGTAGCTTCCTGCAATGTCATCAAACATTGCGATGATTTCTTGCTGCTTATTTTGCATTTTGGGATTCCTTGTTGCTTGCGTTTGCAAGTTGTAGCCAAGCCTCCAAGCTATCAATCTGTGTTTTTGTCGCTTGTGTAGAAGTGCCACCATAGGAGTTTCTGCTATTCATAGAAGCCATTAAATCTAGGCTTTTATGTGCATCTTGTGGAATCCTAGAATCCACACTGCATAATTCCTCTCGTGTGAGTTCGCTTAAGTCTTTGTTTAAGGATTCTGCAAAGGCGACTGCTTTGCCTGTGATATGGTGCGCCTCACGGAATGGAATCCCGCAAGTTTGCACAAGAAAATCCGCTAAATCTGTTGCGCTCAAATGCCCTTTTTTGCAAGCTTTAAGCATAGAATCCACATTGATAGTCATTGTTTTTAAAGTATCGTTTAAGATTCTTAGTGCAATATCCAATGTCTCAAAGCTATCAAACACACCCTCTTTGTCCTCTTGCGTATCTTTATTGTAGGCAAGTGGCAAACCTTTCATTACAACTAAAAGTGAAAGCAAATTCCCATACACGCGCCCACTTTTGCCACGCAAAAGCTCGGGGACATCGGGATTCTTTTTTTGTGGCATTATGGAGCTTCCTGTGGAATACGCATCGCTTAGGGTGATGAATCTAAACTCATAGCTACTCCATAACACAAGCTCTTCTGCTAGTCTTGAAATGTGCATTGCCACCATAGAACAATCATAGAGAAAATCTAGCGCAAAGTCTCTATCGCTTACGGAATCGGTGGCGTTTAATGTCGGCGCAATAAAGCCCAAAGCTTTTGCGCTAAAAAATCTATCGGTTGCATAAGGCGTCCCTGCAAGAGCCGCTGCACCAAGTGGGCAGTAATTGTTGCGCTTAAAAGAGGATTCTAATCTTTCAAAATCTCTTACAAACATACTCATATACGCACACATTAAAAAGCCAAAATTCACAGGTTGGGCGTGTTGTAAATGTGTCATACCCGGTAGCATTGTTTGTGTGTGTTGTTTTGCAATTTCTAGTAAGGTATTAATAAGTTCTAAAATAAGTGCGCGTAAATGGCGGTTGGAATCTAATACAAAAAGCCTAAAATCAAGAGCAACTTGGTCATTACGACTGCGTGCGGTGTGGAGCTTTTTGCCCACTTCACCGATGATTTGCGTGAGCCGCTTCTCTACTGCCATATGAATATCCTCATCACTAAGGATAAACTCAAATTCCCCTCGCTCTATTTCCTCTTTGACTTGCTCCAAGCCCTCGCAGATTTTCTCTGCTTCGCTTTGCGTGAGGATTCCACATTTTGCTAACATCTTAGCGTGTGTTTGTGAGCCTAGAATATCTTGTTTGTAGAGTTTTTTGTCAAAAGGCAAAGAGGCGTTAAATTCATCTAAAATTTTTGCAGCACTTGCGCTAAATCTTCCGCCCCAAAGTTTTTGGTTTTCCATTTTTTGCCCCTAGAAAGGTTTGAGAATGACTAAAATCGTGATAAAAATAATGGCGAGGGTTGGCACTTCATTGTAAGCGCGGAAAAACTTACCACTTTTAAAACAGCGATTTTCTCTAAAAGCCACCAAAAAACGATACAAGCTATAATGGTAAGCAAGTAAAATAGCGATAATAAGGAACTTCGCGTGCATCCAGCCACCTTTTAGCCAAGTGGGTTCTAAGACAAGCAACCATATCCCAGAAATTAATGTGCAAATGAGCGCAGGATAGCCAATAAAGTTAAAGAGTTTTTCCTCTTGAATCTTGACGACTTCTACAAAACCTGCGTTATTTAAATGCTCCGCGTGATAAACATAAAGTCTAGGGAGATAAAATAGCATCGCCATCCACGATACAAACGCCACAATATGGAAAATCTTTACATAAAGATAAGTCATAGACTGCTCCTTTTTGAACTAAAAGTTAAAATTGTAGCAAAACAGACTTAAAGTCAAGCGAAAAATTAATTATCTTTTTTGTATAATCCTTGAGAAATTGCTAAAATAACTGAAATTTATATGAGGAATTTATTTGCACGAGCTGTTTTTAAACCTTGATGTTGCCTTTATGCAAAATGCGATTCCAACCTTTGCTAAAGCTTTGTGGCTGACGCTACATTTATCTTTTTTTGGAATCTTATTTTCTGTTCTTTTGGGATTTTTGATTGCTTTGGTGCAGTATTACAAATTGCGTTTTTTATCTACATTGACGCAAGGTTACATTGAGCTTTCGCGCAATACGCCCTTACTGATTCAACTCTTTTTCTTGTATTATGGATTGACACAAGTGGGTATTCATTTTAGCAGTTACACTTGCGCACTCATTGGTGTGGTGTTTTTAGGTGGGAGTTATATGGCGGAATCCTTTCGCGCAGGATTGGAATCTGTGGGCAAGATTCAATTAGAATCCGCGCGAAGTTTAGGGCTTAATGAATGGCAACTTATCGCCTTTGTTGTGTTGCCACAAAGTCTAATGGTGAGTTTGCCTTCTATTGCTGCAAATGCAATTTTCTTGCTCAAAGAAACTTCAGTTGTTAGCGCAATTGCTCTAGCAGATGTGCTGTATGTAACTAAGGATTTAATCGGTAGTTACTATAAGACAAGCGAGACTTTGTTACTGCTTGTGCTTTGTTATTTGGTGGTGCTTTTGCCTTTGTCCATTCTGTTTTCGCTTTTGGAGCGACATTATAAGCGGTATATTTAGAGATAAATAGGAAAAGAAAGAGAATGCAAAATACAAAAAATAGCATTATGCAATCAGGTCTTAAAAGGAATCTAGGGCAGTTTTTTAGCCCAAAGATTCTTGTAAAACAATGTATTTCCTTGATTCAAAACAAAAAAGGGAGGCGAGTTGATTTTTATTGTCCTAGATTGAGGCTATGCGGTATATTTTGGATATTTATATCAAAAGTTGGGATAAAAAGGTTAAGGGATACCCTTTTGCGCTAAAAGAAATGCTATTAAATCATAGAATCTTGGAGACTGAATAAGTCAAATATTAGGTATTTTAAATTAGGAAACACAATGGAATTACTCTTTTTACCACAAAATATTTTAAGAATCGCGCAAGGTGTGCTAGTAACACTTCAAATTGCACTCATTGCGATTCTGTTTTCTTGCATTTTTGGCTTTATTTTAGGGTATTTGATGACTTTGCAATCTAGGATTTTACGCGGTATTTGCCGATTGTATTTGGAATCTATCCGCATTATTCCGATTTTAGCTTGGTTGTTTATCGTTTATTTTGGCTTTTCTAGCGTTTTGAACCTAAGCGGAATCGCCGCGTGTATTTTGGTATTTAGCCTTTGGGGAATCGCAGAAATGGGGGATTTAGTGCGCGGAGCAATCTCAAGTTTGCCTCCACACCAAAGCGAGAGCGCGAGGGCATTGGGTTTAAGCGAATTTGCAGTGCAGTATTATATTATCTTTCCGCAAGGTTTTAAGCGGCTTTTGCCAAGCCTAGTCAATCTCTTTACAAGAATGATAAAAACAACCTCTCTAGCGGCACTCATTGGAGTGAGCGATATGCTAAAGGTTGGACAGCAAATCATTGAAGTGAATCTCCTTGCTTATCCAACCGCGAGTTTTTGGGTGTATGGCGGAATCTTTATGGTGTATTTCGCACTATGCTATCCCCTCTCGTTGTGGAGCAGAAGTTTAGAAAAAAAATTAATATAAGGTTAAGGCGATGAATCCTGTTCTTTTAAGATTAGAAAATATCACAAAAAAATATGGGGACAATTTGGTGCTAGATTCTGTGAGTTTAGAGGTAACAAAGGGCGAGGTTTGCGCGATTTTGGGACCAAGCGGTTGTGGTAAAAGCACCTTTTTGCGTTGCATTAATGGGCTAGAATCCATACAAGGGGGCAAAGTTTTTTTCAAAGACATGCAAATTAGTGGCGAGGGCGCGAAAGTGCAATGGAAAAAAGTGCGTCAAAAAATCGGTATGGTATTCCAAAATTATGAGCTTTTTCCACATTTGAGTGTGTTAGAAAACATCATCTTAGCACCAATGAAAGTAGAGAATCGCAAAAGAGAGGAGGCAATTACAGAGGCTTTAAGCCTCTTGCGTCGCGTAGGTTTGGAGCAAAAAAAGGACGCATATCCCAAAAGCTTAAGTGGAGGGCAAAAACAACGCGTTGCCATTGTGCGCTCACTTTGTATGAATCCAGAGATTATGCTTTTTGATGAGGTTACCGCTTCGCTTGATCCTGAAATGGTAAAAGAAGTGCTAGATGTGATTAAAGAGTTAGCAGTAGCAGGAATGACAATGTTGCTTGTAACGCACGAGATGAAGTTTGCCCAAAATGTCGCCGATAGAATCGTGTTTTTTGATAAGGGAAAAATAGCAGAGATTGCAACGCCACAGGAATTTTTTAGCAATCCCAAAAGTGAGCGCGCAAAAAAATTTTTAAATATTTTTGAATTTTAGATTCTAAAAATCTTTAAGGCTTAACATAGTTTTTGATAAAATTATCCAGCTTTTTCCTTTTTGTAACACCAAAAAGCCTTAATCCAAAGAACCTTCCGATGAAAAATAAGGGCAAAACAACAAAGATACTTATTTGCAAGATAGCAGGGTTTCTATCGCCGACATAAAACATTATCCCAAACACAAAAGACCAAAAAAGTACAAAACCAAAAAGTATTAATAGCCCAATATATGCGCCATCGTGTTTGAGATGAGAGGAGCAATAGCCTTTGCTTAAATTTTTTAACGCTTCTACCTTGTAAATCCCAGTATTTTTCTCTTTTAAGGCGGCAACAATCACTTCATCACCACTTTCAAGATTGATATTATTAGATCCAGAAAGTATCCGACTGAGAGAGCCTAATTTACTAACACCATTGATATCAAAAATAAAGGTTTTATCGCCCATTTTAAATTTTTTATCTTTTTGTATGAGTGTGTCTATCGTTCCCTTAACGCGTCTTGTATTGCCCTTTATCTCGCCAAATGTATGTGTAGTTTGTGAATCGCTAGAGTTTTCAATAATGCCACGAAAAACGATGAATTTGGATTCTATGCCTGTTTGGACTTCTTCGCAAAAGCCCTGTTTAGAGGATTCTAAGCTACCTTGTGTGTGCTGCGGGGGGGGGGGGTAATTTTAGATTCTTTAGTTATAAGGAGAAAAAGTGAGGTTGCTTCGTTGTTTTCGCCTATTTCAAAATCTACTTCCATTCCGTCTAAACTATGCTCATCTGTGTATGAAAATTTAGACAAATTTTGAATTTCCTCTAGTTTAAAAGCGTAGCGTTTGCCATCTTCTGCCCTTAGGATTCCATTAGATAGGATTGTTCCTTTCATTATTTTACCTTTAGTTTAAATTTTGACTCGGAATCATAGCATATTTAGCAATAGACAATTTGATAAAAAATCTGTATAATTACGCATTCTAATCAACAAGGAGAGGTTATGAGAAAAGTTCTAGTTGTCTTAGGAATTTTGGGCTTGATGTTTGCATTCAATGCTTGTAAAGGAAACGACTACCAACACCCTTCTCATCGTAGTGGTCAAACAAAATAATGATAGCGGGGTTGGCTTTTGTCATTGCAAGAGGCTTAGCCTCGTGGCAATTCATAATTTACACAAAAGCAAAGTAATGGAAATCCTAAAATCACAAAAATCCCTTTTAAAAGAATCTAGCAAATTATTAAAAATAAATTGAAATCATTTTGGAACAAAACTTGCTTCATCTCTTGCAGAGTTTAAGCGAGAAAAGGATATTCAAGCAATGAAACGACTTTATAAGATTCCAGTGATTCTGCTCACATTAATGTTTTTTATGATTCCCTCTTTTGGCGCAAAGGTAGGTGATTTAGTTAATGTGGTAGGTGTGCGTGATAACCAGTTAATTGGATATGGTTTGGTTGTGGGTTTAAATGGAACGGGAGATAAAACAACTTCTACTTTTACAATGCAATCTATTTCCAATATGTTAGAAAGCGTGAATGTTAAAGTAGATCCTAATGATATTAGCTCTAAAAATGCCGCAGCAGTGATGGTAACTGCAAAACTCCCCGCCTTTGCAAGACAAGGGGATAAGATTGATATTATTGTCTCAAGTATTGGAGATGCAAAATCATTAGAGGGTGGAACGCTTTTGCTTACCCCTCTTAGCGGTTTAGATGGTAGAATCTATGCAGTCGCGCAAGGTGCAGTTGGAATCGGGGGCAAAAGTGAGAGAGGTGGAAGTGCAAACCATCCATTAGCAGGAATTTTGCCAAATGGTGCGACGGTGGAACGCGAAGTAACTTATGACCTTTACAATAAACTCAATGCAACTTTGAGTTTAAAGGAATCCAATTTTCAAAATGCTGTGAGGATTCAAACACGCATTAATGCGGCTTTTCCCAATCAACCAAATACGCAAGAATCTCCGGTAACACCTATTGCTACTGCCGTAGATCCTCGCACGATTAAGTTGCAACGTCCTCAAGAAATGAGTATGGTAGAGTTTCTAGCGCGTGTGCAGGATATTGAAGTAGATGTAATGAAAGAGGATAAAATCATTATTAACGAAAGAACAGGAACGATTATTGCGGGTATGGGTGTAGAGGTTTCTCCTGTTGTGGTTACACACAATAATATTACGATTAAAGTAAGCAATGAGGCAATCAATGATCCAGAAGCAGTAAATATGGGCAATGGGGCAACCTTTAGTGCAGCAGAAGCAATGGTAAGTGCGCAAAACAACCCAACCATTTCTAGCGTAACACGTGCTTTGCAGAGAATGGGCGCAACACCCAAAGATGTAATTGCAATTTTGGAGACAATGAAAAAAGCCGGTGCATTTAATGCAGATTTAGAAATTATTTAAGGAGTTTAAGATGAATATTGATTTTAGCGGAATGGGTGGATATTCTAAAGAATTGTTAGATGCAGCAAAATCTACACCAAATATCATTAAGACAGACGATGATTCAAGATTAAGAGAGCAAACAGATGCCTTTGAAGCCTTGATTATCAAGAATATGCTTGATACTGCATTGAAAATGGACGAATCTCTTTTTCCAAAAGCTCCCGGACACGATATTTATGAATCAATGTATCGCGACACGCTTTCAGAATCCCTAAGTGGTAGTTTTGGTTTTAGCGATTTACTTTATGATTATTTGAAAGATTTACAGGGCAAACAGGGTGTTAAGGGTGAGGCGTGATAGACCAAAATTTACTAGAATCTTTAAGCAGTAGCGATAAAGAATCCTTTGCAAAGGGCTTAAAAGAGCTGATTACCCAAACCTATGAAGTAGAAAAAGAGTTTGTGGAGTTAAAAGCACTCTTTGAAGAGGTGTTGGATATTTTACCAACTGCAGTTTGGGTGCTAGAGCAAAAGGGTGAGATTTTTTATCAAAATAGCCTTGCTAGTGAGATTCCAGAATTACTAGAAAAGCTTGATTTATCACAAAACAATCGGCAGGAAGTTGAATTGGAATCTTGTGGTGAGGCAAAAGTTTATTTGGTGCAAGCCAATCAAAAACTAAACAAACTGATTATTTCAGCCACAGATATTACAAGCGAAAAGCGACGCGAAAGACTTGCGTCAATGGGGCAAATCTCTGCACATTTAGCTCACGAAATAAGGAATCCGATCGGTTCTGTCGCGCTACTTGCCTCTACTCTTGCCAATCGTGTGGAGTTAAAAAATAAATCTCTTGTATTAGAAATTAAGAAATCTATTTGGAGAGTGGAGCGCATTGTAAAAGCAACTTTGCTTTTCTCTAAGGGTGTGCATTGTAATAAAACCATTATCAATCCTCAAAACCTTGAAGATGAATTAAACGAATCGCTAGGCTATTATACTTATTCTAAGAATATTGATTTTAGGTTTCATTTTGAATGCGATTCTTTTGAGGCAGACTTTGATTTGCTGTGTATCGTGCTTCAAAATTTCTTATTTAACGCAATTGATGCCATAGAGGAATCAGATGATGAAAGCGGAATTGTAGAGATTTGTTGCACTAAAGAATCGCAAAATGCAATTTTTAGAATCTATGATAGTGGAAAGCCCATTGAAAATCCAGAAATTCTTTTTGAGCCTTTTAAAAGCACTAAACTTAAGGGTAATGGGCTAGGGTTGGCACTTTCTTTGCAAATTATTGAAGCGCACAATGGGACAATTTCCTTAATGCAAGGACGGAAAAAAGGATTTGAAATCGTGATTCCACAATTTTAATTTTTAAGCGCATAAATTTTACATGCTTACATTAGGAATTAAGGCATTTTGCGTTAGAATATTCCAACTACATCAACAAAAGGGCAAAAATGAGTGATAATATTCAAAAAATGCAAAATGTAAAGAGCCTTCGGGAGGTCAGTATTAAAGATAAGCGCGTTTTAATCCGAGTAGATTTTAATGTGCCAATGGATAGTGAGCTAAATATTAGTGATGATACAAGGATTCGGGAGGCAATTCCTACGATTAATTATTGTATTGACAATGGAGCAAAATCCATTATTTTAGTTAGTCATTTAGGGCGTCCGCAAGGCAGAAGTAATGAATTTTCCTTAAAGCATATTTTGAAGCGATTGGAGAGGCTTTTATCTAAAGATGTTGTGTTTGTAGATAATTTAGAAAATGCACAAGTTACGCTAAATACACTCATAGATGGAAGTATTGTTTTGCTAGAGAATATCCGATTCTATGAGGGAGAGGAAAAAAACGACCCTGCATTATCTCAAAAACTTGCAAACCTTTGTGATGTGTATGTTAATGACGCCTTTGGAACTTCTCACCGCAAACACGCCTCTACTTATGGTGTAGCAAATTATGCAAAAGAGAAAGTTGCCGGATTGCTTCTAAAAAAAGAAATTGATTCTTTTGCAATCGCGCTTTCAAACCCTCTTCGTCCTTTACTGCTTATTGTTGGTGGTTCAAAAGTTTCTTCTAAGCTCACACTTTTAAAATCAATCTTAGATGTGGTGGATAAAATTATCATCGGTGGGGCAATGAGCAATACTTTTTTAAAAGCCATTGGTTATGATATGAAAAATTCTTTAATTGAAGAAAATTTGCTAGAGGAAGCGCGTAATATTTTAAGAAATGCAAAAGAAAAAGGCGTAAAAATTTATTTGCCCGTAGATGTGGTTTCAACAGATAATTTAAAAGAACCTAAAGAGATTAAAATTACCCCTGCACAGGATATTCAAGATGGTTTAATGGCGGTAGATATTGGACCTGCAACGGTAAAGCTATTTAATGAGGTGATTCGGGATTGTGAAACAATCATTTGGAATGGACCGCTTGGTGTGTATGAAAATCAGAAATTCTCTCGTGGAACTTTTAGCATTTCCCATACTATTGCAGATACTTATTCTTATAGTGTTATTGGCGGGGGAGATACCGCAGATGCTGTGGATAAGGCGGGTAATAGAGATGGTATGAGCTTCACATCAACTGGTGGTGGTGCAAGTTTAGAGTTGCTTGAGGGTGCGGTATTACCCGCTTTTGAAGTATTAGACGAGAGAGCATAAAATGGGAGAACCCCCAACGTATAACGATTAAAGGAGATTTTGCAGAATCTCCTTAAATATAAAAAAGGAGATTGTGATGAATCTTTTTGTTAAACGCAATGGTATGGTAGTAAGAGAGAGCATACAAGCCGTAGAGGCGGTGCAGTTAAGTGCAGACATACTTTGGATTGATCTATTGCATCCAACAGCGCAAGAGATTGCCTTTATTTCCAAAACTTATTTATTGGATATTCCAACCAAAGAAGAGAGAGAAGAGATTGAGGAATCTTCGCGTTATTGGGAAGATAATGAAACGGTAACAATTAATACTTACTTCCTTACGCGTCCAAGTGAGGGGAATACGCTCCACAACGAAACCATTACCTTTTTGCTTACACACAATATTCTTTTCACGGTGCGATATAGTGAGTTTAAGGTTTTTGATGAGATTCAACAACGCGTTCTTGCAAGTCCCAAAAACTTTGAAGATGGATTTGATTTGATTTCTAAAATTTTTGAATTACGCGTAGAAAAAGATGCGGATATGTTGGAGGGCATCGCAAAACAGACGCGCCTTTTGCGCCGTTCTGTTGTGTTTGACAAAAAGCTTGGTGATGAAATTTTGGAGAGTTTATCTATTTTGCAAGAAATGCACTTAAGTTTGCGTGATAGTTTGTTTGATAAAAGGCTTGCGATTGCAGCATTGCTTCGCACACGCAAAACCGATGCAGAAGTAAAAAAGGACTTAGGAATCGTGCTAAAGGATATTAACTCGCTTGTAGAATTTACAAATGTGAATATGAATATTTTAGATAATATTCAAACTCTGTTTTCTAACCAAATCAATATTGAACAAAATAAAATCATCAAGATTTTTACAATGGTTACCGTGGCGATGATGCCTCCAACACTCATTGCAACAATTTATGGAATGAACTTTACACATATGCCAGAGCTTGAATGGACTTACGCTTATCCTGTCGCATTGAGCGTAATGGTTATTTCAACGATTCTACCTATTATTTATTTTAAAAAGAAAAAATGGATGTAAAATTGAAGTGTAATTCTGCGGGGGGAGGGGGGATTATCCTTATAAAATTGCAGTTTTTGGAATGCACAATGCAATAGGCGATAATGTTCTTGTTCTAAAGGCTTTGTACGCAATAAAATACCTTTATCCTCACGCAATTCTCACGATTCTCTCTAATGGCGGTGTCGCAAAGTCGTTGTTTAAATATATGCCTTTTATTGATGAGATAATAAATATCCAAGAAAACCAAGATTACAAAAATCAGAGATTTGACATTGTGCTTTTATTTATAAAACACGATTCTTTAGAATATATCCAAAAAGCCAAAACAATCCAATCTAAGAGAGTCTTAACAACTTTTTCTAAAGCACTCTTGCAAAAAGGGATTTTGTTTATCCCCAAAATAGAAAGGATATGGAATCCTTATTGGAAGCAGAGGCACAGAGTGAGTGATGGGAGCTTGAATCTTGTGCGCTCAATCAATAAAAAACATTTTGATGATAGGATTTCTAAGATAGATTTTACAAAAGTAGAGATTTTGAGGGGAGATGAAAATAGACTTTTTGTAGAATCTGCATTAAAAAAATTAGAATACACAAAATATCAAAAGCTTATTGGAATCTGTCCTATTGGTAATAGTGTGAAGATTAAAAAAATGAATTTTTCCTTAAAAAGCTGGATAAAGATTGCAGAAGAGTTAGCAAGGGAGTTTCCCCAAAATTTATTTATTTTTATGGATTATTTGGGGAGTGGGGCGCAATTTTTAGAGTTTGAGCAAAAAAATATTGGAGTTTTTACAAATAATAAAGATTTATTGAATTTGGTAGAATTGACGAGCCGATTGCATTGTTTATTGAGTGTCAATACCGGGAATGTGCATATTGCGGATAATCTTAGGATTCCAACATTAGAAATCATTAGCAAATCACACCAAAACAAGTGGATAGGCGGTAGTTATGGTGGAATCTGTGAGTGCATATATTTACCCAAAAATTGGCAACAAAGAGAAGAGTTTTATCAAAAATCTTTTATTTGTCTTGCAAGAAAAATGATAAAGTGTAAAATATAGTTTTATATTCCTTTTTCCTGAAAATAAAGTTGCAATTCTTGGGCAATTGTTTTGGAATCTTTTTGGGTTAATGTTGGATTTGTCAGAAATTCTAGGGTGGCTAAAAAACGATTTTTTGGCATAAATCCGGGATAAACAAACAATTCTTTACCCTCTTTGCTCAAAAAAACAAGTGTTGGAGTAGGCTTAATGTTATACTTTTGGACTAAATCTGAAGTGCTTAAGGTTTGGTTCAAAAAGGAGACTTCGTGCATTTTGGTATAGCTAATATTGATATAATAAGGCGCGTAATGGGTCGTTAAAAACTCTTTAATGTCCGAATTTTCTTTGATAAGGTTTTTAAGCCTATCGCAATATGCGCAACCATTGGCTGAAAACACCAGCAAAAAGGGTAGATGATTGCTTGTAATTTTGCTAGTCTCTTGAAACACATCGGCAACTTCTGCATAAGAATTGCGGTCTATATTTTCCATTGCCAATAGTTGTTCTTTAGTGTTGTTTGTGCCACTTGATACAACATTTTTATCAACCTTCTCTTGACACGCACCAAAGAGAAACATCAATGCAATACATATTAAAAAATGATTTTTTTTCATTCAAGATTCCTTATAAAAGTATAATTATAGCTAAAATTTCCCCTTTAAATACCCTGCATTAAGAGATTCCAGAGATTATCTACTTCCGCTTCTTCTAAAAATTCTCCTTGTAAAGAGAGCCAAAGTGCAATATGTGCTTGATTAAACACCGCTCCTTGCATACAGGATTTGTGTCCAGAGACTAAACCCCTGCCTAAAACAATTTCGTTTTGTAAAGGTTGTTCGCAGATAAGACAAGTTTGCAAGGTATTGCCTCGCCCCTCAAAGCGTAATAATTTCGCATATAAATTTAGCATTGCGCGTTTGGGATTCTCAATTTCTAGCCGTTTTGCACCTTCCTCTAAATGTTCAAAATAAAAGGAATCCAAATGGGAAATATCCCTTAAATGCGCGTTTAGAAGGCTTAGATATTGTTGCCAAAAATACCGCCTTTGTGTGTCTTTTTCCCACACAAAAGCTAAATGCAGGGGTTCGCGTAATTTTCCAATTTCTCTCATATCGTGTTCAATAGAAAAATCAATCTTGTGTCCTAAATGCACGACACTATGTCGCGCACCATAGAATCTATAAAGTGTGTGCAGGTGGGTTTGGGTTAGGATTCTAACGAGTAAATCCTCCTCCCGCACTCGCGTTGTGCCTAGAATGTAGCCTTGCAAAAGTTGCCTTTTTTAAATGGGATTGTAGCATAAATTAAAATTTAACTTTGTCATTGCGAGTGAAATGAAGCAATCCATAATGTTGAATCTCGTCTTTAAACTTTAATATTTATATTTTCAGATTCCATTGTTTCATTGTTAAGAAGCGCAAAATTATAGATTTGCGCTGAAACGGGTGCAAATGCATACCCCGAGAATTTTTCAAATTTTCTTGCAATGACATACTGCCATCTCGTCATTACGAACGAAGTGAAGCAATCCATAATCAAGCATACATTAATCTTGACAATTCCAAACCTAAGATTCTATTGTTGAATTTGATTTTTGCTTGATTATGGATTGCCACGATTCCGCTAACGCAGAATCTTGCAACGACAGAAAATAAAACGCTCTGTTTGCATTATTATAGATTGCCACGATTCCACAAGTGGAATCTCGCAATGACGCAGTGGCAGAAGCTTTGGCTTTTGTCATTGCGAGGAGCAAACAAAGCAAAAGATGAAGCAATCTAAGCAAACGATTAGCTAAGGAGCGTATGTTCCGCTAAAACCTTGAATCCTAACGCAATCAAAATGCACCCAGCACCCACTTCAAGAATGCGTGTGGGGATTTTTGTAAGTGTTCTACTAAGCATATAGGCTAAAATAACACAAGCAAAAGTGATTACACCAATCCAAGAAACACTACTTAACAAAGGTTCATTTTGTGAGAAAATTAACACACCTGCAGCAAGTGCGTCTATGCTTGTGGCGATTCCAATGAGGAGCAAAACCCAAAAAGAAAGGCTTTTTTGCGTTTGCTCTTCCTCATTGGAGCTAGAATCTTTGATGATTTTTAATCCTAAAACCAAAAAGATAAGAAAAGTAACCCAATGGTCAAAAGTGTCCGCAAATTGTGCAAGATTCTCACTTGCAAACCAGATGAGAATCCAGCCAAGCAGTGGCATTAATGCTTGAAAAAAGGAAGTTACAAGCGCGATTTGGATTCCATTTCCTATACGCCACTTTTCGCATAATCCATAAGAAAATGCCACCACTGAAGCATCTACGGCTAGAGTAACACCAAGTAAAAAAATTTCTAAGTGCAACATAATTTTTACTATAACGAGAGGTTTGCGATTCCATCTGTAGGTGAGCTTGCGGTGGCGTAGGCTTTTTTTGGAATCCTACCTGCAAGGTAGCTTGCGCGTCCTGCACACACCGCATCACGCATTGCTTGTGCCATTAGAATCGGGTTTTTTGCCTGTGCAATGGCGGTGTTTGTTAGCACAGCGTCTGCTCCAAGTTCCATTGCAATCGCAGCATCAGAGGCACAACCCACACCCGCATCTACGATGAGAGGCACAGAAATTGCCTCTTTGATAAAGGCGATATTGTAGCGATTCTGTATGCCAAGTCCGCTACCAATGGGCGCGGCAAGAGGCATTACCGCACTTGCTCCCGCATTTTCTAAATGTCGTGCTATAATGGGGTCATCGTTGCTATATGCAAGCACGCAAAAGCCCTCTTTTGCTAGAATCTCACAAGCCTTGAGCGTCTCTAAAACATCGGGATAAAGCGTTTTTTGCGTATCGCCGATAATTTCTAGTTTAATGAAGTCAATGCCCGTAGCCTCACGCGTGAGGCGAAAGAGTGCAATGGCTTCCTCTGCATTGACGCAACCCGCAGAATTTGGCAAAAACTGAATCTTGCTTCCTTTGAAATAATCCAAGAGATTCTCTTCATTGGGATTTGTGATATTCACGCGCCGAATCGCAACGGTAATCATTTCTGCCTCTGAAGCGAGGGTGGCGTCCAAAGTTGTTTGGAAGTCTTTGTATTTGCCACTACCGACAATGAGGCGACTTTGAAAGGTTTTATTTCCGATTTTTAGGGGTGTTTCTGTTTGCATTTAATATCCTTTAAATTTTTATTTAAATGTAGCGGATTTGCTCAATTAAATCAAGGGGGTTTAGCGAAAAATTATTGTATTTTTTGCAATAGGATTCTGCGCAAAAGCTGTGCATTAACACGCCGTTAATGGCAGAATTCAAAGGGCTATACCCTTGCGTTAGAAGCGCACTTAGGATTCCGCTTAACACATCGCCACTACCACCTTTAGCAAGGGCATTGTTGCCAAAAGGATTAATCCATATCCTTTGATTGTGTGCGATGAGGGTGTTTGCACCTTTTAATATGAGTGTTGCGTTTGGATAATGGGAGCAAAACTTTTGCGCGTAAGCGATTCTGTCTTTTTGTAATTCTTGTGTAGAAATTGTTGCAATCCCTGTTGCCTTTAGAATCTGTGTAAATTCTTTTGGGTGCGGTGTTAGGATAATGTTTTGCAAGGTTAAAAATTGCATAAACTCTGTGTAATAAAAAATATCCGCATCAAGCAGAAGTGGCACATTGCGCGTGTGTAAAAACTCAAAAAGCGATTCTAAGCTTTGTCCTTTTCCAAGCCCCATTCCTAAAGCGATTGCGCTTGTGTTGTGCGGAATCTCTGTGGTTTGCATTAAAGAGTAAGGCAGATTCTTAGCATCGCCAAGCACACTTACAAGCCCTGCACCGCTTTGTAGTGCGCTTAGGGCGCATAGGATTCCAGCCCCTTGCTTCTCTCCAAGATAAACGCATAAATGCCCAAAATTCCCTTTATGTGTGTTTTGCTTCTCTCTCACAGGAGGCTTGAAGTCGCTTTTTTCTAATAATTGTATCGGGGAGGGTGTCTCAAAAATTGCAGGAGAGATTCCTAAAGGTAGCTGCTGCACCTCCCCAACAAAATCCTTTGCTTCATCGCAAAATAATGCCACCTTTAGCGCACCCATTGTGAGCGTGAAATCGGCTTTAAAAGCTATCTCTCCGCCTAGTGTGCCACTTTGTGTGATTCCGCTTGGCATATCACAGGCGATTTTAAGCGCGTCCATTGCATTGAGGATTTTTAAAATTTCTGTGCTTTTTGCGTTTAGCTCCCCCTTGAATCCTGCGCCAAAGATTCCATCAACGACAATTTCTGCATTGAGGGGGGGTGTTAGGCTTTCTAAAAATTCTATGTCTTGAAAGTTTTGGGCTTTTGCAATGCGTTTTAGGCAGTCTAATTGCCATTGACACAAGGTGCTTTTTGCTCCAAAGGGTGCATAAATGCTAAGTTTGCACATTCCATAGAGCATTCGTGCTAATGCCAAGCAATCCGCGCCATTGTCTCCACTTCCGCAGACAAGTAGGATTCTGCTATTTGAGCTAAGTTTTGGGCGTAAAAATTCTAGCATTCCCCGCGCGGCATTTTCCATTAGAATCTCACTAGGGATTAGAAGTTCGTCATTTGCGCGTTTATCTAGGATTCGCGTGTCAAAAAAAAGATTTTTCATTTCCGATTCCTTTATTCTAGTAAAATTTATATTTTTTGTGTATTTGCTATACCATATCTCCAAAAACATATCAAGTTCTGTATAATTTTTGCAATATAGCGCGTAACTCCTCTTTTGAGGTTTTGTCTATCGCCACAGAGACGATGACATATTCTAACTTCTAGTAAAAATCATCTTAATCCACCGATTGCATTGATGATGTCATTTTCTATACTTAGCCTTGCTTCTGCTTTCTTTGCTAAGGCTTTAAAATCTTTATAGAGATTCTTGCTTGACATTTTTTGAGATAATTGTCATTTTTGCTCCTTTTATTTCGCGCTATTATAGCCTAATTTCTTGAATTATTTGCGCTTAAAAAATGGGCTAAGAAAGATTAAAGCAGAGAATAGAGAGAATTTTATATTTAATTTTTAAGGGGTGGCTTTGGAATTTTTTGGGCGATTTTTTATTTTGTGTTTTGCGCTAGTATTTGTTGGGTGTTTTGAGGAGAAAAAAGACGCACAAAAGCCAGAAAATGCGGAATCACAAATAATAAAATCTCAAAACAATCAAGACTCTAACCAATCCAAAGAGGATTTGGAATCCCAAGATTCACCTTTGGATTCGCCCTTGCAAAAGGAGTTAAAAAAGAATCTTAAAAGGCATTTGGATTCCTTAAGCAAGGATTTACAAGAGAAAAATCTAAACCATTTGCAATTAGAACAAAATATCGGCATACAAAAACATATAGAACATTTTGAGAGTTTGCACGGACGCAAAGATATTCCTAAAAATAATTCTAAAGAGAGTTTGAATCAAAAAATACAAAAAGCCTATGAGTTGCAACAAGAAAGAATAGAGGAATTGCGTCAAAAAAATGATGAAATTAGCAGGTGAGTGTGAAATTTACGCGATTATTAAGTAAGTTTTGATTAAAATTGCGAATTTTGAAACTAAAATTAAGGGCTAGTTTATGGCAAAGCGCGTTTTGGTTAAGTATTCTGGGGAAGCGTTAGCAGGTGAGAGTGGCTTTGGGATTGAAAGTAAAGTTTTGGACTATTTAGCAAGTGAGCTTAAAACGCTTGTGGAAGCCGGAATTGAAGTAGGAATCGTGATTGGCGGTGGGAACTTCGTGCGCGGTGTGAGTGCGTCCAAGGGGGGTTTGATTCGTCGCACAAGTGGAGATTATATGGGAATGCTTGCCACGGTGATTAATGGTGTGGCAATGCAAGAAGCGTTGGAATATTATGGTTTAGATGTGCGTGTGCAAAGTGCGTTGGAGATTAAAGAAGTGTGTGAAAGTTATATTAATCGCCGCGCGATTCGGCATTTAGAAAAAGGGCGCGTGGTGATTTTTGTTGCCGGAACGGGGAATCCGTTTTTTACCACAGATACGGCGGCAACTCTACGCGCGGTGGAGATTGGCGCAGAGATGATTATTAAAGCTACAAAAGTGGATGGCGTGTATGATAAAGATCCTGCAAAGTTTAGCGATGCGGTAATGCTACAACAAATCGGCTACGAACAAGCCTTAAAAGATAATATTAAGGTAATGGACGACACAGCAATAGCACTTGCAAAAGATAATTCCTTGCCGATTGTGGTTTGCAATATGTTGCGTGAGGGGAATTTGCTTAAGATTATACAAGGCGAGTCTAGCGCAGTGTATTCTAGGGTATCTAATTAAAATAAAGGAAAAAAAATGAGAGTAGAAGAAATTGCTTCCAAAGCATTAGAAAAAGTCAATGGCGATAGATATTTGCTATCCAATATTTTGTTTGCAAGAATTGATGAATTAAGTCGGGGTGCAGCACCGCTTGTCAAAAAAGATATTAAAAGAGATAAACTCTCGGATATTGCTTTGCTTGAAGTAGCAGAAGGCAAAATTGGCTTAGAAAAGATAGAAGATACACAAAATTAACATACATCAAGGTTAAGGTTTGAAGTTTTTAGAAGAAGTTGCGGAAATTACATCGCCAAAGGCAGCAACAGAATTATTGTATTCTTTGGTGGAAGTTACTCCAAATGTTCAAAATGCCATTGCATTTGCAACAGAAGCGCACAAGAGTCAAAAGCGCAAGAGTGGAGAGCCTTATATCGTGCATCCTTTACTTGTAGCGTGTATTGTAGCGTATTTTGGTGGTGATGAGGTGATGGTGTGTGCAGCGCTAATGCACGATGTTGTGGAGGATACAGAATATACGCTAGAGGATGTTCGGCGCGATTATGGCGAGGATATTGCGTCTTTGGTAGATGGATTAACCAAAATTGTCGCCATACGCGCAGAGGAATTACCCGCTTCACATTCCAATGAAAAGCTTGTTGTGGCGGCTTTAAGCTTCCGTAAAATGCTAATTACTTCCGTGAAAGATGTGCGTGTGCTTGTCGTCAAGCTTTGCGATAGATTGCATAATATGCTAACGCTTGGTGCATTGCCACCCAATAAACAAAGGAGAATCTCGGAAGAAACCCTTGTTGTTTATGCCCCTATTGCGCATAGACTTGGAATCTCCTCTTTGAAAAATGAGCTAGAGGATAGAAGTTTTTATTATATTTTTCCACAAGAGTATCGCAGGATAGAGGATTATTTTTTAAGCCATAAGCAAACGATTCAGTTAAAGCTCAATGCCTTTATTCAAAAGATAAGAAAAAGTCTTGAGCAAGAGGGTGTGCCAGAGGGGGAATTTAGCATTGCAAGTCGGATTAAGCGGCATTATTCCATTTATCTTAAAATGCAGCGCAAAGGAATCTCTATTGATGAGGTGCTAGATTTACTTGCAATCCGTGTGATTGTGAAAACACCTTTGGATTGCTATAAAATCTTAGGGATTCTGCATTTGAAGTTTAAGCCCATTATGTCGCGTTTTAAGGATTATATCGCATTGCCTAAAGAAAATGGTTACCAAACCATTCATAGCACCCTCTTTGATGATTCCGCTATTTTTGAAGTGCAAATCCGCACAGAGGATATGCACAGAAGTGCAGAATATGGAATCGCGGCGCATTGGAAATACAAAACCGGTGGCAATAGCACGGGACCTAGCCTTGATTGGCTGAATAAATTGCAATTCCAAAACAACTCCATTGAGGAATTTTATGAGCTTGTAAAAAACGACTTGTATCGTGAGGATATTGTAGTGTTTTCGCCTGATGGGGATAATTATTCCTTGCCTATTGGTGCGGTAGTGCTTGACTTTGCCTATGCGGTGCATACAGATATTGGGGATTGTGCAAAGGAAGCTTATGTTAATAACCAAAAAACTTCGCTTTTAACAACGCTTAAAAGCGGAGATATTGTAAAAATCATTACCGCAAGAGACACGATTTTGCGCTGTTCTTGGATTGATGCAGTAAAAACTTCTCGTGCAAAAAGTCAAATTAGAATGAATTGCGCGGCGCGGATTAAAGAGATTGAGCGCAAAAGCGCAATTAATATCATCGCAACTATTTTTGGTAAAAGCGCAGAGGAAATTGAAGCCTATGTGGTGAAAAATAATTTGGAGGACAGCATTTATCGTGCGACAACAGATGTGAGTTATCTTAAAGATGTTAAGAATCGCATTAAGAATTTCTATAAACAAAATGCAGGTTTAATAGAGCAGATTAAAATTAGAATCCTAAAGCTAAAAGAACTGCATTTTGATAATTTGGTGATTGAAACCAACCATACTATTAATCAAGCGGTGTTTGATTATTGTTGCCACCCGAAATTTGGGGATTCCATTATTGCGTTTAAGAGCGGTTCGAAAGCTTTTGTGCATCATAAGCTTTGTGAGCGAGCATATTTGGAGATTCAAAAAGGCGTTAAAATGCTTTATGTGGATTGGCTAGAGGATAAATTGCAAGCCTATAAACTCATCGTTGCATTAGAGAATCAAAAGGGTGTATTGGCAAATTTCTTGAGCTTTTTGGCAAAGCACGATATTAATGTTTTAGGCGTGGAGCTAGGTTCTCAAAAAAGCACTTACGCAACGCATTGCGAATTGCGTTTTGAATCTAGCATTACAGACATTAAAGAGATTAAAAATTTATTGGGTAGTAATTATAAAATTATTGAAGTGCAAGCATTAAAAGATGCTTATGCAAATTAAAAGGAAAGATATGAGTGTAGAATCGCAAATCAATACGGCTTTAGAGGAAATTAAACGCGGCACACAAGAGATTATTGGGTTTGAATATATTAAGGATTTGGTGAGTGCGTATTTTAAAGAGGGTAAAACTTTTAGTGTGAAGGCGGGATTTGACCCTACTGCTCCGGATTTGCATTTGGGGCATACGGTGCTTTTGCAAAAACTTGCAACCTTTCAAAAATATGGTGCGAAAGTTTATTTTCTCATTGGCGATTTTACAGGAATGATTGGCGACCCAAGTGGCAAGAGCGAAACAAGGAAGCCTTTAAGTAAAGAGCAGGTGTTGGCAAATGCAAAAACTTATGAGGAGCAGGTGTATAAGGTGCTTGATTCCTCTAAAATGGAGATTGTGTTTAACTCTAGTTGGCTAGATTCTCTAGGGACGCGCGGAATGATTGAATTAGCGGCGAAATTTTCAGTGGCTAGAATGCTAGAGAGAGACGATTTTGAAAAGCGGTTCAAAGCACAGAATCCCATTAGTATCGTAGAGTTTTTTTACCCGCTTTTGCAAGGTTATGATTCCGTGGCGTTGAAGTGTGATATTGAATTTGGTGGCACAGACCAGAAATTTAATTTGTTAATGGGACGCCATTTGCAGCGAGCTTATGGGCTAGATAAGGAACAATCTGTTGTAATGGTGCCATTGCTAGAGGGCTTAGATGGTGTGCATAAAATGAGCAAGAGCTTGGGGAATTATGTCGGAATCACACAAGAGCCAAAGGAAATGTTTGGGAGGCTTTTAAGTATTTCAGATTCTTTAATGTGGCGGTATTATGAGTTGCTTAGTTCTAAAAGTTTGCAAGAAATTGAAGCTTTAAAACAAGGTGTGGCAGAGGGCAGTTTGCACCCAAAAGCTATCAAAGAGGATTTAGCAGTAGAAATTATCACGCGTTATTACGATAGGGATTCCGCGATCCACGCAAAAGAGGAATTTGCAAAAGTGTTTGTGAAAGAGGAATTGCCAAGTGATATGCAAACTTTTGAGAAGCCACAAGGCATTTGGATTGCGCAATTAGCACAAGAATGCGGATTGTGTAGTTCTAATTCGGAAAGCTTACGCGCAATCAAGCAAGGTGCAATGAAACTAAATAGCCAAAAGGTAGAGGATTCTAAGTTGAATCTGCAAGAGGGAGAATATGTCTTGCAGGTTGGGAAGCGCAAGTTTGCAAAAGTGATTATTAAATAAAGGAAATCTATGCCAAATACGACATTAAAGCCTCTTAAAATCGGTAAATACACGATTCCAATTCCTATTTTTCAAGGCGGAATGGGAGTGGGTATTAGTTGGGATAATCTAGCGGGGAGTGTTTCAAAAACAGGGGCTATGGGGATTATCTCTTGTGTTGGAACGGGGTATTACCAAAAAAGTGCATTTGTGCAAAAGGCAGTGAAAAGCCGCCCTTTTGATACGATCAATTTTTATTCCCGCGAAGCCTTGTTTGAGATTTTTAAGAATGCGCGTAAAATTTGTGGAGAGAATCCGCTAGGTGCAAATATCCTTTATGCAATTAATGAATACGGACGCGTGGTGCGGGACGCTTGTGAGGCGGGGGCAAATATGATTATCACGGGTGCGGGATTGCCGACAAATATGCCAGAATTTACAAGTAATTTTCCCAATATTGCGCTCATTCCTATTGTATCGTCCGCAAAAGCCTTAAAGATTCTTTGTAAGCGGTGGGAGGGACGTTATAAAAAAATCCCTGATGCAGTGATTGTGGAGGGACCGCTTAGTGGAGGACATCAAGGGGTGAGTTATGAGGATTGTTTCAAGCCAGAACATCAGTTAGAAGTGATTGTGCCTGAAGTGATAGAGGAGGGCAAGAAATGGGGAGAGATTCCCGTGATTGCTGCAGGTGGAATTTGGGATAGAAAAGATATTGACAGAATGCTAGAGTTGGGTGCGAGTGGAGTGCAAATGGGAACGCGATTCTTAGGTGCGAGGGAGTGCGATGCACAATACTATAACACTCTAATGCCAAACGTCACAAAAGAGGACATTGAGTTGATTAAATCTCCTGTGGGTTATCCTGCGCGCGCGGTTGTTACGGGTGTCATTAAGGGTTTAAGAGAGGGTAAGCCCTCTAGGGTGGCTTGTGTGAGTAATTGTGTTGCACCTTGCCATAGGGGAGAGGAAGCAAAAAAGGTGGGATATTGTATCGCCGATGGTTTGGGAGATGGCTATTTAGGCGATCCCATTAATGGATTATATTTTACCGGCGCAAATGGTTATCGGATTGAGAAAATCCAAAGTGTGCAAGAAATTATTGATGAATTAAGCCGATGATTCGTTTTTTTATTGTCTTTTGTTTTTTTTGTGCAGGATTATTAGCAGAGGTTAAGATTAGTTCTGTGCAGCAATTACAAAATGGTATTGTGTTAAATTTCAATACAAACATAGAAAAAAAAGATTTCAAGAATTTCTTATTACAAGATAAACAAGAATTGCGTTATGTTTATGATATAGAATCCAAACTGCAAGGAAGCGCGAGAGTATTTGAATTTCAAGAGAATGTGCGCATTAAAATTGCACAAAATTCCCAAGAAAAGGTGCGGTTAGTCGTTACAACTTCCAAGAAACTAGAGATTGAATTAAAGGTAAATAAAAAACAAGCATTTTTTACGATTCCTAATACAAAGTTGGAAGAAAGCGGTTTTTCCATTGCCTCACTTTTTGAGCCTCAATCCACTACTAAAAAACCGCCACAAGCACAAAAAGAGCCAAAACTTAAGAAAACAGAAACAAAAAAAGCAACCCCAAAAGAAGAAAAAACAGCAACTAAAACCGCATTTTATACCAATCGTAAAGATAAAATTATCGTGATTGACCCGGGACACGGGGGTAAAGATTGTGGCGCAATGGGTGTGGATAGAGTGTGCGAAAAGAAAGTTGTGTTAAGCATTGGTAAGTATTTGCGTGATGAGTTAAAAAAACGCGGTTATAAAACCTATATGACGCGTGATAGAGATGTATTTATTAGCCTTAGAACGCGCACCAATTTTGCCAATAACAAAAATGCCAATTTATTTATCTCTATCCATACCAATGCGATTCCAGAAAATAAAGCAAAATTTGAGGGTGTTGAGAGTTATTTTTTATCTACTGCTAGAAGCGAACGTTCTAAAAAAGTTGCTGCATTGGAAAACAAAGACGATACAGAGGAGATGAATTATTTTTCCAAGCAATCCTTTCTAAATACCTTAAATACACAGAGGATTGTAGCTTCTAATCGTTTGGCTATTGATGTGCAATATGGTATGTTACAATCCTTGCGCTCTAAGTATAAAGTTTTAGACGGCGGGGTGCGTGAAGGTCCCTTTTGGGTGCTTGTGGGCGCAGTAATGCCCTCTGTGCTTTTAGAAGTTGGTTATATTACCCACCCACAAGAGGGCAAAAGATTGAATCAAACTGCTTTTCAAAAAATGATTGCTAAGGGCATTGCCGATGGCGTTGATGGTTATTTTCAAAAAAATCCTTAAAGGTTAAGTATGCGAAAAATTACAATTCCCCATTTGATATTTTCTTCTTTATATTTTATTTTGGCACTTTTTACGATTCTAATGTTGGCTTTGACAAGTTTTACTCCAGATTTTAAACATATGTTCAGATTAACAACCCAACCTTTTGGCGTTTATTATGGAATCAGTGCTACATTGCTTACTTGTGGCTTGATTGTAAGTATTTTTAATATCGTGCGTATTTATTCTAGCCATTTGCCGAAGTTTTATAGTGTTGTGATTGGTTTAGCCTTGTGTGTCTTTGCTTTTTTGCTTTATTATGAACTTTTTGTTTTGAGTAGAACACATTTTGAGCCTTTTTCATTTGAAGATTCTTTGAGATTGGCTCAAGAAAATGCCTTTTCTAAAAATATTTATCAAATATTTGTGGATTATGTTTGTTATATATTTTTTGTGATTTGTCCAGCACTCTTTTATATTTTTAATTTTTCTTTTGATAAAGGCACAAAATGGGGAAAACTTTTACAGCTCATACAACCAAGCTTTAATGTAATGTTGGGAGTTTTATTTGGTTTTGCTATTTCTCCATTTTTTAAAAGCGGAATCGTGGGTTATTTTGATTTGGCATTGTTGATTTTAGGGCTTGGATTGGCATTATATTTGTGTATTAAAGGTAATAGAAGTTTTGATTCTTATGAAATATTTAATTTCTTTTTGCTGATTGTTGTGTGTGTTGTGGTGATGATTTCTTCACATAGCTTTGTAGATGGTGAATCCTATTTTGAAGTGCGTAAAGCATTTTATATTTTGGTGTTATTTGGCTGGTGTAATGCGTGGATGATGAAGCTCACCACAAGACGCTAAGTTTATTTTAAAGTTGCTTTGCTACAATTTTCGCTAAATTTTTAAAAGGAGTTGTCTTGAAGCATTGCTATATCAAACATATCGCTCCTTTTGTATTTGCTGCTTGGTGGGGCTTCCGCCCCTAATTCATCTTTCTCTCTTTTTGTTATTTTTATTTTTTTGATTTTTACTAAAGGATACTTATGGATAAACCTTATTTGAAACAATTTCCTGATGAGAATGGTTTTTTTGGGAAGTTTGGTGGTAGTTTTGTGCCAGAAAATATTAAAAAGGCAATGGACGAAATCAATGTGGCGTATGATTTGATTGCGCAAAATAGTGATTTTATCGCAGAGTTGCGTAAAATTCGCAAACATTTTCAAGGGCGTCCAACGCCGATTTATTTCGCGCATAATTTGACAAAAAAGTATGGGGGAGCCGGAATCTATCTTAAACGCGAGGATTTAAACCATACCGGAGCGCATAAGCTAAACCATTGTATGGGCGAGGCACTTTTGGCAAAATTTATGGGCAAAAAGAAGCTGATTGCAGAAACTGGAGCAGGGCAGCACGGCGTTGCTATCGCAACAGCGGCGGCGTATTTTGGCTTAGAATGCGAAGTGCATATGGGAGAAGTGGATATTGCAAAAGAACACCCCAATGTTGTGCGTATGAAAATTTTGGGCGCGAAAGTTGTCCCTGTAACCAAAGGAGCAAAAACCCTAAAAGAAGCGGTGGATTCAGCATTTGAAGCATATTTAAATGATTTGGATAATTCTATTTATGCGATTGGTTCTGTGGTGGGTCCTCACCCCTTTCCCAAAATGGTAAGAGACTTTCAAGCCATTGTGGGCGTGGAATCTAGGGAGCAGTTTTTGGAGATGACAGGAGAGTTACCGGATATTGTAACGGCTTGTGTAGGGGGTGGAAGCAATGCAATGGGAATCTTTAGCGGATTCATTGACGATTCTGTGGAGTTAGTGGGGGTAGAACCGCTTGGGCGTGGAAGTAAGCTTGGCGAACACGCAGCGAGTTTGAGCTATGGAAGCGAGGGCATTATGCACGGGTTTAATTCTATTATGTTAAAGGATAAAGGAGAGAATCCTGCGCCTGTTTATAGCGTGGCAAGTGGTTTGGATTATCCGAGTGTGGGACCAGAACACGCTTATTTGCATAGCATTGGACGCACGAAAGTGGCGACTATTAGTGATGAAGAAGCTATTGCTGCATTCTTTGAGCTTAGCAAAGGAGAGGGGATTATTCCTGCGATTGAATCTAGCCACGCAGTCGCTTATGCGTTAAAGATTGCCCCAGAGTTAAAGGGCAAAAAGATTCTTGTGAATCTTAGTGGAAGAGGGGATAAGGATATTGATTTTATTGTAGAAAAGTTTGGTTATGGGGAGTAATGCAGAATCGCTTTTTGCGATTCTGTTACCGCATCATTGCAAAGAATAAGTAAAGCAAATAAAGCCTCCTTTGTTATTGCAAAAAGTTGCTAAGAATTGAAACAATCCATAATATCAGACTTTTTTGGGCTTCCTACCTCGTCATTGCGAGACTTCGTAAGAAGTCGTGGCAATCCATAATGTGGAATCTCGCCTTTTTGGATTCCATCGTTAAGATTTCTGTGTGCTTGATTATGGATTGCTTCGGCTTTGCCTCGCAATGACGGAGTAGCAGATGCTTTG
>NZ_JHWC01000007.1 GCF_000687535.1 Helicobacter rodentium ATCC 700285
ATCTAGCATAAAGAAAAATTTTACAATAGAAGCTTTACAAATGAGATTCCACATTATGGATTGCCACGAAAATTTTTCAAATTTTCTCGCAATGATGAATCCTGCTTTGTCATTGTAAATGCGACAAAGCAATGCAATTCTACAAAATATACAATCTTGATTCACAAGATTCTCAATACAAATCTAGGATTATTTTCTATGCAGAGGATAGGAAGTCAATTAAGACTTTATTAAAAATTAGCTATAATGAAGCTAAAAGTAAAATAATTTGGAGCAAAATTGCATACAATTTTTAAAGAACTAATGGATTCTTGGGGGGTTTCTAGTATAGATCAAGAAGTTTATCTGCAAAGTGCTTATACTAAAAACTTCCCCAAAAATTACAAAATCTTTAGCGGTGAGCAAGAATGTCGTGGGCTTGTATTGATTTTAGATGGTGCCTTGCGTAGTTTCATTGTCTCTCCAAGCAACAAAGAAATTAATCTTTTTGTTTTAAAAAGTGGTGAATTTTGTATTCTTTCTGCTTCGTGTATGTTGAAAAATATCCGCTTTGATGTCAATTTAGAGTTTATTCAAACTTCTAATGTATTGATTTTGCCAAGCAAAACCTTTAATAAATTAAGCTTAAAATATCCAATCGCTAAGCAATTTCAAACCAACCTTGTAAGCGATCGACTAAGCCGAGTCGTTTCTTCTTTAAATTCTCTTGCCTTTGATTCGCTTGAAAACAGGATTCTAAATTTTTTGTATAACAATGCGCCCAAAGAATCTAAAATTCTTTATATTACGCACGAGGAAATTGCGAATGCGCTAGGAAGTGCAAGAGAAGCAATTTCAAGAGTGCTAAAAGATCTCGAAAAACAAGGAAAGCTAAAAACTAAACGTGGGTTAATTGAATTGGTAGATTTCCCAGATTCCTAAATGCGCGTAAGCCAATAAGGAATATTTGCTTGTTCTTGTGCGATTTCTGTTTTGTCGCCGTGTCCGGGTAAAATAAGCATATTTTCTTGAATCTCCATAAATTTCTCTAAACTTGCCCTCATTGCCTTGCTTGAAGAATAAGGAAAATCACTGCGCCCAATGGAGCGATGAAAGATAAAATCTCCACTAAACATTAACTTATGTTTAGATATTGGCATATTTTGATTTTGTGTTAATGCAGAATCCTCCTTTGCGAGTTTATGGCTAAGCACAATTACGCTACAACCGGGTGTGTGTCCGGGATAACAAGAAAATTCTACAATAAAATTGCCCAATTCATAACGATTGCGTCTGCCCAAATTACTCGTATTTGAGGTTTTTGGTGTAATGGTATCCTCCTGTGTTCCACCAACAAGAACGCTTGGGGTAGAACCAGGCAATCCTGTGCTAAAGCAATCTTGTATCAACATAAAAGCATCTTCTAAAGGGCAAAGGAGTGCAATTTTATCAAAATAAGCAGTTAGCTCTGCATTGCTCCATACATGGTCAAAATGTCCGTGAGTATTTAAAATAGCCAAAGGCTTTGTGTCTTTTAGCTCCTCTATCACCCAAGCACTCGCACCAATTCCCGGATCTATGATTAAAGATTCTTTGCTTTGCTTATCAATCGCCAAATAACAATTTGTTTGGTATTCTCCGAATGCTTTACATAAAATTTTAAAAAAATCATTTTCAAAAATCATCATCTATTTTCCTTAAATTTCTCAAAATTTCTGTGAATCTTAACGCAAAGTCGCTAAAATAACGCCTAAAAAAGGCAAACAAATGGCACAAAACAGAATGTTACCTAGCGAGAGATTTTATCCCTCTATTCAAGATTTTCGCGATTCTTTTGGGCGTGATAGAGATAGAATCATTCATAGCTCCTATTTTAGGAGATTGGAATACAAAACACAAGTGTTTATTAATCATAGTGGAGATTATTTTCGCACACGTTTAACGCATTCTCTTGAAGTAAGCCAAATTGCACGAACATTAGCTAAGAATTTAGGTTTAGATGAAAATCTTGCAGAAGCTATTGCGTTAGCACATGATTTAGGGCATACGCCCTTTGGACACGCAGGAGGAGATGAGCTAGATAAAATTATGCGACATTCTGGCTATCATCACGGATTTGACCACAATTTTCAGTCTTTTCGTGTAGTAACAAAGCTTGAAAAACGTTATAAAGATTTTGCGGGTTTGAATCTTTCTTTTGCTACTCTTGAGGGGATTTTGAAACATTCTTATCCTTACGATAAATCCTTTTTACAAGGAAACTTAAAGGATTTATTTTGCCTAGAGTTCCACCCAAGTCTTGAAGCAATCGTTGTAGATTTGTCTGATGAAATCGCTTATATTAGCGCGGATATTGACGATGGTATTAAGTATGGTTTAATCAGTTTTGAGTCCCTTAAAGAGAGTGCATTGGTAGCTAAAGCCATAGAATTTGTAGAACAACAAGAGCAAATAAAGCGTCAGGATTCTATCTTCCGACATCGTTTCACTTCCCGATTAATCACAATGCTAGTTTATGATATTTTAGAAAACAATCAACCTTTCACACAAAGTTCTCCACAATGTTTTACTTATCTAGCTAAAGAATCTTTGCCAATTTCTCATACCAAAACAATGGCGGACGAGATAAAAGCACTTAAAAAGATTCTTTTAGTGCGTCTTTATCGCCACGAGGAAATCGTGAAAAAAATGTTTATGGGCAAACGTTGTGTGCGTAAGCTTTACGACTGCCTAAACAATGAGACAAACCTGCTACCAAAAGACTTGCAAACAAGAATCCAAAAAGGTGAAAAAACTCATCGTGTTTGCGCAGATTATATTGCCTCTATGACAGACCGCTATGCGATTGCACTTTATCGTGAGCTAGGATTTTAAGTCCTTGAATCTTAATATGCATACCACTGCGTCAAACCCCATTTGCAATATTATTTCTTTTGTTTTTTGTCATTGCCATAGACGATTCCACCAAACAATAGCCCTATGATGCATAGAATCTTTTTTATCATTTCTCCTAATCCCACTACTCTTTAAGATTCTAAAGGAGATACTCCAAAGTAACAATCCCGCAAAGGCAACACAAGAGAGGGCGATATACGCATAAAAATATCCATAATATTGCGCGATAAATCCCCCCAAACTCCCGCTTAGTGCTGCGCCTATACTGCCAAGCGTCATTACACAAGCAAGGGCGGCGTTGATATGTCCGCTTCCACGCAACATTATCGCTACCAAAATGGGTAAAATCACGCCTGTAATCCCTGTTCCCACGCCATCAAGAATCTGTGTAGCAACCATTCCTGCAAGATTTTCAAAATGTGCCGCTATGCCTCCGCGAATGATAAGAGCGATAAAGCAAAGTGCCATTAAGATAAAATACACTTGAGAAAAGCGAGGATCAGCCACAAGAGAATGAGGGCGCGTGAGAATCTTCATACACACAAGCGAAACTACAATCATCGTGCTTTGAGCGATAAGGATTGTCGCTGCTGCATACGCCCCGCTAGAATCAATGCCAAGCGTGTGCGCCCTAAGCCTTAAGCAAAGGCAACATATACGCATTGCTAAGATGGAAGCAAAACATTGCTGTGCCTAAAATCAGCACAGATTTATCACTTAAGGCTTCCCATAGAGACACACTTGTTT
Organism: Helicobacter rodentium ATCC 700285; assembly: GCF_000687535.1. Taxonomy (GTDB): domain Bacteria; phylum Campylobacterota; class Campylobacteria; order Campylobacterales; family Helicobacteraceae; genus Helicobacter_D; species Helicobacter_D rodentium. The sequence goes on from NZ_JHWC01000007.1 coordinate 3,622, forward strand.
CGCCCTCTTGTCCCCTTGCAACTTTGTGATTAATGCTATCGCTGCGAATAAGGCTAAGAAATAAAAGCGAGAAAACACCCATAAGTGCAGTAATCACAAAAATCGCGCCGATTCCATAATAAAATGCGAATCCAAGACTAAGCAATGCGCTAAAAGCTGTTCCTGCGTGTTTGTAGGCTTCATTGAGGCTCACTTGTCTGCTATAACCGCTTAACTCCACGATTCCAAGCGTGAGGGCTGCAAATGCAGGAGCAAGGCACACTCCGCACAGAGCCACGCTCATTTGCGCTAAAAGTGTAAAGCCAAAATGCGGGTAGAAGTAGTTTGCCAAAGTCGCAAAGACGATGGTGAGGATACAAAAGGCTATGAGGGCTTTTTTGTGCGGTGTCTTGTCTATGAAAACCCCTAAAGGAATCGCGAAAACTAACGCACAAAGCGAGGCAATCGTGGAGATAAGCCCAATTTGGGATTCCATAAACGCGTGTTGCTTCAAAAACACGCCTAGATACGCACCCAAGCCATCTTGCACATCGGCTATAAAGAAATTCAACCAAGCAAGCGTGTTGTGCGGATTGATAAAACCTCCTTAATATCCTAAAATCTTGTTAATCTTGCTAATTGCGCTTTGTTCCATTTCAGCAATCATTTGCTTTTCTTTAGATTTTTCTTGTGCAATCTTTGCTTCTTGTTGCACAATTTGTGTTAAAGTCGCGTTGATTTTACCTTCATCTCTTGTCGCCTTTGCCTCTTGCAAGTCGATTTCTAGGATTTTTTTCTCTAACTCTAGGGCTTTGATTTTGCCTCTTAGCTCCTCTCGTTTTTTATCAATGGCTTCTCTCTCTTTGAACTCCGTCCTTAAAGCCTCGCGCTTTTTATCAAAACTTGCATTATTAAAGATTTCTGGCAAAACACCCTTGATATGTGGCTGTGGCTTTGGAGGGGCTGGTGGCGCGGCAAAGAGGGTGCTGGATAAGGCTAACATCAGTGCTGAACTCACAACTTTTGCTTTCATCGTTTCTCCTTTTTATCTTTATAAAAACCATAAATTTTAATAAAAATTACTTTTTAGAATCGCTGAATTGCAAAAAGGACTATTCCTAAACCAAAGAGGGCAAGGGGGCTTTAGGGGTTTGACAGATATGCGGTATAATTCTTTTACTAACACAGATTTTTGTATGCAAAGGAGTGCAAATGTCTTTAGCAAAGGCAAGGGAGCATTTAGCAAAGTATGGCTTGGAGGGCAAAATAATGGAGTTTTCTACCTCATCGGCTTCAGTGGTAGAGGCAGCAAACGCAATTGGTTGCAAAGAAAGAGAGATTGTCAAAACGCTTTCCTTTATGCTAGGAGAGAATCCCATACTGATTGCAGTTGCAGGGGATTATAAAATCAATAATGCAAAGTTTAAAGAAGCATTTGGCGCAAAGGCAAAGATGATTCCTTTTGAGGAAGTGGAATCACGCATAGGACACGCAGTGGGCGGTGTGTGTCCTTTTGGTGTGAATGCAAATGTTAAAGTGTATTTAGATGTTTGTTTGCAAAACCTTACCACACTTTATCCCGCTTGTGGAAGCGCAAATAGCGCGGTTTGTATGACTTTAGAGGAGCTAGAAAAAGCCTCTTGCTTTGAAAAATACATTGATGTATGTATTGAATCTTAAATCCGCTAGGCTACTTCTTCTAGCATAAGTCCGCCATTATAAATATGCCCTGCTTATAGGAGGCACAATAACCAAAAACGTTCGTATTGCGCTTAAGATAGGGCAAAGAATCCCCATAAATATTTCCTCTACCTTGTTTTTATGCTTGGGGGCAATGCGCTTTGGATTCTAGGCATTATGATGTGTGTGGGGCAGAGTATCAGTGGGTTTAGAGGCGAGACTTGCCATAAAGCACGGGGCAAAGATTATCCGCCCGATTGTAATATGTGTATGCTTCGCTCTCTCAACGCAATTACTTATCAGGGAGTTTTTTGGAATCTCTCGTTGCAATTTCATCCATAAATGCTTTTATGCTATAATGCACGGCTTTAAAAATCTTTGAATCAGGAGAGAAAGGCTAATGATTTGGGATCAAGGCTATTTTTCATATTCCCTTTTAGTGTGTTTTTTCTCCACAACCTCTAGATTCTAAACATCGTATTTTAGGCTTTAGGCAAAGCCCTAAGCCACAAAATACACAAACAAAATGCAAAGGAAATCAAATGCAAAGCATAAAGCTTACCCCAAATTTGGCGTGGGGATTGGTTATTTTGGGTGGCATTGTAGAATGCTTTTGGGCAAGTGGGCTGAAGTATAGCGATAATTTGTTTGCTTTTACTCTCACGGGCATTGGGATTTTTATCTCCTCTATTTCTATGATTCTAGCGGTGAAGGTGCTAGAAATTGGCATTGCATATAGCGTATTTGTGGGCATTGGCACAGCAGGGATTACACTCGCAGAGATTCTTATTTTTAATGAGCCTTTCTCACCGCTTAAGATTCTCTTTATTGCTACTTTGCTCGTTGGCGTGATTGGCTTAAAGCTCTCTAGCAGTGAGAAAGAAGAAGCGCAAGAGGAAAAGCTTGTCTCAAACTTCTCACACGATTTAGGGCTTGATACAATACTTGAGGAGGAGCAAAAATGAGTTGGGTGTATTTACTTCTTGCAGGGTGTATGGAGATTGTAGGCGTAATTACGATGAAAAAATATTCCCTAAGTGGGCGCAATATTTTTTTACTCGCTATTTTAGTGCAGTTTATGCTAAGTTTCGCACTGCTTTCTTTGGCAATGCAAGAGATTGCTATGGCGACAGCCTATGCGATATGGACAGGAATCGGTGCGGGAGGCGGTGTGCTTGTGGGCGTGGTGTTTTTTAAAGAAAGCAAAAATATCAAAAAGTTATTTTTTATCACGCTCATCATCGCTTCCGTCATTGGGCTTAAGGCGATAGGCTAAACTCTAGGAATCCTATGTCCAATCTTTTCACAAAGCACCCTTTGTATTTACTCGTGCGTTGTGCATTGCCACATTGCATAAGTGGCGTGTTTCTTTCTTTATGTTACATTATTGATGGTATCTTTGTAGGCAAGTTTTTAGGCAATGAAGATTTAGCAGTTATGGGGCTTATTATGCCCTTTGTTATCATTAGTTTTGCGCTCACAGATATGATTGCCATTGGCTCTTCTGTGCTCATTAGCCTTTCTTTGGGCAAAGGGAAGTCAAAAGAGGCTTCCATTCTGTTTAGCACTTCTTTAGTTGTTACCTTTGTTTTCTCTTGTTTTATAGCAATGTGCGCCTTTTTTCTCGCGCCCTTTTTGATAGATTTGCTAGCAATTAGCGAATCCTCAAAAGTAAAGGCAAAAGAATTTGTGAGCATTTTTGTCTATTTTACACCGCTTATTATGTTTTATTTTGCTTTGGATAATTATTTGCGAATTTGCGCTAAGAATCTATATAGTATGTTTATCAATATTTTTATGGCACTTTGCAATATCTTTTTGGATTATTTGTTTATTGTAGTGTTTGGCTGGGGGTTGTTTTCATCAGCACTTGCTCTTTGTATAGGTTTAGCTTTGGCTACAATTTTTGGATTTTTGCCTTTTATTTTTGGCAATGTGGAGCTAAAATTTAGCAGGATTCTTTTTAAGCTAAAAACCTTTTTAAATATTTTTTACAATGGAAGTTCTGAATTTTTGGGAAATATTTCAGGCTCCATTCTAACGATTGTTGCAAACTTTTTATTGCTGAAACTCGCCGGAGAAAGTGGTGTGGCGACATTTTCTATTATACTTTATATTGATACTTTCATCATTGCTTTTATTATGAGTCTATGCGAGGGTATGCAACCCGCGCTAAGCTATAATTATGCGAAGAAAGACAAAGCAAGGCTAAAATCTCTCATTTTCTATATTTTTGCCACTGCTTTTTTGCTTTGTTTTGGGGTGTTTATAGCCATTATGCTATGGAGTGAAAGCCTCATTACGCTTTTTGTAGAAAAAACGAATCAAGATTTTATCATCTTTAGTGCCTTTGCGTTGAGCTTATATGCGCTCAATTATTGTATCACTTGGTTTAATGTATGCGTAAGCTCTTTTCTCACCGCCTTTAATAAACCCTCTTATTCTCTCTTGATTACTTTGGTGCAAGGTTGTTTTGCGCCACTTTGTAGCCTCTTTGTTTTAACTTATCTTTTTGGGCTTAATGGAATCTGGTGCGCTGCTTTTGTGGGTGATTTGCTCTGTGTTGCTTTAAGCTTTGCACTGCTCAAAAGGGCTTCGTGCCATATTTGAGCGTTTTGCATTCATAGAATCTGCTTTGTTTTAAGGTTTGAGATAATTTTCTTTAATAAGAAGATTAACAACCTCCCTAAAGAGTGGCACGGCAGTGCGTGCGGCAAAATAAGCCTCTGTTTCATTGGGTTCAAATACGCTAATGCCAATCGTCCATTCATTGCCTTTTTCATCTGCCGCAAAGCCAAAAAAAGAACTATTGTATTTGCGCACATATTTTCCGCCTTGTGCAATGTGTGCTGTGCCGGTTTTTCCGCCAATCGTAACACCTTTAACTTGAGCAGTTTTACCTGTACCCTCATTGACAACTTTTACCAAGGTGCTTTTTACTTCTTTTGCAGTTTTGTCACTTAAGATTCTAATGGGTGCTTGGTGTTTAAGTTTGTAGCGAATGGATTTAGAATCTTGTAGATATTCTACTAAATAAGGCTCATAAGAGATTCCATAATTGGTGATGATATTGTAGGCTTTGAGCATTTGGATAAAAGTTGTGCGCAATCCATAACCATACGAGGCAGTTGCACGATAAACTTCACTCTGGAATCGTTTTGCATCTGGAATAACGCCTTTACCCTCATAAGGCAAATCAATGCCGCTTAGATTTCCAAAACCAAATGCTTGTAAAGCGGCATTATATTCTGGAGGGCTTAAACGTTGGGCTATTTTTGCCATACCAATATTGCTTGAGTAAAGCAATATTTCCTCTGCGGTAGAGGATTCTAGCTTGTGCGTATCGGTAATGGTAAAGTTATGGAGTTTGAAGCGACCATTCTCCAAATTAATGGTTTCTTGAGGGCTGATTAGATTCTTATCTAATAAAATCGCATAAATGATAGGCTTGATAATGCTTCCGGGCTCGTATGAATACTCAATGGCATTGGCATTAAGTTTGGAATAATCGTTTTTAGTGATGAGGTTTGGATTAAATCGCGCACTACTTGCGAGGCTCAAAATTTTGCCGCTTTTGCTCTCCATAATACCAACAAGAATCTCTTTAGCACCAAGTTGCATGGCATTTTCGTCTGCAAGTCGTTCAATCTTTTTTTGCAACTTCAATGGAATGGAGCTAATAATGTCATAACCATCTATGCGTTCTTTAAAGGTGGAATGTTTGTTTAAAATGACATTAAATCCAATATCACGTTGTCCAATCATCAATAAATCACTCATCGGCTCTAATTCATTATCAAAGCTTTTTTCTATTCCCTTAACGCCTTGCACACGCGTAATATTGGTTTCATTTTGTTTGTTGATATAACCTAGAATGGGCTCCATCGCATCTTGATAGAGGTAGTCCCGAGATTCTCCACTCTCCACGACAGATAAGCCATACTTGAAGATATGCCCATTTTCATCTTCATAGCTTTGAAAAACATCAAGTTGGTTTAGCTTTAAATTGAGTTGTTTTAGATAACTAGCACTTTTGGAATCAATCGCATAAGAAAGCGTTATATTGCCCTTTTGTTCAAGCTTTTTGCGGATTTCTTGCTTGGGGATTTTGCTATAAATACTGAAAAGATTGACAAAAAGCTCTTTTTTTTGGGGGTTGATATTGTAGGTATTTACGACTGCTTTATAAACTTTTTTACTTGAGGCAAGCAAGAATCCATCACTACTATAAATATTTCCTCTAATTGCGCTTTCCACGCGCTTGGCTTGGAAGTTTGGAAGTTGGCGGGAAGTAAAATTATGATAAAAAATTGTCCCTAAGAAAATACAGAATCCTATTCCTATAATGAGGAATAGAAGCAGAATCTTACCTGCTTTTTTGGATTGTGCGTCATTCATTTTGAAATAAAAATTAAATTTGCGTTTTAATTAATTCTTTATAGGCACTGATAGCTTTGTTGCGCACTTCAAGCATTAGCTTCATACTATTTTCGGCTTTTCCGATGGCAATAGCGGCTTGATGTAAGTCTTTAATTTGTCCTGTTGCCATATCTGCCATTGCCTGTTCGGTTGTTTTTTGGTAAGCATTGACTTCATCTACTGCATCTTTTAGCATACTGCCAAAGCTCTTAGAAGGCGGATTCAAATCGTGATTGGGCGCAATATTTGGAACATCTTGGAGTTTAGAATTTAACTTTTCTAAATCTACCCCATATTTATTAATTTCCATTTACAATCCTTTATGCTTGAAACATTGAAATCGCTGTTGTTGCCATATTTTTAGCACTTTGAAACACAGCTACATTGGCTTGATAAGCTTTGGAAGCCTCAATTAGATCTGCCATTTCTACAACAGCATTAATGTTGGGATATGCAACATAGCCCTCAGAGTTTGCGTCTGGGTGATTGGGTTCATACTTCATTTTAGGTTGGGTGTCATCACGCACAATCTTATCAACATAAACACTCATCAGCGTAGGCTTTGGCTTTCTTTGCTCATCAAATCCGTCCATTTCGTCTAATGGATCTTCATATTCTAGCAAATTATTGCTGTTTTCATACTTTTGATTTAAAACTTTATCAAAATCAAATGCTTTTAGCACAAGTTCTCTTCTTCTATAAGGTCCGCCCTCATCGGTGCGCGTGGTATTTGCATTCGCAATATTGCTTGAGATTAAATTAACTCTTTGTCTTTGTGCGGATAGCCCATAACCGCTAATATCAAAACTAGATAAAAACATTTAAGCCTCCTTAGATGTTTCTTGAGGATTCTATTGCATAGGTGTAGATTCCACCTTGCTTACGCAATGCGCCGACAATAGCTTGGTACATAATATCGTTTTTCCCCATTTCGCTTGTTTCAATATCTACATCTACACTATTGCCATCATTTCTTGCTAAATGTCCATCACGATAAAACATTGTTGGACGCTTTAGGCTCATATCCTCAACGGGCAGTAGGTGATTTTTGTTAGTAATGGCGACATCAAGCTCCAATTTGCGGTCGCGATTGAAAATATCATCGGCTTTTTGCGCCATCATTTGTTCAAAATTTACATCTTTTGGGCGATACATTGGAGTAGAGACATTGGCAATATTACTAGCAATCATATCCCTGCGCAACGCTCTATGGTCTAATGCTTCTTGTGCCAATGCGCGTGCTGGACTATAACTAAAAATGCTCATATCAAACTCCTAAAATTGAATCTTATTTCAAGAGTAAGCAAGTTTTGTTCCAAAAATTAATTTAAATAAGGATTGAAAAGCCTTTTTATTGCATCAAGAAAGTAAAGAGGCGACAATCTTTGGCTTGATTGCGCCTCCATTGTGCAGAATCTATTTTTTGCGGATTGATTCAATTTGGTTCAAGGTGCAAATTTTATTCCTTTAAACTACTCATATCAATCACATAGCGGAATTTTGCCTTGCCACTCGTAAGATTCTCATAAGCCTCATTGATTTGCTCCACAGAGATGACTTCTGTTTCGGGATAAATTTTGTGTTTGAGTGAAAAATCAAGCATTTCTTGCGTTTCTTTCATTCCGCCAATCAAAGAACCATAGACTTTTTTACCTGCCGCAAAGACAAGCCGTGTTACATTAACACTAAGATTCTCATTTGCTGGTGGCAAACCTACAATCGCCATTTCTCCGCCAAATTTGAGCAATTCCGCGTAGGCATTCACATCATACGCGGTTGGAATCGTAGAGAGGATAAAATCAAATTTCTCCTTTACGCCCTTTGTATCGGTATAGAGTGCCTTTGCCCCTAGCTCTAGTGCCTCTTTTTCTTTGTTGCGATTCCGCGCAAAGACGCTCACTTCCGCACCCATTTTGATTGCGTATTTTAATGCCATCACGCCTAACCCACCAAATCCAGCCACCGCGACTTTATCTCCTGCTTTGACATTGCTAAATTTAATCGGTGAATAGGTGGTGATTCCCGCACAAAGCAAAGGAGCGACTTTTTCAAGCGGTGCATCTTGTGGGACATTGACTGCAAATTTCTCACTCACCACGATATTATTGGAGTATCCGCCATAAGTGGGTTCATTATTGTGGAAACAATCGTGGCAATCATAGGTAAAGACGCATTTGCCATTTTCGCAAAATTGCTCTTGACTTCTTTTGCACGCCTCACATTCGCCACAAGAATTTACCATACAGCCTACCCCTGCATAATCGCCCACTTTGAATTTGCTCACCTTGCTCCCTACTGCAACCACGCGTCCAGCAATTTCGTGTCCGGGCACCATTGGGAAAATGCCTTTGTGCCATTCCTCCCGCGCACTATGAATATCGCTATGGCAGATTCCAGCAAATAGAATCTCAATCAAAATATCATTTTCTCCAAGTGCGTGACGTGAAAAAGAAAAGGGCTTAAAGGTATCGCTTTTATGCGCTACTGCGTAACCTTTTGCGGTGATTCTCTCTCCCGTGTTTGCTTGTGTCAAATTCTCTTTTAATAGCATCAATTACTCCTTTTAAATATATTTTTGAATCTAAAAGATTCTATGAATGCAATTATAAAACCTGATACCTAGTATTTGTCAAGAGAAAAGATGAAATTCTTATTGCTTTTGTAGAATAGTTAAAGAATGTAAAAGGGTTAAGAAGTTGTGGCAATCTATCATCAAGCAAAAATTAGATTTAACAATGGAATCTTAAAGTGGCGCGTTATTATGGATTTGCGTGAAAGCGTGTGAGTTGCTAACTCAACACGCGCCACAATTCCGCTAACACAGAATCTTACAGGGACGAATCCTGCGCAGTCATTGCAAGAGCTAGTGAAGTGATTTTTGCACACTAGAGATTCTCTCCACTTTACCTTTGGCTTAAGAACAGCCCAAGAAGCGTAAGGATTCCGCCGATAATAATATACACACTTAGTGCCTCGCCCAAGCTCACACACGCAGCTATCACACCAATGACAGGCACACTATAAATATATGCACTTGCTTTGAGAGAGCCGAGTAGTTTTAAAGAAGCATTCCACGATAAATAGCACAGCCCAGAGGCGATAAGCCCAAGAAAAAGCAGGTTAGTAAGATTGCTTACTTTAAGATAACGCGCGGAATCTTGTAATGTGTGAAAATCCCCCTGCAAAATACCTGATTGATACAAGGTAAAAGGCAGAGTGAAAAGCAGCCCATAAAAAAAGATTCTTTTGAGAATCACAAGATGTGAAATCCCCTTAAAACGCACAAAAATCATCTCTAAGACAAGTGTATAAACAGACCAAATGATACCCGCTAAGATACAAAGCAAATCACCAATAGGATAGATTTGCAAATTCAATTCACCCTGAAATATCACTAAAAAAATCCCTACAAATGACACAAAAAAGCCTATAATAAAGAATCTACTTAGTTTTTTACCATAGACAAAGGCAAAGAGCAGTCCTGTGAAAAAGGGATTGATAGCCACAAGCAATGAGGCATTTGAAGCGGTTGTATAGAGCAAAGCGACATTTTCGGCGAGAAAATACAAGCAACCCCCGCTAAGCCCTGCAAGGATAAAGAGAATCTCATTAGAAAGGCTTGTTAAGGCAATGCGTTGTGTGTGTAATTTGACGCACAAGAGGCTTAAGAACGCATAGGCAATAAAAAAGCGGATAAAGAGAATCTCCGTAGGGGCAAAGTCGGGCAATAAAAGCTTCGTGGAGCTAAAGGTAACACCCCAAACAAGGATTGTAAAAATAGCAAGTAAATGTCCTTGTGCAGGATTAGAAAGCATTGTGTTTATCCTTTGTCTTTGATTTTCAAACCCCGCATTTTATCAAAAATCGTAAGAGAGTTTTTTGATGTCTTTTTTCTGAATCTACCCATTTGCTACTTTTATGAAATCTGCTAAATCTCATATCTACAAAGATGATAGAAAAGAATGCCAAAAGAATAAAAATCGCATATAGTTTGTGTCTAAAAAACGCAATAGAATTTGTGAATATGAGAGCAATTTTTTGATGCACACATTGCATAGTTTAATTGTATAGGCAAAGACTATACCAAATTTATTAGAATCTCGTTTGTCTTTAAGGCTTTATTGTAAATTCTTATAAAATACAGAATCTAAGATTTTTAGTTTTTCTTTTAAAATATGTGCTTGGATTGCTTCGTTTTTTGGTTTTATTGTCTGCGATTCTAGCCAAAGCTTTGGAGAATAAGCACTCAAGGCATTAAAAGTGTCCCATAAACGCTTTTGAAAAGTTTGACCAATCTCAAAAGAATCGCAAGATTCCAAGCCTTGTTGGCTAATGCGCCCCTTTCTATCTGCGATAAGCAAAGCAATTTGTAGCTGGAACAACGCGAGATTTTTGTGAAAGGAATCAAAAAAATCTACCACTTTGGAGGGGCGTATTGTGGCTAGTTGATAGATTTTTGTATGGTTTTTGATGAGTTGCAACATAGGCTTTTGGATATATTTTGGAATCAAAATATCTATTGCGGGTAAAATATACTCTAATTTATCGTGTCCGCTAGAATTTCCAAAGGTGCGGTAACAATGGGGCTTGGCAATATCGTGGTAGAGTGCGGCAAATTTCAAAATTAAAACTTGCTTCTCAAAGTCGGATTCCCTATTTACTCTCTTTGAAGTTTCCAACAGCGATTCTGCAACTCTTAATACTTCCATTGTGTGTGAGAAAACAGAAGCCTCTAAATGGTATAAATTACCCTCTTTTAATGTAGTAAGCGCATAGATGTGGGGAAAAATGGAATCTAAAACTCCCAATTCAAAAAGCGTTTCAAAGAACAAGGGGGAATGAGAATATTTCAATGCAGATTCCACTTCCTTATATACGCGGTTTGGTTCTAAGAATCTTAATTCCTCCCGCATTTTGTAGATAAGCACTTTTGTGCTAGGGTGGATTTTCCAATAGATTCCAAAACGCGCACGGAATCTTGCAATTCTAAGCACACGCAAAGGGTCTTCACAAAAAGATTCGGAAGTGTGTCGCAAAATCTTATTTCGCAAGTCTTGTATTCCATTAAAAGGGTCGTAATACTCATTTTTTGCTTCATCAAATGCAATAGAATTGATTGTTAAATCTCGCCGTTTCAAATCCTCTTGCAGTGAGACTTGATATGTTTGTATGCTAAATCCATTATAGCCTACGCCAACCTTTGTTTCCTTTCGCGCTAGAGCAATTTGCGAACCATCTTCACATAAAAAAACAGGAAAATTTTTGCCAACTTGTGGCAAAGAACTGAAGTCTTCTTGTGTGTAACCAACTGCTACATAGTCTTTGTCGCTAATGGGCTGATTTAAAAGTCTATCACGGACAGCACCGCCGACTAAATAAATCCCTTTAATACAATCCGTATTTGCCATCAATCCGCTTATAAATTACGCGCATTTTAGAATCTTTATCATTAAAGACAAAAAATTGTTGAGAACTTCCTTTGAGTCTCTCTAATGCGTCTTCAATATCCAAAGGCTTGTGCAAATCCAAATCCATTGGCACAATCTCATCTTCGCCCTTATGTGCTAATGCTTCATCACGCAAAATTGCATTTGCCATAATTGCTTCGCTAGGGATAGTGTGTTTATGATTAATTTTATCGTGGTAGCGGCGCAAAATTTTGTGCATACGCCCCATTGCAAGGTCTGCTGCAGCATAAAGGTCTTTATCGTTTTGGCTTATTACCACCGTGTTGGTATGCGCTAGAGAAACCGAAAGGTCAATCGTCCAAAAATGTTTTTTCTTTTTTTCTCCTTTTTTGCTACCCCTTTTTTCTTGGTGAGAAATCACAACACGCATATTTAAAATATCTAAATTATACTTTTCCAACCCCTCTGCTAGATGGCAAATATAATCTTTGATAGAATCTGTAAGCTCAAAATGTCGCGAAGTAATGATGATGTGCATTTGGAATCCTTTATTTTAGAATTAGGCTATTTTAGCATATTAAAGTGCGGTTTGCATACTTTGACGCAAAATTGTTTTATCCACAGAAATATTTTGAGATTCCATAAAAATTTCAAAAGCCAAAATTGCTTGATTAATCAACATTTGCTTCCCATCACTATGGGCAACATTGAGACTTTTTGCTAGATTAAGAAAAGGCGTTTGTTTGCCATAGACTAAATCAAATGCAAATTTAGATGCTTTTAAAAGAGGTGTGAGGACTGCAGAATCCATAGGAAGCGAAGAGTCTGTTAGCCCTGCGGGTGTCGTATTGATAAGGATTTCATATTCTTGTAAGACAAAGTTTTCAAAAGTTGAACTTTGGAATCCTGCTTGGGTGAAGTGATTTAGGCGTTCTTGTGAGCGGTTGGTAATTGTTACAGATAAGCCCTTTTCTTTTAAAATATACGCAAGTGCTTTTGCCGAGCCACCTGCCCCAATAATCAAAGCATTCTTGGGGTTTAGGGATTCTACACATTGATAAAATCCTAGTGCGTCTGTGTTGTATCCTAATATTTTGTCCTTTTGGAATACAATAGTATTCACTGCTCCAATTTCACGCGCAATTCCAAAAACTTCATCGCAGGATTGAAAAGCAATTTCTTTAAAGGGGACGGTGATATTTGCACCTTTTAAATGCAAATCTTTCAAGATAGAAAATGCCTGATTTTGTTCTAGTAAATAACGTCCATAAAAGCCTTTGATTCCTAAAGCTTTATAAGCAGAATTGTGTAAAATGGGAGATAGAGAATGATGAATCGGATTGCCAACCACTGCAAATTGCATAGAATTCCTTTTGCTTGTTTTTGAGCTTTGGTTTTCTTATGCTATGGGCGCAAAGTAAGTGAGCGGCGAATGACCCAACCATTTTTAACAGAGGGAGTGTTGGCATCTAGGATTCTAACCCAAACATCTTGTGTCTCTACGATAATCACGGAATCATTAGGTGTGAGTTTGCCAATTATAGGCGTATCTGTTGAAGGTAACTGACGGATATTTAAACTAGGAACTCTAGAAGTATAAAGTGGTGCTTCTGGAGTGCTTTGCGCCACTTCTAATGGTTTGTTTTCTTCAGTTTTCTGTATTTGGGCTTCATTTTGCGTTAAAGATTGCTCTGGAGCTGGAAGTTGAGGTATTGTATTTGTTGGTATTGTAGGCTCAGTAGAAATAGTAACTTCTTGCGGAATCTCTTGACTAAATCTTTTGAGTATCCACCCCAAAACTTTATTGTCCTCAAATGTGCCAATAAGTATCCACTCTCCTCGTTCTTCTAGTATTGTAGCTTTATGGGAAGGAGTGAGTTTTCCAATTACATCGGAAGTTGTGTTTGGTTCTTGACGAATATTTAAAGAACGCACACTAGAGGTAACAAGAGGTTTTTGAGCGGTAGTTGGTGTTGGTGTAGCAAACAATTCTTGCGATTCCATATTTTGCTCGGGAATCTCAATTTCCTTGCTAAACCTTTTCATAATCCATCCTAATGGCTTTTCGCTTGTAGCATCGGCGATAAAAATCCACTCCCCTTTTTCTTCCAAAAGAATGGTTTCGTCTGCAGGTGTAAGCTTACCAACGATTGCGGAAGTTGTGTTTGGTTCTTGACGAATATTGAGAGATTTTGTATTAGAGGTAATATAGGTTTTTGGTGTTTGTATTGGCTCGTCTTGTGGCTCTTGTGGTTTTTCAATAACATCGGGTTGAGGTTGATTGGGTTGAATATCTACTGGTTCTATGTTATTGGTTGCAGTTTGTATGGTTTGATTGTTTTTATTAAACATAGAATCCACTTCAGTTTGTGGCATAGCAGAATCATTTTCTTTTTTGCGCAAAAGCTCAAAAGCAGAATAGTAAATTACAAAGCTAAGCAATAGCACAAAGATCGGTAAAGGATAGACTTTTAAAAATTTCTTTAAACTCTCAAGCATTCTCACTCTTTTTAAAGTTAAACTTAATCATAAATAAGGTTAAACTTTTTATTATACTATAATTTTCTTAAAATTAAACAAAATTTACAATCTTTTCTCCCCTTGCTAATTCACCTAAAATATAGCCACCTGCTTCACGCGCAATGGAATCTGCATTAGCAGAATCGCAAACAAGCACCATTCCTACACCCATATTAAAAGTGCGGTATTTGTCGGAATCTTGCACATAGTGGCAAAGCATATCAAAAATTGGCAAGTGTTGAATGTTATGCTCTCGCACATTTGCGCAGATTCCATCTGGGAGTGCGCGCGGTAAATTTTCTACCAACCCACCTCCTGTAATATGCGCTAAGGCTTTAATTTTGTTGGAAAGTTTTTTGAAGGTTTTAACATAAATTTTAGTCGGTTCTAACAGCGTTTCAATGAGTGGTTTTCCCTCAAACATAGAATCTAGCGTAATATGATGCGCAGAAAGAATCTTGCGCACCAAAGAATAGCCGTTGGAGTGGATTCCGCTACTTGGAAGCGCAATCAATACATCGCCCACTTGTGCTTGTGAGGGACGCTCTATAATTTCTCTTTCTGCGATTCCAACTGCAAATCCCGCTAAATCAAAGTCATTGTTTTGATACATTCCGGGCATTTCTGCACTTTCTCCGCCAATGAGTGCGCATTCTGCTTCTATGCAACCTTTTGTGATTCCGCTAATCACTTCTAAAGCTGCATTTTTATCTAGTTTGCCTGTGGCGTAATAATCTAAGAAAAATAAAGGGGTGGCAAAATTGCAAATTAAATCATTTACGCACATTGCAACTAAATCAATTCCAACGCTATTGAGGATTCCGCTATCAATGGCAAGTTTTAATTTTGTCCCCACGCCATCGGTTGCTGCTAACATCACCGGTTCTTTATAGCCACTTGGCAGCAAAAACGCCCCGCTAAATGAGCCAATTCCACCCAAAACATTTGCATTAAAGGTTTGCTTCACAAGTCCTTTTAGATTCTCCACAAGCGCATTGCCCTCCGCAATATCTACACCAGAATCTTTGTAATTTAATTTTTTCATATTGATAGTCCCAAGATAAATTTAAAGCAAATAATACAAAATTGCAACTTAAACCTTATTGTTGCGTATTTTTCAAGGTAAGTTTTATGCGAATTTTACTATAATAGAAAGGATAATTTAGGCAAAAAAGGAGAAAAAATGGCACAAAATGTTTTCAATAAGCCAGCAAATTTTATCAATCGCGAGTTGTCTTGGTTGCGTTTTAATACGCGCGTATTGAGTGAGGCACAAGATTCTAACAATCCACTTTTAGAGCGACTTAAATTTATCGCAATTTATGGTACGAATTTAGATGAATTTTATATGGTGCGGGTTGCAGGATTGAAGCGATTATATAGTGCTAGAATCACAGAGAGCGGTCCTGATAGACTAACACCAAAGGAACAATTAGATGAGATTCGCAGTTATCTTAAATTGGAAAAACAAAGATTAGAGGCGTGTTATCTTGAAATTAAAGGTGAGCTAAGTAAGCTTGGTTTGTGTATTAAAACTTATAACGAAGCGGACAAAAATCAAAAAAAGGAATTGCAAGAATATTTTATTAATCACCTTTATCCTATTGTTGTGCCAATCGCAGTAGATGCAACACACCCATTTCCACACTTGAATAATCTAAGTTATGTCTTAGCATTAAAGTTGCAAAGCATAGACAATCCAAGCGAAATTAAGTTTGGTATGACAAGAATCTCAAGAATGTTGCCCGGATTTGTGCGCTTAGGCGATACCTATTTTCACACAGATTCTATTGTGGCAGAATTTACTAACGAACTATTCCCCGGATTCAAAGTGCTGAGTTGGACATCATTTAGGGTAACTAGAAATGCAGATATGGAGATTGAAGAGGAAGAGGGCGATGACTTTATGGCATTGATGACAGAGGGGTTAAAGTCGCGCCGTAAGGGAGAAATTATCCGCTTAGAAATCAAAAAAACCGATGATTTAGAGCTTAAAAACTTTGTAGAACAATACATTAAAGTAACTCCTGAAGACATTTATGAATGTGAAGCTCCAATGAATTCTAATATTCTTTGGGAGATTGTGGGCAATAAAAATTTTGCAAAATTAACTTTTCCAAATTATACTTCTAAGGTTTTGCCACCGCTAGATTCTAATGCAAATATTTTCTCTGTGCTTGATTCTCAAGATATTCTTTCATTCCAACCTTATGAGAGTTTTGATCCTGTGGTGAATTTTATCCAAAGTGCGGCGAAAGACCCCGATGTATTCTCTATCCGAATGACACTTTATCGCGTGGGCAAAAATTCTCCTATTGTTAAGGCATTGATTGAGGCTGCAGAAAATGGCAAACAAGTAACTGCGCTAGTAGAGCTTAAAGCGCGTTTTGATGAGGAGAACAACCTGCATTGGGCTAGAGCTTTAGAATCCGCAGGTGCGCACGTGATTTATGGAGTGCCCGGGCTTAAAGTCCATGCCAAAATTGCGCTTGTGATTAAGAGTATTGGGCGTGAATTGCGAGAATATGTGCATTTAAGTACAGGAAATTATAACCCAAGTACAGCCAAAATCTACACCGATATTAGCTATATGACTTCTAAACGCGAATTTACGCAAGATGCAACAAAGCTTTTTCACAATCTTTCAGGATTCTCACACAAATCCAAGCTCAATACTCTGTTGGCAGCTCCATTGCAAATCAAGCCTAAAATTTTAGAACTCATTGAAAATGAAACAAAAGCAGGAAAAGAAGGTCATATTATTTTAAAAGCAAATTCCATTGTGGATACCGATGTAATTTTAGCACTCTATAAAGCTTCAACTGCAGGAGTGAAAATTGATTTAATTGTGCGTGGAATTTGTTGTTTGAGACCGGGTATTAAAGGCGTAAGTGAGAATATCCGCGTCATTTCTATTGTTGGAAAATATTTAGAACACGCGAGAATCTATTACTTCAAACACTCTGAAGTACCAATTTATTTTGCAAGCGCGGATTTAATGCCAAGAAACCTAGAGCGTCGCGTGGAGCTTATGACTCCTATTTTTGAGGATAATTTGGCAGATAAACTCTTTGGAATTATTAAGATTCAAAGTGAGGATAATGCTAAAGCACACGAACTTCAAAAAGATGGTGAATACATTAAATTAACACCAAAAGAGGGGGAAAAGCCAACAAATAGCCAAAAAATGCTAGAAGACCACACCAACACTCTTTATGCTTCTTTGAAACGCGAAGCAGAAGAAGTGAAGGCTAAAAAACTCGCAAGACGAATGCTTAAGGAGAGCTAGAATTAGGAGGAGCAAAAGGGCTAATAAAATAGTCTTATTTTGCGTGGTTAAAATCTTGAATGGATTGTCAAAAGCTAACCTTCTCGTCCTTGCAAGGAATGAAATGACAAAGCAATCTATAGTCTTGTAAATAGAAAAATTCGCCACTTAGTCATTGCGAGAAGTCGTAAGGCTTCGTGGCAATCTATAATTTTACACACCAAAGATTCTACCATTTTGTCCTTGCAAGGAATGAAATGACGGAGCAATCCATAATCAAGCATACAGAAAACTTTACAATGGAGGTTTTACAAACGAGATTCCGCATTATAGATTGCCACAAAAATCAAAGATTTTCTCGCAATGACAGAGCGGAAGCGTGGATTGCCACGATTCCACAAGCGGAATCTTGCAAGGATGAAAAATAAAACACTCTGTTTGCATTATTGTAGATTGCTTCGTCTCTCGCTACATTCTCTCCTTGCAATGATAAAGCGCACAAAGATAAATTTAGTCGCTTTTTGCTACAATTTATTTTTATTTGCTTTAAGGGTTAAGTTTTGAAAATTAAAAAAATAGATGATAACACTTTTATTTTGCGCGGTAAAATCAAAGAAATAAGTGATTACCACGATATAAAAATGCTTTTAGAAAAGCGCAAAAATGAACCTAATGTGGAAATTCACTTTGAGATTCCGCAAGCAAGAGAGGTTAATTTTTACATTCTTGGCTACTGCTTAAAATTGGCGCGTAAGAATGGGTTTAAATTTCACTTTTACATCGCAAATCCTTATTTATACGATACCTTTGTGCGCTTGGGATTGCATCAGTTTTTTGAGGTAGTCAATGATAGTATGGAACTCTATTTATAGCCATTTTAATCCCATTGCGTTTTCTGCATTTGGAATCCCTGTGCATTGGTATGGCATTATGTATGTTTTGGCACTGCTTGTGGCATTGTTTGTCGCAAAATGGATTGCAAAACAAGACCATTATCCCATTTCAAACGCGCTCTTGGATAGCTATTTTGTTTGGGTGGAAATTGGCGTGATTTTGGGAGCACGCTTAGGATATATTCTATTTTATGATCCCTATACGAGTTATTATTTAAGCCACCCTTGGGAGATTTTTAATCCTTTTGATAGGCAGGGGAATTTTGTTGGTATTCGCGGAATGAGCTATCACGGGGCAGTGATTGGGTTTTTGGTTGCTTCTGTATGGTTTGCAAGGGTGAAAAAAGTAAATTTTTGGCTTTTTATGGATTTAGCGGGGCTTAGTATTCCGCTAGGCTATGTGTTTGGGCGCATTGGAAACTTTCTCAATCAAGAATTAATCGGGCGCGAGACAAGCAATGGAATCGGAATCTATGTAGAGGGAATCTTGCGCCACCCCAGCCAACTTTATGAGGCATTTTTAGAAGGAATCGTGGTGTTTGTGATTCTATATTTTTGGCGCAAACGCGCGCGTTTTGTCGGAGAGATTGGAATCCTCTATGGCGTGTTGTATGCGTTAATGCGCTTTGTTGCAGAGTTTTTTAGAGAACCCGATGCGCAACTTGGATTTATCGCCTTTGGTTGGCTAACACAAGGGCAATTACTCTCCTTGCTCATTGGAGGATTTTGCTTCGTGCTGTGGCTGTATAAGGGCGCACAAAATAAGGCAAACAATGGCTAATATTTCGTTACAAAATATTTCTAAACAATACGATTATAAGGCGATTTTGCAAGATATTTCCTTGCATATTGAGGAAAATGAACGCGTGGCGATTGTCGGGCGCAATGGAGCGGGAAAATCCACTTTACTTAAGATTCTAAGCGGGGATTTAGAGGTAGATGAGGGGAGTAGAATCGTAGAGGGGGATTTAGAAATTAAACATCTAATCCAAAAACCAAGCTTCAAGCCCACCCAAACCACCAAAGAAGCAATCATTGAAGCACTAAGTGAGCAAACAGAGGCGCGGAATCGCTATTTTGAAGTGGCAAAACTCTTGCAAGATTCCCCGCAGGACAAGACGCTTTTAAGTGAGTATGCACAACTTACGGGATTCCTTGATTATCACAATGCGTGGGATTTGGATTCCAAAGTCAAGCAAGTGCTAGAGACTTTTAAGTTAGAATCCCTGCAAGATAAGTTTGTGAATTTGCTAAGCGGTGGGGAGCAAAAACGCGTGGCATTGGCGTGTTTGCTACTACATAAACCGAATATTTTGCTACTTGATGAGCCAACAAACCATTTAGATGTGCAAATGGTAAAGTTTTTGGAATCTATGCTTTTGGGGGCAAATTGGACATTGGTTTTTATCAGCCACGACCGCTATTTCATTGACAGAATCGCAACGCGCGTGGTGGAGGTAGAGGAGGGAAAGATCCGCAGTTTCAAGGGCGGATATAGTGATTATCTACGCCAAAAGGAAGCTTTGCTCCTAAGCCTTGCCAAAAGCCACGAAACCTTGTTAAAGCATTTAAAGGCAGAGGAGGAGTGGTTAGCGCGTGGGGTTCGTGCGCGGGTAAAGCGCAACGAGGGGCGCAAGGAGCGCATTATGGAAATGCGTAAAATGGCTAGAACTAATCCTTCTATTATCCGCAAAATGACTTTGGAGCTAGAGCGAGAGCGCAAAAATTTCAACCAAGAGGAGGGTAGCAATCGCAAAAAAATGCTTTTTGAGACGAAAAATCTCTGTGTGGAAATGGATAATAGGGTTTTGATTCAGGACTTTACAACAAGAATCTTACAACGCGATAAAATTGCGATTGTCGGGCGCAATGGAGCGGGAAAATCCACTTTGCTAAAAATACTTTTAGGACGCATTGCTCCAAGCAGTGGAAGTGTGGAGAGGGGTGATGTGAAAATCGGGTATTTTGACCAGCACAGAGAAATGCTAGAGGATTCTAAAGACTTGTTAGAGACTTTTTGTCCTTTTGGCGGAGACCATATTGAGGTGCGTGGCAAGAGTATGCATATTTTTGGCTATTTAAAGAATTTTTTGTTTCCTAAGGAGTTTTTGGATAAAAAAATTGGCGCATTAAGTGGCGGAGAAAAGAATCGTGTTGCCCTTGCTTTGCTTTTTACAAAGGCTTATGATTGCCTTATTTTGGACGAACCAACCAATGATTTAGATATTCCCACGATTAATATTTTAGAAGAGTATTTGCAAAGCTTTGAGGGGGCGATTCTTTTTGTAAGCCACGATAGATATTTTGTGGATAAAATCGCCCAAAGACTCTATGTTTTTAGAGAAAATGGCACAATTATGGAATCGCATACGAGCTTTAGTGAGTATTTGGAGATTGAGCGTGAGTTGCGCGAATATGAAGCTTTTGCTAAAGAATTAGAATCGGATTCTAAAAATGCGACCCAAGAGGCGGATTCTAAAAACACCAAAGAATCCAAAGAATCGCAAAAGAAAATGAAGCTTAGCTACCAGCAAAAGAGACTTTTAGAGATTCTACCCCAAGAGATTGAAAGCCTAGAAATGGAAATAAAAGAGCTTGAAAAGTTGCTATTTAGCGGGAGTTTAAGCACACAAGAGTTGCAAGAAAAGTCTTTAGAATTTGAAAGCAAAAAGGCGATTTGTGAAGAAAAAATCACGCAATATTTGGAGTTGGAGGAGTTGAATGCAAAGGGGTAATTAGAGTTTTGTTGGGAATACAAGTAGCATTTGAAATGCAATTTCAATGTCTGCACAAGTGATATTGGATAGTGCAGTGTGCATTCCATAGGATAAAGGATTCTCTTTTGTATTAAAGTGCTGTGGTTGCCAAGAGATTTTATATCCATTGGTTTCTAAGGAATTGGGTTCTAAATAAAAGGATAAAATATTCGCAATGGAATCCGTGATTTGTTCTTGCTCTTCATCAGAGAATCTCTCCGCGACTGATGCAAACAATTTGTGTCCCGTAGCTTCTATTTTACGCTCTCTGTAAAAATTGATATTTTCTTCAATCCTTTTTAGGGTTTGCATATCCACTTCTTTGTTGTCAATGGAGTTTTTTAGTGCCATAGGTATTGCGCTCAAGAAACACTTAAGTTTATCCTCTAAATGGATAGATTCAGTTCGGATTCCATATTCTAGCAAAAGAGAGGAAATTTTTTCATTTTCTTTTAAAACCTCATTGCTACTTATTGATGTATTATCTGTATAATAATAATTTTTGTTTATTATTTCTTGTATTATTTGGGGATTCTCTTGATAGATTTCAAGCATTATTTTATCCATTTTTGATTCAAGGAATCTTTGGGATTCGTTCGCTTCTTGGAATGTAATTGTTCGGGTTGCATTGGGTTTTAATTTGGAATCAATTTTTTTAATAAACTCTTTTCTGTCTAAATTTCCACCATAATCACAGGATTGAATATTTAATTCTTTTACGAGATGCTTAAGGTTCTGCCTGTAACGATAGCTATAATTTGTGATTTCTTGTAAAATCTCCTTTTCACTAGAGGAGAGACTTTTAAATTCTTGATGGATAGGGTTTTTGGTTTGATTTTTATCCAAAAGATTGGCATAAATATTGATAGGATTCTTGGGTACATGGGTGCTTGTGTTAGAAAAATGAATCTTTGGCTCAAGTGCGGTTTGCAAGAACCAATCCATTGTCTTTTTGTCAGAAAGATTTTTTGTTTTGTCAAGGTGTTGCGAGGTTTTGTCTGTTTTATGTTGCTGTGGTTTGCAAATTTCGTAAGATATTTTCGGTAAAGAATCCCAAATAAGCACTGCCCTATCTCCTCTTGTTTGTAAAAAAATAAGCAAATTTTATTCCAAAGTATCCTTACAATATAGATTTGTATTTTTCAGTGAGCATTTTCAATAAAACATAGAAAGTTTTTAATCCACCCCTTGACAAACACCGAGAAAACAGGATTGTTCTAAACTTTGTTAAATCTTAACAATTTCCCCATTTTTTATTTACAAGTCTTTTTTATAATTCTTAACAAAAGATTTTAAGGATTTAGAATGAAAAATTTAATTTGTATTGTATTTGCGTTTTTGGTTTTAATATTTGGTGGTTGTGAAAGTAGAATTTTAATCACAGAAAATCAAATCCAACCAGCTTCGGAATACAATATTGTAAAATTTGGGAATTTAAACTATTTTAGCATACAATCTATCTATCAAAGCCATTTTAAAAGAGCCTTTATTTTTCATTAGGCGTTTTGTTTAAGCAATCAAGAATGAGTTGTTGCCATTTTTCTAACACAACTTTAGAGGAAAAGCGTTCGTAAGCTAATGCGGTATTCTTTGCATAATCTTTTCTGTTTTGTGCCATTTTAACGAATGCAGCCACAAGGGATTCCACTCTTTTTTCATTCATTTCCACCAAGATTCCATTGCGTATAGAGGAATCACAACCGATAATCTCTTTTGGTCCATAAGGACAATCATAGCTCACCACAGGCGTTCCACACAAAAGCGATTCAATTAAAACATTGCTTAAGGCTTCTCTATGACTTGCAAGGGCAAAAAATTCGGCATTGGCATAATAAGGTATTAAGGATTCTATTTTGCCCAAGAATTTACATTTTAATCCTTTGGCTTGTTCTTCTAATGCTTTTCTTTGGATTCCATCTCCTGCAAGTAGCAAAGTGTATTGCGGAAACTGCGCACTAAAAATTCTAAAGGCGTCTATTAATTCATCAAAGCCTTTTGAAGCAATCATTCGTCCCGCAGTTAAAATGTAGGGTTTGAAAGAGTTTAGATTCTCTACTAAAGCGTGGGGATTGGGGGTTATTTCCACGGGATTTGGCAAAACATAGACATTTTTAACAAAAGAATAATGCTTCAAATCTTGTTGTGTAAGGGTGGTAACGCAATTTGCTAAGGGATAGGTTAAGTAGCGTAAAATGCGCCAAAATTTAGATTCTAAAGCATTAAAAATACTATGCTCTGTTGCAATGCAAGGAATCCTAGCCATTTTGGAAGCAAGAATCGTTAAAATATTGGTTTGATGTATAAAGCCAATGCTTAAATCCACCTTTTGTGCCCTGAATGCTCTCCAAAGCTTAAAAATGCGCAGGATATTGCCAAGCACCCCACGCTTTTTGGTTGCAAGGATTCGGATTTCCACATTAGGGTTTAGAGGATAGAATCTCTCTTTGTCATTCCATATAAAAAGCAAGATTCTATATTGACTAGATAGTTCGTTTGCTATAAGACTTGCTACGCGTTCCGCTCCTCCCATTCTAAGAGAGGAAATTACAAAGGCTAAAGTATGGCGTTTGGAATCACTCATTTCTGTGCTAAGCATTATGGTTAAACTCCACTACAATTTCTTTAAGCTTTGCAATTCGCTCTTTGGAGTTTTGAGCTTTCATTAGCTCTAAAATATCTGTATTGAGTTTGTGAATGTCGTATTTTGTAGGACGAGCAACTTGTATAGAAGGATATTTTGTTTTGCCCTCACTCTCGCTAAGCAATAATTCCTCATAAAGTTTCTCTCCCGGACGCAATCCGCTAAATTCAATAGAGATTTCATTTTCTTTACCATAAAGTCGCAACATATTTTTGGCTAAATCCACAATCTTAACCGGTTCTCCCATATCCAAAATAAAAATTTCTCCTCCTTTGGCTATCGCACCTGCTTGAAGCACAAGCCGACAAGCCTCTGGAATCAACATAAAATAACGCGTAATTTCTGGGTGCGTAACGGTAATAGGACCTCCTGCTTCTATTTGTGCTTTAAATTTTGGGACAACCGAACCGCTACTGCCTAGCACATTACCAAAGCGGACGGCGACAATTTCACTATTCTTAGATTCCACATTTTGCGCATAGAGTTCTACAATCCGCTTAGTTGCACCCATAACATTTGCTGGGCGCACCGCTTTGTCCGTAGAGATAATGACGACTTTTGGCACACAAGATTCAATCGCGCTATCTAGCACATTCTTGCTACCGATAATATTGTTTTCAATCGCGCTTTTTTGATTGTATTCACAAAGTGGCACATGTTTGTAGGCTGCTGCATGGACAATAATGTCTGGTTTTTCTTCTTGGATTAATGCTTGGAATCTTTCTTTTTCCAAAATACTTAACAAACAAGGGCGAAGCAGGGCTTTAGAATCCATATTTTGCTGTAAGCATTTTTGATTTAATTCCTCTAAAATCGCATACAAATTAAACTCGCTATGTTCTACTAGCACGATTCTTTGTGCGCCAAATTCTACACATTGCCGCACGATTTCACTGCCAATACTTCCACCTGCTCCTGTGATAAGCACTTTCTTGTCCTTTAAGAATGCGCCAATAACCTCTTTGTCTAAATCTTTGCTTGGGCGAGAGAGTAAGTCCTCAATAGAAATGCTTTTGAGCGGTTCTGTAACGCTTTTTTGTGTATCGTCTTTTAATAGATTTGCAATTTTGATTTCATCTATGCCTAATTGCGTGAGTTGGTTGAAGATTTCTTCTAGTGGGGGTTTTGCAAAAGGGCGCGTAAGAATCGCGGATTTAATTTTGTGTTTTTGTATTAATTCTTTTAATGCACTTTTGGGATAGATTTTAAGGTTTGAAATATAATTTCCTATCGTTTTTTCATCTTCTTCAATGATGGCAAGAGGGTAGAATGGAATCTCACTATTTAGTGCAGCCTTGATGAGTGTTGCGCTTTGTGTATTTGCGCCAAAGATAACGGCGGGTTTGGGAGAGTTCTTTGGGGAGTTTTCTAGGTAAATGCGTTTAGAGATTCTAATAGCTCCTATAAAAATGCTAGAAATAACAAAATCAATCCCTATGACACTTAAAGGGAAGTTTCCAAAGATTCCTCCAAAGAATGCAATAGCGCAAAAAACTCCATAGGCTAGGATATGCGCATAAAATATTTTTAATGCTTCTAATAATCCAAAGAATCTCCAAGGCACAAGATAGATTTTAAAGAGGCTTAAGAATAAGATTTTTAAAGAAATCAACACACAAAAAGCAAGTGCAACAGAAAAATTAAACTCTAAAGGCACTTGAAAGCTAAAGCGCAAATCATAGGAGAGAATCAGTGTGAAGTAAGAGAGAAATAAGTCTATACAGACAAAAAATATAATACGCTTAGCATTACTTGGGCGAAATAAAACAGATTGTAACACTAGCAAGTCTTTAAGAATTTTTGAATAAGGCTTACAATCTCATCAATATTGCATTTTTCTAATGCTCCACCGCTTGGCAAACAGATTCCGCTTTCAAAGAGCCTCTGGCTTGTGCCATCAACAAAAGAAGTGGAATCTCTAAAGAGTGGTTGCAAATGCATAGGTTTCCATAATGGACGCGATTCTATTCCTTCTTTAGCTAGGGATTCTACAAGAGCTAGAGGATTGACTTTAGGGCTTAAAAAGCGTAGGGTTGTTAGCCAACGATTGCCCCTTGAGTTTGGAATCTCAGGCATAAATTCTAAGATTTCAGATTCCACTTCTTTGCGTAAAGCCTCACTATACCATTCAAAAATTTCTCGTCTTTTAGCAACTTTATCCTCAATTTGTTCTAGTTGTCCTACGCCAATAGCGGCGCAAATATTGCTTAAGCGGTAGTTATAGCCATAGTCTAAATGCTCATAAAAGGGTAAATTTTCACGCGCTTGAGTAGAGTAATAACGAGCCTTTTCTAACTTTTCTTGGTTTTTACCAAGCAACATACCACCACCACTTGTAGTAATAATCTTGTTGCCATTAAAAGATAAAACGCCAAATTCTCCAAAGGTCCCGCTATGTTTGTTGTCATAAAATGCTCCAAGCGATTCTGCGGCATCTTCAATCAATAGGATTCCATATTGGGAGCAAATTTCTGCAATTTCTGCAATTTTAGCACATTGCCCATAGAGATGTGTAACAATGAGGGCTTTGGGCTTTTGGGGTAGGGATTCTAAAGCGTGGATTAGTAAATTTGGGTTTAGATTCCAAGAATCCAAATCGCTATCAATAAAGATTGGAATCGCACCTTGATAAAGAATCGCATCAATAGAACCAATGAAAGTGAAACTGCTTGCAAGCACAAAATCGCCTTGTCCAATCCCGCTTGTGCGTAATGCTAAATGTAATGCCGCTGTACCAGAATTGAGTGCTAAGGCATTAGGAGAGGCTGTGTAGGATTTAATATTTTCTTCTAAGGTATTGACAAATGCGCCAAGTGGGGCGATAAAGTTGCTTTCAAAGGCTTCGTAGATATATTGTTGTTCTTTGCCACTCATTTGCGGAGGAGATAAAAAAATTCTAAATCCCATAATTTCTCCTTATTCTAATTCTTTTTTTGCTGGATTACCGACAACTTTTTTATATGATGGTATATTGCTAACCACTACGCTTCCTGCACCAATAAAACAATGCTTTCCAATGTTTTTTCCCTCAATGACGACACTTTTAGCCCCAATATGTGTGCAATCCCCAATATGCACATTGCCACAAAGGGTTGCACTAGGCGCAATATGTGAAAAATCTCCAATATTGCAATCGTGTTCTATAATACTTCCACTATTGACAATAACTCCAGCACCAATTTGAGCGTGGGCGTTGATGATAGCATTTGGCATAATGACACTCCCATTGGCAATTTTTGCTGATTTTGAGATTATAGCACGACAATGGGCAACAAAAGGCAAACGGAATTGATTTTCAGTAAAAAAATGATAAAGTCTTTGTCTTACAAAGTTGTCTCCAATAGCTAAAATAATGCCAAACTCTTTTGCATTTGGGAGATTAAGAAACTCGTCTCTTGTGATAGCGGCGATTCCATTAAGTGTTTTGCCTTGTGGATTGTCATCAATGAGAATCTTAAAAGATAAATTTTGAGATTCTAAAATATCTGCAACAACTGCACCATGACCACCAGCACCAAATATTGCTAGTTTTTTCATTTGTGTCCCTGTTTGAATGAATTTGATTTTATAGGGGCATTAAAAGGTTTATGTAATATCAAGTTTTAACCTTTAAATACAATTTTTCCTTTTTGTGTGCTTAGAATCTTTTGCGCCTTGAGTTCTCTTAAAATGCGTGAAAGCGATTCGGCACTCGTATTAAGTCTTTGTGCTATTTGACGTTGCGTTAGGTTGGAAAGTTCAGCTTCATTGGCGCGTAAAAATTCCACTAAACGTTCCTTTAGGCTTAAAGAATTTTGTGCGATATGGGATTCTAAAACCTTGATTTTATTGCAGAGTGAGGCGATAAAAGTATGACAAAACGATGGGTTTTCTATGCAATGTTTCTGAAAAGTGGAGAGGCTGATTTCTAAGACTTCGCATTCCTCTTCACATGTAGCACTAGCGGGAAAAGCTTGGTTTAGAAAACTTGGCATTTCTGCGATGAAATTTGGGGCGCAAATACAATGCAAAGTTTGTTCTCTCGCTATTTTTTTAGTGTTTTTGCCTCTTATTTTTTGGGTTTCTTCTATGGTTTTATAAACCCTTACTTTCCCGCTTAAAAGCACAAAAAGTTGTTTTGGGATTTCACCCTCAAAAAACAAAATTTCCCCTTTTTGATAAAAGCGTTTATAACCCAAAGAAATTAACATTTTCAAGTAATCTTGCATAAAAACTCCCTCCTAAAGCGTGGATTTTAAAGTTTTATATATTTTAACAAAAGCATTAACGATTATCAACTTTTTTGTTTAAAAAATTAGTTAGCATTGCACAAATAAAATATTTACAAGGAATCTAATGTGGATAATTTATATCCTGTTATTTTGATTATTCATCTATTTTGTGCTATTGTCTTTGTAGGCTATCTCTTTTGTGATGTAGTGTTTCTTAGCCCGATTCGTAAGGTTTTGGGGGAGGAATTTGCAGATAAAATGTTTAGTATTATTGGTAGGAGAAGCAAATGGATTCCTCTATGCTTTATGATACTTTTTGTAACAGGATTGATAATGTTAAGTCAATATGTTGGAAAAGAAATGGGATATTTTACTACAACTTTGCAGCAACTTTTAATTATCAAAAGCTTTTTAGCATTTGGAATTGCATTGATGATAATTGTTTCTTTGGTGTTTTATTATGGGCTTAAAAAACCAAGCCCTTTACAGAGAGTAATTCACCCCATTGCTTTGGTTTTGGGAGTACTGATTGTTGTTTTGGCAAAACTTGCATTTTATATTTAAAGGAGCAAAATATGGAAAAATATAGTGAAATTTGCGTAGAAGGCATTGATTTGTTGATGGATATTTTTTATGCAAAGATTCGTGTAGATAAAAGTGGCGTGGGAGATATTTTTAATAACCAAATTGGCACAGAGGATATATTGTGGGAAAAACATAAACGCAAGATTGCAAATTTTTGGTATGGAATGTTGCTAAATATTGGAGATTATAGTGGTGCTCCATTGAAAGCGCATTTGGATTTACCTCCCTTTCCGAGAGAATTTTTTACTATTTGGTTGGAATTGTTTGAGGAGAGTTTGAAACAAGTTTTTTGCGATGAGGTGGCAGCGCAAGTTCTACAAAGGGCGCAAATGATTGCAGCAAGATTCCAATTTATGCTTTATGAAAGCAGACATTAACATAAGTTATTTTATTGCACAAATGATGCTTTTTGAGTATAATTTTATCAATAGAATCATTTTGCTAGGAATTAATGCAATGCTAAGAAGTTTAAAGTTTGTTGTTTTTGTGATTGGGGCGGTCTTGTGTGGTGGTTGTTATCAAAATGCTTGTGGAATCTCGTCTTCGTATTGGGACGAAAAGGGCTATTATTATGATGCGCAGGGTAATTATCACGAAACTTGCCCGGAGAATTTGATTTACAAAGAAAAAGCTTTGCAGCAACGAGAACAAGAGGCGTTGGAATCTTTTTAATGCAAACATTGCACCAAAGTTTAGAGCAGAGAAGAATAGAGCATCAACGCGCTTTAAACTTCAAACATATTGCGCCCTTGTCTGCACAAATAGAAAGTTTAAATACGATTCCAAAGCCTGAATTAGAGGGGATAAAGGTTGTTTATGGCGATATGGTGGAGATTTGGGTTCCAAACCTTAGTGTAAAATCTTTTGAAATCGTTTGTGAAGTCGCAAAAGCTTTGATTCCTTGGCGCAAAGGTCCTTTTAAGATTAACCATTTGGAAATAGAGAGCGAATGGAATAGTGCAATCAAATACAATCTACTTGCGCCGCATTTGAATTTGGAAAATAAGATTGTAGGGGACATAGGGTGCAACAATGGTTATTATATGTTTAGGGCTTTAGCGCAGAATCCTGCTAAAATAGTAGGGTTTGACCCTATGCCCCTATGCTTTTTGCAATACCAATTTTTGCAATTTTTTGCCCTTGAAAATCGCTTAAGCTTTGAAATGCTTGGCATAGAGGAATTGCTTTATTTTGAGAAAAATTTTGATGTGCTACTTTGTCTTGGGGTATTGTATCATCGCAAAAGCCCATTAGAAGCGATTAAGCTTGTCTATAATGCTTTAAAAAGTGGTGGCGAAGCAGTTTTTGATAGCTTGATTCTTGAGGGGGAGCAAGAGATTGCGCTTTGCCCCAAAGGAAGTTATGCGAAAATGTCAAATGTCTATTTTGTCCCCACGCTTTGCACTTTTAAGGGTTGGTTGGAAAAATGTGGATTTAGAGAAATTACGCATATTGCAACGCTAAAGACTACACTAGAGGAGCAACGCAAGACAAAATGGAGCAGTGGAGAATCCTTAGGGGATTTTTTAACCCCCAGTGGTGAGCAGACGATTGAGGGGTATCCTGCTCCTAGACGCGCATATTTAAAGGCTAAAAGGATTCATTAGATTTGCCATCAAACACATTGATATAAAATTAACGCACAAAAGTGATAAAATGTATAAAACCAGCAACCAATACCATTGCAAAGGCAAGAGCGCAAAGCCTCCTTTTGTGTGCATAAAGCGCAACAAGCCCCCCAAAACTTGAAAGCATTGAAAAAGCAACTATACTCCTATAAAGATAGATTTCGTCCTCCTCCACAAAAGACATTTTGCCTCTAGGCACTTCGTCAAATAAAGAAAAGAGACTGCTTACAAGTATTACAACAAAAAAGCAAGTGTAGGGGTATAAAATCCAAAATCGTGGAAATCTCTGATGGGATTTAAGGCTTACCAATCCAATAACACAAAGGATAAGTGTTGAAGAAATTATAAGCAAATCTCCTAGTCTAGGCTTATGCAATGACAAAGTATCCAATGACACAAGGGATTCTAAAAACATATAGACAAAGAAGTTAAAGCAAAGAATCCAAAACAGCCAAAGCAGAATCCTAGCAGTTTGATTTTGAAAATAAATTGTGAAAGTGCCACCTATAGCAAAAAAGAATAAAAAAGCAAAAAACAAGACAATAAAATTCATACCGATTCCCTCTGAAGTCTAAAATTTGTGTATCTTAGCAATGTAATCAAAGATTATAATATTATTCTGCTAAAATGCGGAATCCTATTGGGAGGAGATAATGAATCTTAAAAAACTAAAAGAACAAGAAGTTGAGTTTTACAAAAAAATTGGTTTATATTGTGGTGTGGAGTTTAATAGAACACAAAAAATATGTAAATATCTTTCTGTGATTCTTGCATTTGCATATTTTTTGATTTTTGCGGTATATGTCTTTTATCTTGTGAATCATACTATTATTCAAATACTTAATAGGAATGGGTTTTGGGCTTTATGTTTTTAAAAGAGATTCGCTTAAAATTGGATTGCTTATGCTTTATTTCGCCTTTGGAAGTGTTTGTCTGCTTGGTGTGCTATTTTTTCAAGAGATTGTGGTAGAGAGCTATCCTTTAAGCTTACAAGAACTTCTCGCAATTCTTGCAGAAAACGATGAGGATAATCTCTCTCCTCGCCAAATAGGTTTATTGATGACTTGGAGTTTTGCGCTACCACTCTTTTTTACACTATTAGCAGTCTTAAGCGTCTTTATGCGTCGATTTGAAAGCAAACTTCCTGCTTTATTTTACTCTATTTACTTCTTTTGCCCTTTGCATTTTGTATGGCTTATTGGCTGTATATATTGTGGGTATTTATAATATCTTTGTAATGGGTTAAAGCGCAACTCAAACCGCCGTCATTGCAGATACTAGTGAAGCAATCCAACAATGTATAATCTTGCCATTAAAGATTTGTTGAATCCAATTTTTTTTGATTATGGATTGCCACGAAAATCAGAGATTTTCTCGCAATGACAGAATCCCGCTACGTCATTGCAGTGCGTAAGCCTTAAACTTCTCACCCCTTTCCTTATAGGAGCTAAATTGGTCTAAACTCGCCGCAGCAGGAGAAAGCAAGGCGACTGCATTGGTTTGTGTGCGAAAGGAATCTTTCATCTTTGCAACAGCATTTTCTAGCGTATAACACGCACAATGTGGAGTTTTTGTTTCTTTTGCAAGAGTGCAGAGCTTATCGGTGTTGCTCCCAATGGCAAAAATCTCCACATCGCATTGCGCAATCAAGTCAAAAAGCGGAGTCAAATCCGCCCCCTTATCATCGCCGCCTAGCACAAGCAGAATCTTTTTCTCCTTGTAGCATTTAATTGCCTCCATTGTCGCATCAAGATTCGTTCCCTTGCTATCATCTACCCACAAGTTGCCATTTTTATCGTGAAATTCCTCCATTT
This sequence comes from Helicobacter rodentium ATCC 700285, assembly GCF_000687535.1. GTDB lineage: Bacteria > Campylobacterota > Campylobacteria > Campylobacterales > Helicobacteraceae > Helicobacter_D > Helicobacter_D rodentium. The sequence continues at coordinate 35,424 of NZ_JHWC01000007.1, forward strand.
TGTGCGCACCGATTTTAAAGGTGTTTAAAAGCGCGTAATCTTGAATAGAAAATAGAATCTCACACGTGCTAAGAGCAAGAGTGGCGTCTAGCAAAAAAGGCTCTTTAAAGGCAATCGCACTTAAATTAAGGCGAAAAATATCCGCTAAATCTTGTGAATTTTGATAAAAAATGAGATTTGCAAGAGATTGTTTGCACAAAGGGTGTGATTCCAAATTCTTAGGCAGAATCGCTATTTCTTTCTCGCGCAAAAGGAGGATAGGCTTTAGTTTGTCTGCAATATAGTTTTCATAACTTCCGTGCCAACTAATGTGGTCTTGCGAGAGCGGTAAAAGTAAATAGAGAATCGGCTTTGCGATTTGTGTATAATGCAGAGTAAAGGAGCTAGTCTCCAAGATCCAAAAAGGCGCATTGGGATTTAGCTTTGCTAAGGGTGTGCCGATATTGCCACCACTTTGTGCGCCATAGGATTCTAATAAATGTGTGAGCATTTGCGTGGTTGTAGTCTTGCCATTTGTGCCACTAATCCACACAGAGGGTGGCATTTTAGAAAGTGTGGTTGCAAAAAAATCATATTCACTGCAAAGCTTTGCTTGAGGGTGTGTGGCGATAAATTCTAGTGCGGTTGTAATCATCGCATTATTAGGTGGAATCCCGGGACTTGTAACAATGGAGGCTTCGGGATTCTGCGCCAAGACTTCGCTTAGATTTTTGCTTGGAAGCAAAAGATTGCCTAAATCATCTTGACTTTTTTCTGTGAAACTATCATCTAACACAATGCAAGGGGCAAAAGATTCCGCAATCGCGCGATTTGTCCCGCCAAATCCTAAGAGTATTAACATAGCAGTCCTTTAGCGAAGTTTTAATGTAAGAAGCGCAATGAGATTGCTCATCAACGCCACAATCCAGAATCGCACGATAATTTTACTTTCACTCAAGCCTTTTTCCTCAAAATGGTGGTGCAAGGGTGCCATTAAAAAAATCTTTTTGCCGCGCGTCTTGTAGCTTCCAATTTGCAAAATTACAGACAATGCCTCCACGACAAAGATAAAGCCGATTAAAAAAAGTAGAATCTCATTTTTGGAGACAATCGCCATATACGCGATAAACCCGCCAAGACTTAAGCTTCCGCTATCTCCCATAAAAACTTGCGCGGGGTGGCAGTTATACCACAAAAAGCCAATGAGCGCACCAATGAGCGCGGCAGAGAGAATCACAAGCTCCCCACTATCTAGCACTTTAGGATAAAGTAAATAAGAGCTTAAGCCCGAGTGTCCCGCGACATAAACAAACACGCTTAAGGAAGTCAGCGCATAAATAGAGGGAATCGCAACCAATCCATCTAAGCCATCGGTGAGATTTACTGCATTGCTTGTTGCAACAAAAACAAGTGTCCAAAACAAGATACCAAAGAGATTCCAATCAAACATCGCATTTTTTAAAAATGGTAGATAAAATTCCGTGTTTAGTCCCGCAAAATACAGCCCAGAGGACAAAATAAGGCTAATAAGAATCTGCAATAAAAACTTTGTTTTTGCCCGCATTCCAGCATTCTTGCATTGCATAATTTTAGAATAATCATCGCTCACGCCAAGCAGGGCAAAACAAAGCAAAGTGAGAATCCCAAGCAACACATAAGTGTGCGTTAATTTCGCGCAAAACAAAGTCGCAAGCAGGGTTGTGCCAACAAACACGATTCCACCCATTGTGGGCGTATTGACTTTTTGTTGGTGGTTTTTGGGGGCAAATTCTGAAATGGGCTGACTTGCTTGTTTCTTACGCGCCCAGAGAATGTAATGGGGCATTAAAAAAATATTTAATAAAAATGCCATAAAAAAGGCAATGGCAGCCCGAACGGTAATGTATTGAAAGATATTAATATCCAAAAAAGCGTATAAATAATAAAGCATAAACTAGCACTTATAAATGAAATTTTAGGAAAAATTTAGGTAGGATTCTACCCAAAATAACTTTAAAAATTAGGAAAATTTCAATGAAAGCGGTTTTAGTGATTACAGATGGAATCGGATATAGTAGCAGACAAGAGTATAATGCTTTTTTTCACGCTAAAAAGCCAACTTATGATAAGTTGTTTGCGGAAGTGCCTTATGGAATGATTCAAACTTATGGGCTTTCTGTTGGTTTGCCAGAGGGACAAATGGGAAATTCTGAAGTGGGGCATATGAGTTTGGGGAGTGGTAGAATCCTTTATCAAGACCTTGTAAAAATCAACAAGGCGATTGAAAGTGGAATCCTAATGCAAAATCCAGCACTTGATTGTTTAAAGTCAAGTAAGCGTATTCACATTATAGGATTAATGAGTGATGGAGGTGTGCATTCGCATTTAAACCATATTTTGGCACTTGCATTAGGATTGGAATCTCAATGCGAAGTTTTATTGCATTTGATTACAGATGGTCGCGATGTGCCACCTAAAAGCATGTTGAAGTTTTTAGAGCAAACACAAACAAGTATTGAGGGCAAAAATATTCGCATTGTAAGTCTTAGCGGACGCTATTATGCAATGGATAGGGATAATCGTTGGGAGCGAGTGGAGAGGGCATACAATGTAATTGCCTTAGGGGAGAATCCACAAGCAACTTCTCCACAAGTTTATTTGCAAGCGCAATTTGAAGAGGGGATTTCTGATGAGTTTATTGTCCCTGCGTGTTTTAATAACTACAACGGAATCCAAAAAGACGATGGAATCATTTTTGCAAACTTTAGAAGTGATAGGGCAAGAGAGATTGTAAGGGCTTTGGGTTATGAGGACTTTAATGCTTTTGAGAGAAAAAAATTTACAAAGATTCCGCTTGTTACGATGACAATGTATGATAAGACCTTTCCTTTTCCGATTCTTTTTCCTAAAGAAAGTCCTAAAAATACCCTAGCGCAGATTTTAGCTCAGCATAATTTGCGTCAATTCCATACTGCAGAGACTGAAAAATATGCACATGTAACCTTCTTTTTTAATGGTGGAATTGAAGAGCCTTATCCAAACGAAACGCGTCTTTTGGTGCCTTCTCCACAAGTTGCAACTTATAATTTACAACCACAAATGAGCGCAAAGGAAGTGGGCAATGCAGTATTATTAGCCATTGATGAAGGCTATGACTTTGTTGTGGTAAATTTCGCAAATGGTGATATGGTGGGACACACGGGCGATTATGAAGCTGCAATCCAAGCCGTAGAGGCTGTGGATAGTGAATTGGGTAGAATCTACGCAAAGGCGCAAGAGAAAGGTTATGGGTTGTTAATTACAAGCGACCACGGAAATTGTGAGGAGATGAAAGACGAGCAAGGCGAACCTTTGACGAATCACACAATTGGCGATGTGTGGTGTTTTGTTGCGGCTAATGGTGTAGAATCTGTGCGAAATGGGGGCTTAAACAATATTGCTCCAAGTATTTTGAAGTTAATGGGAATTGCGATTCCACAGGAAATGGATGAGCCACTTTTTTAGGAATTGTATGCGTTTAAACAAAAATATAAAAATTAATCGTATAATTACGAGTAATTTTTAACTTACTTCAAGGGGTAAGAATGACACAAGAGGAATTGGATTCATTGTTGGGTAGCGATATGGACGATATTGCACAAGGGAATCAAAAGCAAGAAGCTGGAAGTGAAAATCAAGAGGGTTCAAGAGTTGCTTTAGAAGATCCTACAATTAAAGATGAAGCAAAAGCGGAAGATTTTCTTATTGAACAAGATGTGAGTTGGCCCCCACCACCGCCAACTGCGGAACATAAAGTGGTGCATCAACTAGACGATGTAACGCGTGATTCTGAAATTAAAGCCACAGAGATGTTTGATAAGCTAGAAAAAATCAACAATCTTGATGCGGATGTAGAAGAAGCCTTTGCAGAGATTCAAGAATTCATCATTTCTCAAGAAGAGCTTTTGCAAAAGCTCCATACTAAATTTCCAGATTTTCACACATTTAATGAGCAACTAGAAAAAGCAACAAAAGTCAAGGCAAATGTGCAGACAATTTCAGATTCCCTACAAGAAATCTCTAATATTTCATTGGACGCAATGGAGGCAATGCAATACCAAGATATTCATCGTCAAAAGATTGAGCGCGTCATTAACATTATGCGCGCACTCGCAAGGTATATGAGCTCACTCTTTGAGGGCAAAATTGATGATAACAAACGCGTAAGCTCCGCAGTGCATATTCAAGGGGATAAAACAGAGAATGTTGTCAATGAAAGCGACATTGAAGCTTTAATTGCAAATTTTGGCAAATAGTCTGAATGCGGATTCCAGAATTACTCTCTCCAGCAGGGAATCTTAAAAAACTAAAAATCGCTTTAGAATATGGTGCGGACGCTGTTTATGGAGGGGTGAGCCATTTTTCATTGCGCAACCGCTCGGGCAAAGAATTTGATTTTGATTCTTTCCAAGAAGGTGTGGAATACACACACCAAAAGGGCAAAAAGATTTATGTAACCATTAATGGATTCCCTTTTAACTCTCAACTTAAACTATTGGAATCCCATATTGAAAAAATGGCTTCTTTAAAGCCCGATGGATTCATCATTGCAACACCGGGTGTTGTGAAGCTATCCCGCCAAATTGCGCCACAGATTCCAATCCACCTCTCCACACAAGCCAATGTGCTAAATGTCCTAGACGCACAGGTATTTTATGAGCTTGGAGTGAAGCGTATTGTTGCAGCTAGAGAATTAAGCTTAAAAGACGCCATAGAGATTAAAAAAGCCTTACCAGATTTAGAATTGGAAATTTTTATTCACGGCTCAATGTGTTTTGCATTTTCCGGACGCTGTTTGATTTCTGCATTGCAAAATGGACGCGTGCCAAATCGTGGGAGTTGCGCGAACGATTGTCGGTTTGACTATGAATATTATGTGCGTGATGAGGAGAGCGATAAGCTTGTGCGCTTTAATGGAAAGGAATTTTACGCAAAGAATCCGGACAATGGTGTAATGATGCGCCTAGAGGAGCAAGAGGGCGTGGGAACGCATATTTTTAATGCGAAAGATTTAAATTTGTCCGCACATATTCCTACGATTCTGCAAAGTGGTGTGATTGATTCGCTAAAGATTGAGGGACGCACAAAATCAAGCTACTATGCAGGAATTACCGCTTTAGCATACAGACGCGCATTGGAGGATTATGTCAAAGGCGATTTTGTAGAATCGCGCTATGTGCGTGAGCTAGACACACTAAAGAATCGCGGTTTTAGTGATGGCTATATCATTCATCGCCCTTATGAGAAGTTGAATACACAAAACCATCTCACCGCCATTAGCGAGGGGAGCTATCAAGTCAATGCCGAAGTGAGTGAAGATGGCAAGAGTGCGCTTTGTCGCCACACAATCCGCCCTAATGAACCAAAAGAAATTGTGAGTGCGCATTGGGATTCTATTCCAAGTGGCAAAAACGAAATAGGGGAGATTTTTGAAAAGAATGGCAAAAAATATTTGCAACTTTTTAAGATTCTGCTCGTGAATGGCAAGGAATTAGAATCTATCCATAGTGGCAATGAAAACGCCTTTCTCTTGCCCTTTACTTTGCCGCCTTTTAGCTTTTTACGACAAAAGATTTAGGCTGCTTATAGTTGTTTATTGGATTCTTGCAGACTAGAGAATAGATAAGGAGGAAGCAACCAAATGGAATCGCAAAGCTTTGGTGCGTTTATGCAAGAATGGCTTTATGGAGAAAATGGATACTATCGTGCGGTACGTGTGGGCAAAAAGGGGGATTTTTATACCAATGTGAGTGTGGGAAAATTTTTTGGTTTCACTCTAGGAATTTATTTGCAAGGGATTCTAAAATCTTTAAAGGGCAGAATTGCAATCATAGAAATTGGAAGCGAAAAGGGTGATTTGATTGCAGATATAGCGAAATTTTTGAGTTTAAACGCGGTAGAGAATGTAGAGTTTTGGACATTAGAACCCTTGAAAACTCTACAAGAAGTGCAAAAGAAAAACTTTCAAACAAGACTGCAAAAAGAGTTAAAAACTGCTCTGTGCTTAGAAGATTTGGGCAAGCTTGATGTTGCGTTATTTGTGAGTAACGAGCTTTTGGACGCCTTTGCTTGTGAGCTAGTTTTTAAAGGAGAAATGGCGTTTATAGAGGGTGGGGAGTTGGTATTCAAGGAAGCTAATGCGGAGGTTTTAGAACTTGCAAAGGCTTTTAATGTAGAAATTGGAGAGATTCCGCTTGGTGCGTTTGATTTTGCAAATCAGCTTTCTAAGGTTGCTCCAAAATGGCTTTTTTTAAGCTTTGATTATGGTGCATTGGAGGCAAGAAATTCTTTTTCTTTGCGGCTTTATTTACGACACGAAACACATAATTTTTTCTTAAATCCTACCTCTAAGCTTTGCGATTCCGCACTTTTAAATTTGTTTGGTCAAGCGGATTTGACTTACGATGTAAATTTCACTCTTTGGAAAGAGGCATTTTTGCGCACAGGAGCTAAGGAGTGTTTCTTGTCTCATCAGAATCGCGCACTCGTGGATATGGGATTGGATAAAATGTGCGAATGGTATATTGCGCATTTTGGATTAGAAAATTATATGGCACAGAGTGCTAAAGTGCGCACTTTGATTTCTCCCGGGTCTTTTGGTGAGCGATTCTTTGGAATGTGTTTTGCAAATTTTGAAATTTCTAAGTAAAGCAGACTAAACGATAGAATCTTGCAAAGATTCAAGTGGCAGACGCTTTGGTTTTCTGTTGTTGCGCGGAATAAACAAAGTGAGACAAAGCAATCTGTAATTAAGCAAAAAGTAAATCAATGGAATCTTCAAGGAAGCGCATTATTATAGATTGCCACGAGATTCTAACGAATCTCTCGCAATGACAGAATCCCACCGCGTCATTGCGAGGCGTTAGCCGAAGCAATCCCAATCTTGCATAAAGCAACCTCTACAATGGAATCTTTAAAACCATTTCATATTATAGATTATCACGATTCTTTATAAAATCTTGCAAGGATGTGGGGTGAAATTCTTGTAATGAAACGGAATCGCATTGTTTTAGAGTTTTACAATTTTCGCGCCAAAACCACCCATTTTTGCGGGGGCGTCTGTGAAATCCACCACTTTTGGGTGGGATTTTAAAAAATCCCGAACGATTGATGATAGTCTCCCTGTGCCGATTCCATGATAGATTAACACTTCATCAAATCCCGCAATGAGGCTATTGGAGATAAACTCTTCTAATTTTTCTATTGCTTCATCAGCCCTTAATCCGTGCAAATCAAGCACAACATTAGCATTTTGCGGGGTTTGAATTTGGATTTTTGTTTGAGGAGGTGTTGGCAAATTACCATAATGCTTGATTTCTTTTGTGGAGACTTGCAGTTTGATTCCATCTTCTAGCTGAATGAGTGCCTTGTTTTTGTTTAAATTTAAAATGATTCCGCGATGATTGCGGTATTTAATGCGCTCATTGATTGCAAAGACTCTTGTTTCTTGTTGGTTTTGTGGCTCTTGATGGTTTGTGTTTCTCGCCTCGTTTAAAAGTTTGTTTGCTAGGCTGATTTGGCGATGAATGTTTTGAGGAGATTGCTCTTTGATTGCTTTTTTGGCTGCATTAATCGCTTCTGCATAGGCGGATTCTAGCTCGTTTTTAGATTTTAAAAATGCCTTTTCTAGCTCCAATTCTTTGTCTTGTAAATGAATAATTTTTTGTTCTAAATGCGCACTTTTTTCCTCTGCTTTTGAAATTTCATTTTGTAGTTTCATTTCTAATCTTGAGGAATTTTCAATCAATGTATTAAGTTTCTCTTTGTCTTCACCATAAAGGATTTTTGCCTCATTGATAAGTGATTTTGGGATTCCATAACGCAAGGCAGTTTCAAAGGCATAGCTTTTTCCAATCGTTCCGCTAAGAAATTTGAAAGTCGGCATTTCGCGTTCCTCATCAAATAAAGCGGCAAGCAGCTGCACACGAGAATCTCCAGCCATCAATGCGGCAAGACGCTTATGGTGTGTTGTGATGATGATTTTATTGCCTTTTTGCATAAGGTTTTCTAGTAGAACCTTAAACAAACTTGCAGCTTCATCGCTGTCTGTGCCTAACTCTATTTCATCTATGCCAATAATTCCCTCTTTTTCTCTTAGGATTTGGCTAAATTGCAGCATTCTGCCACCAAAGGTGGAGATGTCATTTTTGCTATTTTGCGGATCTTCTAAGATAAGGTTTAGGTGTTTGAAATTGCCAATGCTAGATTTGTGCGCGTTAATTGGAAGCGGAATGAGGTGCTTAGAGAGAAATACTGCGCTTAAAATGGATTTTAAAAGCATTGTTTTACCGCCCGCATTCACACCGGTTATCATTAGGACTTGTTCTTTAAAGGCTAGGGTAATAGACTTTGGATTCTTTAATGCAGGGTGGCGGAACTCATTTAAAATAATGGAGGAATCGCTTGTTTTGGGAGTGAGAAATTCTAAGTCATAGGAACGCGCAAAAAATAGCCTTGCTTGGTAATTGTCTAAGCGGTCAAATTCTTTGTTGATGAAGTTTAAAAAGAGAAAATGTTTAGTAAAAGTGCTAGAAATTTCACGCGAGATATTGAAAAGCTGCTCCTCTTTCTTGTTATTTAGCTCATTGTATTTATCCTTGAGATTTGCAATGCTTTGGGGCAACACATAAAAGAATCCTGTGGCGGAGCGGTTTAGGATTTGCCCTTTTAAAATATGGTGGAATCCCGCTTTTAGCAACAAACATTCCTCATCATTGATTAAATGGATTTGCCTATCCACCAAATAGGAGTTTAGTTTATTTTGGTTAAGGATTTGGCTTAGGACTTGTGAGATTTCTCTTTTGGTTCGCTCCATTCCTGCATTAATGGAATCTAACTCTAAATAGATTCCCTCTTTTAAATTTCCATTTTCTAAAAAAGATTTTGAAATCTCCAAGATTGCTTCGGGGATTATAATTTGATTCAACCACTCCCCTAAGATTCCTTCGCATTTTAGGCTTTTAAAATAGTGAAAATAGCGGATAATCTTTACAAATTCAAAGATTTCATCTAGTTTTAAATAGCCAAATTTTTTTAAAAGCGCAAGAGCGGAATCCAAATTTTGAATGGATTTTGGAGGAGTAAAAAGCACCGATTCTAAGGCTTGAATGTAACGCAAGTGGATTTTACTATCCCCTTGCAAGAATAAGTCTTTTGGTCGTGCCAAAAAGCTTTCAAAAGTCCTTAAAAAGTCTTCTAAATCTAGTTGTTTAATGAGATTTTGTGTCATCTTTTAGCTTACAGGCTTTGAGTGGAATTGTTTTGCGATAATAATTGCTTTGTTCTTTTCCCATAAGGGTGAGAGTGCCGCTGATAAAATTAAAAGTCGTGCGATTTGCTTCAATGCTTTGCGTGCCAACTTGACAGATTAAATCTTTGCCTTGCAAGAATAATTGCGCTAAATCGTTAATCTTGTCTTCTTTTTTATCTTGAAAAAAGGTAAAGATTCCAATACTTGCGGCAATTACAAGCAACAAAATACCAAAATAGATACGCGTTTTGCGCTGGATAACATTAAATTTGGAGAGGATTTGTGCTAGGAAGGCTAAAAGCGCAACAATTAAGATAAAAAGAATCCAAAAGCGCACCATTTAGATTCCCCCTCTTAATGCGTAGGTAAGATTACCTGCATTAAATCCAACAACGATTCCATTCTCTAAACGCCCTATGGTTTGATGTTCTTTCATAAGGAGCAAAGTGTTTTCTTGACGCACGATAGAATCTGCAAAAATGGGTTGGTATTTAGCGAAAAGCTTTTGAAAATCTATTGGGATTGCGCTTTCTCCCACCGCATATACGGGCAAAATAATTAACTTATCTACGCCCTCAAAACAATTGATGAACCCTTGCAAGTTATCTGCAATGCGTGAGTATTTATGCGGTTGCCAAATAGCAGTGAGTGGCTTGATACAAGTTAATTCTTGGTATTTTTTGAGGGATTTTAAGGTTGCGGTGATTTCTGTGGGGTGGTGTGCGTAATCATCAATAATCACACACTTATCATAGGATAAAATATCAAATCGCTTCTTGATTCCACAATAGTCTTGTATATTGTTTTGAATTGTATTTAAAGGTAAAATTTGCGCGGCTGCAAGTATTGCTAAAGAAGCGTCAATCGCGATATGCTCTCCCAAACCATACACGCTAAATTTGCCATAATCCTTTCCCTCGCAACGAAGGCGGAATTGAGTTTTTGGGATTCCATTTTCTACCAAATAAGAAATTTCACTCAAATCTTTGCTGGGATAAAATCGGATACAAGTATTTCCTAAATCTCCTAAGGAGCTTAAAAAGGAATCCTCTGCATTAATGACACAGATTTTAGAGAATCGCAAAAAGTCTTCATAGGCTTTGTGGAATTGCGCTAAGTCGTGGGCATAAGTTTCCATATGCTCGGGTTCTGCATTGGTAACGATTGCGCAAGTAGGATTACATTCTAAAAAACTCTTGTCGGATTCATCGGCTTCAAACACCACACGATTCCCGCTTAGTGCGCGTGTGTTAGAGTGAAACTCTTTACTCTCTGCGCCAATGAGCGCACTTGCGTCTTTTAAGATTGCGCTTAAGATTGCAGTAGTCGTGCTTTTGCCGTGCGCTCCCGCAACTGCAAAGACTTCTTTGTCCCCTAGAATCATCTTGAGGGATTCTTTGCGAGAAAGCACAGGAATCCCTTGCTTATGGGCTTCTTGCACTTCAATGTTGTCGGGCTTGATGATTGCGGAGTGAATGACTAAATCTTGTCCGCAAATGGCTTCTTTTGCGTGAGGAATGCTCACTTTAATCCCCATAGCCTTTAATTCTTTTGTAATACAACCCTCTGCAACATCTGAACCGCTTACTTTTGCGCCTTGTGCAAGTAAGAATTTTGCAAGAGCAGAGATTCCAATCCCGCCAATACCGATAAAATGGATTTTTTTATCTAAAGCCATTTTTGCAACCTTAAAAGTGCGTCTTGGATAATGGGTTCTTCATAAACCAAAGCTAAGCGCACAAAGTTATTGCCGGGATTCTCTCCGTTTTTTTCTCTTGAGAGAAAACTGCCGGGTAGCACTAAAATGTTTTCATTTTGTAGTAAGGTTTTTGTCCATTCTAAATCGTTGGTTACAGGTAGCCACACATAGAAAGTATCCTGTGGAATCCGTAAATTTGGGATTTTCTCTCTTAGAATTTCTGCGGCTAATTGTAAGTTTTTTGCATATTGTGCGCGTGAATGTTCTGTGTGTGTATCCTCACTCCACGCGACACTTGCGGCTTTTTGCAAAGGTAAGGGAGAGGCGCAGCCTATATAGGTGCGGTATTGCAAATAAGGCTTTAAAATGGTGGAATCTCCCGCAATAAATCCACTTCTTAAACCCGGAGCGGAGGAGCGTTTGGAGATAGAATTAAGGGCTAGAATATTTTTAAATCTCGTATTGCCCACCGCGACACTTGCTTCTAGGATAGAATGTGGCTTAGAATCACTATAAATTTCACTATAACACTCATCGTTTAGGAGTAAAAATCCAAATTCTAATGCGCATTCCACCCAATACTTTAACTCCTCAAGGCTTAAAGTAGCACCTGTGGGATTGTTTGGAGAGTTTAGAATCACCAAATCGCATTCTTGCATTTGTTCTTTTGTGAGTTTGGGTTTAAAGGCGTTTGTGGAATCCAAATTCATATAAATACTCTCTGCCCTTGCAGCAATGGCTGCTCCCTCATAGATTTGATAAAACGGATTTGGGTGCGCTAGGGTAGGATTTGCTTTATCAAATAAATAAAACTGCGGGAAGTTAAACAGCACTTCGCGTGTGCCAAAAGTTGGGATTAATTCATTGGGTTGTAATTCCACATTGAAGCGACGTTGGATAAAGCCTAGCATTGCAGTTTTTAAGAAGTCCTCTCCCGCGGTTTTAGGATATTTATTTAAGGATTCCACATTCTGCTTTAAGGCATCACAAATGCACTTTGGCGTGGGGAATTGTGGCTCACCAATCGTGAGAGAAATGCGCCCTTCTTTTTGTGGAATGTCTTGAATGAGGGCTTGGAGTTTTTCAAAAGGATAGGGTTGGAATTCCATTATCGCTTCCTTTGTTGCTTAGATTGCGCTTTTTGTGTGTTGGGTTTTGCATTTTTTGCACCCTTTTTGGTGCTTTCTTTGGGATTCCTTTTGCCGTTTCTTTTAGATTCCTCTTTAAAGTTGCCTTTGCGTGATTCTTTTTTAGAATCCCTAAAGTTTCTTTGAGGTTTCTTGGATTCTCTCTCGTTATCATTTCTACTATGTTTTCTGCCGCCTCTATTCTGTGTATCTTCTAATTGCAGTTGCAGTTGGTTTAAATCCTTTTTGTTTAATCCAATTTTATTAGGTCCTAACACTTTAGAATCTTGCAACACCATTGAGAGTAATTTACACACAAGTTGCGTCATATCGGCATTTCCGCGTATTTGCTCATATACACGCAACGCATCATCGCTAATGGCGTGTTTTAGGATTCTATCTAGCAGGTTGGAATCTTGTTTGTCCATTGTATCTTGAATGTTTGGAATCTCGTAGAGTTCAATACTTGCTTTTGTGTTTTCTTTGATTCTTCTAATTTCTTTAAACTCTAAAGGCGTGGCAAGTGTAATGGCTATGCCTTTTTTCCCTGCTCTACCTGTTCTTCCGATTCTATGCACATAGGATTCTGGATTCAGCGGAATATGGAAGTTAAAGACATGGCTAACTCCGCTAATATCAAGCCCTCTTGCGGCAATGTCTGTGGCTACAAGAATGTTAATGCTAGAATCCTTAAAGGCGTTGATAGATTTTAAACGTTCTCTTTGCTCCATATCTCCGTGTAAAGCACCTGCTTTATATCCACGCGCTAAGAGGCGTTCCGATAAAATATCTGCTTCCTTTTTCATTCGCGTAAAAATGATGGCTTTATTTGGCATTTCGCTATCAATGAGGCGCACAATGGCGTCCTCGCGCTCACTTTCATTGATGATATAGTATCTTTGGGAAATATCTTGATTTGTAGCGTCCTCTGGAGTTACTTTGATGAGTTTTGGATTATTAAGAATCTTTTGCGCTAAATGCTTAATGGGAATGGGCATTGTTGCTGAAAACAATAGAGTTTGTCGGGTGTTAGAGAGGTAGGTAAAAATCTCCTCAATATCATCTAAGAATCCCATATCTAGCATTTCATCGGATTCATCAAGCACAACAACATTTGGAGAGAAATTTTTAAGCCTCTCATTCCTTAAATGATCTAGCAGACGACCGGGTGTTGCAATGATGATTTGAGGATGTTTTTCTAGCAATTCAAGTTGTCGGCGAATCGGTTGCCCACCAAAGAGTGAGACGGTTTTGACTTTGCTGTATTTGCCTAATTTAAAAATTTCATCGCCCACTTGCATTGCTAATTCTCGCGTAGGCGTAATGACTAAGACTTCAATTTCACCATTGTGTTGCAAATTGTTAATTAAAGGTAAGCCAAAAGCGGCGGTTTTGCCCGTGCCTGTTTGGGCTTGTGCAATAACATCTAAGCCATCTAAAATAAGCGGAATCGCTTCTTGCTGAATCGGACTAGGCTCGGTAAAACCGGCTTCCTTAATGCCTCTTAAAATATTTTTTTTAAAGCCAAAGCATTCAAAGCCGCTGATAAAACCTTGTCCATTATCCATTTTAGAAGTATCAAGATTGTAAGAATCTCGTCTGCTGGACTTTTGTTTTTTGGTGGAGGGTTGTTGTTTTTTTGTTCTATCCATTGTTTTACTTTTGTTTAAATTAATTTGTGATTATAGCATTAAAACAAGCAATCGTATCTTTTAAAATCCAAAGCGATTTCCTGAAGTGTTCTTTGAAAGAATCTCAAAGGGGGTGTTTGCGTTGATTTTAAAAGATTTTGCCTCTTCTATTAATGTTTCTGGGCTTTCCCAAATATTCATACTATCAATGTAGATTTTCTCAAAGGCAATTTCATTGATAAGAGAAAAATAAAGTGTGCGTTTATAGGCAGTTTTGACAGAATAAAGCTCATTTTCACAGAGAATCTTTAATTTTAAATTGGTGGATTCTTGTTCGCTAGTTGTTACAATAAGAAAATATTTTCGGTCTTTTTTCTTAATTTTATTGATATAATGATAGAGGCGAGTGTCTAGATCGTTTAATCTATCCTTGTTTAAATGCTCCAAATATTGTTCAATAAAATAAAGCATTGTTGGCACACGATCGTTTTCTGGATTCTTAAAAAAGCTTTTTTGCAAACTGACAGATTTTAAGATTTTATGGTAAATTTTATCGTTTAAAATTGTAATACAAATATCCAAACCACTTTTAATTTTTTTATAAATTCTTTCGTGTGTTTTTTTGTAAAGGTTAGTAAAGACTTTGTGATAATGTTCTTCAAAATGTGTTTTTAATTGCAAAAGTTGTTTGCAAAGGTTGCTGTTGTAACGCTCACTTTCTACCATTTTGCTTAATTCTGATTGCACCTTTTGGAGTTTTTGGGAATTTTTTTCTAAATCTACTTTGGCTTGGATTCTACGTTCAAGCAAAAGCGTATCACTTTTGAGCGCATTAATTCTTTTTTGGCATAGATTGATGGTGTCTTTTGCGTTGTTAATGGCTACAATTAGAGCTTGGTAATGGCATTGTTGAGATAAAAAATTTTCCTTAAATGCGCTATCAATATTGATATTTTGGTAACGCATAAGGTCTGAATAAGCAGATTCTAGGCGAGTCATAATCCCAAGTTCCTCAATAAAATCATCTTTGGGGATTGTTTTATCGCTATAAAGCAAGTTGTCTAGGGTTTTGGTGCTAAAACGTTTCAAATGTGTGTAATCATATAAATCTTTATCTTTTGGCAAATGTAAATCGTTTAAAAATGCGATGGCTGAAAATTCTTGTTGAAAATATATTTTTAATGCCTCCATAGGTTTTATATCTATGGGAATTGTTTTTAGTGTTTGATAATTCGTTGTTTTATAGATTTTTTGGATTGTAAGGTCGCGCTTGTTGCTTAAGAGTGTTTCTAATTGCTCATCTGTGTCGTGATGCCAAAATTCAGATTCTGAAATCATAGAGCTGCTTCCAAAATCTTGGAATTTGGAAGCTTTACAATCTGTAATTTGCCCCGCTTCATTACAACGAAACTCCACAAACATATCCACTGCAGGAATTACTTTTTTGTCGTGCCAAGTTTCTTTGGTAAATTCAAAGAGTTTTCTTGATAAATTAATCACTGCGCCTTTGCCATTGCTGCTTAAATAGCGAACGATTTTTCCGTGCATTACTGACCTTTAGATTCCAAATACATTTTAGAATATTCTGTTTGCATTTGTTCTTTTAATTCCTCAAACCATTGCTCTCCTTGTGGAGTGAAAGAGGGTAAAACTTTGAGGCTAAAAGGAGTGTTGTTAAATTTTAATGCTCCAATATCAAGGCATTTGCGTGTGCCACAAAAAACAATGGGTTGGACTTTGAGATTGAAATGTTCAATTAAGAATTTTGCTCCACTTTTAAAGGGTAAAAATTTTTCTTCACCTTTACTTCTTGTGCCTTCGGGGAATATACATAAGGTGCGTCCGTGTTCTAATCTATCCTTTGCTTCTTTTAACAAAAATACAACTTCCTTTTTGCTTTCGCGATTGATGAGTATCATTTTAGGAGCTTTGAGTGCGTGTCCATAAAGAAAGGGTTTGCCAAGCTCTTTTTTTGCAATCCAACAAAGATTGTTAGGGTGGATTGCTTCTAAATAAATGACATCCATAAAACTTTGATGATTCATAATTAAAATTTGTGCGCTTGGGTCTAGCTCCCCTTCAATCTTTGCTTGAACCCCAAAAAGCGTGATAAAGCCTTTTGCGGTTATTTGCCTAATTTTGCGTTGTGCATTTTGGAAGCAATACATCAAAAGAATTGTAAAAGGAATGACAAGTAGAGTATAAAATACTCCACTTAAAGCTCTAATTTTGGAGATCATCACGTTTTACCCACCCTATGCGGTCATCTTTTAAAAGCACTTTATAATAATTGCTTCGTTGTGCTAGAATCTCAACTTGCATTGGTTCTTGTGTGGTTAAAATAATAGTAGAGTTAAAGGTAGGCTGGATTCTAAGGGAAGCATTAGCTTTTAATGTTGCAGAAGTTTTAAGCGTTAGGGAATAAAGGAGGATTCCAAGTGCAAGGATTCCAAGTATAATAAAAATGATTTTTCTCTTATATAAATAAAAACCAAAAAATAAAAGGACAAAGAAAATCATTGCAGAAATTTTAAAGAACTGGTGGTTGTTTTTAGGCTTTATATCGCTTTGTGTGCTGACGCGATCCTCAATTGCAATATTGTCTATTTGCAATTCTGTATATTTGGCTGTTGTAAGGTTAAAGTAGTCAAAGCGGATTGAGTTTAAATCTTTTGGCACAATCGCATAATAAAACGCTTCCGCCTGTTTATAATCGCCGCTTTTGCTTTCAATCCCTTGTTGTGCATAGGGTTCTAAATAAAAATCAAACAAATTGCCCATTACGCTTTGGAGTTGAAAAACCGCTAGATTGTGGCTGGTATCATAACTTGTGATTTTAGTATCCAAAACTTTTAAGTCTTGGGCTAATACTTGGGAAAAATTCCCTTTGCGATCTAGTTTGATAGCTCTGCCATTCATGCTTTGCGTGCTTTCGCTTGCTGTTCCTTCGCTTGTATGGACGCTCACTTTGATTTGTGGAATCGTATAGTTTGGTTGTTTAACCTTGAGATAAAAAGTATTTCTTAAGCTAGAATCCTCTGTGTGAATACTCCAATTTTCTTCTTTGTTTAGAATCTCTATGCTTCCCTCTTGGACACTATTTTCAAAAATAAATTCTGTTTTGATTGTAGAATAATCCGATAACACAAGGAGCTTTAATTCTAAAGGAACGATTTGATGAACATATAAAATATCTAAAGGGGGATTGAGAAGCTCCAAATATACATTTTTAACTATTGGATTAAGGGAATAATTCTTATCTAGCATTTGTGAAGCGTCAAGGGATTCTAGCTCTTGCGATTCTATTTTTGGAATTGGAGATTCTTGTGGAGATGTAAGATTAGTGTTGGAATCTTCATTGAAAGGGGCTAAGGTGGAGTTGGATTCTACAATAGCTTCTTCTTGCAAATTTTCCTCTATCACAACATTGGGCAAAGTTTGCTCTAAGGCGGTATCGGGCATTGTTTGTTGTGGATTGGAATCTTTATTGGTGTCCTCTATGCTCTGCGGAAACATTCTTGTTTCTCCAGAAGCGGTATCATCAAAATCTCCTACTTGTGCGATTCCATAGACGCATAGTCCTAAAATAAATGCTAATTGGGTAAAAATTCTCATAAAATCTCTAAAAATCCTTCTAGCATTTTTAAGCCTACATCTTCACCTAGCACTTTCTCTACGGCTCTTTCTGGGTGTGGCATAAGCCCAAAAACATTTTTTTGCGCATTGCAAATCCCGGCAATATTGCGCACAGAACCATTAGGATTCTCAACATATTCTAATAAAATCTGCCCGTTTTGTTCTAGTTGTTGTAAGCCTTGCGCATCAATGTAATAATTGCCATCGGCGTGGGCGATTGGAATCCTAGCCACTTCATCTTTTTGGAATTTTTTGAGAAAAATATTCTCATTATTGATGACTTTAATTCCGCAAGTTTTGGAGATAAAATGCAAGTTTGTATTGCGTTTCATTGCCCCGGGTAACAAGCCACTCTCAAGTAATATTTGGAATCCATTGCAGATTCCAAGCACATATCCGCCCTTATTTGCAAACTCAATGACAGATTGCATAATGGGCGAGAATCGCGCAATCGCCCCACTACGCAAATAATCCCCATAGCTAAAGCCACCCGGAATCACAACGAGTTTCGTGTCTTTTGGTAGGGAAGTTTCTTTATGCCACACAATTTGTGTTGGTGCTTTTAAAAGCGAAAAGGCATATTCCATATCGTATTCGCAATTTGTGCCTAGGAATTGTAGAATCGCAACCATTGTTATATCTTTATGGAATAATCTTCAATCACGGTGTTTGCTAAAAGTGTATCACACATAGATTCCACTTTTTTTTGAATATCCGCTTTATCATTTCCTGCGATTTCTAATGTGATGATTTTACCCACTTTTACACTTTCCACCCCTTGGTAGCCTAAGGATTCTAAAGCGTGATGAATCGCTTTGCCCTGCGGGTCTAAAACCCCTTCTTTTAACCTTACGATAACTTCCGCTTTCATTTTTTTTCCTAGCTCAAAATTCTTTTTAAAATCTCTTCATACGCCATTTTAACATTGCCTAAATCTTGTCTGAATCGGTCTTTATCTAATTTTTCTTTTGTCTCTTTATCCCAAAATCTGCAAGAATCTGGTGTGATTTCATCAGCAAGTAGAATTGCGCCTGTTTTATCCACTCCAAATTCTAATTTAAAATCTACCAAAGTAAGATTCTTTTTGTCAAAAAATTCTCTTAAAACCTCATTGACTTTTCGTCCAATTTTGCGTAATTCCTCTAGTGCTTCCACAGATTTAACGCATTGGAGGATTAGTGCGTGTTCATCGTTGATGAGAGGATCGCCAAGTGCATCATCTTTGTAATAAAATTCCACAAGCGTAAAGGGCAGAGCCTCCCCCTCTTTGATGCCTAATCGCTTTGTCAAAGAGCCTGTTGCCACATTGCGCACCACCACTTCAATCGGAATGATTTTAACAAGCTTACAGAGCATTAAATCCTCGCCTATGGTTTCTACATAGTGCGTTTTTACGCCATTTTTCTCCAAAAGTTTAAAAATCTCCGTAGAAATTTTACAATTTAGGATTCCTTTGCCTTGCTCACTTCCCTTTTTCTCTGCATTAAAGGCGGTTAAATCGTCTTTAAATTGGGAAATAACTAGATTCTCATCGTTGGTTTTATAGAGCTTTTTACCTTTGCCCTCATACATCATCTCTTTTTGTGTTACTTGCACTTTTGCTCCTTTTATAAAACTTTAAAGATTTTTAGCACATCAATCGCGCTTTTTAGTTGAATATCTTGCAACACTTGTTTGTGTGTAATAGTGTTTTTGGAATCTTTAGTTTTTTTGTCTTTGTGGGATTCCACTTTTGCCAATTCTCCCTCTAAATGCTTTTGTAAATCCGCCTCCTTAATACTAAATCCGCTATTCTCATCAGGAACCGCGCCCGGAGCTACTTCAATATCTGGCGTTACACCCACTGCTTGAATCGTGCGCCCACTTGGGAGGTAATAACGCGCAATCGTTAAGCGCAATGCCTCCTTTTTCTCTGTAGGGAGAATCACTTGCACACTGCCTTTGCCAAATGTTCCCTCTCCTACCAACACGCCCCGCTTGTTGTCTTGAATTGCACCTGCAACAATCTCACTTGCACTCGCACTTCCATTATTGACTAATACAACAAGCGGGATTTTTGCGTAAGGTGTGCGATTTGTAGCGTGATAGACAATATTTTCATCTTTGATTCTGCCCTTTTGCGATACGATAATTCCATCTTTGATGAATAAATCGCTTAATTCCACTGCTTGATTTAATAATCCGCCCGGATTGTTACGCAAATCTAACACGATTCCGTCAATGTTTTTAAATTTTTTTAGTTCTTCTTCTACGCGTTTGCTCACATTTTTGTCAAAAGAAGTTACGCGTAAATAAACATAATTGCTTTCTTCAATGCCTTTTGCATAGACAGATTCCACCTTAATATTGTCGCGCACAATGTTAAAAATAAGCGGTTTTGGTTCATTTTTGCGCACAATGGTTAATTGCACTTTTGTGTTAGGTTTGCCACGCATTCTATTTACCGCATCATCAATGCTCATATTGAGGGTGCTTTCTTCGTTGATTTTTAAGATAATATCCCCACTTTTTAATCCTGCTTTATCGCCCGGAGTGCCTTCAATAGGAGCAATAATCGTAAGCGCACTTTCTTTTAATCCAATTGTGATTCCAATCCCTCCAAACTGCCCATCGGTTTGAATCTTTAAGTCTTCAAATTTTTTTTCATCTAAATAGGCAGAATGCGCATCAAGATTTGTCAGAAGCCCATCAATGGCTTTATCTATAATTTCGTTAAGACTTAGCTCATCTACATAGTATTTTTCAACCGTTCCGATAACTTTGCGTAGTTTGTTATAAGCATCTAATCGGGATTCATCTTCGGCAAATGCTGTATTTTGAAAGCCTAAATTAAGCAATAAACTCACAAGAAAAACATAAACAAAGTTTTTAAAGTTAAATTGTTTCATAAAATCAACCTAAAATAAAGTTTAAATGTGCGATTTTAACGCATTCTCATTAAAACTAAAATAAAACAATAGATTTTGCTTGTGGAATCGTCTCTTGTAAGGCATAAGCCAAAAACACATAAGGTGCGCGGTATTTTATTATGAGGCGCGAAAGCGGTGAGAGACGAATCTTATATTGATAAAACAGAAAGCATTCCTAAGAATACAGCGGTTAGCTTTTACTACGCAAATGGATATAAAGTTGCAAAACCTCTAAACTCGCAGGAGTTACGCCGCTAATCTCACTTGCTTCAAAAAGACTTTTGGGGTTGAATTTCTTGAGTTTTTCAATCACTTCCAAGCTCAAACCCGGAATCCCGTCAAACACGAAATCTTGCGGGATTGTAATGCTTAGCATTTTGTCCATATTGTCAATGAGGTTTTGCTGCTTTTGGATATAGTTAGAGTATTTTGCCTCCACCAAAATCTCCTCTAGTGCGCGGGTAGAATAGTGCGCAAAAGGAGCATTGGTAATTGCGCAAATTTTAAGCAATTTTTGCAAATCAAAACTACGCCGACCCACAATCACGCCCCAAGTTGTTTTGTCGCTAATTTTTTCCTCTTGTATGGAATCCAAAAACTTCAAAACCTCATTTGTTGGCGTGATAGGAGTTTGGTTTAGCCACTCTAAGCCCTCTTTTATCTCTTGTTTGTCGCGCATTAACTCTATAAAATCAGATTCCTCCATTAAGCCTAGATTGTGTGCTAATTCCCCAAGCCTAAAAATCGCATTTCCCTCACGCAAGAGGAGGCGATATTCTGCGCGGGAGCTAAACATACGATAGGGTTCTTTTGTGCCTTTGGTTACCAAATCATCTACCATTACACCAATATATGCTTCATTGCGCTTGAGTGTGATTTGCTCCTTATTCTGCGCACTTAATGCCGCATTGATTCCCGCAAAGATTCCTTGCGCTCCCGCTTCCTCATAACCCGTTGTGCCATTAATCTGCCCCGCACAATAGAGATTCTTAATTTTTTTAGTCTCTAGTGTATGTTTTAGTTCGGTTGGATTCACATAATCGTATTCAATCGCATAGCCATAACGCACAATTTCGGCATTTTCTAAGCCCTCAATGCTATGAATCATTGCCTCTTGCACATCAAAGGGAAGTGAGCTAGTTAAACCATTGATATAATATTCGTTTGCCTCTAAAGTTTGGGGTTCTAAGAAAAGCTGGTGCCTTTCTTTATCGGCGAAGCGATTGACTTTATCCTCAATGCTAGGACAATAGCGCGGACCTATACCCTCAATCTGTCCTGTAAATAAGGGTGCGCGATGAAAGTTTGCGCGGATAATAGCGTGTGTTTTGGCGTTTGTATAAGTTACATAGCAGGGAAGTTGTGTGGGGTTAAAGGGATTCTCTCCCAATTCCCTTTGTGTTTGTCTGCTGAAAAAGGGCGCGGGGGTATCGCCATAGTGTTTTTCTAGGCTTGCAAAGTTAATACTACTTGCTTTGATTCTTGCGCAAGTTCCGGTTTTTAGCCGCCCAACTTCAAGCCCAAGTGTGCGCAAATCCTCTCCTAATTGCATTGCTGGTGGCTCTCCCGCGCGTCCATTATGAGAAGTGCTTTCACCAATATGGATTTTACCGCGCAAAAATGTGCCTGTGGTTAAAACAATTTTTTTAGCATAATAGGTTTTACCAATAGAAGTTTTAAGCCCAATCACCGCATTTTTGCTTTCATTAAGCAAAAGCGAATCCACCATTTGTTGCGTGATTTCTAAATTTTGCGTATGGTAGCAGAGATTACGCGCAATGATTTTGTATCTATCCATATCAATTTGTGCGCGTGTTCCTCGTACCGCAGGACCTTTTGAGGCGTTTAGCACTCTAAATTGGATTCCACTTTTATCGGTGATATAACCCATTACGCCACCTAGCGCGTCAATTTCTTTGATTAAATGCCCTTTGCCAAGCCCACCCATAGCAGGATTGCAACTTGCCGCACCGATTTGTTCTACAAGCATTGTGATAAGCAGGGTTTTACAACCCATTTTCGCAGCAACCACAGAGGCTTCAATTCCCGCGTGTCCGCCACCCACTACAATAACATCATAATCCATTTTTTACCTTATAAGATAAATTTTTGCGCAATTATAGCTTAAATGAATGGAATTTGTTGTTCCTTGTTTTGTAAAGACGCAGTAGCAAATGCTTTGGTTTTTTGCCATTGCGAGAAATTGTTAGGCTTCGTGGAAATCCATAATCTTAAGTTGTTTTAAACTTCCATTGTAAAGTTTTTGTATATTTTTGATTGTGGATTGCTGTGGCTAATGCCCCACAAAGGAGGCAATGGTTAGTTTTTGTAGGATTGAAGTTAGAATTTCTTTTTATGCACATCGTTTAAAATGTCTTGCGCAATATCATTAACATTTTTTGTTATATCGTTCGTGATATTAGCAACGCTAACATTTTCATTGGTGATATTTTCTACTTGCGCAATTGCTTCATTGATTTGTGAAATCCCTAGGCTTTGCTCTTTGATGGATTCGCTCATTTCGCTTACGCTTTGCACTAGCACATTCACATTGGCTTCAATTTCGCCTAAAGATTTTCCGGTGCGTTCGGCTAGTTTTCGGACTTCATCAGCAACAACCGCAAAGCCTCTGCCGTGTTCTCCAGCTCTCGCCGCTTCTATTGCAGCATTTAAAGCAAGCAAGTTTGTTTGGTCTGCAATATCTTTAATCACTCCCACGATTCCTTTAATGTCCTCTGCTTGTTTTGTTGCATCACTTGTTTTGTTACTGACATTTTCCATAGATTGACTGATTTGCTCTACTGCTGCTGCGGATTGTTGAAGGGAGCTTGCTTGAGTTTGCGAACCCGCCATTAATTTTTCCATAGATTTTTCTAATTCAGAGGATTGTGAAGAGAGATTTTGGGCAAATCCTGCACTAGCCATTAGCATTTGTCGGATTTCCTCACCAAGCGTATTGGTTGTTACCTCTACGCTACCTTTAGCGTCTTTAACTTCTGTTGCAAAATCTAGTTGTTTATAAGATTCAAAGACGCGGTGGATTTCATTCATATCACTACCAACTTTAGATTGCAAAACATCTAGCATATTGTTAAGGACATTTTTTAGCTCTACTAATTGTGGGTTGCTTGGTTGTTTTACGATTCTTGCAGTTAAATCCCCATTTTCAACTGCTTTGGCAGTTTGAGAGGATTGTTCAATTGCTTCTTCATCAATCTTTAAAGAATCTTGTGTGCGTTTAATGTTTTCATTGATAAGTTTTCCCATAGTGCCTAATTCATCATTGGCGCGAATCCTAATTAAATGCACATCTTTGCTTTCGTGATTGATAAACTTAAAGAAAGAGTTGAGAGTGCTTACAAGAATCGGCAAACGACTTCCTAGATTTCTTTGAATGTATAAGTAAATCAAAACCATCGCAATAGCCACAAAGACAAGAGAAGCAATCGCAATTAAGGTTTGCAGTTTATACAAAGGGGCTAACACAGAGTTTGTTGGAACGCTCACGATAACAGAGTAATTTGCCATTCCTCCTTTCACAGGAAAGCTATCTATCCCAGTCAAGCTATCTACTGCCATAGAAGTTGTATATTCTAGTGTTTCTGTTCTTTTCTCCTTAACGGCTTTAATGACTTTGTCTGCATTGTGTCTTGGATTGATGCTGTCCAAGTTTTTTAAGAGAAGTTCCGGATTTGGGTGAGAGATGATATACCCATCACTATCTATAAGAGCTTTTATGCTTCCTTCAAAAATCTTAAACCGATTGTCGTTCAACACATTGTTAATGGAATCTTCACCATTGAGGATAAACCCAACTGCCCCCACTAAACGTTGTTGGTGATCAAAAATAGGCATAGCCATTGCAAAACCGATAAATATGTCGTTTTCAATCGTAAATCTCCTTGCCTTTCCAAAGAATACTTTATTGTCTCCATATTTGCCTTGTGTTAAAGCATTTTGAACACTTGCCATTTCTTTAATTAAAGAATCTCTTGCTTGTTTTTGAACTACACCACCGAAATTTTCCGTATCTGTATCATAAAGCAATAGCATAAATTCATCCTCTTGTGTAACATTCAGAGGATTTGTTTTAAAGTGTGCGGGAGCGTCTTTAATGTAAAGAAATCCATAATCCGCAAAAGATGAACTATCAAAGAATCCCTCCATTACACTATAAACATCTTGAGCATTGAGATTTTGAATGTTTGTGCTTTCAAAGATATAATCCAGTGCCTTAGCACTTCCTTGTGTAATTGTCCCTAATTCATTCATCATACCTCTAATGCGTTCAGCATCACTTTCTGCAACCTTTGCAATGATTGTTCTAGCATTTGCTTGCATATTTTCGCTTACCTGTTGGGTGATGATAACGCTAAGAACGAGTATGCCTACGATAAAAATCACTCCAATGGCGCAAACTAATTTTGTTTGCAACTTAAGATTGTTTAAAAATCCCATTATTGTTTTTTCCTTTCTTTAAATTTTAAATAAAGCTTATATTATATTATACAAAAAATAAAGAAAAATAAAAATAAATTTTAGCTAAAACACAAGATGGATAGAACGAAAAACCTAAAAACAATCCAAATTTATAGATTGCCTCGTTGCGCTTCACATCACCTTGCAATGACAATGATAGTTTGCATAAGAATAATGTCCTGCAAAGGTGTAAGGATTGACTCCTAGCGATTCAAATGAGCCTCTAGTACCTCTCTGTTTTTTGGCACTTTTATGATTTGACTTCCGCCCTCTTGGATTTGCATAATGGCTAAAGAATCCGCGATTCTTAAAGCTTGGTCAATGTTGTGTGAAACCATTATTAATGTATGTGTTTTGGCAATTTCAAGCAGCAAATCCTCAATCACTCTTTGGGAATGCAAATCTAGCGCACTTGTTGGTTCGTCCAAAAGCAGAATCTTTGGGCTTAAGCTTAGGATTCTAGCTAAAAGTAGTCTTTGTTGCTCCCCACCAGAGAGGCGCAATGCGTTTTCTTTCAAACGATTCTTTAAAGAATCCCAAAGCCCCACTTGCTTTAAGGATTCGCAGATCTTAGCCTCTATGGCAGTTTTATCTAGGTTTGTCAAGAGAGAAAGTGGCAAACTCAAGTTTTTTTCAATGCTTAGGTTAAAGGGTTGGGGAGCTTGAAAAAGCATACCGATATTTTTGCGCAAAATCTCTAGCGGGAGACTTTGAATCTCCACAAGAGAATTAGATTCTAAATTTACATAAATTTCGCCTAAAACCTCTCCGCCCATTTCCTCGCAAAGCCGATTAATGCAGCGTAAAAAAGTGCTTTTGCCACAACCAGAAGAACCCAAAAGCGTAAAGATTCCATATTGTTGGATTTCTAAATTAAGATGAGAAAAAATCTGTTTTTGCCCAAAACGCACGCCAAGATGATTGATTTTAAGACTTAAAGACACGCAACCCCCTTTTTGAGATTCCTTTTAAAAATGCACCCAAAAGTAACAAAAATCCACAAAGCAAAAGTAAAACCAAACTCGCTCCCATTGCGTTTTGCAATTCTAATTGTGTTTGATAGTTTTGGGAATTGTAATAGATATAAAACGACAGAGATTCAAATTTGCCCCAAAGCCCATTGGGCAATCCTGCGTTTGCAACCGCACCGACAAACATTACCACCGCCGTATCCTCTGCAACCCTCCCTAATGCTAAGATTGCGCCACTTAGGATTCCATTTCTTGCTTCAGGCAGCAAGAAATGCCACAGAATTGCTCCTTTTTTTAATCCTAGCGCACTTGCATTGAGTATTAAGTCGTTTGGAACGGATAAAAGTGCTTCTTTGGTTGTGGCAATGAGTGTGGGCAAAACAAGCAAAGCAAGGCAACAAGCAGCGAGTAAGAGGCAGCTGTTTGCATTGGGCAAAAAGTGATTTTTTAGCCATAAAATACTTAAAAATCCAAATAGTCCCATAATTACGGACGGAATCCCGGCAAGAATATCTACCATTGCATTTAAAAACCACTTTTGGGAGGGTGAGGCATAGAAGCTTAGATAGATTCCACAGCCAATCCCCGGCGCAATCGCAAGTAAAAGGCTTAAAATTACAAGCCAAAAAGTCCCAACGATTGCAGGAAAGATTCCATTAAATACTGCAGCTTGTCCAAGGATTGCTAATAAGGGTGCGGTAGAACCAAAGAAAAGTTGCGAGTCTAGCGCATTAAAACCGCGCCAAAACACCCAAACAAGCAAGGATAATACAGCTAAACTGACACCAATCGTGCCAACAAGGCTTAAAAGATAGAGAAAACTTGCAATCTTGCGCCGCATTTTGAATCCTTAAAGGGTTTTGGAATCTTTTTGCAAGATTCCACGCGCAAGAAGGGCTAAAAATGCGTTAATGACAATGAGCAAAAAGCCCGATACAAAAAGCGCATTGTATGCCCCCCCAACACTTTCATTTGCAGTAATAAGCGCAATATGCGCACTTAAAACGCGCAAAGGATCTAAAAGAGAAGTAGCGAAATTTAAGGCATTAGAGGAGAGCATTAATGCAATCATTGTATCGCCAAAGGCTCGTCCAAAGCCTAGTAAAAACGCTCCGATTAAGACATTTTTTGCCTTTGGAATCACAACAAAGATAAGCGTTTCAAAATCACGCATTCCAAGCGCAAGGGCGTTTAAGTGCTGATGATAAAAAGGCTTTTTGATTCCAGATTCCAAAAGTAAAACCATTGTAGGCAAGATAACTAGACTTAAAACACAGATACAAGCAAGGAGATTCCTCCCACTTCCTCCAAAGGCTTCCCGCAAGAGTGGTACAAGCAAGAATAATGCACCAAAGGCATACAAAATGGTAGGAATAGAACCCATTAAACGCACAAGAAAGCTTAGGGTGGCTTGTAAAAGTTTGCCTATTTTGGATTTTTTGGGCAAAATCAACGCACAGACGATTCCTAGACTACAAGGAAATGCGACAAGCAGTGTGCTAAAACTTAGAATCAGTGAATTTCCAAGCATCGTTAAAATCCCAAATTCATTCGCTTTGGGATTCCAACTAAAAGTAAGCGTCAAGCTAGGATTGAGCGCAAGTGTTTGCAGTCCAAACCCGCCAATGACGATAAAAAGCAGACAGATTCCAGTTAATGCTATGATTGTCGCAAAAGTCGCGACAAGTTTCATTTTGGAAGTGGAATATAACCGGATTGTTCAATAAACTCTGCGCCATCACTAGAATAAATGTAATCCACAAAAAGCTTTGTAAGTCCTTGTGGCTCACCTTTTGTATTCATATAGAGAAGGCGGCTGATTGGATAAGTTCCTTCTTTGGTGTTTTCTTGGCTTGGTGTAACGCCCTCAAATGCGATTCCCTTAATACTATCATCTAAATGCCCGATTCCAACATAGCCAATCGCATTTTTATCTTGTGCAATGGCAATTTTCATCGCCCCATTAGAACTTACAACATTTGCGGTTTGTGTAATCTCTGTGCCTTTGTCCAAACCTTTGGATTCAAAAGTGTCGCGTGTCCCGCTACCATCTTCGCGGACATAAAGGTTAATTGCACCCTCGCTTCCGCCTAGCTCACTCCAATTTTTAATCGCACCGCTAAAGATTTGACTTGCTTGTTCTTTTGTTAGATTTGCAATAGGATTTTCTTTATGCACCGCAATAGCAACGCCATCTACTGCAAAAGGAAAAGAAACTAAGCCATATTTTTCAATTTCTTGGGGTTTGAGTGCGCGTCCCGTGTTGCCAATATGCACCAAGCCTTCTCCAACTTTTGTGATTCCAGCACCTGTGCCACCGCCTGTAATGCTGATAATGATTTGAGGATTCGCTAGGCTAATCGCTTCTGCTGCCTTTTTCATTACAGGGATATGCGCTGTGCCTCCTGCGATGTCAATCTTGCCTTGCTGATTTGCAAAAACTGCTAAATTTTCACTTGTATTAGAAGTGTTATTGGATTCCGCAGAATCTTTAGAATTAGACCCACAACCGGTAAATGCACCAAATGTGAGCAACAAAACTGAAGCCGATAAAAGCGTAGAAACTTTTAGCATTATGTTCTCCTTTTGTGAAGTTTAAAAGCTTGTATTGTAGCAAAATTTCTTTGAAAAATCTGTTTGTTCTTGCGCGAAAATTTTAAAAATTTTCGTGGCAACCTGATAAGGCGGAATCCCATAAGGCATTTTCTGTCTTGTCTTTGTGAGATTCCGCTGAAGGAATCGTGGCAATCTATAATGTAAAATCTTGCTTGTAAAGATTCCATTGCTTTATTTTTCGTAATAAAATCTGTAAAAATGCGTTATAATCTTGATAAATTTCTATTTAGGTTTTATGAGTGAAATTAAAAATCCCAACGAGCAATTATGGCAAGAAAGTGCGTCAAAACTTTTTGCAACCCTTGCAAACCGCGCAGCCACTACTAGCAAACAATCAGCGGGAGCAGTTTGTTTTAAAAATCTCAATGTATAGTGCGTTGCTTTTAGCGATTCTTGGAATTGGGTTTGGGCTTAGCTTTAAGAGTGCAGCGATTGTTTTTGATGGAATTATTGCACTTATTTCGGTGGGTTTGGGGTTGTTAAGCGTGATTACCTCGCGTTTTGTTTATCGCGAAGACGATGATGTGTTTCAATATGGTTATGTGCGCTTTGAACCAATGGTGAATCTTTTTAAAAGCTTGATTTTGATTATTGTGTGTGCTTATGCGCTCATTGGCGGGATTGATGATATTTTAAGCGGTGGCTATACCTTGCAAATCAATGGCGCAATGGCTTATACGATTTGCGCATTTTTATTGTGTTTTGTGATTTTTATTTATACGCGCTTTTACGCAAAGAGGTTGGATTCTGAATTAATCGGCGTGGATAATGTGGAATGGAAAATTGATTGTGTGCTTTATTTTGGTGCGTTACTTGCCTTTGGTGCAATCTTATTGTTTGATCCACAACAAGAAATGGCTTTCACGCGCTATATTGATCCGATTTTGCTTGTATTGCTGTGTGTGTTTTTGGCTCTCTCTCCTTTGAAGATTTTTTTTGCGAATCTGAAAGATTTGATGATGGTTGCTCCAAAGGAGCTAGATGATAAAATCACAGAGGTAATGGAAAGTTTAAGTGCAGAATATGGGTTTGAGGACTATGATACGCATGTGGCAAAAAGCGGAAGGTTTTTTATGATTGAAGTCAATCTTCTTATCACCGATGCAAATGCGAAAATAAGCATTGGTGAAATAGACATTATTCGTAACAAAATTGAACAATCCTTAGAGATTCCAAGTTATAAAATTTGGCTGCTCGTAAGCTTTACCGCGAACCCAAAGTGGTTGTAATGCAATATTTTAATATTGATAATTTTGTAAAAACAAAATATAATTTACAGCAAAGCTAAATAAAATTTGGCTATAATGATTTTTATTAATTTTTTAGCTTATTAAATGCAAGGTTATTTTTATGAAAGGAATCATTGAGAAGGCGTTTATCCAAGCAATACAAGATACGCTTGAGAAAACTCCGATACGTTGTGATAACAAGCTTTTGCGTGGTTATCTTTCTAGTATTGATGTTATTTTTGATGATAACACGAAAGGGACGGTTACTTTTGTGAGTTCTAAGGAATTTTTGAATGTTCTTTCCTTTGGATTGTTTGGAGAAAGTGCGAAAGATGATTTGACTTTACAAGATCTTTCACAAGAATTGGCTAATTTGACGATTGGGCTTAGTAAAGTGCTTGCAATTAAAGAGGGAAAGAATTTCAATATTAATACTCCGCGCGTGTTTGGCTATGGTGAGTTTCAAGATAGACAATACAATCATTTGAATTTTGTGCTTGAGGGCGCACCTTGCTCGTTATTTTTGCATAGATAAAGGGAAATTATGCCAGCAGATGAATTTACATTAGCTAAAATCCAAGCACCAAAACAAGAGGATTTAGCGCGTTATTTAGATGGAATTATGAACAATTATAGTGGGCTTTTAGATATGGGTGTGATTTTTAAGTCCGAGCTTGGTTCTACAAAAGTTCCTTTGTTAGATATTTTGCGGTTTGAGAAAGGCTCTATTATTGACTTGCAAAAACCTGCGGGTGAAAGTGTGGAAATTTACATTAATGGGCGTATTATTGGCAAGGGTGAAGTAATGGTGTATGAGAAAAATTTAGCCATTCGTGTCAATGAAATTTTGGATTCTAATGCTATTATTTATTATCTAACAAGAGAGAGTATTAGCACGGTATGAGACTATTTCTTGTGTCTTTTGGGTTATGTTTTTTGTGTGGAATCTTGGGTGCTAACAATCAGATTCAAGGGGGAGCGTCCGCGGGAAATGTGAATGCAACAAAGGATTTTTTGCAAGGAATGAAAACCGATTCTGAATCTTTGCAATTTTCTTTTGAAACAGGGAAATCACCCCTTGAAAGTGTGAGTATGTTGCAATATTCTGGTGTTATTTTAATCCTAATTGGTCTTTTGCTATTTTTGTGGTATGTAAAAAACCGCTTAAACGCTCCGCAAATCAAAATGCGCAAAACCAATGTATTTGGTGCATTGTTTGATAAAGAAAATCTACCAAATGTCGTGCAGGTGGAATCCATTACAACTTTAGGAATCAATAGTAAATTAATCGTGTTTGAGGCTTATGAAAAAAGATATTTGGTGATTCTAAGCCCAAACAATACAACATTAGTAGATTCCTATAATATAACATCATTCAAAAGCAATACTCAAGAATCGTTTAAGGAATTATTGAAGACAGAGTTACCAAGTGAAGAAGCGAAATAGTTTCCTTGCGCTTTGTTTATCCTTAGCAATCCATATTCTGTTGTTTGCGCTTTTTTTATGGGAATCTAGTGTGAGTGATTTTTATCACCCTCCAAGAATGGGAACAAAAGAGGGTGAGCGTGTGAGTTTGAAGTCTTTTAGGTTTTCACAAGGTGGAGACAATCAAGCAAGAGAGAAAGTAGAATTGCAAACTCCAACAACCACGCCTCCTCCAAATTTATCCACACAAGAGCCAACCAAAGAGAATGTTACGCCTCCCAAGCCACAGCCCAAACCCCAAAAGCCTAAACCAAAGCCTACGCCTCCTAAGAAAAATCAACCCGCTAGAGCCTCCCAAGCCCAGCAATCCAAATCCAATAATGCTTTAGCGCAAAGCCTCTCTAAACCACAGCCACAAAGGAGTGCAGGGACACCGGATTCCCCCTCTATTTATGATTTTGGTAAAGATATGTCTAACCAAGAAATAAAAGACTTGTATGGTGAGGAATTTGGCTCACTTGATGCGGAGCAAAGGCAGTTTATCAAGAATAATTTAAGTGGAATTGGACGCATTACTCAAAGGTATTTAAAATACCCAACAATCGCAGGTAAAATGGGGCAACAAGGGGATAATATTGTGGAGTTTTATTTGCACCCAAATGGCGATATATCCGAGCTGAAACTCCTAACACCAAGTGGCTTTAGACTGCTAGATGACAATAGCATTCACACGATTAAAATTGCTTATAAAGATTATCCTTATCCAAGCGTGAAAACTAAAATTCGCATTCGGGTGATGTATAGGATTTATTGAGATTCACATAAATTAAGTGCTATATTAGTCTCCCGTGATTTGGTTTGTATGCAGATTACTAGATTGCAAGGAAAGTAGAAAATTGTAGAAATTTTTGGCGATTATTTTGTAGTCCATTTTCTCTTGCGCGTTTTTGAAAGTTGCTTGTTTCTTGCATATAAGCGATTCTTTAGCGGTGGAGAGAATCTCCTCTAGTGTTTTTGTGATAGAATCGGGATTATTTGCGGTAAAAAACGCATTGGATTTATCAAAAAGCCTTAAATATTCGGGCAAATCATTAAGAAGCGGAATCACCGCGTTACCTGCGTATTCCATTGCTTTAATCGGAGAGGAGACACTATAAAGAGGAGTATTAGGGATAATACCTAATCCAACATCATAAGTGCTTAACCTTGTCAAAAGATTGCTAAAAGGTAAGGGTGGGCGCAAAGAGATTCTTGTGTCTTTAGTAGTAATTTGTCGGATTTTTTCTACTTCTTGATTGGAGCTTTTGCTAAAAATATCCAAAACAAACTCTCCTTTTGCTTCAGAAATTGCCTCTATTATCTTTGCTAATTCCCTGTTTTCATCTATTGCGCCGATATAAATTAACTTTAAGGGTTGGTTTATAGAAGTAATGTTGTGCATAATGACTTCATTGTTTAAAAGCTCAAAGTCAATCCCACTTGGAATACAATGCACAGGAATCTTGAGATTTGGCTGAAAAGTTTTTTGAAGTTGAGGTGTCATTGTGAGGTAAGCAATACATTTGTTTAGGATTTTGTTGTGCAAAAAGAATTTAATCTTGTATTCTAATTTCTTGCGTCCTATTGCCTTTTTGTCTCTTTGTGCTTCATAAAGCCTGCGGTAATCGTGCGGAAAAGTCTCCCAAAAAATCACTTGTTTGTGGAAAGGTAAAATTTGCTTTGCGATCCCATAAAAGTTGCGCACAATGATGAAGTCATAGTCTAGTAAATTTCCTCCAAGATTCATAAGGTTTTGGATAAGTTTTCTGTGTTTGGTAGAATAGGGCAGGATAAAACGATTATTTTCAAAGCAGGGTTTGTATGCTTTGGAATCCTTGGTAAAATAGACGCAATGCACCTCTGCATACTCTAAAAGATATTTTTCAAAGACGCCTTTTATGGATGTGTGTTCTTCGTTGTAGGGTTTATCGGTAATACAGAGAATACGCATTTATTTCCTTGTAAATTTAGATTTTAAATATTGTTTTATTCTCTTTGGTAATCCATAAAGTCTAGGGAAATAAATAACTAGCAATCGTCTTTTTTCCAAAAGATGACGATATTGTTTTAAGTCATTTTTTGTGAAACTAACATTTTTGTATCCAAATCTTTTTAAAAGCTGTAAAGATTCCATTAGAGACCATTTGGTAACTTTTTCTAAATATTGCTTGTAGGGTTCATTATAGGAATCTTTCAAAGTATAGAAATGTTTTGTGATGAAAAAATAGCTATCAGCGTGTTTTCGCATATTTTTTTGGCTTTTATCTCTTGAGACTGAGTTGCAAGATAGCCTATAATGATAAAGTGGGGTAGAATCTATATAAATAGAATCTGCACTTAAGACACATTCTGTAGCGAAAATTACATCTTCACTCAATATTTTAGGAATAAAGTAAATATTGCATTTAAAGAGAAAACTACAAGAATAAATACCACTCCAAATTCCTGTAAGAATGAAGTTTGTCTTATCGTTATAAAGCTCATTAATTAGAGTTTGTGAGGTAAAAATTTGATTCTCTAACCTAGCGTTTAAGAGATTGTTTTTTGATTGTTGCGTTTGTGAATCAACATGCATCTGATTGGAGATTATTATATCTATGTTTTTGCTTGTGTTATTTGATAAAATCTCAGTAAAATGTTCTAGTGTGTTTGTTTTCCACCAATCGTCAGAGTCCAAAAAACAAATGTAGCTATTCTCTCTTTCTATATTGCCTAGCTCTTGCCATTTTTGTTTAGCCACCCTTAAGCCACTATTTCTAGCAACAGACGCTCCTTGATTTTCTTGAGAAACGAGAGTAAATCTAGAATCTTTATTGGCATATTCTTGAGCGATTTTTCCACTAGAATCTGTGCTACCATCATTGATTAAAATCGCTTCAAAATTAGAATAGGTTTGGTTTAAAACAGAGTCTAGGCATTGAGTTAAATAAGGTTCTACATTATAAATTGGAATAATAATGAAAAATTTGACTTTTAAATCCATTTGGCTTATTCCCTTTTTGTTTATAAGATTTCTTTCCATTTGTGATAAATATTGTTTGATGTGAAATATTGGATTACTTGTTCTCTTGCTTTATTTCCCAGAGATTTTCTTAAGTCTAAAGAAGTCATTAAGGATTGAAGCTTAATGGCAAAAGCCTCTAAATCATCGTTTGGAATTAGAATACCTGTTCTTTCATTTTCTAATATCGCGCACGTACCATTGACTTCAAATGCAATACAAGGGATGCCATAAGAACTTGCCTCTAAGAGTGTCATTGGAAAAGCTTCGCGATAACTACCCATTGCATAGATTGCTGCTTGTTTGTATTCTTGGGAAACTTGTTGCGTGAAGGGCTTTAGCGTTATAGAATCTTGCAATTTTAAGGAATTTATTTTTATAATCATTTGTTCTTTTTCGCTTCCTTCTCCAACTAAATGCAATTTCCAATCTTGCATATTGGGGTTTTCTTGTACTATTTTCCATATATCAATTAGTCTTAAAAATCCCTTTTCTTGTTCAAATCTCCCAATGGATATGACAACCTTTTGGTAAATACCTG
This sequence comes from Helicobacter rodentium ATCC 700285, assembly GCF_000687535.1. GTDB lineage: Bacteria > Campylobacterota > Campylobacteria > Campylobacterales > Helicobacteraceae > Helicobacter_D > Helicobacter_D rodentium. Next base: position 69,974 of record NZ_JHWC01000007.1, read on the forward strand.
TTGTTGGCAAGGGAATGGTATTTATAAAGTTTGGAATTACTTTTATGTTGGAATGCAATTTCCCCCAAAGTCCTATTTGTCTATCGTGCAAAATGACTAAAAAGTCAAAAAGTTTAATACGTGGCAAGAGAGGTTTTTTGTAAAGATATTTTTTGAAGCCATCTTCAAAATTTCCGTGATAATGGCGAATATAGGTAGTGTTTTTGGCTTTAAAAAAAGGAATTAAAAGCTGATGCACAATGACAAAATTTTGAGAATTTTTCGGCAATAGTTGATTAAAATGCCAAGAAAATTTAAGTTTATCTAGGAAATTTTTTGTAGAAAAATTCGGATAAACCTCTGAAAAATTAATAATGGAGACCTCTTTTGGTATATCAAAAGACGGAGTTTTAGTTTGCATTGTTATGGAAACGATAGTAACTTTATATTCCTTAGCAAATAAATGACTTAAGTTTGCTACGACACGATTAATACCGCCAAACAAAGAGAAGTCTTTGACAACCATAAAGAGATTTTTCAAACTAACCACCAAAACTTATTAGATTATAGAATATTATAAAAAACCTTATATTATAACATTTTTTGAGTTTTTTGTAAAAGTCTAGGCTTTGCTTTATGGCTTTCTATGGCATATATTATTGTATAATGGCTTTTAATTTTTTATCAATGTTTCCAACGATTCAAAAATTTGATGAGGAGTAATTAGTTCAGGGGATTCTTGTTGGATTTCTATGTGGATTGATTTGTCTTGCAAGATTCCACTTCCTGTGGGAGAAGCACCACCCAAAAACAAAGCAACACTTGGAATCCCAAGCGCACCGCACAAATGCATAGGACCTGTATCACCTGTAACAAAACAATGCAAACTTTTTAAAAAATAGGGAAGTTCATCAAGGCTGTATTTTCCGCAATGATTGTGGATTCTTTCGTGTAAATCTTTGGGGCTTTTATGGCGCAAGTTGTAATTACAAAAGAACTATCTCTATGTTTTTTTGGTATTATATCATAAAATAATTCGTGATTTAAAGGGTTAAGAAATGAGTAAAAATATCTATGATGAAAATTTTTATCGTTCTCAAATGCAGGAAAGTTATGATTCAGCTAAAGAAGTAATCTCTTATATGAGGGGGGGGGGCTTATTTACTGATATAGAGAGCATTATAGATGTTGGCTGTGGTGTTGGGACTTGGCTTAAGGCTTGGGCTGATGCTAAACCAAATTTAAAATATTTTGGTATTGATGGCAATGGCGTCGAAGAGAGTTTATTTTATATTGCTAAAGATTATTATAAGCAAGTAGATTTGACAGCGGATGCCAATGATATTTTTAGGAATGTAATGCAAAATATACCAGAATCCGATAAGAAGCCATTTGATTTAGCAGAAAGTTTAGAAGTCGCAGAACATTTAGAAAAGCAATATGCAGAAAATTTTATTAAACTCTTGACAATGTTTTCAGATATTGTATTGTTTTCTGCAGCGATTCCTCATCAAGGAGGAACAGAACACATTAATGAACAGCCACCAAAATATTGGGCAGATTTGTTTGCAAAATTTGATTATGTATGTTTTGATATTTTGCGTAAAAAAATCTGGAATAATGAAAAAATAGGCTTTTGGTATAGGCAGAATCTATTACTATTTGTCCATAAAAGTAAAACCCATTTATTTGAAGAAAAAGGGTTTAGAGCCGAAGAGCCATTGTATATTGCAAGGGCGGAGTATGTAGAATATTATTTTAAATGTTGGCAAGATAAGTGCAAAGAAAATCCAATAAGAATTTATTGGCGACATCCTACGCAATTTTTCCGACATTTATGTGCATTTATTAGGTGTAAAGATGTTTGACTAAATCCAATCTAAGAAAATATTTTCTGCTCTATATTCTTTAGATGTGGTTTTTTAAGATTTTGTATTTTTTGTTCTAATTTATACTTAATTTTTTATTAATGTTTCCAACGATTCAAAAATTTGATGAGGAGTAATTAGTTCAGGAGATTCTTGTTGGATTTCTATGTGGATTGATTTGTCTTGCAAGATTCCACTTCCTGTGGGAGAAGCACCACCCAAAAACAAAGCAACACTTGGAATCCCAAGCGCACCGCATAAATGCATAGGACCTGTATCACCTGTAACAAAACAATGCAAACTTTTTAAAAAATAGGGAAGTTCATCAAGGCTGTATTTTCCGCAATGATTGTGGATTCTTTCGTGTAAATCTTTTGGAATAAATGAGTAAATTGAGTTGCAATACTCTCTTTCTGATAATGTTCCTGATAAAAATATTGTTGCTGTTGCATAGGATTCTAAAATCATCGTGGCTAACTTGGCGAAATTTTCTATTCCCCATTCTCTACGTTCTTTGCTAGTGCGCATTTGGAATCCTATTTTTTGCCCCCCCCCGCATTATTCGCGTTAAATGCGTGATATTTAGCTGGAAGTCTCATCGGGATATTATGATAATTTTCAAGGGTAACATATGAAAGTGTCTGCAGTCTTGCTGGGATAAAATGCGCATAAAAGGGTAGTTTTGTAGAGAGTAATTGCTCTTTGTCGTTATTTCTTGAAGTCTTTAAAATATATTTTGCCCCACTTAAAATAGCCGATGGAATATCCATAGGACCATTGCTGTGAAACATTAATACTAAATCAGGCTTTAAAGTTCGCATTTTAATAATATCGCTAATGAAACCTTTGTATCCTCCTTGATAAATCAAGAAATTATCAACATATTCATAATTTTGAAAAAGTGGGTAGATGGTTTTAGAGATAAAAAGAGTGATTTTTGCACTTGGAAAAGCTTGTCTTGTTTGCGCTATTGCGGGTGTGCTCATCATCGTATCACCTAAAGCGGTATTGGAAAACAAGAGGATATGTTTTATGTTTTGCAATTTGGTAGGTTGAGGGAGTTTGTGGATTGGATATTTGGATAGATAAAATCTCACAACTAGATTGACGAAAAAAGTGATAATTTTTTTCAATTTCTACCTTTCAATTTTTTTACCCCGCTACCGCACAAGCTCTTGTTTCGCGGATTACGCTAACTTTAACTTCGCCCGGATATTGCACTTGCGATTCTATGTCTTTTGCAATTTCTTTGGCAAGGAGATAGGATTCCTCATCGCTAATATCCTCTGATTTTACGATTACGCGCACTTCTCGCCCAGCATTAATAGCATAAGCGTGTAAAACACCCATTTTGGAAGTGGCAATTTTCTCAATTTCACTTACGCGCCGTAGATAATTCTCTAGCACTTCGCGTCTAGCTCCCGGAAGCCCAGCAGAAAGGGCATCAGCCGCACAAACAGCCGCAGCTTCCACACTTTTAATCTCCTCATCTCCGTGATGAGAAAGAATCGTGTTTAATACCACTGGGTGTTCATTGTATCGTCTTGCAATCTCTGCTCCTAATTCTACATGTGTGCCTTTAAAATCGTGCGTCCGCGCTTTGCCTATATCGTGCAATAATCCCGCGCGTGTGGCAAGCATACAATCTCCTCCAAGTTCTGCGGCGATGATTCCTGCAAGGTTGGCTACTTCTAGGCTATGCGTTAAGGCGTTTTGTCCATAACTTGCACGATAGCGCAATCTGCCGATTAATCGCTTGATTTCTGGGTGGATTCCATTTAAGCCTAAATCAAGCACCACACGCTCACCTTCTTGATAGACTTTTTCCTCAAAATCCTCAAAACATTTTTGATAGATTTCTTCAATCCTAGCTGGTTGAATGCGCCCGTCTTCTACCAAGCGGTGAATGGTTTCTGCTGCAATCGCACGCCGATAGAGATTGTGAGAGCTTATAATAATCACATTTGGGGTATCATCAATGATAATATCCACTCCACAAATCATTTCTAGGCATTTAATGTTTCTCCCTTCTTTGCCAATGATCCGCGCCTTTAAATCATCACTTGGTAAAACAATTGTGTGAATGAGTCGCTCTGCTGCAAACTCTCCTGCAAAACGCGAAGTTGCTATGGCTAAGATATAGTTTGCTTTTGCTTTTGCTTCAGATTTGGCGTTTGCCTCTTGTTCTCTGATTAGTTTTGCGCATTCCCTCTTGGATTCCTCTTTGATTCGTTCTAGTAGCATATTTTTGGCTTCATTTTTCGTCATACAAGAGATTTGAGAGAGGCTTGAAGTGAGTTCCTCTAGCTTTGCTTGATAGGCAATTTTAAGATTCTTCAGTGCATTTTGTTCCTCAAAAAAGGCGTTACGTTCTTTGCTTAAGACTTGTTTTTCGTGGTCAATTTTGCAAAACTCTTTTTCAATGCGTTGCGATTCTTTTAGCTTTTCTTTTTCAAAGTTTAATAAATTCAATTCGTATTCTTTGGATATTCTAGCACTTTCTTTGTCGCATTTTTCTTTTGCTTCTATCTCAATATCTTTTGCCCTGATTTTGGATTCTTGTAAAATCTTTTCCGCTTCGTATTCTATTGCCTTAGCCTTAGCCTTGGATTGCTCTAGTAACACCTTAAGGTTTGCGCCAGAAAGTTTGCGCGAGATGAGGTAACTCCCTCCTCCTGCGATTAAGGCTGAAGCAATAGAGCTTGTAATAACCCATAATATCATTTGTGTGTCCTTGAAAGTTAGGGTTGAGTAGAGCTTAAAATAATAAAATAAAGTGATAAATTATTTTAGTTTAATAAGATTTGATTATGTATTTGGAGATTCAAAGCTCACTCAAACCTTTTAATTTCTATTAAAATTTTAGAAATTTTAATTTTACTACTTCAAAACTTTTTGTTTTATAAAATCGCCCTTGTGATTTTTGTTTGGGATAAAAATTTTATTTTATCGTAGTGCTTTAGAGTTTTGAAAGGGGTGATATAGACATCTCCTTTGATGTCATAATCTTGTGTAATGATATGTGGCAGATAATGAAAGTCGCGACAAACAAAAATCACTTTTGAAACTTGATTTGCCCCAAAGAATCTATCATACATTCCTTTGCCAAACCCTATGCGCCGCAACTTTTTATCCACGCCAAGCACAGGAACGATAGCACAATCCATTTTAGCCCAAAATGCAGAATCGTTAGGTTCATACATGCCAAAGGCTTGTTTTTGCAAAGGAAGTCTGTATTGTACTGCCTTAAAGCTTTCTCCGCTCATTTTGGGCAAAAAAATCTTCACATTTCTTTTTTTGCGGTAGAACCTTAAGAGTTTTTTTATATCAAATTCTAAGGGGAGTGGATAATAAAACAGCAAATGGATAGGACGCTTAGAGTGAAGCTTGTGGAATCGCAAAATGGAATCCAATTGCATTTTGAGTTTTTTTTGTAATTTGCAGTCCTTAATATAGGCTTGGTTGGAATGGCAAATTTGGATTAAATTTGCCTTGAAAATCTTGCGATAAGTGGCTTTTAAGTCTTGGGATTCCATTGCTTTGTCCTTGTTTGCCTAAAGGCACAAGAGAGTGTAAAAAATACAGCGCATTGTAGCAAAAGTAGCAAAAAATGTATTGCATAAATCTGCGATTCTTTTTGCGAGATTCCAAAAAATTCTAAAATTGTGTAAAAGATAAATGCGATTCCAAGCCCTAAAAGATAGCCGATTTGTTTGCGTTTGTCTAGTTGTGAAAGAATGAATTTGCGCGGGAATAATAGTGTTTCGGTGCGCCCCAAATAATCTCCAAAAATAAAGCCTGCTTGATAGAGTGCATAAACAATCAGCGCACCAAAAAAGGTATTAGGAAAAAGCAAATAAGCAAAAAGATAGAAAAAAGGCAGAATCTCTAACCCTAAAAGAATCTTTTTATAAGGCTTTAGATTGAGTAGCTTGGTATAAAAAAGGCTTAAAATAAATGCTCCTAATGCAAGTGCGATTCCGCCTAGTGAATAAATTTTGGGATTTAATGGAGTGTAAATTGTAAAAATAGTTCCCAAAGAAACCCCCAAAAAAAGGGAGTTTAAAAGCTTGTAAGCGAGATAGAATCGTAAAGCCATCATCTTACCAAGTGTATTTAATGCCGCCGCCAAAAATGCGTTCAAACTCGTAGGGGTAATATGCGCCACTCACAACAATTGCATTTTTATGGTCGGTAAGATTTTGCACAAAGCCATAAATTTCAAAGTCTTTGAACTTATAACTTGCGCTTAGATTGAGGCTTTGATAATTTGGAGCTTTCGTGCTAGCATTATCAAAGTCATTATAGTCATACGCGCGTGAGCCATATTTGTAAGAGATTCCAAGATTAAGTTGTGTAATGGGTGTGTAGTTGAGAGCCACACTGAAAGTGTGCTTAGAAACTCCCGGAATCGTGTTGCCTTTGTAACCCTCATTTCCTTGCATTGTCGCATCAACATAGGCATAGGCGAGGCTAGAATAGACTTGCGCATTAAAATGCGTGGTAAATTTCGCTTCTCCTCCGATTCTGCGCGTTTTGCCTAAACTTTGATTATCGTAAATTCCTGTAATTTTGTTTAGCCCATAATACGCTTCATCACTACCTTGAATCCAAAAGAGATTCGCACTTAACTCGTGGATTCCAAAAAGGCTTTTTGTGCCGATTTGATAAGTATCAAAAGTAGCTGTATCAATGATTTGATTTGGAATTGGGGCAAAAGTGATAGGGTCGTAACGCAAAAGCCAATCTATATTTGGAGTAACAAAACTGCGTGAATAGGAGGCAAAAATAGCGGTTTGTGGAGTGAGAGGATAATGGAATCCAAGCTCTCCACCCAAGAGATTTTCTGCGTTTGTATAGGTGTTTTCTTGTTTAGAAATTATCCTTTGTGTAGAGATTCCTCCATTGATTGTAGAATCCCCAAAATACTTTTCTCCATTGAGATAAAGCAACATTTCATCTACTTGAGCCTTTGTTAGATGATTTTGAACGCGTTGATTGGTTTTGAGTGTGCCACCGACTTCTGCAAGATAAGAATCGTTGCGAAAAGAGGAATTAAAATCCCCAAAGATTCCCTTGCCGTCATATTTGTTGTCAAAGTTAATATATTCACTTTCATTGCGCATACCGCCGAAATTCACATCAGTTATGATTCCAGAATCTCCAAAGTGCGTGAAGCCCAAACTATAATTTAAATCCCAACGTCTTTGGTGCGTGAAAGTGTCTCCGCCCCAAGCACTTGGCAGCGGTGCTTGTGTGGGATTTTTATCAAATTGTTCTTTTGTTAAGGGGCTTGCGTATTTGATAGCGTATTTGGAATAATTGAGGTTTGATTTTAAAAGTGTAGAATTGTTAGGATAATAAAAGATTGTAATTCCACCATTTTTATTGTAACTTCCATCTTTCTCCTCATTTCCTTGCGTGATAGCCCTTGAACCTTCATTGTGTTGATATTGTCCATACACTCCAATATTCAAAGTATCTCCAACATAACGCGAAAAAATTTGCGAATTAAACGCGTCATAACTTGCATATCCTACATTAAGTGTTCCACCTGCTTTGCGGTTTGTCGTAATTTTTAGGATTCCACTGACTGCGCCATTCCCGTATTTTGTTGTGCCTTTTCCGCGTATAATTTCTATTTTCTGAATAGAATCTATCGGGATATTACTTAAAGAAATGGGAGCAGAATCAATATTGTTTAAACGGATTCCATCTACAAGAATGGCAAGGTTTTTATGTCCATTTTGTCCAAATCCACGCAAATCAATGTTTGCTGTGTAAGGATTGCCGTAATTTGTTGTAATTTTGAGTAGAGAATGTTGATTTAAAAAGTCGTAGATATTTTGAGCATTGGATTGTTGAATTTCCTCTGCGCTAAACTCCTCTTTAAAATCTGCATTTTCCACAAACTCCTCTGCGTGGGTAATAGAAAGTTTAAGACTTTGGGATTCTGTCTTTTTGGATTTTTCATTCAATGCAATGTTTTGGTTTTGCGCTAACAAAGCACTATTGAGTGCCAAAATTGCTGCGAGTGAAAAATATTTCTTTCTAAAACCTTTTGGATAAAGATTTTTGTGGTTGTATTTCATTGGTTTAGAAACTCCTTAATAAAAATTTCGCTTAAATTTTTGACTTTTTAAACTTTGTGCAAAATTTAAGCAACCACGATTATACCTAAAATTTTAAAAAAGTATTGACAATTAAAATAAAAAGTGGTAAAATTCCGTCTCATTTTTATTTATGAAAATGTAGAAAGTTTTATAGAAATGCTGGCGTAGCTCAGTTGGTAGAGCAGCTGCCTTGTAAGCAGCAGGCCGGGGGTTCGAGTCCCTTTGCCAGCTCCATTAATTTATATAATTTTTTCAGTGTTTGACCAGTTTTTATTAATGTTTAAAATTGGGGTGAGATACTCAAGTGGCCAACGAGGGCAGACTGTAAATCTGCTGTTTATGACTTCCGTGGTTCGAATCCACGTCTCACCACCATAGCCGTGCGGGAGTAGCTCAGTTGGCTAGAGCATCAGCCTTCCAAGCTGAGGGTCGCGGGTTCGAGCCCCGTTTCCCGCTCCATACTGGGAGCTGATTCTACGATTTTTCTTTATTAATCAGCAAAACACTAATATTAAATTATAGGTTTATGGTATCTTTATGCCCATATAGCTCAGTGGCAGAGCACTTCCTTGGTAAGGAAGAGGTCGGCGGTTCAATCCCGCTTATGGGCTCCAGTTTTTCAAGTATTGTGATAGAATTGTAGAAAATGTTACGATTCTTAATTTTAAAATTGGTAAAAATAGTGTAGAATTGTCGCTATTTAACTTAAAATTTAGGAGAAGCTTATGGCTAAGGAAAAATATGTTAAGTCTAAACCCCATGTAAATATTGGAACAATCGGGCATGTTGACCACGGCAAGACGACTTTAAGTGCTGCGATTTCTGCTGTTCTATCCACAAAAGGTCTAGCAGAATTGAAAGATTATGATAATATTGACAACGCTCCAGAAGAAAAAGAGCGTGGTATTACCATTGCAACTTCACACATTGAATACGAAACAGAAAAGAGACACTACGCGCACGTAGATTGCCCCGGACACGCGGACTATGTTAAAAATATGATTACAGGTGCTGCACAAATGGACGGAGCGATTCTAGTTGTTTCTGCCGCAGATGGTCCAATGCCACAAACAAGAGAGCATATTCTTTTGTCTCGCCAAGTTGGTGTTCCTTACATTGTAGTGTTTATGAACAAACAAGATATGGTAGATGATGAAGAGTTGTTAGAGCTTGTAGAAATGGAAATTAGAGAACTTTTATCAAGCTATGAATTTCCGGGTGATGATACACCAATTATAGCAGGTTCAGCACTCAAGGCATTAGAGGAAGCTAAATCAGGCACTCTAGGTGAATGGAGTGAAAAAATTATGAAGCTTATGGATGCGGTAGATGAGTATATTCCAACTCCTGTGCGCGAAACAGATAAAACTTTCTTGATGCCTATTGAAGATGTATTTTCCATTGCGGGTCGTGGAACCGTTGTTACAGGAAGAATTGAAAGAGGTATCGTAAAAGTTGGTGATGAAATTGAAATCGTAGGGATTCGTCCAACACAAAAAACAACCGTAACAGGTGTTGAAATGTTTAGAAAAGAGCTTGACCAAGGTGAAGCTGGAGATAATGTTGGGGTTTTATTGAGAGGAACAAAAAAAGAGGAAGTAGAAAGAGGTATGGTTCTATGTAAGCCATCTTCCATTACTCCACATAAAAAATTTGAAGGCGAAATCTATGTTCTTTCAAAAGATGAAGGTGGAAGACATACACCATTCTTTAATGGTTATAGACCACAATTCTATGTTAGAACAACAGATATTACAGGTTCAATCACATTGCCAGAAGGTGTAGAAATGGTAATGCCGGGTGATAACATCAAAATCACAGTTGAGCTAATCAATCCAATCGCACTTGAAGACGGAACACGTTTTGCGATTCGTGAAGGTGGTAGAACTGTGGGTGCAGGTGTTGTTACAAAAATTATTGAATAGGCATTACAATGGCTAAAGGTAATCGTGTAAAAATCGGACTCAAATGCTCTGAATGCGGTGATATTAATTATAGCACAATGAAAAATGCTAAAACCACGACAGAAAAACTGGAGCTTAAGAAGTTCTGTCCAAGACTAAACAAACACACAATTCACAAAGAAGTGAAACTAAAAAGCTAAGGGAAATTTCCCTTAGCTTAAAACCCAATTGAAACATATAGGTCAGTAGCTCCAATGGTAGAGCGTCGGTCTCCAAAACCGAATGCTGGGGGTTCGAGTCCCTCCTGGCCTGCCATTTTTGGAATAAAGAGAGACAAACAAAGTTATGAAAAAACTAATTACCTATTATAGATTATCCAAAGAAGAACTATCTAAAGTCATCTTTCCCACAAAAGAACAAGTAAGAAATGCTTTTATTTCTGTGATTGTTGTTGTAACGGTTATTGCTCTATTTTTGGCATTAGTTGATTTTATTCTTGGCAGTTTTGTTTCTAGTATTTTATAATTATTTAGGATTTGTTTATGGCATTGTATTGGTATGCAATTCAGACATATTTTGGTAGCGAACAAGCTGTAAAACGTGGTATTGAGAATCTTGTAAGGGAACATCACTTAGAAGAGCGAATTACTGATATTGTCGTTCCGACAGAAGATATTATTGAGGTTAAAAACAATAAGAAAAAGATCAGTGAGAGAAGTCTTTATCCGGGATATGTTTTTATTAAAGTTGATTTGGATACTGCATTATGGCATACTATTCAATCTTTACCAAAAGTGAGTCGCTTTATTGGCGAGGCAAAAAAACCTACACCTTTAAGTGAAGCAGATATTAATCATATTATTGAAAAAGTGCAGAATCGTGCAGCTCCTAAACCAAAAATTATTTTTGAAGCAGGAGAGGTTGTCCGAATCATTGAAGGTCCTTTTGCGAACTTTACAGGCACGGTAGAAGAATATGATATGGAACATAGAAAATTAAAGTTGAATGTTTCAATCTTTGGTCGTAGCACACCTATTGAAATACTTTATTCACAAGTGGAAAAAATAGTTTAACAACTAAAGACAAGGATAAGTTATGGCAAAAAAAATTATTGGCGAACTTAAGCTTCAAATCCCTGCAGGAAAAGCAAATCCATCTCCGCCCGTAGGTCCAGCATTAGGACAACGTGGTGTCAATATTATGGAATTTTGTAAAGCATTTAATGAAAAAACAAAGGATATGGGAAACTTTAATATTCCGGTCATTATTACGGTTTATCAAGATAAAAGTTTTACATTCATCACAAAAAAACCTCCTGTTACAGATTTGATTAAAAAAGCAGCAGGAATCCAAAAAGGTTCAGACAATCCTCTAAAAAACAAAGTAGGAAAGCTTACAAAAGCACAAGTTTTAGATATTGTCAAAACAAAAATGGACGATTTAAATGCTAATACAGAGGAAGCAGCAATCAAGATTGTTGAGGGAAGTGCTCGCAGTATGGGCATTGAAGTTGTAGATTAAAAAGACGCGTTGGAGTATAGAATATGGCAAAAAAATTAACAAAAAGAATGCAAAATCTCATTAACAAAGTAGATTGTAAAAAAATATACGATATTACAACCGCTTCTGCAACAATCAAATCTTTAGCGTCCGCTAAGTTTGATGAGACGGTTGAAGTTGCGTTGAGTTTAGGTGTAGATCCAAGACACGCTGATCAGATGATTCGTGGAGCAGTTGTACTACCGAATGGAACAGGTAAAAAAGTGCGTGTTGCAGTTTTTGCAAAAGGCGCGAAAGCAGATGAGGCAAAAGCGGCAGGTGCAGATGTTGTCGGAGATGAGGATTTAGCAGAGCAAATCAAAAATGGTGATTTAAATTTTGATATGGTGATTGCGACACCTGATATGATGGCACTTGTGGGTAAAGTCGGTAGAATCCTAGGTCCAAAAGGTTTAATGCCAAACCCTAAAACAGGCACTGTTACAATGGATATTTCTAAGGCTGTGAGCAATGCAAAGAGTGGGCAAGTCAATTATCGTGTAGATAAAAAAGGTATTATTCACGCTCCTGTTGGCAAAGTAAGCTTTGAGGCTAAAAAGCTAGAGGAAAATATTATTGCACTTGTGAAAAATATCAACAAGCAAAAACCAGCAAGTGCGAAAGGCAAATACATCAAAAACGCAACATTGTCCTTAACAATGAGTCCGTCTTTAACATTGGACGCTCAAGAATTAATGGATATGAAGTAATAATTTATTCTTGTTTTTATCTTAGGCTAATGACTATAGGGGCGAAAGCTTAAAAATTACCCTATATAAGTCTTTCGTCTGAAAGGAGGTTAAAATGACAAAAGCAGAAAAGACTACTCTAATTGAGAATCTCACTGCCGATTTTAAAGTTTCTAATGCGATTGCGGTTTGTGATTATAAAGGCTTAACAGTTAAGCAGTTGGAATCTTTAAGGGCAAATGCAAGAGAACAAAATGTGAAAGTTCAAGTGATCAAAAATACACTTGCGTTGATTGCGCTAAAGAATTTTGGAGTGGAAGGATTAGAGTTAAAAGAGAATAACATTTTTGTTTGGGGAGAAGATCAGATTTCTTTGGCTAAAACAATTTGTAAATTCTCGGATTCTGTGGGTGGCAAACTTGTAGTAAAAGCAGGTTATTTTGAAGGCGAGATTGTGGATGCAAAGCATATTGAAGCTGTTTCAAAATTGCCTTCCAAAGAAGAGCTTATCGGTATGTTGTTGTCCGTTTGGACTGCTCCTGCTCGTTACTTTGTTACAGGGTTGGATAATTTACGCAAAGAAAAAGAAGCGCAATAAAAATTTAGGAGAAAATTATGGCAATTTCAAAAGAAGATGTTTTAGAGTATATTGGTAATCTTTCTGTTATGGAGCTTTCAGAGCTTGTGAAAGCGTTTGAGGAAAAATTCGGTGTTTCAGCAGCACCTACAGTGGTAGCAGGTGCGGCTGCAGGTGGTGGTGCAGCTGCCGCAGAGGAAAAAACAGAATTTGATATTATCTTAACAGATAGTGGAGACAAAAAAATTAATGTTATTAAAGTAGTTCGCGAAGTAACAGGTCTTGGCTTAAAAGAAGCAAAAGACGCAGTGGAAAAAACTCCATTTACAGTTAAAGAAGGTATCAAAAAAGAAGATGCTGACGCAATCAAAGCTAAGTTTGAAGAAGCAGGTGCAAAAGTCGAAATTAAGTAATTTTAGGGGGATTTTTTATCCCCCTTTCATTTTTCTTCCAAAATTCTACATTTATTATAGAGGTAACAAATATGCCAGTAAGTTTAAAATCCGGAAATAGATTAAGAGTTGATTTTACTAAAATCCCTCAAAATATTGCTGTTCCCAATTTGCTCCAACTACAAAGAAATAGCTATGATGCTTTTTTGATGGTGCAAGATGGAAGTGAATCAGGAATTGAAAAGGTGTTTAAATCTATTTTTCCAATACATGATGCACAAAATAGAATCAGCCTTGAATATGCAGGTTGTGAATATGGCAAGCCGCGTTATACCGTAAGAGAGGCAATGGAGAGAGGTTTGACTTACTCAATTCCTTTAAAGATTAAAATTCGCTTAGTGCTTTGGGAGAGAGATGAGAAAACAGGAGAGAAATTAGGCGTTAAGGACATTAAGGAGCAAAGCATTTTTGTGCGCGAGATTCCTTTAATGACAGATCGCACAAGCTTCATTATCAATGGTGTGGAGAGGGTTGTGGTTAATCAACTTCACAGAAGCCCGGGTGTAATCTTTAAAGAAGAGGAATCTTCAAGTGCATCCAACAAACTTGTTTATACGGGACAGATTATCCCAGATCGTGGTTCTTGGTTGTATTTTGAATACGATGCAAAGGATACATTGTTTGTGCGTGTCAATAAGCGCAGAAAAGTGCCTGTTACGATTCTGTTTCGTGCTTTAGGATACTCTAAGCAAGATATTCTAAAAATGTTTTATCCTCTTTTAAATATTAAATATAAAGGCGGCAAATATCTTATCTCCTTTGATCCAGAAGAGTTTGTTGGGCGCGTAGAATTTGATATTAAAGATTCGAAAGGAAATTTAATCATTGCAGCGGGGAAACGTTTGACAGCGAAAAAGGCAAAGGCACTTAAAGAAGAAAAGCTTGATATGATTGAGTATCCAGCAGATATTTTAATGGAGCGTTATTTAGCAGAACCCATTATTGATAAGGAAAGTGGAGAAGTATTATTTGATGCATTGACATTGATGGACGAAAGTAAGTTAAAAAAACTTGCAGAGTTAAATATTAATGATTTTGTGATTGCCAATGATTTAGCAGCAGGTGTCGATGCGTCTATAATTAATGCTTTTGTTGCTGATGCAGAATCACTAAAGTTATTGAAGCAAACAGAAAAAATTGACAACGAAAACGATCTAGCAACGATTCGTATTTATAAGGTTATGCGTCCGGGTGAGCCTGTTACAAAAGAGGCAGCAAAGCAGTTTGTGCAGCAGCTTTTCTTTGATCCTGAACGATACGATTTGACTCGTGTTGGACGTATGAAAATGAACCATAAGCTAGACATTGGTGTGCCAGATTATGTAACGGTTCTTACGCACGAGGATATTATTAAAACCGTGCGTTACTTGATTCATGTTAAGAATGGACAAGGACGCATTGACGATAGAGACCATTTAGGGAATCGTAGAATCCGCGCCATTGGTGAGCTTTTAGCAAATGAGTTGCATACAGGCTTGGTAAAAATGCAAAAGGCGATTCGTGATAAGCTTTCTACTATTAGCACAGGTTTAGAGGAGTTAATGCCACACGATTTAGTTAATTCCAAAATGATAACCGGAACAATTTTAGAGTTTTTCACGGGTGGGCAACTTTCACAATTTATGGACCAAACCAATCCTCTCTCTGAAGTAACACATAAAAGGAGACTTTCTGCCCTAGGAGAGGGTGGTTTAGTTAAGGAAAGAGCGGGATTTGAAGTGCGTGATGTGCATCCAACGCATTATGGTAGAATCTGCCCGATTGAGACGCCAGAGGGACAAAATATCGGCTTGATTAACACGCTCTCCACTTATGCAAAGGTTAATGAGCTAGGCTTCATTGAAGCACCCTATCGTAAGGTGGTAGAGGGCAAGGTAACCGATGAAATTGTTTATTTGACAGCAACGCAAGAGGAAGGTGCAGTCATTGCTCCAGCAAGCACGATTCTCACAAGCAATCAAACCATTAAAGAGGAAATGATTGAGGTAAGAAAAGATGGCGAGATTATGTTAATGGAATCCAAAAAAGTGGATTTGATTGACTTAAGTCCTAGAATGGTTGTCGGGGTTGCAGCGAGTTTGATTCCATTCTTAGAACACGATGACGCAAACCGCGCATTGATGGGTTCAAATATGCAACGTCAAGCCGTGCCATTGTTAAAACCTGATGCACCGATTGTTGGAACGGGAATTGAAAAGATTGTATCCCGTGATTCTTGGGAGGCGACTAAGGCTACACGTAGTGGAATCGTAGAAAAGGTGGATTCTAAAAATATTTATGTGTTGGGGGAAGATGAAAATGGAGCGTTTATTGATCATTATTCTCTGCAAAAAAATCTCCGCACAAACCAAAATACTTCTTTCTCGCAACGTCCGATTGTAAAGGCAGGAGATAGGGTAGAAGTTGGTCAAGTAATTGCAGATGGTCCCAATATGGACCAAGGTGAATTAGCGTTGGGTAAAAATATCCGTGTGGCTTTTATGCCTTGGAATGGATATAACTTTGAAGATGCGATTGTTGTGAGTGAAAAATTGATTCGCAACGACGCCTTTACTTCCATTCATATCTATGAAAAGGAGATTGAAGCAAGGGAGTTAAAGCACGGCGTTGAGGAGATTACACGCGATATTCCAAATATCAGAGAAGAAGAGCTTGCACACCTTGATGAAAGCGGAATCGTAAAAATTGGAACTTATGTAACTGGTGGAATGATTCTAGTTGGAAAAGCGTCTCCAAAAGGAGAAGTAAAGCCAACTCCAGAGGAAAGGCTGTTGCGCGCAATTTTTGGGGAGAAAGCTGGACATGTTGTCAATAAATCCCTCTATTGTCCGCCAAGTTTGGAAGGCACGGTTGTTGATGTTAAGATTTTTACAAAAAAGGGCTATGATAAAGATCGCAGAGCCATTGTTGCTTATGAGGAGGAAAAATCCCGATTAGACTTAGAGCATCACGATAAATTGTTAATGCTAGATAGAGAGGAATCTTTACGCATTAGCTCCATTCTTGCTAAAGAGAAATTGAGCAGTTCCACAAAAATTGGCGATAAAGAATACAAAAAAGGCAGTGTGATTCCAAAAGAGGAGCTAGAAAATGTGAATCGCTTCGCAATGGGAACATTGATCAAAAGCTATTCAAAAGAGACTCAAAATAAATACGACACATTAAAAAGTAACTTTTTAGAGCAAAAGAAAAGTTTGAGCGAAGAACACGAAGAAAAACTTTCTATTATTGAAAAAGATGATATTTTACCAAGTGGAGTGATTAAGCTTGTAAAAATTTATGTTGCAACAAAACGCAAATTAAAAGTTGGGGATAAAATGGCAGGGCGACACGGAAATAAAGGCATTGTGTCCAATATCGTCCCCGAAGTGGATATGCCTTATACAAAAGATGGACGTCCTGTGGAGATTGTTCTGAATCCTTTAGGTGTGCCTAGCCGTATGAACATCGGACAGATTTTAGAAGTGCATTTGGGATTGGTTGGCAAGAATCTTGGAGAGCAGATTGCAAGTGTATTTGAAAGCGAAAAAGACAAATGGGCAAGTGAGCTTAAGGCTAAAATGCAAGAGATTGCCGAAAATTCAGGAATGAAAACTGCCAAAGCATTTTTGGAAAAATTAAGCAATGAGGAATTATTGGATTTTGCTAGAGATTGGAGCAAGGGTGTGAAGTTTGCAACTCCTGTTTTTGAGGGTGTGAATGCACAAGAATTTGAAAGGCTTTTTGCATTAGCAAAAATTGATAGTGATGGTAAAACAGAGCTTTATGACGGACGCACGGGCGAAAAAATGATGGAGCGCGTGAATGTTGGCTATATGTATATGCTAAAACTCCACCACTTAGTAGATGAGAAAGTCCATGCAAGAAGCACCGGACCTTATAGTCTTGTAACGCAGCAGCCTGTTGGAGGTAAAGCACTCTTTGGCGGGCAAAGATTCGGGGAAATGGAAGTGTGGGCATTGGAAGCTTATGGTGCGGCACATACGCTTAAAGAAATGCTTACCATTAAATCCGATGATGTTGAGGGACGCGTGAAAGCCTATAAGGCAATTACAAGAGGTGAGGCGGTTAAAGAATCCGAGATTCCAGAAACTTTTTATGTTTTAACCAAAGAATTGCAGAGCTTGGCGTTAGATGTGAATGTGTTTGTAAAGAACAAAGAGGGAATCAATGAGGTTGTAGCTATCAAAGAAGACGATCGTCCAAGCGATTTTAACGCTTTTCAACTCTTGCTCGCAAGTCCGGAAAAAATTCGCAGTTGGAGTAATGGCGAAGTTAAAAAGCCAGAGACAATCAACTACCGCACCTTAAAGCCCGAGAGAGATGGGTTGTTTTGTGCTAAAATCTTTGGACCTGTGAGGGATTATGAATGTCTGTGTGGTAAATACAAAAAAATGCGCTATAAAGGAATCGTGTGTGAAAAATGTGGCGTAGAAGTAACCAGCTCTAAAGTGCGTCGCTCCAGAATGGGACACATTGAACTTGTAACGCCTGTGGCACATATTTGGTATGTTAATTCGCTTCCTAGTAGAATTGGAACATTGCTTGGCGTCAAGATGAAAGACTTAGAACGCGTGTTGTATTATGAAGCCTATATTGTAAAAGAGGCGGGTGAGGCGTATTATGACAATGAAGGAACAAAACCGGTCGCAAAATACGATGTTCTAAACGAGGAGCAATTCCAAAGCTTATCACAGAGATTTGAGCATACAGGATTCGTTGCGCAAATGGGTGGTGAAGTTGTAAAAGGGTTGCTAGAGGAGCTTGATTTGGTGGATTTGATTGCGGAGTTAAAAGAAGCCATTAAAGCAACTAATTCTGAAGCTAAAAAGAAAACGATTATTAAACGTTTGAAGGTTGTGGAAAGTTTTGTGGTCTCTGGTGGAGCGAATCGCCCCGAGTGGATGATGCTAACTGTGCTTCCAGTGCTTCCACCAGATTTGCGTCCCCTTGTCGCGCTAGATGGCGGGAAATTTGCGGTGAGTGATGTCAATGACTTGTATCGTCGCGTGATTAATCGCAACCAAAGATTAAAGCGTCTCATTGAGCTTGATGCGCCAGAGATTATTGTGCGCAACGAAAAAAGAATGCTACAAGAATCCGTAGATGCACTCTTTGATAATGGACGCAATGCTAATGCAGTCAAAGGCGCGAATAAACGTCCTTTGAAGTCTTTGTCGGAGATTATCAAAGGAAAGCAAGGGCGATTCCGTCAAAACTTACTTGGAAAACGTGTGGATTTCTCGGGACGTTCTGTTATTGTTGTGGGACCAAATCTAAGAATGGATCAATGCGGATTGCCTAAAAATATGGCATTGGAACTCTTTAAGCCACACATTCTAGCAAAGTTAGAGGAAAAGGGTTATGCAACCACCTTAAAACAAGCTAAAAAAATGATTGAGCAAAAGAGTAATGAAGTGTGGGAGTGTTTGCAAGAAATTGTTGCAAATTATCCTGTAATGCTAAATCGTGCGCCAACCTTGCATAAACAATCCATTCAAGCATTCCACCCAAAACTCATTGATGGAAAAGCGATTCAGCTACACCCCTTAGTGTGTGCGGCATTTAATGCAGACTTTGATGGTGACCAAATGGCGGTGCATGTGCCACTTTCTCAAGAGGCAATCACAGAATGCAAACTTTTAATGTTAAGCTCTATGAATATTCTTTTACCCGCAAGCGGTAAAGCCGTAACTGTGCCTAGTCAAGATATGGTTTTGGGACTTTATTATCTTTCTTTGGCAAAAGACGATTCTAAGGGTGAGCATAAGCTATTCTCTAACATTGACCAAATCCATATTGCCTTAGAAGCAGGTATTGTAGAGGTTGGTTCTAAAGTGCGTGCATTTGTGGAAGATAGAATCATTAACACAACTATTGGTAGAATGATTTTGAAATCTATCTTGCCTGATTTTGTGCCTGTGCATTTGTGGAACAAGGTTTTAAAGAAAAAAGACATTGCGACCTTGATTGATTATGTTTATAAAGAAGGTGGAGTTGGAATCACGGCAAACTTCCTAGATAATCTTAAAAATTTAGGATTCAAATATGCGACAAAAGCGGGAATCTCAATTTCAGCCGATGACATTATTGTGCCAAATGATAAGAATAAAGCGGTAGAGGGCGCAAAAAAGAAAGTTAAAGACATTCAAGCGCAATTTGGAGCAGGTTTATTGACGGAGCAAGAACGTTATAATAAGATTATTGATGTTTGGACAGATACCAATAACGCATTGGGTAATGCAATGATGAAACTCATTGAAAATGACAAGGCAGGATTCAACTCTATTTATATGATGGCGGACTCTGGGGCTAGGGGTAGTACAGGGCAAATTAGGCAGCTTTCCGCAATGCGCGGACTTATGGCAAAGCCCGATGGAACGATCATTGAAACGCCCATCACCTCAAACTTCAAAGAGGGACTCAATGTGTTGGAGTATTTCATCTCTACGCACGGCGCGAGAAAAGGTTTGGCGGATACTGCTTTAAAAACCGCAAACGCAGGTTATCTAACGAGAAAATTGATTGATGTGAGTCAAAATGTAAAAGTAGTCGCAGATGATTGTGGCACAAATGAAGGGATTGAGATTACAGATATTACCGTCGGTAGTGAGCTAATTGAGCCACTAGAGGAAAGAATCTTTGGGCGCGTGATTGCAGAAAACATTATTGACCCAATTACGAATGAAGTTTTAATTAGTGAAGGTATAATGATTGATGAAGAAAAGGCGCGTAAAGTAAAAGAAGCGGGTGTAAAATCTGTTATTATCCGCACTCCTGTTACTTGTAAAGCCGAAAAAGGTGTGTGTGCGAAATGCTATGGCTTGAATCTTGGAGAATCTAAGATTGCCAAGATTGGGGAAGCCGTGGGTGTTGTGGCTGCACAATCCATTGGTGAGCCCGGAACACAGCTAACACTTAGAACATTCCATATCGGTGGAACGGCGAGCAGAAGTCAAGAGGAGCATCAAGTTATTGCCGAAAAAGAAGGATTTATCCGTTATTATAATGTCAAAACCTATAAGAATCGTGAAGGCAAAATGATAGTTTCTAATCGTAGAAATGCCGCGATTCTGCTTGTAGAACCAAAAATTAAAGCACCTTTTGAGGGTGAATTGAAAGTGGATGTGGTGCATGATGAAGTGATTGTTTCTGTTATTGGGGAAAAGGAGACTGCGAAATTCACGCTTAGAAAGTCTGATGTGGCAAAACCCAATGAGTTAGCAGGGGTTACAGGTAAAATTGAGGGTAAATTCTATATTCCTTATCCTAGCGGACATTATGTGCGCGATGAGGGAAGTATTGTAGATATTATTAAGGATAGCTGGAATATTCCTAATAGAATCTCCTATGCAAGTGATTTAAAGGTTGAGGATAATGCTCCTATTACACAAAAGATTTATGCAAGAGAAGAGGGAATTGTGAAATATTACTACTTGCAAGGGGATCATTTGGAGCGATACCGCGCACTTCAAAAGGGCGAGGAGATTACCGAAAAAGGTGTATTTGCTGTGATTGCCGATGAGTATGACCAAGAAGCAGCAAGACATTACATTGCAAGGGGTTCTATTATTGAAGTGCAAGACAATCAAAGTGTTGAAAAAAATACACTGATTGCCAAACCTAAAAGCGATGAACGCATTGTTATTGCTGATTGGGACCCTTATTCTAACCCAATTATTGCAGAGGAAGCTGGAACGATCAAATTTGAGGATATTATCCCCGGACTTACGGTATCAGAACAAACCGATGAACTAACAGGGCAGACAAGATTGGTTGTCAATGAGTATATTGCAAGTGCGCATAAGCCAACACTTGTTCTATCTACTGCAAATGGAGGCTTGATTCGTTATGCGCTAGATCCAAAAACTGCAATTTTTATTTCCGATGGCGCAAAAGTGGAAATGGCAGATATTTTGGCTAAAACTCCAAAAGCACTTGTCAAATCCAAAGATATTACCGGAGGTTTGCCAAGAGTTTCTGAACTTTTTGAGGCAAGAAAACCCAAAGATCCTGCTGTGTTAGCAGAGATTGATGGAATCGTGAGTTTTGGTAAATCTATCCGCGGAAAAGAGAGAATTATTATCACAGCAAATGACGGCAGGGTCGCAGAATATTTGATTGATAAATCCAAGCAGATTCTTGTTTATGAGGGAGAATTTGTCCATGCAGGGGAAGCTATCACCGATGGAGTTGTAGCAAGTCAAGACATTTTGCGCATTGGCGGAGAAAAAGAGTTGTATAAATACATTGTGAGCGAAGTGCAGCAGGTATATCGCAGACAAGGTGTAAGTATTGCGGATAAGCATATTGAAATTATCGTTTCGCAAATGCTAAGACAAGTCAAAATCTACGATAGCGGTAATACGAAGTTTATTGAGGGTGATTTAGTAAGCAAACGTCATTTCAGAGAGGAAAATGCGCGTATTATTAAAATGGGCGGAATCCCAGCAATCGCAGAGCCTGTATTACTTGGAATCACACGCGCAGCAATCGGTAGTGATTCTGTGATTTCAGCGGCGTCATTCCAAGAAACAACGAAGGTTTTAACGGAAGCGAGTATCGCAGCAAAAATGGATCATTTAGAAGATTTGAAAGAAAATATTGTATTGGGTCGTATGATTCCGGTTGGAACGGGAATCTATAAAGGTAAGAAAGTTAAAATTAAAGAAATAGAGGAATAATTAAGGTTATTTAAACCTTAATTTAAGTGAGAATAAAGTGAGATTTGCATATAATCCGCTTCATTTTCTCTATTAAAATTTTTCAGGAAGGAATAAAAGTGCCAACGATTAATCAGTTGATTAGAAAAGAGCGAAAAAAGGTTATCAAGAAGTCAAAGTCTCCGGCTTTGGTAGTTTGCCCCCAAAGAAGAGGGGTTTGCACACGTGTTTATACGACAACACCTAAGAAGCCTAACTCTGCGTTAAGAAAAGTTGCAAAAGTTAGATTGACAAGTGGATTTGAGGTGATTAGTTATATCCCGGGTGAGGGGCATAACTTGCAAGAACACTCTATCGTATTGATTCGTGGTGGTAGGGTAAAAGACTTACCGGGTGTTAAATACCATATCATTCGTGGTGCGTTAGATACAGCAGGTGTTGCAAAGCGCACGGTTTCTCGCAGTAAATATGGTGCTAAAAAAGCAAAGGGTGATGCAGGAGGTAAAAAATAATGAGAAGAAGAAAAGCCCCACAAAGAGAGGTTCTAGGCGATCCTATCTATAATAATGTCGTTGTAACAAAATTCATTAATAAAATGATGTATGATGGCAAAAAGAGTGTTGCAGAAAAAATCATTTATGCAACCTTTGAAAAGATTGAAGAAAAAACCAAAGAAAAGGGCATTGAAACCTTTGAAAAAGCATTAGAGAAAGTTAAGCCCCTTGTGGAAGTAAGAAGCAGAAGGGTGGGGGGAGCGACTTACCAAGTTCCCGTGGAAGTGCGCCCTGCAAGACAACAATCTTTATCAATCCGCTGGTTGCTAGATTCTGCTAGAAAAAGAAATGAGCGCACGATGATTGATAGATTAGCGAATGAGTTAATTGACGCTGCAAACGAGCGTGGAGCAGCGTTTAAGAAAAAAGAAGATGTGCATAAAATGGCAGAGGCTAATAAAGCATTTGCGCACTATCGTTGGTAATATAGCTTTAGGGATTTTCCCTAAGCTTCTCTACAAACCTTAAACACTTATCCCAAAGGATTCAAAAATGGCAAGAAAAACCCCATTAAATAAAATTAGAAATATTGGAATCGCAGCGCACATTGACGCAGGTAAAACAACAACTTCAGAAAGGATTTTGTTTTACACAGGCGTTAGCCATAAGATTGGTGAAGTGCATGATGGTGCTGCGACAATGGACTGGATGGAGCAAGAAAAAGAACGTGGAATCACAATCACTTCCGCGGCGACAACTTGTTTTTGGAAAGATTATCAAATCAACTTGATTGACACCCCCGGACACGTGGATTTCACGATTGAGGTAGAACGTTCTATGCGTGTATTAGACGGAGCGGTTGCGGTGTTTTGTTCTGTGGGTGGCGTGCAACCACAAAGTGAAACCGTTTGGCGTCAAGCAAATAAATATGGTGTTCCTAGAATCGTATTTGTAAATAAAATGGATAGAATTGGTGCAAATTTTTATAATGTGGAATCCCAAATTGCCACAAGATTAAAGGCAAAGCCCGTGCCGCTTGTGATTCCTATTGGTGCAGAGGATAACTTTAAAGGGGTTGTGGATTTAATTACGATGAAAGCCATTGTTTGGAATGACGAATCAATGGGTGCGAAATACGATATTGAGGAGATTCCAGCGGATTTAGTAGAAAAAGCGGAAGAATATCGTGAGAAGTTGCTTGAAGCGGTTGCAGAGCAAGATGAAGCGACAATGGAAAAATACCTTGGTGGCGAGGAATTAAGTGTTGAAGAAATTAAAGTGGGAATCAAAAAGGGTTGTCTTGCAATGGAGATGATTCCAATGCTTTGTGGTTCAAGCTTTAAAAACAAAGGGGTGCAAACTCTGCTTGATGCGGTTGTAGAATACTTGCCTGCACCAACAGAAGTTGCGGATATTCGCGGGGTAGATCCAAAAGATGAGGAGAAAGAAGTTTATGTTAAATCTAGCGATGATGGTGAGTTTGCAGGTTTGGCTTTTAAAATTATGACAGACCCCTTTGTGGGACAATTAACTTTCGTGCGCGTTTATCGTGGAAGTTTGGAATCTGGAAGCTATGTGCTTAACTCCACAAAAGGCAAAAAAGAACGTGTGGGACGATTGCTTAAAATGCACTCCAATAAGCGTGAGGATATTAAAGAAGTCTATGCAGGTGAAATCTGCGCGTTTGTTGGCTTGAAAGAAACTTTGACAGGAGATACGCTTTGTTCAGAAAAAGAACCCGTGATTTTAGAGAGAATGGAGTTCCCAGACCCGGTTATTTCTATTGCGGTAGAGCCTAAAACTAAGGCAGACCAAGAGAAAATGGCTTTAGCTTTAGCAAAACTTGCAGAGGAAGATCCAAGCTTTAGAGTGCATACCGATGAGGAATCCGGACAAACGATTATTTCGGGAATGGGTGAATTGCACCTAGAAATTATTGTGGATAGACTAAAAAGAGAATTTAAAGTAGAAGCAGATGTGGGGCAACCACAAGTTGCATTCCGCGAAACAATCCGCCAAAGCGTGGAGCAAGAGTGCAAATACGCAAAACAATCTGGTGGGCGTGGGCAATATGGACATGTCTTTATCAAAGTGGAGCCACAAGAGCCGGGCAAAGGTTATGAGTTTGTCAATAACATTAGCGGTGGAGTGATTCCAAAAGAATATATCCCTGCGGTAGATAAGGGAATCCAAGAAGCAATGCAAAATGGTGTTTTAGCAGGTTATCCTGTGGTGGATTTCAAGGTTACTCTCTTTGATGGAAGTTATCACGATGTGGATTCCTCTGAAATGGCATTTAAGATTGCCGGTTCTATGGCGTTTAAAGATGCTTGTCGCAAAGCAGGTGCAGTGCTACTAGAACCGATGATGAAAGTAGAAGTAGAAGTGCCTGAAGAATATATGGGTGATGTGATTGGAGATTTGAATCGCAGACGCGGACAAATTAATTCTATGGACGACAGAATGGGCTTAAAGATTGTGAATGCTTTTGTTCCATTGGCTGAAATGTTTGGATATTCTACTGATTTGCGCTCCGCAACACAAGGACGCGGCACATATACAATGGAATTTGATCATTATGGCGAAGTTCCAAGCAATATTTCTAAAGAAATTATGGAAAAAAGAAATAGCTAAGTTAGAGATTCTCTTTTAGCTTGTGATTCTTTAAGGAGGCAAAATGGAATTAAAGAGGTTTTGGAAAATTACCAAAAAGCGTCTGCGGGGGGGGGCTTTTATTTAGATAAAATCTCTTCTAAACTGGATACAATAGAATCTCAAAATTAAAATTTGATACGCGAAATCGCCTTACTCAAAGGCGAGGTTGCTTTAATAAAAAATATCCTGCTAGACCAAAGCAATAACAAACTCACACAAGTTTTTAATACAATTTACGAAACAAATGCTTGGGGTTGTGGTAGCGGGAGTGGTTCTAATGAGAATCTTTGCAAAGGTTATGTGCAGTTTTTGCAGCAATTCTTTATTGAGTATGATATCCATAGCATTGTAGATATTGGTTGCGGGGATTGGCAATTTTCTAAAAATATCAATTTTGATGGCATTGATTATAAGGGCTATGATGTTGCAAGTTTTGTTGTGAATAGGAATTTAGCAAAATATAAAAAGCCAAATATTGATTTTATCCATTATAATGGGGATTTTTCTGTATTGCCCAAAGCGGATTTGGCAATCTGTAAAGATGTGTTGCAGCATTTACCAAACCACCTAATTATGGAATTTATTGATAATCTTTCTAAATATAAATATGCTCTTATTGCAAATGATATTAATCGTATGGGTGAAAATGAGGATATTTTACTTGATGTTTATGCGTGGCGAAGTCTTGATTTAAGGTTATCTCCTTTTAATCTACCATTAGAGATTGTTTATGAGTTTATTCGTGAGCCAAGAGAGCCAAATATTGCAGTAATGTTATGGAAAAATCCTAATATAGCTTAGAAATTCCACCACCATGTCATTGCGAGGACTCGTCCGAAGCAATCCATAATCAAGCATACAGAAAGCTTTACAATGGAAACTTGAAAGCAGTTCAAGATTATGGATTGTTTCAGCCTAAAGGCTGCGCGATAATAGAATTCAAACTACATTTTTGTGGTGACAGACCGCTAAACCAACTTGCGACTCCTTGCAATGGCAAGGTAGCAAATAGATTGTTGCAAATCACATGTAGAATCTCACAAAATATCAATTTTGGATAAAGCCTATGAAAGAAGCGATTGTTTGAGGTTCTCCTCCCACAGATAAGCACTTTTACAAATTGTTTCTAGCTTATTAAATTTTGGTTTCCACTTGGTTTTGCTTAGGATTTTAGAATTATCACTCACAAGCATACTAGGATCCCCCTCTCGTCTTGGGGCGGATTCCACAATAAAATCCTTACCGCTGACTTTTTTCACACAATCAATCACTTCTTTTACGCTAAATCCTTGTGCATAACCTACATTGTAAATTTCAGATGTTTGCGATTCTAGCAGAGATTGCAAGGCAAAGAAATGCGCACTTGCTAAATCATCAATATGAATATAATCCCGAATGCAAGTGCCGTCTCTTGTCTCATAGTCGCTTCCAAAAATCTGCATTTTTGTGCGTTTATTTGTCGCGCACTCACAAGCAACCTTTATCAAATGTGTGGCATTTTTGCTTCTTTGTCCCAAAGCACCATGTTGTTCCATTAATGCTCCTGCAACATTAAAGTAGCGCAAAATCACACTTTTAAAATTTGGATTAGCAACCTCTAGGGAATGCAAAATCTTTTCAATCATTAATTTAGATTCTCCATAAGGGTTGATAGGGTTTGTAGGAGTATTTTCGCAAATAGGAGTGTGTTGCTTTGGCTCACCATAAACTGCAGCGGTGGAGCTAAAAAGGAAGCGATTGATGGCAAACTTTTGAGCAATTTGCAAAAGATTTGTTGTGTTGGCAACATTGTTTTTGAAGTATTTGAGCGGGTTTTGCACAGATTCTTGCACGATTAAACTAGCGGCAAAATGAATAATGGCATTGTAGGGATAAGCACTTAATGCCTTATCCAAAGAATCTAAATCCCCTAAATCTCCTTGTATAAATTCTACCCTTTGAGGGAAGGTGCGTTCCAAAAAATCTATATTTTCTTTAAATCCGCTGCTTAGATTGTCAAAAATTACAATTTTGCATTGACTATTTTTTAAAAAATAATAGGCTGTGTGTGAGCCAATGTAACCTGCTGCGCCTGTGAAAAAATAAATTTGCATTTCTAAAACCTTAAATAAAAGTCTTCGGATTCTATCATCAAGTTGCTAAAAATTTAATTCATTTACTATTTCTTTACAAAATTTATGCCACAATAAAAAAATTATTTTAGGAGCAAAGTCAATGTGTGGAATCGTTGGTTATATCGGTAATGATGAAAAAAGATCTATTTTATTAAATGGCTTAAAAGAATTGGAATATCGTGGTTATGATTCTGCTGGAATCTCTGTGTTAAGCAAGGGTGAGCTAAGCACATTTAAGGCTGTTGGTAAGTTGGTAAATTTGGAACGCAAATGTGAGGGATTCCATTCTAGTGGGTTTGGTTTGGGGATTGGGCATACGCGTTGGGCGACACATGGCAAACCAACAGAAGTTAATGCACACCCGCATTTTGGGAAATTTAGTAATGTTGTGCATAATGGAATCATTGAGAACTATCAAAGCATTAAAGAGGATTTACAAAAACAAGGTAGCACTTTTGTATCGCAGACAGATACGGAAGTGATTGTGCATTTATTTGAATCGCATTTGGAAAATTTCAAAAACCCATTTGATGCTTTTAAATGTACAATTTCCGAACTAAAAGGTGCTTATGCAATTTTGCTTATCACGCAAAAATCACCTAATACGATTTATTATGCCAAAAATGGTTCACCTTTGATTATTGGTAGGGGAAAGGATAATAAAGGTGCAGAGGCAATTTATTTTGCCTCATCAGATGCGCCATTGATTGGCTTTGCAGAGGAGGTTTGCTACTTAGAAGATGGAGCGGTAGGAGAAATAGAATCGGGGAAATTTTCTAGTCTGCCAAATCCAAAAATTTTAAGTGGGGATAAACTTTCTGCACAAAAAGACGGCTTTACTTTCTTTATGGAAAAAGAGATTTACGAACAACACAAGGTTTTGCTAGAAACAATGATGGGGCGCGTGAGTGAGGATAATTTTAGCTTGGAGGAATTAAGTGCGCTTGATTTGAGCCGTGTGGATTCTATTACGCTTTGTGCTTGTGGCACAAGCTATCACGCTGCTATTGCAGGAAGTTATCTGATTGAGCGCATTGCAAAGTTAAAGACAAAAGTAGAAATTGCGAGTGAATTTCGTTATAAAGAGCCTATTTTGCACCCAAAAGAACTTTTTATTGTCATCTCCCAAAGTGGCGAAACCGCTGATACTTTGGAGGCTTTAAAACTAGCAAAAAAAAGTGGTTTAACAACTCTTGGAATCTGCAATGTGGATAATAGCTCCATTGTGCGTCAAAGCGATTTTAATCTACTCACGCGTGCGGGGATTGAAAAAGGAGTGGCTAGCACTAAAGCTTTTGCAACGCAGGTAATGGTGTTATGGATTTTGGCAAATTTTATTGCGCAAAAATGTGGAATCCTAAGCAAAGAGGCAATCAAGCGAGAAACAAAGGTAATGCTAGAGGCGGTGCGCGCAACAAAGGTGGATAAAAAGGCACACGAACATATCAAAAGGCTTTCGCGCAGATACTTGCACGGACACGGATTCTTTTTTATTGGACGGGATATTTTCTATCCACTTGCCCTAGAGGGTGCACTGAAATTAAAAGAGATTAGCTATCTACACGCGGAAGGCTACCCAAGCGGAGAGATGAAGCACGGACCGATTGCCTTAGCGGATTTAGGATTGTTTTGTGTTGCGCTAATGCCAAGAAATCTTTTGTATGATAAAATCAAAAGCAATGTTGAGGAACTAAGTGCGCGTGATGCGATGATTTGTACTTTAAGTGCAGAATATTATGAGGGGTGTGATGATTGGATTGCGATTCCAGAATATTCGCACTATATGGTAGAATTTTTTGCAATGATGGTTGTTTTGCAGATTTTTGCGCTTGAGGTAGCAGTAAGACTAGGCAATGATGTAGATATGCCAAGAAATTTGGCAAAGAGTGTAACGGTGGAGTAAGGAAGGCAATCTATAATCTTGCAAAAAAGTAGATTATTAAAGGCGAGATAAAAATTGTAGATTACCACAACCTCTAGCGAGGCTTTATAATGATGGAGGAAGAAGCTCAAAAGTAATCTAAAGTTATAGATTGCTTCGCTTGTTTTGCTTTCTCACAATGAAGCGGTGGAATCCTAAAGGGTAGAATCTTGCATTAGCAACTCAAAAGTCTGATAATATTTCCACGATTTTATAATATCAGGTCGTTGTGCCTTTAAATCTCGCAAATCTTTATCTAAAATCGCTTTAAAATCTTTTGCAATTTTTGGGTGAGAAGCAAAATATTTTAAAACATTCTCCTCATTTAATGTTTTTGATTTCTTGATTTCTACAATCTTTAAAAGTATTTCTAATGTGGCGATTAATTCAGTTTGGATTTGTGTAAAATATCTAGAAATTTCCTGCACCTCTTTGTGTGTTTCTACAAAAACTTTGCAGTTTTCTAGATTTGGATTGTTTTGGTAAGAAGGTGGCATAAGTTTTTCTGTAATATCTATTCCTTTGATGCGTCTCGTGCGGTTTGCAAGTAGGAGTTTGACTTCAGAATCTTTTGTGGTAACTACAAGATGAAAAGGAAATAAAAAATACAAATGCGCATAAACTTGTTTCTTAAAAAGAGGTCTATCCTCCTCTTTTGGTGGTGGGAAACCTAGCGCGTAACTTAGTTTTTGCATTGTTTCAAAGGCTTTATCTCCTTTTATCTCCTCCATATCTACATAGTATTTTTGTGTAATGTGTGGCAAGTCGGAGAGAAGTTCATCAAAAATGAATAAAGTATGCAATGTTGTTTTATTGTGGTATGAGATTACATAAGATTCTATTGTTTCAAGACACGGAGAGTCGGTAAGATGAAATTCTTTTGTCTTGGGATTGTAGGCACAATATTGTAAGTATCCTAAGAGTTTATCTGCTCCACACCCCCTGATTATTCGCTTCTCTTTTGGAGTTGCAACAAAGTTAATACAAGATTTTAATATAGAGATTGGGTCACGCACTAAAAGGAGTGCTGGTGCTTTGGCATTTAAAAGATGTGTGTAATTGCAATAGCCTTTAAAATTACATTCACAAAGAGCAAGAGCGCAGTGGGTATGGAATCTCGTTAGTCTTTTATAATTTTGCTTATATCTTTGCAGTGCATTGATGTTTTGTATATCCCCGTTAATAGAAATGCCACAAAGCTTTAAAAAATCCATCATTGCATTATGTCCTGTGGCGTGATGTGTGATGAAGTAAAATTGATAAGTATGCGGAAGGGGTTTGTTGAGCTTATAAAGAATGAATGCTATGCAATTTGTAAAATAGTTGGAAAACTTATTGTGCAAAGTGGTAAAAAATCTTGTCTTTTGCGTAGTTAAAGTTTTGGAATAATTTTTATTTTGCATTTTTAAATTTTCTTTATTTCGTATTCAATCTTTGCAGAATTTAGGGTATTGGGGATTATGTCAAATTCCTCCTTTGACGCTTCAAAATACACAGAGATTCCACAATCGCTTGAAAACTCACGCGGTGTTGGCACAAGCTTAATCGTGATTCCTAAATCTTTCAAGATTGCCTCACTCTCAAACGCACTAGAAGTAGTAAAAACCAAAACATAACCCTTTATCATTTTTGTCCCCTATGCTCCGCAATGTCCCGCAAGGCATTGATGGTAAAGTCAATTTCCTCTTTTGTCGTAAATGCGCCCGGGCTTAGACGAATCGTGCCACCGCGCTCAAAAGAACCCAAGCTTTTATGGCTTGATGGAGAGCAATGCAGTCCCACACGCACACAGATTCCATATTGGCTATCCAAAATCTCCCCAATCTCTGAAAGAGTGTAGTTAGGAATATCCACAGAGAGTGTTCCACTGCTACGCCCTTTGGTGCGATAAACCTTAAGATTCGGGATTCCGCTTAAGCCCTCAAGGAGTTGCTCTCTTAAATCTAATTCGTGTCTATGGATATTTTCTACTCCTTGCTTTTTAATCCACTCTAGCCCCGCTTGAAGCCCAGCGATTCCGTGCATATTAGGCGTTCCACTCTCAAACCTATCGGGGAGAAAAAGAGGCTGAATCTCCTCCTCACTCAAGCTTCCTGTGCCGCCAAAGACAAGCGGTTCTATCCTCTCTATCGCAAAGTCATCGGCTATGACAAGCGCACCCACTCCCATTGGCGCAAGTAAGCCTTTGTGCGCACTAAGGGCTAGAAAATCCACTTGACTCATCACTTCTTTCATTTCTACGCAGCCGACACTCTGTGCGCCATCAAGCAAAAAAGCTACATTGTGTGCTTTGGCTAGTGCGCTTAAATCTTCTGGCGGAATCATCGCCCCGCTGACATTGTTAATATGTGCACACGCTAGGAGTTTCGCGCCTTTTAGCATCTCCTTTGCGCTGTTTAAATCCACTGCGTGCATAGAATCACACGGAATCTCGCGCACTTCTAATTTCAATTTATTTTTAAGCGCATTCAGCGGACGCTTGATTGCATTGTGTTCCATTTGCGTAACCACAACAATATCTCCTTCTTTCAAAAAGCCTTGTAAAAGCGTATTAATCGCCATTGTGGCATTGAGGGTAAAGAGAATGTGTTTGCAGTTTTTAAGCCCTACCAAGTCCGCTAGGCTTTTGCGCGTTTGGAATAGGATTCTACCGGATTCTATGGAGAGAGAATGTCCGCTGCGTCCAGCACTTGCGCCAATATTTTCTAAAAACTCGCTCACTGCCTCTTTCACTCCGGGAGCTTTGGGAAAAGTTGTTGCTGCATTGTCTAGGTAAATGGGTTTAGAAATGTTTTGCATAAGTGTCCTTTGAGTGAAATATTAACATAGAATCGTTATTTTATTGATTGTGTCATTAAGAGAAATAAATGCAAAAACCCTCCGTGTTTGCACCTTGTCATTGCGAGGAGTGAGTGCAGAGAGAGGCAAAGCAATCTATAATCTAGCATCCTTTAAAGATTCCATTGCAGAATCAGGGGTTGATAAAGTTATGAATTGCCACGAGATTCTAGCAAATCTCTCGCAATGGCAAGGAATTTCTATTAGCCTTTGGCTATCACATAATGACGAAGTGGTAATCTAGCATTCATCAAATTTAAACTTTCAAGCTTTCTTTAAAATAAACTCAAAATCCTCCTCTTGTTGTATTTCGCTTGCCACAGCATATCCGCTATTTTTGGCAAGTCTGCGGATATTGTCGCTACTTGCTCCACAGCTACAAAGCACTCGAATCTCACTCTCGCCTCTATCTAATAAAGGCTTGAGGTTTAGCACAGGTTCAGGGCAACTAAGCCCCCGTACATCAAGTTCTACCATTTTAACTCCTTTTTTCTCTAGCAAACACTGCTACAAGCAGACAAAATACGAATCCAGCAGCTACAGCCACAGGAGCATTTGCTCCAATTCCAGCAGGGGAGCTTGCAAGTCCAAAATTATGCGCAAAAGCTGCTCCAACAAGCAATCCAAGCACAAAAACTGCTGCATCTCCATCTCCCTCACCAGAGAGAATAATTTGTCTTCCCGGACAACCGCCCGCTAGGGTAAATGCGATTCCAGCTAACGCCATTCCTAAAAAATTCCAAAGTGTATCGTTATGCGCAATAGGTTGTCCGCTAAATCCCGGATTGAAAAACCCAAGCGCAAGATTGGTGAAAAATGCTGCTATAACAAGCGCAATAACACCTTGCAAAATATGTGTATCACGCATTAGAATCGTATCGCGTACCGCAGCTATCATACAAAAACGACTTTTTTGGAAAATTGCCCCCAAGAATAATCCTGCAACAAGCGAAATGATAAGTGGTGCGTGCATTGAACCCGGACCTTTGCTAGAGAATTTAATCGGAGCATTTGTGTCCATAAGCCCCCACACCAAAAGCCCAAGCAAAAGGAGTGCAAAAATTGGGAAAATAAGCCCTACAATTTTGCTTGTTGGGCGATTTCTGCCAAGTGAGAATCCACGCCTTAAGAAAAAGACGCCAATCAAGATTCCAAAAATAAGTCCAAACACACCTGCAATCGCAGTCCAATCCCCAGCACTAAGTCTTAGCCACATTCTCCAAGGGCAACCCAAAAAAACCAATGCGCCAATCATTGCAAAGATTCCAAGTCCAAACCGCACGATAGGGGCAGAACCTGTGCGTGGACGAAATTCGCGCGTAAAAAAAGACACAAGAAGCGCACCAATGATTAAACCAATAATTTCAGGGCGAATATATTGCACAATACCTGCTTGATGTAAGTTTAATGCACCTGCAATATCACGCGTAAAACACGCAGCGCACATACCCATATTGCCCGGATTCCCTAAATATACCAAAATGGGTGCGAGAACCCCAAGCGCAATTCCTGCCAAAATAGGCAAAATCGCCAATTTCATAAAAACTCCTAAAACGAATAAATAACAGCTAGAAAAGTTCAGTAGAAAGAAGAGCTGTTTGCTTAACCCTTAAGCTAATTGTGAATTATAGAAAAACTTTGCTTAAAATTTAAATTCAAGGATTCGCATTGGTTGAATGCTTCCTTGAGTTTGTCTTATTTTGAAAAATTTTCAGATGAGATTAATCATTGCAGCTAGGATTCCAAGTGGAGCAATGAAGCGAATCACAAAATACCAGATTCTAAAGCTTATTCCTGTTAAATTTCCCTCAAGCATCGCATATACGCGCTCTTTAGGTAGAATCCAACCCATATAAAGACACATAAAAACTCCTGCTAATGGGAGCATAAAGGAGCTAGTTAAATAGACTAGCCAATCAAAAAGATTTTTATCAAAGAAAGTTAAAGGCGCAGAAAAAGCAGTTGTATTGCTAAGCAATGCGATAATGCCTAACAAATATGCACTAATGACGCTGATGAGGTTTGCTTTATATCTTTGCATAGAGAAACGTTCAATCAAATAACTATTAAGAGGTTCTAGCATAGAAACCGCCGAAGTAATACCTGCAAAAATCAAAGAAATAAAGAATAAAAACGCAATGACTTGTCCGCTAACACCCATATTTGCAAAAATGAGAGGTAGAGAAATAAAGACTAATCCAACGCCCTCTGTTGGTTCTGCACCATAACCAAAGATGAAGGTAAAAATAACTAAACCTGCCACAAGACAAAATAAAAAATTAAGCAAGGCAATGATGATTGCAAAACGGACAAAATTTCCGTGTTTTGGCATAGAATTAGAATAAGTTAAAATCACTCCAACGCCCAAAGAGAGTGAGAAAAAAGCTTGTCCGATTGCGCGAATAATGACTTCAGGGGTGATTTTTTCAAAATTTGGACTAAAGAGAAATTTAAAGGATTCCATAAAAGAATCTTGCAACATAGAATAAACGAGCAATCCCAAAAAGATAAATAAAAGCAAGGGCATTAAAATGAGATTTAATTTTTCAATCCCAGCCTTTACGCCACGATTTAAGACATATGCACAGAGTGCAACAACTAGGAGATGCCATAGCATTTGCCATAAGATTTGACTGCTGACAAACCCTCCCCATAAGCTTTGTGTAGCTTCTAAAGTCTTAGGCATTCCTATAATGCTTAAAAACATATAATGCACTAACCAGCCTAAAACAACGACATAAAAGGCAAAAATTAGAACACCAGAAATGACCATAAAGCCACCATATTTTAAAAATTTTAGATTTTTGGGCGCAAAAGATTCAAAGGTGCTTACGCTATTTTGCCCACTTGATTTACCAAAGAGCATTTCTACAATAAAAACACTAACGCCAAAAAATAAAAAAGCCAATACAAACACAAGGACAAATGCAAAACCCCCATTTTGCCCCACCAAATAAGGGAATCCCCAAATCCCACCCAATCCAATAGCACTACCTGCAGTGGATAATACGAATCCTGCTTTGGAAAATCTTGTCATAAAACCGCCTAAAAAGAATTTTAAAGTGTATCTTAGCAGAATCAGAGGCGAAAAATAAAGGTTTTTTTGAGAAAAGAAATATTTTTTATCAAGAATGTAACTTGGATTCCGTAATCACTCCTGCACTCTCTGCTAAGAGTAATGTAATCATTAAAAATACAACAATTAAGAGAATTTAGATTATTTACATTCCTTGCAGTATTTTTTCACAATGCGTTCGACTTCGGCTTGGTATTCTTTAAGCTCATAAACCATAAGGCATTTAAAGGGTTGGTATGTGTAATCTATTTTATATTTGCTAGTCCATCTAGTGAGATTTTCTACAAATGTTAGAAATTGTGTGATATTGTCTTCGTTCTTATCATCAAAGAATAATGGCATATTCAGCTTTTCTTTGATTATATAATACACTTCGCCCTTATCGTCATCAACAAATTTTTTAATACAATAGCGGAATCCTAATTTTTTTAGTGCATCAACTTTTAACTCAAACGTGAAATCTTGGTTTGCAAATGCTCTTGTGCGTGAATTATTTCCATCAGCGTCCTTATAAGATGATTCTCCAAGCACCTCTGTTCCAGTCCATCCAAATACGATATTTATCCCAATTAACATAGTTGCTAATATTATTTTTTTCATATTAATTCCCAAAAATATAGTTTTTCAATAACGACCCAATCTCTTTTGTCAAGTAAGTAATTGGTATTGTCTATGAATTGTTTCTTTTTCCCATTCCATAACGTGATATGTCCATTAGCGTTGTCCCACCCATTAATTATCATTGCTACCACTCCACTTTTATCAAACTTTGAAAATTCGTTATTGTAAAAATCAGTATTTTCTTGCTTTGTTTGCATAGATTTAGGATTATATGGTTCATCAGCATTTCCCCAAACGCTTTTTGAATGAAGAAAATTGATTGTATTAATAACTCCTGTTATATAAAGATATTCTTTGTCTTTGCCATACATAGAGTTATATTCTTTTACTTTAATTTCAGTATGAAGTGGCATTCCCCCATAATTTAAAGCATAACTTATAGAGGAGTTCCACCAACCAAAGCATATCTTTGCCATATAGAATCATCATAATTGTTGTTTATGATTTGCTCTATCACCTCTTTGGCTGTTTGCTCTGCTGCTTTTTGTGAGAAGCCATACCATTTACCCTTATCTATAATAGCTTGTTTAAATATTTCTTGCAAGTTTTTATCGTTTGGATTGGCAGTATTGATTTTATTGTATGCCTCTCTCACACTCTTCCAACTTGGTCTTTTGCATTCTATGCTTACAGATTTATCTCCACAAGTTGCTGTTATTTTTATGCTCATTTATACTCCTTTTATTTAGGATTATTTATCTTTAAAAGCATTTTCAATAAATACTTCATTATTATCATTCACTTTCCCTTTGAGAGTAAAGCTATTATCTTGTGTTTTTACTTCTACCCCTACTTCCTCCCCCTCATTATATCCTTGTGTTCTTATATGTAAGTTTATATCTTGTGAATGTCTTGAGATGTCCTTAAGCTTTGTTTTGTTCTCTCCATAAGAAAAATATATTTCTGTGATTTGCTTTTCTTCCTCTTGTGTAGAATCTTTGTGTGAGTTACAATGGGATTCCATAGTGCTTTGTGTATTAAGTCTTGCATTTTCACTTTGTTTAGCCTCTCCCTCCCTTGCTTTATTTCCTTTCTCATTTAAATACACAAGATTATGAGACGTTTTATTTTGCAATGTAAGAGGAAAGCCTTTATCCGTAAGAATTGTTGGAATCTGACTTTGTAAAATTACTCCACTGCCATTTACCTCTAAGATTGAGGAAATTGCATTGGGTGGGATAGTAGAAACTTGTGTGCAAGGAGTAGGAATCCCTGCGATATTGTTTGTGCAACCTATGATAGGAGAATGAAGTAAATCGGATTCTGTAATTACTCCTACGCCCTCTACTTCAAGTAAATTTCCACAAATGCTTTTTAATTGCACGATTCCTTTATGAGGACAAGTGAGTATGTCAGATTCTAAAAGAGGATTCGTCTCATTCATAAAGAATCCTTATAATCAATTTATTAGACAAATAAAATTGTAACCAATTTTCTTGAATCTCTCAAGTTTTTATGTTTTTGGGAAATTTTATCTTGGGAGAATTATGCAATCAAAAATAAGGGATTAAGTATGGAATCCCATTTCTCGCCCCCCATCAAAGTTGGAGTTTAGTTCGCGTTTGATTTCATCTAAAAAGCTTTGTGTTTCAAAGAGTGGTTTGGGAAGACTTGCAATATTGTAGGCAGTATTTTTAACTACAAGCGCAATTTGTCCTCCACTTAAGGCAAATTCAGCAAGTTTGTTGAGATTAAAATTTTTCTCAAAAGGTGCATTTTTGGGGAGTAATTTCTCCCAAAGTTTAACGCGCTCATTGAAATTTGGTTTTTTAAATTCAATTTTATAGTTGAAACGTCTTGAAAAAGCGGTATCCAATGTTTCTAGTAAATTGGTTGTAGCAATGAGGATTCCATCAAATCTTTCAATTTGTTCTAAAAAAATATTTTGCATTTGATTGTGCATTTTGTCTGCTCCGCTTCCATTGGTGGTGCGTGTGCTTAAAAATTGGTCTGCCTCATCTAGTAACAAAATAGGAGTTTGTTTGCTTCTAGTGCATAATTCTTTGTAGGATTCAAAAATTTTGCGGACATTTTTTTCGCTTTCCCCCACATACATAGAGAGAATTTTGGAGCAATCAAAACTTAAAACGGGTTTTTTGAGTGATTTGGCTAGAGCTAGAGCTGTGAGTGTTTTGCCTGTGCCTGCAGCCCCATAGAAGATAATTTTTGCATCAATCCCGCGTTTTGTGTCTTTGATTCCCCAGTCTTTTAGGTGTTGCAAGACTTTAGAATCCATTTGCTTGAGTAAAGTTTCAAGTG
The DNA here is from genome assembly GCF_000687535.1 of Helicobacter rodentium ATCC 700285. GTDB lineage: Bacteria > Campylobacterota > Campylobacteria > Campylobacterales > Helicobacteraceae > Helicobacter_D > Helicobacter_D rodentium. Next base: position 107,736 of record NZ_JHWC01000007.1, read on the forward strand.
TTGTTTTAGTGCTTGGGCTTAATACAACTTCGCTTAATGGGACTTTGGGTTGCAAAAACTCAAAGATTTCTTGCTCCAAAACAAGGGATTTTAGGCTGATACGTTCTTTTTTGCTATGGTTTTGTGAATGAGTGATTCGTTTGAGAATCTCATCAGGGATAAAAAAAGTGCGATTAATCCCACCAAAAGGGCTTAAGATTTCATCATAATCCACCAAGCCTTTTTCCACTAAGCGACTTCTATCGTCTAAAAGTGTGCGATTCTGCATTCGTTCATAATCATTCATACTAACAAGATTTATCAAGACATTTAATTCGCGCCCTTCGCTTTCTTTTCCTAGATATTCTTCCCGTAAGAGAGCAATAAAAATGATTTTCTCTTGTGTATTAAGATTGTATTCTTTAAATAAAATTTCTAAACTTAATTTTTCTTTTGTTAAATCTAAACGCTCGTTAATTCTTTGTTGGAGTAGCTTGAATTTCTGCATACCTTTGTTGAGGAGTGGTGAAGTATGATTATCTTTTTTGTAAGGGCTTAAGCTGTGCAGTAATTCAATGGATAAAAATTGGTCTTTGAGGTATTCTAAGTGATCATTGTAGGGTGCGATTTTTGGAAGTTTGGGGTTAATCTCTCCCTCTTCAAGGAGCTTTAAAAAGCTAGAACTTAGGCTAAAGGCAGTGTTGATTAATTCTAGTAAAATCACTTCTTGATTTAAATTTTTCAAAAAACTTTGTTGGTTAATCCAGCCCAATTCCAAAAGATTTTTAAAATAAGGCAGATATTCTAAAATTGCCACTTCATTTTGTGGGCTAAAAAGTGTGTTGATAATATCTAAACAAATGTTTTCATCGTTGCCTTTTAAGATTTCTACACATAAATGCCGCAAGATAAGTGCTTCTTTTTGACTGCATTTTAAAAAAGGGTAGATTTTAGTTTTGTGAATGGGGTTAGTTTGTAAAAAGTCTAATAAATACTGCATGCTGCTCCTTCATCATCGTAAGGGTCAAGATGTGTGATGATTTCCCATTTACCCTCTAAGTTTTGAATTGTGCATTCAATTTTATCTGCTACTTTGTGTGCTTCTAGCAAGGAGATATTAGGGTCAAAAACGAGATGAACTTCTACAAAGTTGGTTTCACCACTTTGCCGAGTTTTTAAGTCGTGATAGCTTTGCACTTGTGGGGCAGAGTTTAAAATTTGTTTGATAGAATTTATTTTTTGTTCATCCAATGCCTTGTCTAGCAAAATAAATACGCCCTCTTTAAGCAATCCCAATGCAGAATATGCTACATAGATTCCAATCCCAAATCCAAAGATTGCATCAATAGCGTGAAATTCGGTCCATTGCACAAGTATAAGGGCTAACAATACTGCCATATTGCTCAAAATATCTGTTTTGTAATGTAGAGCGTCTGCCTTGATGACTAGGTTGTTGCTTTTTTTGGCAATATAGTTTAGATAAATTACGAGTGCAGTTGTTAAAACAAGAGAAAAAATCATTACATAAAGCGAATAATCTAAGTGTGCTAACTCTCCGCCAAAAATAAGTTTTTTGCAAGATTGATAGAGGATAAAGATTCCAGAAACTAAAATCACGCTACCCTCAATGACAGCAGCAAGAGATTCTATTTTCCCTCTACCATAATTAAAATCAGAATCTGCGGGTTTTTCGGCTTTTGTAACCGCATAGAGATTAAAAAGTGAGGCGGATAAATCTAGTAAAGAATCAATCGCACTAGCAAGAATCGCCACTGAACCGCTTAGGATTCCAACGATGAATTTTACTACAATAAGGACAAAAGCAGTCAAGCTTGAAACGATTGTTGCTTGACGTTGAAGGCTTATTTTAGGCTTTTTTGAAAAATCTGTGGAACAATTATTGGGCATAGGGTTTGTTGAAAGAGACATTGACAACCTTTAAACGGGTGGGAGTAAATAAAGAGGTTTTAATTGCGTATCAAAAAGTGCAAGATTTAAAAAATCAGGCAAGACAAAAGGTTGCATTGGGGGTGGTGAATCATAGTTGCGCAAAGTGATTCCCATTTCTCTTGCTTCTTTTTCTAGGGGTTGGGATTTGAAAGCTTTATCTGTTGGAGCTAGAATCTCTCCTTTTGTGGGATATTCTTTGATGAAATAGCAGTTTCCATAGGCTTTAATGGGGGAATTAGCGTTAAAATAAAAGGCATTTGTGGCATAAAGTTTTATATTTTGTGTAATCTCTAGGGTTTTAGCAAAGAGATAGATTAGTTTTAAAGCCATAAAACTGCCCGGACCACGCACGAAATATAGACTATCAAAAGCAACCTTTTGTTTTTGGAGGTTGATAAAAAATGGTATCAAGTTATCACTTAGAGGATTGGAAATTTGATAGGATTCCATTAGTTTCCACTTTTCTTTTGTTTTGGTATATATCCCTAGCAGTGTAGGCTTACCTGAAAGATTGGGTAAGATTAAAATTTTATGCATTTTGCAGGGCGTATTCATAAATTTTTTGGGATTCCTCACTTTCTACAATCTCATAAGTCTCACTATTTTCCAAAAGCTTTTTGGTAAGCAAATGGTTAAGTTTGTGGCTACCTGCATACGAAATATATGTGCCAAGTAGCGGAATCCCAAGCAAAGACATATCGCCAATCGCATCAAGAATTTTATGGCGGACAAATTCTTCTTTATAACGCAAACCCTCTTTGTTTAGAATCGTAGTATCATCTAATACGATTGCGTTATCTAACGAGCCACCCAAAGCAAGTCCTATGGAGCGCAAATATTGCACTTCATTTAGAAATCCAAAGGTTCTAGCGCGTGCAATTTCTTCTTTATAACTTTGAGTGGAGAATTTGAATTTGTAGGATTGTGTTCCAATAGCGGGGTGAGGGAAATGGATAGAAAAGTCAAAAATACATTCACTGCTAGGTTCAAACCTTACAAATTTATCCCCTTCTTTTACTTCAATGGGAGCTTTAATTTTTAAAATTTTTTTTGTAGAGGATTGTTTAAGGATACCTGCCTCTTCAAGTAGCATACAATACCCTATACTGCTTCCGTCCATAATCGGCACTTCTTCATTGTCCAATGTGATTCTTAGGTTGTCAATCCCATAGGCGTGAATCGCAGAGAGTAGATGTTCAATCGTAGAGATTTTATATCCCTCTTTAGCAATCACCGTTGCCATTGTAGTATCTACAACATTTTCGGGGTTTAAGGGGATATTTACCCTCACATCACTGCGATAGAAGTGAATCCCGCAATTTTCATCTAAAGGTTCTAAAGTCATTTTTACCGGCACACCTTTGTGTAAGCCAATTCCGACTAATTCTACTTTTTTTGTAATGGTTTGTTGTTTCATTGTAGTTCCTCTATAAGGATTTTATTTTGTGTTTTATAAATTTTGTTTTGAGAATGTTGTAATAATTCTTTGTCTAAAATCTCTCCACCGAAGAGAATATTACCTTCGCCCACTTTACCTAAAATCATATAATCTCCATTGCAAAATATATTTCCATTGATTTCTCCAAAGATTTGAATATTGCCCTCACTTTGAATATGCGCACCGCTATTAATGCGTCCAAAAATTGTTAAATCTCCTTGAGTGATGATTTCTTCGCCACTACGAATGGTGCGATGTAAAACGAGTGTGGGTTTGGTTTGTGGATTCTTTGTTTCTGTATTTTGGGATTCTAGGTTGGATTTATTGTTGGGTAGTATTGTGGATTGTGTATTGGAGTTTTCTAGGCTTAGATGTATTTGTCCCTTTGCTTCGCCTTGTTTTATCTCTAGCGATTCTATAAAATTAAGATTTTTGGAAACTAGGTAATGATAGAGCGAAAGGTTGTTGGTGGAATTGGATTTGATAGGATAAGTAAAAACCATTAAAAAATCTTTTAATAAAACAAAATTTTTTTCAATATAAGCAATCGTTTCTTGTTCGTTCCCTTGTGTAAAAACAAAAGCACGAAAGTTTTTTTGTCTTGCTTGAACCATAAATGCGCCTCTAAAGTTGGTTGATGATGTCTTTGGCTTGTGCAATGATATTGGTAATATTTGTTTTAATCCAAGCAGAATCCATCCATTCTGCATTCCAAACTTCATATCCTTGCACCAGCACACTGAAGTGCAGGTGGTCGCCCAATGCCAATCCCGTATTGCCTGTATTTGCGATAATTGTACCTTTTTCTAAAGAATCCCCTACATTTACTTCTGTGCTTGTTAAATGGGCATAAAGAGTAGAAAGTCCAAGTCCGTGGTAAATCACAAGTGCATTGCCGTCAATTCCTACAAACTCATTGAGCGTAACAACGCCTGCGTTATTTAAAATCACAGGTGCTTGTTTAATGCTTGCAAGATCCAATCCCATATGATGCGATTCGCTGACATTTTCCCCTTGATAGACAAAGGTGCGATGGTCTCCAAAACTTGCCATTACTGCACCATTTTTAAGAGGGGCAAAGGATTGAATGGAAAAATCCTCTATAAAAGATTCTTTATCTACAAACGAAGAGGCATTAAAGACGCGTTCAAATGTTGTTTCGCGCACCTCTTCATTGATGTAGCGAAAAATTGCAAGTTTATTTTCAAAGTCTTCTAAGTTTTTTTCTCCAATTTCTTCTACAAGGGTAGAAATTTTACCATCAATAAATGCATCGGTTAAGGGAATGGTGGAATCCCGATATTGTTTTTTTTGTTTGAAGTAATTAATGGGTGCAATGCTAACATTACCCGCATTATCTTCTGCAATGATTTTTGCATTGAAATCATTATGGAGTTTAGACCAAGCAATTAAGGAAATGTAGAATCCCTCTTTATAGAAAGGCTGGGGTGTGAAGTCTATATTGCCATTATTGATTTTCAAGTCTTTTAAGTTTTCATCTTCTGCTTTAAAGATAATCAAAGCACTCCCGCCTTGTGTGATTTTGTAAGAGTTTGCAACAATCGCAACTTGTGGTTTTTTGGTATCAATTTCAATATTAAATTGTTCTGTGGTTGTATTGCCCTTAAAGAAATTCCATTTGCTCGTGTCTGTTACGCTAACCTCAAGCAAAAGGGATTTTTCATTGGGTTTAAGATTTTTTGGTTTTTGTATGCCAACACAAAAATTTTGGATTGGGGATTGTGCAGTGATATTTTGTGTCAATGGTGCGATATTAGCGTTTTTTGCCACACAGGTTGCACTCTGTTCCGTGAGTTGTTGTGCATCAAGTGGAATCTTTTGCCCATTATCCACAAGGGAGACTTGATAGCTTTTAATCCCGACATTATCGCTAATTTCAATAGGAAATGTTCCTTTAAGATTCCAAGTAGTGCTTTTAAGATGGATTGTGGGAGATTCTTTTTCAAACGAATCGGAGCTTAACATAAACATTCCAAACAAAATAACAACAATCGTTAAAATAAGCCCAAGAACTTTCACAAAACCGCTTTTGGCGCGTGGATTCTGCATTTGCTATCCTTAAAAAATCATTTAAAAATCCTTATATTTTAGCTAAAAAGTGCTTATTTGCAGGTAAAACTAGGATATTTTAGGTTAAGAAATTTAATGAATTTTTCTAAAATCGTAGAATAGTGTTTTAATGTGTTGTGATAATCAATAGGTTGTAGATTTTGATTGTTTGTTTGGTATGAAAATAATTGCTAGTTTTGCGATTCTTGAAGGAATCGCAAAATATTAATAGAAGTTAAGCGTTTAATGCAGTTTGTATTGCTTCTTCAATGAGTGTTTTAGAGTTTGGCTCAACCAATCTTTCACCTACTTCTACACCTTTTTTGTAAAAAATAAGCGTAGGGATTCTGCGCACATTTAAAGAATCCTTTAATGCCTCCTCCTCGTCTGCCATTACAGCAAAAAACTTAACCTGTGTGCCATATTCTTGCATAAGCATTCCGATAATTGGTTCAATTTTGCGACAATCCGGACACCAAGGTGCTCCTACGGCAACGAGACAAACTCCCTCTTTAACTGCATTTTCAAAAGTAGCTTTAGTTAATTTTTCTAGCATTGATTTTCCTTAATGTTAATTTTATAACGAGGAATTTTGAAATAAATTCGCTTAAAGAATCTAAAATGCTATAAAAATAGGTGATTTTGTTACATTGATTATATGGTTTTAGCATTATTGATTTATGTTAAGCAATATTAGTAAATACTGCTTGAACATCGTCATCTTCTTCAATTCTATCTAGCAACTTTTCAATTTCCACTAATTGCTCTTCACTAAATTCCACAGGATTGGTTGCAATGCGTTCTAGTGCGGCTTTTTTAACTTCCAGCTTTAATTCTTCAAGTGCATTAGCAAGTGTTCCAAAACTTGTATAATCTCCATAAATATGGATAACTTCCTCATCTATTTCCATAGAATCTAAACCCGCATCAATGAGTGTAAGTTCTAACTCCTCCAAATCTCCAGCGGTCGCTTTATTGATTTCAAAATGAGCCTTACGAGCAAACATAAATTCCAAAGAATTATTGGTTAGCATTTGTCCGCCAAGTTTATTTGCATAACTCTTGAGGTTTGCCACTGTGCGCGTAGTGTTATCTGTCGCGCATTCTACAAAAAATAATGCGCCGTGAGGAGCTTTAATCTCATAATTTACTTCAGTAATTTGGATTCCGTCCTTTCCTAGAGCGCGTTTAATGGCTGCTTCAATATTGTCTTTGGGCATATTTTGCGCCTTTGCCGCCATAATTGCTGTGCGAAGCTTGGAATTCATTTCGGGGTCTCCACTGCCACCTTCTTTAACTGCAATACTGATAGCTTTGCCCAATTTTGGAAAAAGTTTGGACATCTTATCCCATCGTTTTTCTTTACTTGCTCTTCGGTATTCAAATGCTCGTCCCATAAAAACCTCTATAATTTTAGAATTTTTAAAAAAGCAAATTGTAATATTTTTAAGTTTAAATTTACAAGATATTTGAAGATATTGATTTAAGAATTATTATAATTTCTTGACATTATGAAAAAATTTTTATATAATTTCACCTCATTTTATTTTTTATGAGCTTCTATTCCGGATTAGCTCAGCGGTAGAGTAGGCGGCTGTTAACCGCTTGGTCGTAGGTTCGAATCCTACATCCGGAGCCACTTTACTTCTTAGTATTCAGCGATTCTTTGAAACTCTATTATTGTTTTGCATAGCTAAAAATTATTTTAAATGAATCTAAATTGAGTGAAAATATAAATACAAGAAAGCATTTGAGTTGGATAGATTATTGGTTTCCACCCAAGATTTCATTGAGGTTTTCCATTTGTTGCTGCAAGATTGCTTTGGTTTCGTTAGATTCTAATACTTTTCCAAGTTGCTGAATGCCATTTTGTAATATTTGAGTTTGATTGTCTAAAAATTGTTGCGTTTGATTACTTTCTAAAAATTCTTGAATCCTTTCTTTGTGGGATTGTAGTGTTTCTTGTAAGCCAGAATCCTCTAGTGCATTTTGAAAAGTCTGATTTGCCTTTTCCTCAAGCTCTTTTGCGCTTTTTTCATCGCAACCATTCAATAAAAGCACAGAGGCGAAAACTAGAGTGAGGATTTTGAAACTTTTAACATTTTTCATTCTATAAACCTTTAATTGAAAATATTTTTTCTGATATAATCTTATCAAAATTTGTTGATTTTTAAGGGCTATGGATATGCAAAATGATAAAATTTTTTTAGTTGCGGAGCTTTCTGCAAATCATAATCAAGATAAAAATTTAGCTTTAAAGACGATTAAAGCGGCGAAAGATTCCGGTGCGGACGCAATTAAGTTGCAAACTTATACACCAGATTGTATGAGTATAGATTGCGATTTGGAGGATTTTAGGATTAAGGGGACATTATGGAATGGAAAGAATTTTTACGCGCTTTATCAAGAGGCGATGACGCCTTGGGAGTGGCATAAGGAACTTTTTGATTATGCGCATAATCTTGGGCTTGTATGCTTTTCTACCCCCTTTAGCAAGGAGGGTGTGGATTTTTTGGAGAGTTTAGGGAATCCTATTTATAAGGTAGCGTCTTTTGAGATTGTGGATTTGGAGCTAATCTCCTATATGGCGCGTTTGGGTAAGCCGATGATTCTATCAAAGGGAATCGCAACCAAAGAGGAAATCACAGAAGCCATTGAGGTATGCAAACAAGTGGGCAATACAGATATTACGCTTTTGCAATGCACAAGCTCTTATCCCGCACCGCTTAATAGCGCGAATCTTAGCCTGATTCCAAAGTTAAAGCAGGATTTTGGAGTGGAAGTTGGGCTATCGGATCATACTTTAGGAATTACCGCACCGATTGTTGCTGCAACGCTTGGCGCAAAAGTGATTGAAAAACATTTTATACTAAGTCGCGAACTCGGTGGTGTGGATAGTGCCTTTAGTCTTGAGCCTAGCGAGTTTGCACAGATGGCAAAGGCGGTGCGCGAGGTAGAGGAGCTGCTTGGGATTCCAACTTATGAGCTAAGTCAAAAATCTAAAGAGGGCAGGGCGTTTATGCGATCCTTGTATGTGGTGGAAAACATTAAAAAAGGCGAGAGGATAACCGAAAAATCTGTGCGTTCTATCCGCCCCGGATTTGGAATCGCACCAAAATATTTAAAGCAAGTCATAGGTAAGTGTGCAAGTCGTGATTTGTATCGGGGCAAGGCATTGGAGTTTGGGGATTTTAGCGGTCTTTAAGAATTACTTGGGCTGGATAATTTTACCCCCCCCTTTTTTTTCTGCTTTAATTTCACATTAAATTTCAAAGGAATCCCTAATGTATTGTACTTCCAACACAATGTTTAATCCCCATTCAGCTAAAGAAAGAATACAAAACCATTTAGCCTATAAACTGGGTTTAGCTTTAATAGAATACGATAAACAAAGAAAAGGAATCTCAAAAGAGAACTTTAACACTAAAGAATCTTTAAACCATACAATTAACTCCCATTCCTCTTTAAATCCTAAAGAAAATCTAAAACATTCTATTCCTGTGCGGGGGGGGGGGGCATTTATTAGCTTCTCTTAATCCTCTTTCCTTTTTAAAACTCCTCTTTTGCCTTTATAAAACAAAGAAAACCCATAAAAAACAACAACAACTCTATAAACAAACTATACAACTCTTTCCAAGTTTAAAATATCCCAAACTAGAATCTTGTCAAGACTACAAAGAATCCTTAGCTTATCAATACCATTTAGCCCATCTCTTAGGAGAAGCCTTAAGTAAAGCAGATAAGATTTGGTATAAAGGAGGATATTTTACATTAAGCAAGAAAATAAAAGAAGCTAAACACATTTATAAACTGCACCAAGAATACAAAGAAACACTCAAAGAATTAAATCTTTCTTATTGTTTTATTTCAAAAGAATCTCTTTTAGAACCCCTTTCTTTTTTAAAGGCAATAGAATCCCTAATGCACAAACTAAAATCTCAAGAGAACGATTCTCTTAAGATAGAATCTTTCTTTTCTAAGCTTTTCTCTCAAATACCTTTTTCTACTCAAACACCTTTTCTTTTAAAATATCAAGAGTAAATCCTACAATGGCTTAACTCCAAAGAGTTTAAAGAAAAATATATTAATACCAATCACCCTTATCCTCCTTTATTAAATTCTGAACACTTGAATGCAAAAGTAGAATCTTGCAAGGACAATAAACTTTCTGCTTTGTCATTGCGAGGAACGAACAAAGCGAGAGACAAAGTAATCCATAATGTTGCATACTTTAAAGATTTCATTGCAAAATCAAGGATGGATAAGATTATGGATTGCCACGATTCCACTAACGCAGAATCTTGCAATGATGAATACCAAAGTAAAAGTGCAGAATCTATACAACCTTATCCTAATCTAAGCTATGAGAGCATACCACCTGAACTTGCTTGGGATTTGAATTTGCCATTGCCGAGGAGGTATGATTGTATTTGGGCTTTATTTGGGTTGAGTGGTTGTGCGGCATTTGGAAGTTTTTTAGGAAAATTGGGAACTTCAATGTTGTATGTGGGGGCTTCATTTGATAAAGCCTATAAAAAAGCATATCTTTATTTGTGAGAAAGAAGTTTAAATCTGCTTGTTTGGGTTAGTTTTGATGATAGGAAAGAATTGCATAGGGAAAAATTATTTTCTTTAATGGATTCTGAAGTTCCTCTTTTGATGAATGTAAGGGATTCTGTTGGTAGATTAAAGCACGGAGTAAATCACGGAAGTTTTAAAACTGGAAAAACACAATATTCTATTGATGACCCTATGGAATTGTTGGTGGATAGGGTTACCTATGGGGGGCAAGATAAACCGCATTTGGATATTTTAGGAAATTTTAGCAATGGAAATGTATTCTGCGGTTCTCCAGAGATTTGGATTTATGATAAGATTGTTCAAATGTTACCCAATGCAAAATATGTCAAATATCTTGATATGCAAGAGATTGTGGGAGAGAGAACTTTTGATGCAATGATGAAATTAGCCAAAGAGTTTGGATTTCCTCTGCCACAAGAAAAAGATAGAGAATTTTTTACAAGCAAAATCAACAATCAATACAGATATTTATTGCCTATTACGATTTACATCAATAAAAAGATTCAAGTCTTTGTGCAACAACAAATTCATTCTCCGCAAGATAAAATAGATATTCTCCCTAGGCTCTCTTTGGATTCTTTTGGAATGAAAGTGGGGCTTTTTGTTGATAAAAGTGATTTTGAAAAAATAATGCAAGACTCTGCTTTGAGGCAAAAGATAGCAGAGAAAATGCAGGAGTATTTAAGGCTTCTTAAAGCTAAGACAACCAGCATTGAAGCAAACAAGGTAACAGAATCTCAAGTATTAGAATACTTTAAAGAAAACCCCCAAATACGCAAAGTTTATAAGGGTTATTTTGATAAGGAATTTACGCACATTAAGGCAAATCGTCCCGACATTGTAGAATCTTGGAAATATTATCAAGAATTTGAAAGAATGTGTGAGGAGTTGGATAAATAAGCTTAAAAATTGTATTAAAGATTCTTATGGATTGATATGTGGTTGCGTCCTTGAGTGGGGTTTGTCTGCTAGCAAGGACGCAATACCCGCTTAGCGCATAAAGTTTGTCCAAAATTCCTCAAAAATATAAGATGAAAGCAGATAGCCAAGCGGTAAATTGACTGCTACACCAAGCGTAAATGCCACAAAGGGTTGATAGCCCACAGCAATAATTTTCTTAAACTGCGTATTTAAACCAATACAAAGAAAAGTCCAAGTAAAAACCCAATTACGCAAAGTTTTAATCAAACCTAGCGCTTCTTTAGAGAATTGTTGGTTATTTGCAGAATCTAGGTTCAGGGTAAAGAGGCTTACAAGCACAGAGGCAATAAGGAATCCTAAAATAAACTTCGGAAATCTCTCCCAAATCGTTCCGATACCAACTTGCGTATTTTCTTGTTTATGCCATACCGCAACAGATAGAAATGCTACAAGCACCGCCCAAATCCCGACAAACATATCCCTGCCAATCACTTTGATGAGTGTAAAAGCTGCAATCGCGCGTTCATCGCCAATGGATTGTGCGGCGGCTAATCCTGCGGAATCGGCAAACTCTGAAGTGCCAATCCAAGCCCCAGCTACTCCAGCGTCTAAGCCTAATGCCTTACAAAAAAGTGGCAGTAAAATCACCATTACCACAGCCCATAAAACAACAATGCTAATGGCAAGGCTGATATGTTCTTGTTTTGCCTTTGCGGCATTTCCAATCACGATTGCTGCACTCACGCCACAAATAGAGCCTCCAGCTCCCAAGGTTGCACCAAAGCTTGGGTCTAGCTTAAAAAGCTTTGTTGCGGCAAAATAAATCGTCCAAAAAGTAATAATTGTAATGATACAAGCTTGTAAAATCGCGATTCCACCCGCGTTGATTAAAAGCGTTAAAGGTAAGGTTGCGCCCATAAGGACGATTCCAATTTTGACATAAAATTCTGTGAGCAAGGAATCCTTAAACCATTGCGGAAGATTTGCAAAATTTCCCAAAACTAATCCAAGCAGAAGCGCAACTAAGGGGGATTCTAGTTGATATTCTTTGGCTTGTGAGTGGCTACTGATTAAAAACACAAGAATACTAAGGAGAAATAAAATGCTAAAGCTCACAATAAAGGGCTTAAATTTTTTATTTAAGAATCTTGAAACAATGCCAAACCAAACTCCAAAGAAACAAAACAAAACGACAAAGTTTAAAATGGAGAGATTCTTAAAGGCACTCAAAATATCTGCCCCATTCCAAGAGGCAAACTTAACATTTAAAGTTTGAATCACAGAGAATCCGCCAAAAAACCAAAAGGCACTAATGCCCAACACTAAAAATAAGCCAATAATATTAGCCCAACTGTCCTCTTTTGCTAACCATTTAATTTCTTTAATTTCTTTCATTTTTAACCTTAATTTTTAAATTGTTGATAAATTTATAAAATGATTCTTTGCCCTACAAAGGGCATACAGAGGCATTCTCCTACTGCTTTGCCTAGTATTAAGATTGCGGGTTTATCACAGAGTTTAGCCATTTGTTCTAATTGTCCCAATGTGCCAATAATGGACTTTTGCTCCTTGGAATCCACTTTGGAAATGAACGCTGCAGGAAGTGAAAGCGGGATTCCAAGCTCTTTGGAGTTTTGAACGATTTTATCTGCGAAGCTATAAGCCATCATTACGATGAGGGTATAAGGAGAACCTTTAAGATAATGTAACCATTCTGTGTGAAAAATACTCTCCCTTAAATGTGCAGACACAATCAGCACACCTGCACTCACCCCGCGCAAAGTTGGCGTGATTCCGCTGCTTAAAGCCCCATTTAAGCTTGAACTTAGCCCACTAATGCACTCCACCTCAATATTATGAGATTTTAGGAAGCTTCCCTCCTCAAAGACTCTGCCAAAAATCACGGGGTCTCCGCCCTTTAGTCTGCCGACATTCTTGCCCTCTTTGGCATATTTTAGCATTAGCGCATTGATAGCTTCTTGCGTGTAGCTTGGTTTGCCCTTTTGTTTGCCAACACTAATGCAAGTAACGCCAAGATTCTCTAAAAGATTCCAAATTTCTTTGCCGATGAGATTATCCAAAAGTGCCACATCAAGAATCTCAAAAGTCTCCAATGCCTTTAAAGTCAAGCTCTCAATACTATTTGGACCACAACCGATGATGAAAACCTTGCCTAGCGATTCCGTGCATTCTGCTTTGATTTGCGCCTTTTTGGATTCATCTATTTTGCAATTTTGGCGCATTTTCTTAAGCTTTTCTACTAAAGGCACGAGGGAATTTGGCAAGATTCTAGCGACTTTATCCCTTATGCTTTGGGCTAGAATTGGACTTGCGCCATTGGTGCTAACAAGCACACTTAAATCCTCATAACGCGCAATTGCTCCAAAGTAAAAATCGCATAATTTAGGATTATCCACGACATTTAAAAGGAATCCAAACTCTTTACGCTTTTCCCACAAATACACCCCAAGATTCTCATCTCCACTTGCGTCAATGATAAGCTCAAAGCTTTGCAGGGCGGAATCTTGAATCGCTCCAATTTCTACATTGCAATTCTCAAAATAGGAATCCTTTATCGCTTTTGCGATGATTTGGACTTCCCATTTGGAATCTTTTAATGCAATATGTTTTTGTTTGGCAACACTCCCAGCACCAATTAGTAGCGTTTTCTTGGGTGTTAATGCGATAGGAAGTGTAAAGGAATCTTGCATTAATTTTCTTCTCCAATACCATTTTTCTTTAAAGATACAGAAAATAATTCCTCGCTACTCCAATCATAATAAGGCTTGGGATTCTCTGCAAATTCAGGAATTTTTGCAAACGATTCTGCAATTTTGATAATTTCTTCCTCGCCACTAGAATCCACCCAATCTTCAAAGGTTTTAAATTCCTTTTTAACTTCAAGGAATCGGGTAAGGACTTTATAGACAAATTCAGGCAGATAGAAAGCTGCGATTTGGGTGATTTTTTTAGCAAATCTTGTTTTTCCCTCCTCTACAATTCCTCCTGCTACGACATTATAGGCAGGGTAGGGGATTCCGCCTTGTCGTTGGATTTTGCCAAAGAATCCTAAATTTGCAGTGAAATGGTTACCGCATGAATTTGGGCAGCCCGAGAGTTGAATCCTGAAGTCTTGCAGTGCGTCCAAATCTATTTTTGATTGAAGCAAATACTTCTCAATCTCTAGCACTGCTCCTCTAGGACGCGCGATTCCAAGCTGACAAGTTGCCGCACCCGTGCAAGCGACCATATCACCAAAAATTGTTGCTTGTCTGCTTTGGTAAGAAAACTCCGTAAGAATTGGATAGAGTTTTATCATTTGCTCGGCACTTAGATTCCTTACATAAAGATTCTGATTCTGACCAAAAGCAATGCAATGGGGATTTGCATTTTTTAGTATATTTGCTAATTTTTCTGCGCTTTTGTAGGGAATATCGCCTAGAGTAAGCGGCACTTTAGCGTAAAAATAGCCACTTTGCTTTTGCTCTCTTACAAAGCGATTCCACCAAAGTTTTTCCTCTTTTGTCATTTTTGGCAAAGCTTTGCGCTCTAGTTTTGGGGGTTTGATAGAAGATTTTGAGATTTTAATCTCCCAATCTTTCTGTGATTCTTGGATAGAATGTTTTTCTTGCTCTATGCGTTTTGTTAGCTCCTCAATGCCAATCTTATCAGCTAAGAATCTTAGTCTTGCAGAATGCTTGTTTTCTCGATTGCCATATTTATCAAACACTTGCTTTACGGCTTGGGCAAATAAAAAGCATTCTTTAGCGGGTAAAAAATCTGTAATCTTATGCCCCAAACGGCTTTTTGAACCCATTCCCCCAGCAATATAGACGATAAATCCTTTTTTGTTGCCTTTTTTAGTGGCGATGAATCCCACATCTGTAATGGTTGCGGTGGCTCTATCGGCTTTGGAACTTGAAAAAGAAATTTTAAATTTACGCGGTAGATTAAAGGAATCTTTGAGGGCTAACATTCTTTCTGTGATTGCATTAGCATAGGGTTGAATGTCAAACACATCATCTTTTGCAATTCCAGAGAGTGCATCTCCTACGATTCCGCGCACACAATTTCCTCCACTTCCACGACCACTAAGCCCTAGTTTGTGTAATTCTTGCGTAACAAGGCAGAGATTTTCAAAATCCACATAATGCAATTGAATCCCTCCTCTTGTGGTAATATGCAAACTTTGATTAGCATAATTTTGGGCTAGTTTAGAAATTCCGAGTAATTGTTTGGGTGTGATTTGTCCCCCGTGAGTTTTAATGCGAATCATATAAGTATTTTTTTCTCTTTGCTCATAGATTCCATAAGGCACACGAATTGCCTTGAAAGTTGCTTCGTCTAGTTTGCCATTTTTAAAATCCTCGCAACTTTTACTTAGGAAGTTGAAATCATTTTCCAAAACAGAGTTTGGTATTGTGTAATAACTCATAAAAATCCCTTAAATATTGAATGATAAGGGAGAAATTATACTTTCTAAATTCTTAAATTTTTATAAATACATATTGTATTTTAAAATAATAATAAAAATATCACTTTATCCTCCTCCCCCCTTCTTTTTAACCTCCCCTTAAGCTTTCTTAGATATAATTCCACTTCCTTTTTTGCAAATTTTTAACTTTCTCTTTCTTAAACGGG
>NZ_JHWC01000008.1 GCF_000687535.1 Helicobacter rodentium ATCC 700285
GGGGGGATAATCTGTGCAAGAAACATACACTAAAAAGTGCATTTGAGATTTTACTTATAAAGTATAAAAGTAAAATAAAAATTTATGTGAATTTAGAGGAAAAACGCCACAAAACTTCAAAAGATTAAATCTCAATTTCTTGGTTTTGCAAAATTTATTATTAAATTTATAAATACATATTGTATTTTTTAAATTTTATGCTATAATTCCACAAATTTTAAAAACAAGGAAAACAAAATGGCAAATTTACCACACAACAACTATACACAAGAAACACTCGCACTACACGCAGGTTATACTTATGATTCACAGCGCACATTGAATGTCCCAATCTATCAAAACACCGCTTATAGCTTTGAGAGCTTGGAACAAGCCGCTGCTAGATTTGGATTACAAGAGCTTGGCAATATCTACACAAGATTGACAAATCCGACTTATAAGATTCTAGGCGACCGCTTAGCCGCAGTAGAGGGTGGCGCATTTGGAGTGCCGACTGCAAGTGGAACAGCAGCGATTTTTTACGCTTTAGCAAACTTAGCGCAAAATGGCGATCATATCGTGTATTCCAATAAAATCTATGGCGGGACACAAACGCTTATTGTGCATACTTTGAAGCGATTTGGCATTACATCTAGCGCATTTGATATTGATGATATTGAGGGCACTTTAGAATCCGCAATCAATGAAAATACAAAAGTCATTTTCTTTGAAAGCCTCTCCAACCCGCAAATTGCGATTGCCGATGTAGAAAAAATCGTCAAGATTGCTAAAAAATATGGAATCGTAACGCTTTGTGATAACACCGTTGCAACCGCGTTTTTGCATAAGCCACTAGATTTTGGCGTAGATGTGGTGGTGTATAGTCTAAGCAAATATGTCAATGGGCAAGGAAGCGCATTGGGTGGTATTGTGATTGAACGCAAAGGATTAAACGATTTGCTTGTCAATAATCCCCGCTATCCCGCATTTAACACGCCTGATGAAAGCTATCACGGGCTTGTGTATGCAAGCCTCGCGGGTGCTTTACCTATCTTTGGAATCCGACTGCTTACAGAATGGTTAAGAAATATCGGCGCAACCATTTCTCCACAAAATGCGTGGATTATCATTCAAGGGCTAGAAACATTAGAATTACGCATTAAAAAACATAGTCAAAATGCACTAGAAGTAGCGAAATTCTTACAATCGCACCCGAAAGTCAAAAATGTATTCTATCCGGGCTTAGAGGACAATCCTTACCATAGTTTATTGCAAAAATATTTCAGCGATTCCAATTCTAGCGGACTTCTAAGTTTTGAAGTGGGAAGTTTTGAAGAGGCGAAAAAAGTCTGCAACGCGCTAGAGATTTTTGCGATTGTTGCAAACATTGGGGATTCTAAATCACTTGTCATTCACCCAGCCTCCACAACCCATTCACAACTCAATGAGGCGGAATTGCAATCTGCGGGAATCACACCTTGCACGATTCGTTTAAGTATTGGCTTGGAATCTCCTAAAGATTTGATTGCGGATTTGAAACAAGCATTAGAGAAATAAGGATTTTTATGCCACTTGTCATTCCAGAGGATATTCCAGCTTTTTCACTCTTAAAGCAAAATGCCTTTATTATGGGTTGCAATCGTGCGAAATCGCAAGATATTCGCCCTTTGGAAGTGTTGATTTTCAACCTTATGCCCACAAAAATAGAAACAGAAAATCAGATTCTCTCTCTCCTTGCAAACTCGCCTTTGCAAGTGAATATCACACTTCTATCCACCGCAAGTTATGTCGGTAAAAATACGTCAAAGTCGCACTTGGAACGATTTTATGTGAATTTTGAAAACATTAAGAATCGCAAGTTTGATGGAGCGATTGTTACAGGTGCGCCTATTGAACATTTGGAGTTTGAGGAAGTGAAATATTGGGGTGAATTAACGCAAATTATGGACTTTTTAAAGACGCATTGCACAAGCACTCTCTATCTTTGCTGGGGCGCAATGGCGGGGTTGCACTATTTCCATAAAATCCAAAAGATTCCGCTAGATTCCAAGCTTTTTGGCGTATTTGAGCATTCTTGGGTGGAAAAAGACTTGCTTTTAAATGGTTTAGATGAGATTGTCAGGATTCCACATTCGCGCCATTCAGGAATCAATGAAGCACAAGTGCGAGAAAATAGGAATCTTAAAATCTTGCTAGAGGGTGAAGAGAGCGGAATCACTGCCTTAAAAGACGCAAAAGACTTCTTTATCTTAGGACACCCGGAATATTCCAAAGAAACATTGGATTTAGAATACAAAAGAGACTTGGATAAAGGCTTAGAAATCACGAAACCAAAGCATTATTACAATGCGGAGAATTTACCAATCTTTTCGTGGCGTTCTTCTGCTAGCGTGCTGTTTGCAAACTGGCTAAACTTCTCTGTGTATCAAGACACACCTTTTATTCTTGGGTAGGCTTTTGGTAATACACAAGATTGCGTTTGCGTGTCTCAAAGTCTTCGGAATCCTCTTTTAAATAGACGATATAATTTTCATCTTCGTATAATCCACGAATCGTTTGCATTTCTCCTTGAATGCTTAAAGTGTAATCTTTAGATAAAAAAATCTCTCCCGCTGTGCGTCCAAGTTGCGGAATAAACAATACCATAACCCCCATTAAAGCCAAAATAAAAAGAATTTTAAACGCTTTATCCACAAAAGGAATCACAAACCCGATTCCAAAAATTGCAACAAAAAAGACAAAGGCATAGGGGTTAAAAACATTAAAAAAAAATGGATTGAAAAACACCGCAATACCATAGTATTGAATGTAACCACTAAAAATAGTCGCCCAAAAAATACAAAAAAGGAGGAAAACTAGCATAAAACTAACCACAAAAGAAGAAAAAATTTTCATAAATCACCTAATACATTTAAGATTCAAATTTGTAATTTTATAAATTTTAGAGGGCTTGGATTCCTCTAAACCGCGCTTATCCAATATCACAATATCAGCCTTTTTCAATGCAAACTCCAAATTAAAAGATTGATGGTGTGCATTTGCCGAGCTAGAATACAAAAAGGGAAAGAATCGCAAAAACTCCGTGTGCAAGGCATTTTGTCCTTGCTGATTTTGCACCACACGGATTGCTAGAGATTCCTTGTTTAAAGCATTTTTGCCTTTATAAATAAAGGTGCTTTTTGTGCTTTTTCGGATTCTATTTTTATGCTTGTTTGGAATCCGCACAAGATTTTTTAGTTTTGAAAAAGAATCCAATGTTAAAAGCACATTTTGGGATTCACTGCGCCCCTTAATAGTATTTAACTTGGCAGAATCCGCACACAAAAACCCCGCTGTTGTATCACTTTGGGCTAAAAAAATTGGCATAGCCCCATTACTAAAAAACCCCTCTCCACCTTGCCTAATTTGTAATTCCATTATTTCAAATAATCTTGAACAGCTCTAGCAATATTTGGATTTTGAGATTTTATTTCACTCATCGCACACACCGCGACACGCGCCGCTTCAAGGGTTGTAAAATAAGGCACATTGTTGCGCAAAACCTGTGTGCGAATCTTATCGGTATCGTCCTTGCTAGAAGCCTCATCGCTTGTATTAATGGCTAAAGCAATCTCTCCATTTGCTAACATATCGCCGATATTTGGACGTCCCTCGCTGATTTTTAAGGCTTCCTCGCAAGAAATTCCTGCTTTTTGTAGAATCTCCGCCGTACCTTTGGTGGCGCAAAGCTCAAATCCAAAACTTTGTAAATCACGCGCAAGGGAGACCGCTTGTGGCTTATCCAAGCTTCTAAGAGAGATAAACACCTTACCACTTGTTGGAAGCGAGTTTTTGCAGGCAAGCTGACTTTTTGCAAAGCTTAGCCCAAAGCTCTCGCTAATCCCCATTACTTCGCCTGTGGAGCGCATTTCAGGTCCTAGCACCATCACCGCACCACTTAGCTTGTTAAAAGGAAAAACCGATTCTTTGACGGCGATATGTTTTAAGGTTTTGGGCTTATACAATCCGTCTTTAAACTCTATCTTTTGGAATCTATCATACCGCGCTAATGCGGATTTTAAGTCGCCATTTACCATTACATCGGTTGCTACTTTAGCAAGTGGAATCCCAGTTGCCTTGCTCACAAATGGCACAGTGCGACTTGCGCGAGGATTGACTTCAATAAGATAAAGCACATTTTCAAAAATAGCATATTGCGTATTCATAAGCCCCACAACACCTAAGTTTCTCGCAATCTTTGCTGTGGTCTGCTCAATCTCTTGAATCCTCTCCTTAGATAAGCTAATTGTAGGGAGAGAACACGCAGAATCGCCACTATGGATTCCAGCTTCCTCAATATGCTGCATAATCCCGGCAATATACACTTCCTTGCCATCGCTGATAATATCCACATCTAGTTCAATGGCGTTGTTTAAGAACTTGTCAATCAGCACCGGAGAATCCTCACTCACGCTCACCGCCTCGCTCATATATTCTTGCAACTCTAACACATTATAAACAATCCGCATTGCGCGTCCTCCTAGCACATAGCTAGGACGCACAAGCACAGGGAAGCCAATCTTTTGGGCAACAGAAATTGCCTCCTCTTTTGTATAGGCTATGCCATTTTGGGGTTGGATTAGCCCATTCTCCTCTACAAATTTTGCAAATTTCTCCCTATCTTCGGCAATATCAATCGTTTTTGCACTCGTTCCGATGATTTTTGCCCCAATGGTTGTGAGCTTTTTTGCAAGTTTCAATGGCGTTTGTCCGCCAAAATGGACGATGATTCCATCGGGCTTTTCGCGTTCAATCACACTGCGCACATTCTCAAAGGTAATAGGTTCAAAGTATAAAACATCACTTGTGTCATAATCGGTGCTAACGGTCTCGGGATTGCAATTATACATAATGCTTTGAATCCCCATATCCCGCAATGCAAAACTCGCATGCACGCAGCAATAATCAAACTCAATCCCCTGCCCAATGCGGTTAGGTCCTCCACCAATAATTAGCACTTTCTTGCGTGGATTCTCTTGTTTTTGAGTATTTTCATTTTCTCTTGCAAAGGGTGTTGTGGAATACAAATAAGCGGTTTTTGTCGCAAACTCTGCGGCGCAAGTATCCACTTCATTGTATTGCAAATGCACACCAAGTTTTTGACGCAAGGCATAAATATCCTCTTCACGCAATTCCAAAGATTCCTCAAGATTTACCAAAAATGCTAAACTCTTATCACTAAAGCCCCATTGCTTAACTTGTCGCAAAAATCCCTCATCGTTGAGTTTTTCAAAAGAAATTTGTTTCTCTAGCGCAATGATTTCTGCAATTTCTTTAAGAAAATAAAAATCTATTTTGCACCACTTTTGCACTTCCTCCACACTCACTCCACAGCGGAACGCATCGGCGATATAAAGCAGACGCTCCGCATTGGGGCGGCGCACTTCGTGTTGAATCTCGCTTAAATCACTGCTTTTGGGCGTGAAGCCAAAGATTCCTGTTTCTAGGCTGTTGAGTGCTTTTTGTAAGGATTCCTTGAAAGTCGCACCAATCGCCATTACCTCACCAATGCTTTTCATAGAGGTTGTAAGGGTGGAATCCGCTTGAGGAAACTTCTCAAAAGTAAAGCGCGGAATCTTTGTAACAATATAATCAATGCTGGGTTCAAAACTTGCAGGAGTGCCTGTAATATCGTTTTTAATCTCATCTAGTGTATAGCCCACCGCAAGGAGAGTTGCAACTTTAGCAATGGGATAACCTGTGGCTTTGGAGGCAAGTGCGGAGGAGCGCGAAACGCGTGGATTCATCTCAATAACCGTCATTCTGCCTGTGCTAGGGTTAATGGCAAATTGCACATTGCTCCCGCCCGTATCCACGCCAATTTCACGCAGAATCGCAAAGGAGGCATCACGCATTCTTTGGTATTCCTTATCTGTTAGCGTGAGAGCGGGGGCAATGGTAATGGAATCCCCTGTATGCACACCCATTGGGTCAAGGTTTTCTATGCTACATACGATAATGCAATTATCCGCTTTATCGCGAATTACTTCCATTTCGTATTCTTTCCAACCTAGCAGGGATTCCTCAATCAAAATCTCTCCAATGGGGCTAATCTCCAAGCCATTTTGCGCAAGATTCTTAAACTCATCAATGTTATAAGCAACACCACTTCCACCCCCTGCTAGAGTATAACTTGCGCGGATAATGAGCGGGAATCCTATCTCTTTTGCCGCATTGAGTGCCTCCTCTAGTGTGTAAGCATAACGCGACTTTGGCAAGTCCATACCAATTTTTAGCATTGCTTCCTTAAAAGCTTGTCTATCCTCGCCTTTTTTAATTGCTTCGGGCTTCGCGCCTAAAAATTGCACATTCCCTAGCATTCCCTTTTCAAACATACTCATCGCAATATTGAGTGCAGTTTGCCCTCCCATTGTGGGTAAAATCGCATCAACCTTTTCTTTTTGAATAATATCTGCTACCACTTCCTCTGTGATGGGTTCAATATAGGTGCGGTCGGCAAACTCGGGGTCTGTCATAATGGTTGCGGGATTGGAGTTAATCAATACCACTTTATAGCCAAGCTCTTTAAGCGTTTTAGCCGCCTGTGTGCCGGAGTAATCAAACTCGCACGCCTGTCCGATAACAATCGGTCCTGAACCGACAAGCAAAATTGTGTGAATATCATTGCGTTTTGGCATAGAATCTCTCTTGAAGTTTAGGGTTAAAATTTCGTAATTCTAGCGTTTTATGACTTAAAAGTTGAAAGAAAAGTTTTATTTTTCCCAATTTTGTAAAAAAGGTTGCATTTTATACAAACTCGCCTTGCAAAATGCACTCTTTGCAATGCAAATAAGCTCCTTAGCGGAATCCTCTAAGTTTTCATTAATGATTAAATAATCAAAGTTTGGTAGATTTTTCACCTCATCAAGGGCGTTTTCTAAACGTTTCTCTATTGTCGCGCTATCATCGCTTCCGCGCCCATTTAAACGCTCTTTTAGTGTGCTTTTGTTGGGTGTTGTGATAAAAATGCTTGTGGTTTGGCTTGGAAAAGCCTTTTTGATATTTGCCTGTCCTTGCACATCTATATCAAAAATGACAAGTTTATCCTCCTCTAACGCCTTTAAAACCTGCTCTTTGGAAGTGCCATAATAGTTATTATGCACTTGCGCCCATTCTAAAAACTTGCCCTCTTGGATTCCTTTCTCAAAGGATTCTTTGGTAATGAAATGATAATGCACCCCCTCTATTTCTCCCTTGCGTTTTTCGCGCGTTGTGGAGGAAATGGAAAAGTAATGGTTGGGAAATTCTTGCGCTAGAATCTTGTATAATGAGCTTTTACCCGCTCCACTAGGACCTGAAAGGATTAGAATTGCTCCTTTGTGTTTCATAGATTCTAATCCTTTTTGGGAAATTGGATATTAATACTAATGGTTGCGCCACTTAGTAAGTCTTTGAGATTCTGCGCTTGAAGTGCTTGAAGTGCAGTAATCAAAGATTCCAAAGAGTTTGCCTGAATGTTGCTTGGCAATGCAGAATCCGCCACACTCGCATTTGGCACAATAGGGGCAGGATTAGGAGCTTTGGCAATAGGCTCTCCTAATGCTTCACTCATACCCTCTAGGCTTAAAGTATCAAATTCGTCCGTATTAGGTGCATCAGACATTGGCATTTGAGATTCCACTTCCCCCGCATTTAACCCTTCCTCATCTAAAGACAAATCCTCTTTATTTTCTAATTCTGTGTCTTCTGGAATCTTTAAACCTTCCTCTTCTGCTAGATTGGGTTCCTCTTGCATTGCATCTTGGCTTTCATCTCCTAATCCTATATCCAAAGGAATCTGGCTCTCTGCTTCCTCTCCACTCAAATCATTGAAATCCGCTTCCTCACCCAAGTCCCCTAAAGAATCCAAATCCTCTTTTGTTTCGCTTGTTTCCTCTGTTGGCAAATGATCGGATAAATCTAAATCCAAACTCTCTTCTTTTAACTCCTCGCTAGGGGTTTCTCCCAAGCTCTCCACTTCTTCTCCTATCTCGGATTGTGTAGAATCCTCTAACGCCTCCGTTAAATCAAGCTCCTCGTTGCCCTCTTTGGATTCCTCTGCTACCATATTCTCCATAGATTCTGACGATTCTTCAGGTTTATCGTCTATGCTTTCTCCTATCTCATCAAGGGAAAAATCAAAATCCTCCGCTTTAGAATCCTCACTAGCCTCTGTATTTTCAACCTCTAATGGCGGTATGTTCTCCTCTTTGGATTCTATTTCCTCCTCTTTGCTCTCCTCTGCAACTTCAATATTATCAAGCTCTGCCTGTAAATCACTAAAATCCAAATCATCTTTTACTTCAAAATCCCCGATTGCTTTCTCTAAGGATTCTGATTCGTCTGCTTGTTTTGGTGTCTCCTCTTCGTTGGAGAGTAAATCTTTAATCTCATCTACATCACTTTTATCCAATACATTTAAATCTTGTTCTTCCCCGCTATCGTCCTCTGCGCCAAAATCTAGTTGCTCATCGGGATTCTCTGTTGCGCTTTCTTCCCCCTCCTCTGCGCCAAAATCCAATGGAGCATTAGGATCCTCTGCTGCCTCCTCTATGCCCTCCTCTGCGCCAAAATCTAGTTGCTCATCACCACCCACATTGGAATCCGCCACCGACTCTTCATCGTCTAATTGCAAATCATCAAAGCTAGAAAGGTCTAACTCATCGTCTAAATCTAAAGATTCTGCACCCTCAAGCTCTGATATTTCACTATTATCGCTTTCTTTATGGGCTTGTTGATGATCCATAGGTGTGATTCCAGAAACCTTGCTTAAAGTTTTTACAAGATCTGTTGGCAAAAAAGGCTTTTGAATATACTCATCAAATCCCTCTAAACGTTCGGTGGATTTAGCATAAAATAGACAAAATTTTGTTTCAGGATTTGCTGTTTTATAAGCGTCAAACAACTCCTTTTCAAAACATTCATCATCTATTAACACAATCTGTGCGCTTAAACTTGAATCAATTTCTTGAGCCTCTTCCATTTCCACACCAAGCTTAGACACGCTTAGTGCCACAAGTTTGCTAATAATGGGATTTTTATTGATGAGATATAGTTTCATAGATACTCCCTATTTGCTTTGTTTAATCTTTTTAAACAAAGAATTGCTACAATTTTAACAATTTGTATCTTAATTTTGCAAGGAACTTCCAATGTTTAAAAAAGTTTTCGTTCTCATCAGTCTTTTTGTGAATTTTATGTGGGCAGATGCGCTCTATTTTATGCCCCAAGAACAAAATACTGCGCTTAATGCGCTCCTTTCCACAATCAACAACACACAGACTTCCTTAGATGTTGCGATTTATAGTTTTACGAATCGTGAAATCAGCAAAGCCATTCGCGATATTGCAAAAAAAGGCGTAAAGGTGCGTATTATCTACGATAAAAAAAGTAATCAAGACCCCAATAAATCTACGATTGGCTATCTTGCAAAGCTAAAAAACATAGAAACCTGCCTCTTAGAGGGGGAACGCTCACGCAACGGAAAATACAATGGCTTAATGCACACAAAAATGGCAATTAGCGATGATTCACACCTTGTGCTAGGCTCGGCAAATTGGTCTAAGAGTGCGTTTGAAACAAACTATGAAACGCTTTTAATTACACAAAATCAAGATTCCATTGCTAAAGCAAAACAACATTTTGAAAGAATGTTTCAAAAATGCGAAAAATATTAATAAGATTTTGTAGGCAGAGAATAGGCGTCTAATCTGAAAGAGAAAACCAATTCGGCATTTTCTCTTTCAATCTGAATAGGAAAGCTAAAACGCACGACACCGGGCAAGGTTTTTGTTATATTCAAAGCTTCTTTGAGTTTATGTATATTATCCAAACGACCACTAACAACAAAACGTTGTTTTAGATATTTTCCCTCAAACAAAGGCGTTCCGTCCTCTACAACCCCAACATCTGTAAAAATAATTCTTAATTTTTCCTCAATCTCTTTTTGTGTAATTTGACGCTCAAAATTTTCAAGAGCGAACGCATTTTGGTTTTGATAATTCGCAAGTTTTTGCATTTCTGCATCACGTTGAGATTCTATCCTGCCTTGCACATAAAGTTCCTTACGATATTGTGCATTTGTTTTGCGGAATATATCCAATTGTGGTTTTAATACACTCATAAAAACTACAATAACCATAAAAAAGTAAAAGACGAAAAAGAAAGTATTGCGGACCCAATCAATTTGTGCAAAAAATGCTCTCATTGTTGCGCTTCCTCTTGATTTAATTTGCTAATAGACACGAAATTATACCAACCATTTGGTAACATATAAAAATCTGCACGACTTTGATGAAAAATAGAACGCAAAGGCACTTCAAGCAAGAAAGTGTAAATCTGCTTAGAAGGGGTTGTTCCATAAAGAGTTAATTGGGATTGCTCCATTTGAATCTTGTTAAGAGTGATTTGCTCGGGGATTAAATCAAAGAGATTCTCAACACTCTCTTGTAACATTTTGTTTTGGCTTTCTACATAGGAATGAAAATACACTTTTTCCTCTTCTGCAAGCATTATCTCCTGATATTCTTTAATTTGCTTTAACATTTGTTGCTGCATTTCTATGGCTGCTTTTTCGTTTTGCTGCATAAAATATCCCTGCACTTTTAGCATTGCGACAAAGCCAACAAAAATAAAGAGCGTTAAGAAAATATAGCCCCACCAAATACGCGAAACTTTTTTTAGAATTGTTTTTTTGCCCGGTTGCGTGAAACTATAATTCATACTTGCCCTTTTGTTTCAAAAAACCTATAAGATTCATAACCTAAATCCGCCAATTCTTTTGCGACTTCACAAGTAAGCACCTGCACTTCTAGCATAGTGATTTGTTGAATCTGCTGCAAGGTTTCTTCTGCGATATTATGGGGATTAAAAATCACAACTTCACTGATAAATTCCCCCTCGTAAAGATCATTGTTGTAAAACTCATTTAAAGCAGATTGAATAAATTTCGCCGCTGTATCAACGCGAGAAAAATCATCTAAATCATCTCCCTTAGGCTCTTTGGAATCCTCTTGCAATTCATCTTCTGTATCGTCATTTTTTAAAACCTTAATAAGATCTTCTGCATCATCGCTTTCGCTATCTAAATCTAAAACATCTTCAATTCCGCTCAATTCGTGCTGTAAATCCGATTCAATATTCGTTTTTTGAATATCCTCTTCGTCTTCGCTCAAGGAATGCTTCACAATAGACAACCCCAAATTAATCTCACTCTCCAACACATAATATCCACCAAACAACACACCTGCGTTTTGTTTGGTAACAATTAAAGTCATATTGGAACGTTGGAATAATACATACAATTTGCAAGAATCTTGAAAGGTGTCTTTTGCTAAGCGATAAAGCACTAAAAAAGGAGAAACTACAAAGTCTGCACCCAATTTCAAAAAACACTTTTTTGTTTCTGCGATTCCTTGATTTAAAACATAAACAGACCAATTATTATCAAATCGTTTATAAACAATTTCATTGCAATTAATGCCGTGCTTTTCAAAATCACTCTCTTTATCAGAATTAATCACTCCTTGCGTAATGGAACGCGACAAAGTTGAAACATAAGTAAAAGGATTTTTGGCACGAATTTTTTTGATATACCGCACCGCTTGGATTGGTAATTCGCCGGGATTGGTTTTAAATTCTTTTGTTTGAGTCTGTATTATCTTGCCTCTGCGATAAAAATTCACCACAACGCTACATAATTTATGATCCACTTCAATACCAGCAATCACGGTGGCAAAAAATGGGCGAATGGTTTTAATTAAATTCATAATAACTCCAGACTTAAACTCGCATTGCTATATGGTATGCAATTTTGCCTTAAAAAATAGACTTTTGTAGTCAAAATTATGATTTTTTTATAAAATCCTCTTAAAATTCTATCAATCTTAACCCACTCTTTTCTTTAATTTTTAAAATCCATACTAGGAGCTTCCTCCTGTATAGAGTGTTGCATAGTTCCCATTTCTTGGGATTCCATTGTTTGCGGAGAATGCGAATCTTGCATTTGGTGCATTTTATGGGACATTTGTGGATTTTGCAAGAATCTCACGCCTTTTTCAACCATTAAAGCTCCAAAAATTACAATAGAAATTGCGGCAAGATTCATTGCGAGTTTGCGTAAAAAAGGCTTGTATAGAATCGTATTGGCTAAGATTCCAAAAAGCAACAAAGGCACAATCGTAGCAATTCCAAAAATCAACATCACCAATGCACCCTTAAAAACACTCGCAAAAGATGCTGCACTAAAAAGAAACGCATAAACAAAACCACAAGGCAACAATCCATTTAGCAACCCTAAAACATAGAGGCTAAAAGGTGTCTTAAGATTCAAAGCATTTTGGAATTGCATTTGATACCATTTGGAATTTTGCACCGAATGCTCTAAGAATGTCAAAAATTTTGATTTACCAAAAAGCGATAATCCCGCAAACACCATCAAAAATCCCGCAACAACAAACAATACACCACGCAAAGTGCCATTGAGACTAAACATACTTCCAAGCCCACCAACCAATGCGCCAAGCAACACATAAGTGCTAATGCGTCCAAGATTGTAAAGCAAATGAGAGATAGCTATTCCTCCCTTGCTTGTATTGTTTTTAGCTAATTTCCCGCTAAAGGCTAACACGATTCCACCACACATACCAATGCAATGCCCAAATCCCCCAACTAGCGCAATACCAAAAAGGCTAATGAAGTCTAAAGTTTCCATTTCTTTCCTTTTGCTTGTATAGAATCACCAATTTATCAGACAAAATCCAACGAGGTTTGCGATTCTATATTTTTTCCCACTCACACCCACTAGGTGTATCCATAATCTCTATTCCATTTGTGCGTAAATCCTCTCGGATTTTATCTGCATTTGCAAAATCTTTTGCCTTTTTGTATTCCGCTCTTTTTGCGATGAGAGATTCAATCTCTGCGCGTCTTGCTTCGCTCACACCAAGTTTAAAGTATTCAAAAGAATCCTTTAAGCCTACACCCAAAATTCTTGCAACCAAAGCAAGATTTGCCGCAATTTGTGGAATCTTATCCTTTTGCTTATTATCTAGCATTTCATTTGCGTTCGCGATAAGTTCCTCTACAATGCTTAGGGCTTTGGAAATATTTAAATCATCGCTTAAAGCCTCTAAAAATGCCTCACTAAAAGCATTTTTCTCATTTTGAGATTCTGCATTTTGCGAGACTTTAACTTGCGTCTGTGCCAATCGTTTTTTAAGCCGATAGATTCTATCTAGCCGCTTCTTGCTTGCGAGCAAATCCTCTTCAGAGAAATTTAATCCCGCACGATAATGTGTGCTTAAAAGATAGAATCGCAGAATCTCTCCATCGTAATTTGCCAAAGCATCTTTGATAAAAAAGCTGTTCCCAAGCGACTTTGCCATTTTTTCGCCATTAATCGTTACAAAGCCGTTGTGTATCCAATATTTTGCGAGATTCTGTCCCTGCGCACAACGCGTCTGACAAACCTCATTTTCGTGGTGAGGAAACAGCAAATCTGCTCCGCCCCCGTGAATATCAATCGCGTATTTGCCCTCTGTTGCCAAATGTTCTTGAATCATTGCGCTACACTCAATGTGCCAACCCGGACGCCCCTTGCCAAAAGGCGAATCATAGCCCACATCACCTACGCCTTTGTAGCTTTTCCAAAGCGCAAAATCTTTTACATCGTGCTTTTGCTCACTATTTTGGATTCTGCTTTTGGATTCCTCATCTGCGATTCTACCGCTCAAACTCCCATAATCTATGTCTTTATCCACAGACAAATAAATATCTCCATTGGGCGTTTGATAAGCAAAGCCTTTATCTAGTAGCGTTTGAATCATCGCGCAAATGCTTGGCAAACTTTGTGTAGCCTTTGGCTCAATATCGGCACGTTCCACGCCTAGAGATTCCATTTCGTCTAAATATTTTTGTGTGTAAGTTTGCGTGATTTCCTCCACACTTAAGCCTGTTTGTGAGGATTTGTTGATGATTTTGTCATCAATATCGGTAAAATTTTTGGCAAAAATCACTTGGTAACCGCACTCCCGCAAGAGTTTGCGCCACAAATCAAACACAATCGCGCTTCTTGCGTGCCCTAAATGTGAATCGTCATACACCGTCGGACCGCACACATACATACGCACTTCTTTTGGATTAATAGGCTTAAATTCAACTTTTTCTTTTAATTTGCTATCATAAATCTTAATCATCACCACTCCATTAAATCAAAGCTGAAGTATAGCAAAAAATGAAAGGTTTTTTAAAGAAGCGTAGGCACCTTAAAGACAAAATATCTCTGCGAGGGTAGATTTGGTGTAGTTTTGCAATTCTTGACTTAGATTTGCAGTGCCTTGCGGATTGAAATAATACAAAAACACTTGATTGTCTAATCCCTTGCTCTCGCCAAAAACACTTTCAAATCCTTGCACCTTATCCCTTGCATTCACCTCGTGTGTTAAGCCCTTAGGGTCTATGAAAATGATTTTATACTCCTTGCTTTGCTTATGCCTTAGCCAAAAGATAAAATCGGGATAAAACTTCCTATACGCTTGATTTTGCGAATCAAAATAAGGAATGTAAATAGAATCCACATTTTCTACAATCTTGCTAAAGCACCATTCATAGTCTTTTAGTGCATTGTCTTTATTTTTTATATAAACTTGTAATTCCTTTAAAAATGCAATCTCGCTTTGCTCTTTTATCGCACACACAATCCGCCCATCTTGCTTCTCATCAAGGATTAAAGGATTATAATAATACTCTTTTAATTCCGCATTAAGTTCATACGATTCTATTTTTTGTATTTTTGCATTTTGCTTGATAGCCTCTGTATATTCACTAAGATTTATTTTACCATCATTAAATTCCGCTTGTAATTCCTCTTCACTTTTAGCTAATAAAACTTCTTTTATCTTTACATTTATCTCTTCTATAATGCTAAAATCAAGCGTGGAGCTAAATTTCTTGAAATGACAAATTTCATCTTTAATCTCTGCAAACCTTTCAAGCTTTTTACTCTTCGTATGAAAGAAACTCTCTAAAACCCTCAAAGCATTCTCCGCCTTAAGCGTTTGCATATCCCCACTAATTTCAATCGCTTGTGTCTCACTATCATTTGCCATTTTTTCTTTAACTTTACACAATGTTTGATAACCTAAATCTTTCACCCTTATGTTCTCGCTTAAAAGCAGCACATCTTCATCAAAGGATTCTATATAACTTTTAAGCTCCTCAAAATCACATCGTGAGAGGATATAAGGCTTATTTTGTAAGTTTGTGGAATCCTTATATTTTGGCACGAGCAAGGGCTTAAGTTGCTATTAAAACTTAAATTTAGGGAAATTATAACGCCTACATTTTACTTTTACTATTTGGGAAATTTAGGAATATATTTTATCCGATAATATTCTTTTAATTCTTTTTCAAGTTCTTCCCTTAATTCCTCTGTATTTTTATAAGGAATCCATTTATACCCCTGTAAATCAAAACCAACTTCTTCTTTTACTTGCCCATCTCCATTATCTTTAAGCAACAAAATCAGTTGATTATCAATCCCTTTAGCACGACAAAGGGCTAAAGTATAACCCACTTCCAAATAAACATTAGGATTTTTACCTGTAATATCCGCAATCACAAGCCCTCTCTCATCAATTTGATTAAAAATCTCATCAATAATTTTATAAGTTGTTCCTTTTATATGTTTATCTATGCGTAAAGGCTCCAAAAGTTTTTCATCTCCTAAATTTCTACTTGCCTCTTTTATAGCTCCTCTTATCGCTTTATCAACATCATCATTACCTTTAAATTCCATAGCAATAAAAATCTTAAAACTTTTAGGAATATAGGTATTCTGATAGACCAAAAAGAGATTTTCAAAATCTTGAAATTTTTCTAACTTCGCATCCTCTAACAACCACTCACAAAAATATTTTATTTCTTTTCCTAGCTCAATGTTCTCATCATTTTGCATTTTTTCATAGAGTAAAAAGGCAATACAAATAAATTCTGCTAGTTGATTATGATTAGAAAAACTTTCTAATACCTCTTTAAAATTATCCTGCTTAACACTATCTCTCAAAAATGCGAAAAAATTATTTAGCAGTTCCTCGTTTTCAATCTTTTTTGCCAAATAATCACAAGCTTTAGCAATTATATTTTTTTCTAATTTATCCTGATAATCTTTAAAAATACCCAAAATCTTATCATTTGATTCTTTAAATACATATAGCCACCAATCAATACTTTTAAGTTCTTTAGAATCTTGAAATTCTTTCAATGTCTTGCTTAGATAATCTTTTGGCAAAAGCGGCTTGGATTTGGAATTAAGATAATAAAAGAGTGCCAACTCATTTTTGATGTTATCCTCATTGGATAAAATGAAAGTTACACCGATGATTTCATCACCAAAGCTACTTTCTTCACTCTCCAAAAGCCTTTTTATTGCTGAAAGCCTATGATTGCCATCAACGATTTTAAATTTTTGTAACATTTCATCTTTTTTTGAGGTCTCCCAAACTTGTAATTTTGCTAAACAATCTTTGCGTTGTGATATGCGAATACCCAAAGATTGATTTATAAATATATTTCCACTTTTCACCATTCAACAAATTGCAATTTCTTATCCCTTACCACAATCACAATATCAGGCAAATAACGATACTTTTCATTTTTAAGATATTGAATAATTTTCTCTTCGTGTTCTTGCTCTATTTCCCTCTGATACTCCCCGCTAAAAACTTCAAAGTTTGCTAGTTGCTTAAAAGTTAAATAACCTTTAGCCACACGATAATTAAAAACTTGCTCCTGCCACAAATAAATATCAATGGGTTCAAATGCCATATAGTTATCCTCCTAAAATCATAGATTCCACTTGTTTTTTAGCAGATTCTAAAATTGCTTTTGCTTCTTGTTGTAGTTTTTTTGCTCTCTCTTGTCTTTGCCTTATTTCATCAGCAATTCTTTCCTGCTCTGTCAATGATGGCAGAGGAATTTTTAGGTTTAAAAATTTGTCTATATTTAGATGTTTTATCACCGCTCCGATACTTTGACGACTAGCGAGAATATTCATCATAGAGCTTGCAAGCAAAAACTGCAAAAAATATCTATTAACTTCTTGGGTTAGCTTTAGCCTAAGTATTCCTCCGCTAATGACGTAATCTCTGGAGGTATCTGCTTCTAGACATATTCCTATCGTGCCATCTTTAGAATATAAAAGTTCATTTTCTTGAGGCTGGAAAATTTTAAGATTCTCATAAAGAGAAGCACTAATAAACTTTTGCACATTGTCAAAATCTATGCCACTATTTGAAATATCACTTACCCTAATAAATGGAATCTCTTGGCTTTGCGAATATTCGCTACTGCCAACTTCTATACCTTTTCTGAAACCCTCTATTGTAGAAGCTAAATTGACTAAAGGATATGAGGAACATTGTAAGGCTTTTTCTAGGTCTTGATAATATTTTTGATGATAGTTTGGGTCAAAGCGAGTATTACTTATATCGCTAAAGCTTCGCATAAAGATTCTGTTTTCTAGGATATTATTACTTTTTAGTGGCATTACAATACCTAATTCGTCCAATAAATATTTATCAGTAGAATCTAAAATCTCTTTTGCTATTTGGTCTTTGTCTTTCTTAACTTGATAAGCGTTGTCCATAATATCAATAATTTGCTGTTGAATTTGTTTGTTGGGAATCTGTGGAATTTGTAATTCTTTGATTCTCTCAATAGCCAATTTTGGAATTGTCGTTTGTATATATTGTCTTTTCATTTGATTTTGCAAAAACGAAGTTTTCAAAACAATACTCAAAAATTTTGGCAATACACTATTAATAGCTTGTAGCTTTACGCAATTTTCTGTCAAAATGACTTGATTATTTGTGTGATTTTTAAATAAAAATATTTTTCCTATTGTTCCAGCAATAGACAAAGCTATTTCATTATTATGGATTTCATAACGAGAAAGGAGATTAAAAATATTCTCATCTATTGATTTTAAATTATTTATATCAACCTCTAAACTTTCAGAATCTAAATCTTCAACGCGTAAATATTTATATGGCGTTATGGTATGAGAATAGGTTTCACCCTTTGGGATTCTCTTACCACTTCGGATAGAAACAAAGCTTTTTAGGGGATAGGTTGTTATTGTTATATTGGCATCTCTATAATACTCTGCATCAAATCTTCCATAACAAACTTCGCTGAAATTGCGTGAAAATATCTTGCTCATTTTTTGCCCCAATTTTGTGCATAATATTCTTTAAACTGCTGGGCGACTTCTGCTAAATCAGACTCTTCATATTTGCAAGTTTGCTTACCTGTGGCGTCAAAGCCAATCTCTTCAATGATAGCCATAAAAATGCGATAATCTTCTAATGTTTTGATTTGCTCCTTTGCCTCACTCTCTATTTTATCCCTTATCAGTTCTTCTTTAAATTTATATTCTCCTTTGATATTTGCAATTTCATTTTTAAGATTATTAATATTCTCTTGTAAAATTTTATTTTCTAAATCATTTTTGAGTTCTTTTTCTAGGGATTTTAGTTCTTTATTGATTGGAGTTATTGCTTTCTTACATTCTTCTCTTAAGGATAAAATCTTTGGTTTATATTTTGAAGTGCTACTTTGTTCAATATTTTTCTTTTGGGAAACAAAAGATTCATAAGCCTTTTTAGGTTTCTTTTTTAGAACCAAAATGCTTGATTTTACTCCCGCCCCATAGTTTGAAAAGGTATGCTGTGGCAAAGAAAAAGAAGCAAGCAGATAGAATCTTTCTAGCAAATAATCTCGCACATTTTGTGTGCTAGAATTTGTTAAGATTCCATCAGGCAAGACACAAGCGACAATTCCATTTTCTTTTAAAAAGTCAAAATATCTCTCCAAGAAGAGAACTTCACTTTTTTGAGATTCTAAATCTTTGTTTAATTTTTTATCTATGATTTCATCAATAAAATGCACTTCACTTTTGGAAAAATCAAAGTTTTCAAAATAAGATTTGCTTGAGGGGATACTAGAACCAAAGGGGGGATTGGTAAAAATATAATCAAAGCTATTTTTTTGAAATTTGTTATTTTTAATAATGAAGTTTTCAAAGGAATCCAAACCATCGGCAGTAATAACATTCGTATGTCCATCATCGTGGATAATCATATTCATTTTAGCAGTTTGTGAAATCCCACCACTGATTTCTATACCATAAAGATTTTTTTCCGCAAAGGAATGCCAAAAATTATGTTGTGCAGTTTTATCTTTAAGCTTTTTGCTTTTTTCTTGCATATATTGCAAGGTTTGCAACAAAAAACCTCCGCTTCCACAACTTGGGTCTAACACTAAATCATCTCTTGTAATCTCAAAGCATTGCACAATAAATTTAACAATATTTAATGGCGTAAAATATTGTCCCGCTGTGCCCTTGAAAAAATCAGCAAAAAACTTTTGAAAAACCTGCCCCTTAATATCTAAGTCTGTTTTACTAAGATTGATTGATTCTAAATTCTCGACAAGGAATTTGATTTCATCAGCATCAAGGATTATGGAATTATCAAAAACATTACTATCTTTTTCTTTATAACGACCATAAAGTTCTTTAATGCGTTTTTCTAAGGCGTATTTATCTTCATCACGATTTTTTTGAAATTCATAATATTCTTTATCATAGTCCGCATCGTATTCAGCTATTTTTTCGTCCATAATTTTTGTAAAAATAATTTTGCTAAATTCGCTAAACGCTTCGGCTGGATTTCTTTTACCACCATTCCACAAATAATTATGAATCTTTTGCAATAGAGATTTTAATTCCTCTGTGTCAATAGGTTGGATATTATTATTTTCAGAATCTCTTAGATATTTCCATAGGGGTGCATCGCCTCCATAATTAGGAATATCGTCAATCAAATCATTGCCATCATCTTTAATGTAAAGCGTTACACTTTCTTTACCATTGGTCGCTTGCGCATAGTCTGCGCGCAAAAAATTTGCATAGCTCAAAGCTTGCTCTTTAGCCTCCTTTAAATCTCTTTGGTCTTGTTTTTTGCATTCTATTATAATAGAAGCTTTTTTATGGTTTTTGTCTTTATATATTATAATATCCGCCCTTTTATTACTTTTGTTTTCACTCCCTCTTTTAACAGGCACTTCTATAGCTAGAGTTTCAAGCGGATATTTCTTTTCCTCAATAAGTTTTATAAAAGTTTTTGCCCTTATTTTTTCTTCTGGGCTATTGTAAGGCTGTTTTGATGGCTTTTTAGTATGGTAAATGATATATTCTTCCTCAAAACTTATATAACCTTCTTTTTGCGCATTTTGAAATGCCTGAGTTATGTCTTCTTGCATTATGCTTTAACCTCCTTGATTTTCCAACCTTACAAAGTAATAAGATAATTTTTGCCCTTAATTACACTTTAATCCACGATTAATAAGTAGATTGCTAAAGCCACTTTTAGCAATATTTCCCTGATGAAAATCCTTGATTTTCACACCTAAGTAGCAGTCTTCTAGTTTGCTGTAAAATGCTTTTTTGTAATCCATACGCAACACTCCCTTATGCCTTTATTTTGCGGTATTTTAGCGATATTGGGCTTAATTCTTGATTGAAAGCTGTTTAAGCGAGTTTCACGCAAAATAAGGGATAATCTTATACTCCATATCGTTTTCTTCCAAAAATTTTTTCACCCCATAATCCACACTTTCACAACTTGTTACAAACACACGGCGCACATTCTTTTTGGCAAAAATCTTTTGATTTTGCTCTATGTATGCAGTGCAATCGCCTAAAAAGATTCTCAAATGCTCCTGCTTCACTTGCGAACGCTCCCAATTCTTGCACTGAATCAAAAGTGCCTCTTTGTCTTTATATGCAATTATATCAATGCCTTTATCGCGCCGTCCCTCCTTAAGTCCTTTAGGATATACCTTGTAACCCTGCTGTTTATAATGCCTAACAATTTGCAATTCGTATTTATCGCCTTTTTGCTTGTTTTTTCGTGCATTATTAAAGTCTTTATTCTCTCTGTAAGCATAAGTTGTGCGCTTTTTAGGAAAGAGCACATAACGCAACAATCTAAACAATACACCCACAAATGCCTCCTTATTCCTCCAAAATATTCAAATGCCACAAGCACTTAAGCAAATTTCACTCTCTCTCCCGTCTTCTAGCACTTTTGCCTCTCCATTAGATTCAATTTCAAGCACAACATAAGGAAGCCCTTGTTTGTTTAGCTCTTGCATAAAGGGGTCGGGGTCGTTTTGCTCCATATTCCACACACCACTTCCTTGAAATTCAGCTTGTAGCGATAAATCGGAGAGCTTGTCGCTCATTTGTGCGATAGACGCTTGTGTCTTATCTCCGCATTCGCAACTGCGCAACTCCGATTTCTCATCTACAATCTTAGAATTTCTATCACTACTTGCCACTTCCGCACAATTCTTATTATTTCCATTTTGCAACTCTAGCGCATTATCAATTCCTTGATATTCTCCACCTTTTGGCATATCCTGGTTTGCCTCCAAACGCTCGGCATTATAAGATTCCTTTAAATCCTCAAATTCTAGGGTTGTAGATGAATTTTTGAGGTTGTGCGAGGTAAGCGAATGAGGTGTATTAGACATACTCCGCAATGAAGTGTCCGATGCACTCCTCAAAAAGTCGCTACAAACCGAATTTGCGCCTACGCCCCATTTGCCCTCACAAATGAGCTTCGCCCCAATCATCGCCGGCACACCTGTGGTATAACTCACACCCTGCGCATTCACTTCGGCATAGCATTTCTCGTGTTCGCATACATTATAAATATAAATCGTGCGCTCCTTGCCGTCCTTGATTCCGCGCATATAGCAGCCGATATTTGTCTTACCCTTTGTGCGACTTGCCAAACTTGCAGGATCTGGCAAAAGCGTCTTTAGCACCTCTATTGGCACGATTTTTTGCCCCTTGTGTTCCACAGAGTCTACGCGCAAAAGCCCGACATTCTCAAGGCATTTCATATGCGTGAGGTAAGATTCTCCAAAGGTCATAAAAAAGCGGATTCTTTTTAGTCCCTTGATATTACGCACAAGTGATTCTAGCTCCTCGTGGTAGAGCAAATAGCTATTTTTCACGCCCACTTCGGGATAATCCCACTCTTTCATTAACGCAAGAGGTGGAATATCGCGCCATTGCCCCCCTGCATAATCCACCACCTGCAAATTCTGTGTGTTAGATTCTAGCGCAAAATGCTTCTCTTCGCGTTCAAACTTGCGATAAATGGTGTCTTGTTGTAAATCAGAATTGATGGCGGTATCGGTTTGGGAGACAAGGGAGGATTTAGAATCTACTTGAGATCCTGAATCTTGCGCGCCGCGTTCCAAGATTGTAGATGAATTTTTAGGGTTGTGCGAGGTAAGCGAATGAGGTGTATTAGACATACTCCGCAATGAAGCGTCCGTTGCACTCCCTAAAAAGTCGCTACAAGCTGAACGCGCCACCCAATACCGCGCCTTGCTACTTACTTCACGCAAATTGATTTCAGGATTAAAGTTTGTCGCAAACGCATAGCCGTGGTCGCCAGCGTTGCAATCCAAAATATCAATGCTCTCTATCTCGTCAAAATAATGCTTCTGCGCATACGCACAAAAGACATTCGTAACACCCGGGTCAAAGCCGCTACCAAGCAGCGCGTAAATCCCCGCTTCTTTGTAACGCGCGTCATACGCCCATTGCTCCTTATACTCAAAATGCGCGGAATCTGGGTGCTCATAGTTTGCAGTATCCAAATAATGTGTCTTTGTGCGCAAACACGCCTCCATAATCGCCAAATCCTGATAAGGAAGCGCGACATTCACCACGAGTTTTGGGCGATATTTCTCAATCAAAGCCACAAGGGATTCCACATTATCCGCATCAACTGCATCAATCTCAATTTCGCCCAAGCCTTTCGCGCGGATAGAATCTGCGATTGCCCTGCATTTACTTAATGTGCGTGAAGCTAAAATAATGCGTGAAAATACCTCGCGATTCTGCGCCATTTTGTGCGCGACAACGCCCCCAACTCCCCCTGCTCCGATTTGTAAAACAACAGCCATTTCTAATCCTTATATAAAACAAAATGAAGCAATTTTACAAAATTTTTGTTTAAGAATTCAAGGAATCTTTAGAGGACAATTTTATTTTAATTATGTTAGAATCTCATTTCAAAACTTTATGTTTTAATTTATTTTTTAAGGATTCATTATGTTTCAATTACGCAAATTACCATTTACCGAGATTACAGGCTTTATTAGTAAAGAAACCTGCGAATATCATCACGGCAAACACCACCAAACCTACATCAACAATCTAAACAATTTGATTAAAGGAACGGAGTTTGAAAGCAAAGGCTTATTTGAGATTCTAACAAAATCACAAGGAGGCGTGTTTAACAACGCGGCACAAGTGTATAATCACGACTTTTATTGGGATTGCGTTAGCCCAAATACAAGCAGCAAAAGCGCAGAACTAGAAGAAGCTATCCAAACAAGTTTTGGTGGGCTAGAAAAGTTTAAAGAAACCTTTTTAAACGCCGCTACAACACTTTTTGGCTCTGGTTGGTGCTGGGTTGTATGGAATCCAAATGCTAACAAGCTAGAAATCAAACAAACAAGCAATGCGCAAACTCCTGTAACAGAGGGATTAATTCCTGTGCTTGTCGTAGATGTGTGGGAACACGCTTATTACATTGACCACAGAAACGCGCGTCCTGCGTATTTAGAAAAGTTTTTCAGTCATATTCATTGGGAATTTGTCTCTACAAGCCTTGCAAACGCAAAAGCACAAGGGATAGATTCTGTGAAAAACTACACAAAATCTCTCCACATTTAAATCTTATCCTTAGCAGGTAAGCTTTATGCTTACTTGCAATATTAAAAATTCCAAAAATTCACGATTTTACACGCTTCTTTTAAGTGCGTCAAAATGCGGATACTTTGGTTTCTGTCCTTGCGAGGCGCGGAGCAACGAAGCAATCTATAATCTTGTATAAAGTAATCTTTACGATGGAATCTTTTAAGGAGGTGCAACATTATAGATTGCCACGAAAATTTTTCAAATTTTCTCGCAATGACAAAGCAAGCAACATCAAGGCAATTTAAAGTTGTGGATTTGCATTAAAGCGGGTAAATTTACTATCACAAATACACACCACGAAGTCCTGCGACTTCTCGCAAGGACAGAGTGGAATCCCTGTTTCCACTAATGCAGAATCTCATAAGGGTGCAGTAGTGAAGATTCCTAATTCTTACCCCACAAGGGCGCACTTAAGATTCTACAACCCGCAAACACTCCACGAGGGATTCTAAACTCAAATGATTTTTTTGCTCTCCGCTTTCCATATTTTTGAGCGTATAAGTCTTTTGTGCTTCCTCCTCCTCCCCTAGCACAATCACATATTTATAACCCTTAGCATTCGCATACGCAAAGGATTTTTTAGGTTTTACAACTTCGGGATACACCTCAATTTTTAAGCCAAGATTCCGCAAATTCTGTGCCACAAAATAGCCATACTCTAGCGAATGCAGCGGAATCAGCAAGGCATTTGCAACATTTGCATTACCCTTGATTAATCCTAGCTCCTCTAATCCTGCAAGCAACCTATCTAGCCCGATACTAGCCCCCACACCACTGAGGGAATCGCTAGAGAAATTTTGCGTCAAATTATCGTAACGCCCACCCGAGCAAACAGAACCCAATGTGGGCAAATCCCCTAATGTCGTCTCATAAATGATTCCGGTGTAATACCCAAGCCCACGCGCAATAGAGAGATTGATGTGATAAAATTCTTGTGGAAGCAGCGAACGAAGCAGTTTGCAAAGTTCCTTTAATTCACTAATGCCCTGCTGAAATACCGCGTTTGCACTAAAGGATTCCAATTTACCTAAAAACTCTAGCGCACTGCCCTCTTGCTTTTGCGCAATAAAATCCAAAAGCATTGTAATATCCGCGCCCTTGAGAGTCGTTTTACTTTGTAATTCCTCACACACGCTCTCCCGCCCAATCTTATCAATCTTATCAAGGATTCTTAAGGTTTCAATCGTTTGCGATTCCGCGCCTAAAGATTCCATCAAGCCATTAAAAATTTTGCGATGATTCAAAGCAATCGTGAATCTCTCCACACCCAAATGGCGCAAAGTCTGATAAATCACTTGCACAATCTCCGCATCACTTCCTATGCTTTGTGTGCCAATAAAATCAAAATCGCATTGCGTAAATTCCCTATAACGCCCTTTTTGTGCGCGTTCCCCGCGAAACACATTGCCAATACAATACCGCTTAAAAGGCAAACCAAGCTCGTTTTTGTATTGCGAAATAAAACGCGCCAAAGGAACGGTTAAATCAAACCGCAATGCAACCTCGCGTCCTCCGTGGTCTAAGAAGTGATACATTTCCTTTTGAATCTCCTCACTCCCTTGCTTTTTTAGAATCTCTGCATATTCTAAATGCGGGGTTTCAATAGGAGAGAAACCAAATGCTTCAAAGGATTCCACAATGCGCTTGAGCATTTTTGATTTTGCATAAGATTCTTTGGGCAAGCGGTCTTTAAAGCCGCTTAAAGTGCGTGGTGTAATCATCTTTGCTCCAATTTCAAAATTTCTAAAAAAAGATATTAACAAAAATATGCTAAAGAATTTTAAAATTTATGCTAAATCTTAGTATTTTTTAGATATGATTTGCGCTTCATTTTATTTAAATTTTAAAGGCTGTTATGATGAAAAAAGGAATCCACCCTGAATATGTCCCCTGCAAAGTAACTTGCGTTACAAGTGGCAAAGAAATTGAAGTTTTAAGCACAAAACCCACATTAAGAATTGATATTTCCTCCTTTTGCCACCCTTTTTACACAGGTTCTGACAAGGTAGTTGATGCAACTGGAAGAGTTGAGAAGTTTAAACAAAGATACAATCTAAAATAACTCATTGATTGGGATATGGTTACTTTTCTGCCTACACCCATTGGTAACCTACAAGACATTACACTCCGCACATTAGAAGCCTTGAGAGAATGCGAGGTGCTTTTGTGTGAGGATACAAGAGTGAGCAAAAAGTTAATCTCGCTTCTAGTGGAGCGCGGACTTCTGCCACTCAAAGACTATCAATATTTTGCCTTTCACACGCATAACCAAACACAATTTTTAAGCCAAATTTCCTTAGAGTTTTTCAGTCAAAACATTGGTTTTTTAAGTGATGCAGGAATGCCTTGTATCAGCGACCCGGGCGTGGAGCTTGTCCGATATTTGCAAACACACAATCTGCCCTATGAGGTTTTAGGTGGAATTAGTGCGGTAACACTTGTTGTTGCCTTTAGTGGAATCGTGGAGAAAGAATTTTGTTTTTTGGGATTCCCTCCACATAAGCTAAAAGAACGCACACAATACCTTGCAAACGCATTAAAAAATCCTTATCCAACAATTTTTTATGAATCGCCTCACCGCTTACTTGAAAGCTTGGAATTAATGGCACAAGTGGATAAAAATCGGCAAGTGTTTTTAGCAAAAGAATTGACAAAAAAGTATCAACAAACCTTTCAAGGCACTTTAGCGCAAATCCAAGAATCTTTAACGCAGCATAGCTCTAAGGATTCCGCATTGCTTAAAGGAGAATGGGTGATAGTGGTAAGCGGTGCGCCATTGGATACCAACGAGAATGTTTTAACACAAGAAATGTTATTAAGCCTAGAGATTCCACCTAAAATAAAAGCTAAGATTCTAGCGAAATTAAAAGGCGGAAATGCAAGTGAATATTATCAACTATTGATAAAATAAAATAAAATAAACAAAAATTTTAAGAAAAAATAGGATAAAATCAATGATTGTTTATGGAAAACGCATTGCGGAATATATCTTAGCAAATCATAGCGCAAAAATCCAAAGCATTTATCTCGCAAAAGAGATTGACAAGAAGCAATTTAGTGCATTTGCTAAGCTGAATGTCCCGCTTTTGCGCGTGGATTCCAAAAAAGCACAAGCTTTAGCAAAAGGCGGAAATCATCAGGGCTATTTGCTAGAGATTACACCTCTAGTGCCATTAGAGTTTAACGCAATAAAGGCTATGGACTTTGTGCTTGTGCTTTGTGGAATCAGCGATGTAGGCAATATTGGCGCACTCTTTCGCACTGCCTATGTGCTAGGAGTGAATGGAATCGTAATTTGCGGCTTAAAGGATTTTAAGCAAGAGGGTGTTTTACGCGCGAGTGCTGGGGCATTACTAGATATGCCTTTTGCTGTGATACATAATGCGTTAGATGTGGCAAATGAATTGAAATTAGCCCATTTTACCCTTTATGGAACAAACGCACAAGGCACAAACCTAATGCAAACGCCAAGCGGAAAAATAGCATTATTTCTAGGCAATGAGGGAGAGGGCTTAAGCAATAAAATCTTAAAAAAAATGGATAAAAATCTAGCGATTCTACAAAAAAGAGAATTTGATTCTCTCAATGTCAGCGTAGCTGGTGCAATTTTAATAGATAGGATTCTAAATGGAAGATATTGAAAAATTAAAAAATATTGGCGCAAGAGAAATTTCAAAGCATACGCACATGGCGTTAAATAAAATCCAAAATATTTTGGATTCCAACTTTGCAGAACTTAAAGACCATACAACCACTATTGGGCTTATAAAAATTTTAGAGAGAGAATATAATGTGGATTTACAAAAATGGCAAGAAGAATACAATGAGTTTTGCAACAACAACCAAGAACCAAATCCGGAGAACCTAGAATCTGTGATTAATTTCAAAATCACGCACGAGATAACAGGACAAAATAATTCCAAAACCTACATTATTGCAAGTGCAATTATTCTTGTATTGTTAGGTGTTGGATTCTATGTTTATACTAATTTTTCCAACAATTCTGTCAAGATTACAGACGCCATAACTTCACAAGAACCACCACAGACAGAATCGCAAACCATTGCTCCTGCTACGGAGGAGAATGCTACAAGCAATGTTGAGAATAACTCCACTATTGGCGAAGGAAACACTAAAACACTTGCTAATTCCGAACCACTACCAACCAATAATTCCCTAGACGCTTCTGCCTCTGCACCCATCAATTCTCAACCAAAAAATGGGGGGCAAGATTCTTTGCAAACTACGCAAAACACGCAAAACAATACTATTTCAACCACAAAACACAAATTAGAAATTATCCCCCGTTCTAATGTGTGGGTTGGAATCGTTTATTTAGATACACGCAAAAAAACCTCCCTACTCACAAGCACTGCCTTAGAGATAGACTTAACGCGTCCGCAGACGATTATCACAGGACATGGAATGCTTGATTTAAATAGCAATGGTGAGCTAACCAATTACAACCAAGCAGAAAAAATGCTTTTTATGGTAGATGAAGCAGGAAACTTTAGCCAAATCACACTTGCACAATACAATCAACACACTAAGGGATTAGGATGGTAAAAAACACTTGCAAATGGTTTATCCTTGCAATGATTGGTTTGTTTGTCAGCAATGTTTATGCGCAAACTTCCTTGCAAAATCCTATTGATTATAAAGTCATACAACTTCTAGGCGCACAAGAGTATCAGACAAACCAAAAGTTTATCCAAAGACTTTTTAGCAATCAAGGTTATTTTTTGGATAAGCAAGGACAGCCTGATTTATATAAAATTTCTAAAACCCTAAAACAAAATGGGCTACTCAAACTAACTTTCAAACAACCAAGAGAGCTTGAAGTTACTTTCAGTATCCAAGAAAATCCAACAACTTTCACAAGCGTATTGTATGACATATTAAACGAAATGGGATATTATTACTTTTTGCTCAAAGA
The DNA here is from genome assembly GCF_000687535.1 of Helicobacter rodentium ATCC 700285. Lineage (GTDB taxonomy): Bacteria > Campylobacterota > Campylobacteria > Campylobacterales > Helicobacteraceae > Helicobacter_D > Helicobacter_D rodentium. The sequence goes on from NZ_JHWC01000008.1 coordinate 28,782, forward strand.
AAGTATGTTAGATGGGCGACAATTTAAATTTATTCTTTCAATGAATACAGAATATGCCATTGACCCTACCCTACTACAGGAAAAATTATCTGACTATGGTTACAAAGTTCAAAATATTGAACGCAATAGCATTTATCAATGGAATTATGCAATCACAAATACCACTTTCGCATATCCAAAAGCCACACAATTAACACCTAGCCAAACAAACCAAAAGGCGAATCTAAAAGGGGAATATTGGTATCAAATCAGCAATGGCACTCGTTTAGAAGTTAAATCAAGCAATGGAATCTTATGGTATCCCAAGCTCATATTCTTTGATAAAAATCTTAATATCCTAGAAATCATCAGCAGTCAAAAAACTTTACAAATAATCCAAAAGGAGATTCCAAAAGGAGCAATATTTGTAAAAATTACAGATACTTTTCTACCCATCACAATTAAAAATGGCTTAGATATAACACTAAAATAACAATCTAAACGAGGAGAAAAAATGTTTGACGAAATTGAATTTGAAAAAATCAAAAGACTGCCAAAGTATGTTTTTGCTGCAATCAATGAAATTAAATTAAAAATGCGCCAAGAGGGTGAAGATGTCATTGATTTTAGTATGGGGAATCCCGATGGAGCAACTCCAGAACATATTGTGGATAAGCTTTGCGAAGCAGCACATAAACCAAAAAATCACGGCTATTCTGCGAGTAAAGGAATCTATAAATTACGCCTTGCTGTTGCAGATACCTATCAACGCAAATATGGAATCGCATTAGACCCCGATATGCAAGTGTGTATCGCAATGGGTTCTAAAGAGGGCTATGTGCATTTAGTCCAAGCCATTACGAATCCGGGCGATACTGCTATTGTTGCAGAACCCGCTTATCCGATTCATTACTACGCCTTTATTTTAGCGGGTGCGAATGTCGCGACTTTTGGGCTAAAATGGAATGAAAAATACGAACTAGATGAGGACGCGTATTTTGCAAGTTTGGAGAAAGCCTTGCACAATACAATGCCAAAGCCCAAGTTTGTCGTAACAAATTTTCCACACAATCCCACTACCGTAGTTGTTTATAAAAGCTTCTATGAAAGACTTGTGGCATTGGCAAAAAAAGAGCGATTTTATATTATTAATGACATTGCCTATGCGGATTTAAGTTTTGATGGCTATGTTGCGCCCTCTATTTTTGAGGTAGAAGGTGCGCTAGATGTAGCAGTGGAATCTTACACGCTTTCTAAAAGCTACAATATGGCAGGTTGGCGCGTGGGTTGCGTGGTGGGAAATGAAAAACTCATTGGCGCATTGCAAAAAATTAAATCGTGGCTAGATTATGGGCTTTACACGCCGATTCAAATTGCCGCTACGATTGCCTTAAATGGCGACCAAACTTGTGTGCAAGAGATTGCAAACAAATACGAACATCGTATGGAAGTGCTCATTGATAGCTTTGGAGCGGCAGGGTGGAAAATGACAAAACCAAAGGCGAGTATGTTTATTTGGGCGGAGATTCCAGAAAGTGTGAAGCATTTAGGCAGTATGGAGTTTTCTAAGTGGCTTTTGCAGGAGGCAAAAATCGCGGTAAGTCCGGGTATTGGCTTTGGCAATCACGGAGACCATTATGTGCGCATTGCTTTAATAGAAAATGAAAATAGAATCCGACAAGCAGGGCGAAATCTCAAAAAGTTTTTAAAACAATTTGAACCCAACGCATAGGGCAATAATGACCAATAAAGAATCGCAAAACCCTAAGCAACAAATGAAAAAATGCCACAAGTGCAACCCTTTAAACCTAAAGCAGTGCGTGGAGCAGTATTTTCAGCTTCCGTCTAAAGGGAGCAATATTAAAACAGAATTTCTAGCGGGTTTTACGATTTTTCTCTCAATGCTCTATGTGATTCCAGTTTCCACAGAGATTCTCTCCCAAGCAGGAATGCCTAAAGAAGCCCTAATTACTGCAATCACACTTATTACGATTCTCTCTACTTTTGTGTGTGGAATCTATGCGAACACACCCATTGCGATGAGTGTGGGAATGGGCTTAAATGCGTATTTTACTTATGGCATTGTGCAAGGTTATGGAATCTCGTGGCAGCAAGGCTTGGGAATCGTATTTGTTTCGGGATTGATTTTTACCCTCATTTCCTTGAGTAATTTTAGGGTTTGGATTCTGCAATCTATCCCTAAAAACCTGCGTTTTGCGCTTTGTGTAGGGCTAGGCGCATTTCTTGCAACCATTGGGTTAAAAGGCTTAGGCATCTTCACATTCCAAAATGATAATTTATTGCTTGGCGATTTAAGCCAGATTTCAACACTTTTAGGAATTTTTGGAATCATCGTTGCGCTTGTATTGTATGTTTTAAAAATCAAAGGCGCGTTTATCCTTACAATTGCGTTGCTTAGCGGAATAGGATTTGTCTTTGGAATCGCACAAGCCCCCACGCAAATCTTTTCCTCTCCCGCTTCCATTGCGCCGATTGCGCTAGAATTAGATGTGGTTGGCATTTTAAAATTTACCTTTGTCCCCGTGATTTTAATGCTAATGGTTACGGATTTGTTTGATTCCTTAGGCACACTCTCTGGGATTGGAATCAAGGCAAATTTGTTTTATGGCTTAGACCATACAGAGCGCGATACACCGCTAGAGCGCACTTTGCAAGTTGATGCAATGGCAACAATGGCAGGGGGGCTTCTTGGCACTTCCACCACAACAAGCTTTTTAGAATCTGTCAGTGGCACTGCTACAGGAGGACGAAGTGGGCTTAGCGCGGTATTTACAGCGTTGTTTTTTTGTTTGACGCTTTTTATTTTGCCCTTGTTTTTAAGCATTCCCTCCTTTGCGATTTATCCTATTTTAGTTGTAATTGGTGCATTTATGTTTTTGGAGATTTCCCATATTGATTTTAGCGACACGGATTCTTTGATTGCAAGTTTTTTCATCATTCTCTTAATGCCTCTAACCTCCTCCATTACGATTGGATTAAGTGCGGGATTCTTGGTGTATTTGCTGCTTGTCCTCGTGCAAGGACATTGGGATAAAATTAGCGGTGGATTGCTATGTATCACCTTTTTGGGCGTGGTGCCTTTTATTTTCTAGGGATTTTATGAAGCGAGTTTGCGACCACTGCCATTTGGAATTTGATGAAAAGGTGCTACTGAAAAGCAAAATTGGCAATGCAGAGAAATATTTTTGCTGCAAGGGTTGTGAGGGTGTTTATAAACTCCTAAATAGCGAGGGTTTGGAGGATTTTTATAACAAGCTAGGCAACAACACCCTAGAACCTGCAAAGGAAATTTTAAAAAATGAAAGCCTAGATTCCTTTGATTCTGTGCCCTTTTTTGAACGTTATGTGAGTGTGAAAGAGGATTTGTGCGAGATTTCATTAATTTTGGAGAGAATCCATTGTATCGCTTGTGTATGGCTGAATGAAAAAATTTTAGCCAAAACCAATGGAATCGTGCAAGTGAATATCAACTACACCAACAATAAAGCTACAATTCTTTATAACCCAAAGCAGATTAAAATCTCTGAAATTATCCAAACAATTCGCAATATCGGCTATGACGCACACGCCTACGACCCGCGTTTGCAGGAGGCTTACGCAAACAAAGAAAAGCGCGATTATTACATTAAAATGGTGGTGGGAATCTTTTGTGTGATGAATATTATGTGGATTGCGGTGGCGCAATACGCGGGATATTTTAGTGGAATCTCGCAGGAAATGCGTAATATTCTAAACTTCGCAGGGTTTGCGCTCTCCACGCCTGTGCTGTTTTTTAGCGGAATCGTGTTTTGGCGCGGGGCTTGGGCTGCTTTGAAATTTAAAACGCCCAATATGGATTTGCTTGTGATTAGCGGGGCGACTTTGGCTTATCTTTATTCTATTTATGCGAGTTTCAAGGGCGGTGAGACTTATTTTGAATCTGTTGCGATGATTGTTACCTTTGTGCTAATTGGGAAATTTTTAGAGGTGCGGGGCAAGAAAAGTGCGGTGGATAGCCTAGATAAACTCAATGCGCAAATGCCCCTTAGTGTGCGGGTGCTACAAACTCCACAAAACACAGAATCCCCAAAGATAGAAGAGGCTAAAAATGCTGGGGATTCCAACCTCACGCAAGACTTCCAAGAAATTGCCATAGAATCCGTGCGCATCGGGGATATTGTGCAAGTGCGACCGGGGGAGCGCGTTGCGCTAGATGGGGTTTTGCTAAGTGCAGAAGCCCTTTGTGATGAAAGCGCAATGAGCGGGGAATCCTTACCGCAAATCAAAAGCGCGGGAGATTCCATTTATTCTGGTTCTTTGGCTCTGAATTGCCCCTTTAATTATCAAGTTAGCAAGGTTTTCAAAGATTCCTTAATGATGAAAATTGTCGCGTTAGTAGAAAATTCCCTTAATGCGCGTCCCAAGATTCAAGAAGCGGCGAATCGTATTTCGCGCTACTTCTCGCTTGTGATTCTCTCCCTTGCTTTTAGCACTTTTTTGGTTTGGGAATCTCTACTTAATGCGCCCTTTGAACGCTCTTTAATGGTGATGATTTCTGTGATTATCATTGCTTGTCCTTGCGCACTCGCCCTTGCAACGCCCATTGCCTCTTTAATAGGGCTTGGCGAAGCCTTAAAACATAGAATCCTCTTTAAAGAGGCGCGCTTCTTAGAGACGATTGCAAAAGCGGACACGCTCGTTTTAGATAAAACAGGAACATTAACAAAGGGACAACTCAAAGTTTTAAATGTGCAGTATTTTAACGCGCAAAATGCGCTAGATTCTAAAGATTGTGGAATCCTATATTCTATGCTCACGCAAAACGCCCACCCCATTAGCAAGGCGGTGCTAGAGTTTATTGGGCAAACAAAGCAAACGAGCGCACAAGCTAAGATTCCTTTGGATTCTATGCTACAAATCAATGCGCGTGGAATCAAGGCGGAGGTGCAAGGGGATACTTATTTGGGCGGAAATTTGGCACTCTTACAAGAACACAATGTAGAGATTCCAAGCCCTCTACAAAATACACAGAGTGTCTTTTATTTTGCAAAAAACGCTAAGATTCTAGCAGAATATACCCTGCAAGACACACTCAAAGAGGACGCAAAAGAGACGATTGCTGCATTGCAGCAAAAAGGAATTACCTGCATACTTTTAAGCGGTGATAATGCGGGGGCGTGTCAAAGTGTTGCGCAAGTTGTTGGAATTACAGAATATTACGCCGCACAAAGTCCGCTAGATAAGGCAAATTTCATAGACAAGCTACACAAAGAGGGTAAAATCGTTGTGATGGCGGGGGATGGCATTAACGATTCCATTGCGCTGGGCAAAAGCGATATTGCCATCGCAATGGGTGGGGGCATAGACTTAGCCATTAGCGTGAGTGATGTGGTGGTGCTTGATGATAGTATGCAAGGCGTGTTGGAATCTTTCAGGCTTGGGCGGCGCACTTATCGCTTTATTGTGCAAAATCTTGGAATCTCTCTTGTGTATAACGCACTCACGATTCCTCTTGCAATGGCGGGTTTTGTGATTCCACTCATTGCCGCACTCTCTATGTCGCTTAGCTCCCTGCTTGTAGTGGGGAATAGTATGAGAATCAAGGATTCTAAGGAGTTAAAATGACAGAATTTTATGAAAAACTCAATGCGCTTTGCAAAGAGATTCTATCAAAATCCCCCCCCCCCCGAGGGCAAAATCAAAATTGCGATTTGTGGGGCTTGTGGCAGTGGCAAAAGCACACTCGGTGGTAAAATAAGAAAGAAAGGCTTTGGTGATTTTAAGCCTTATCAAATCGCAGTGATTGATGACAATGTAATGAGTCTTAATCTCTTCATTGCTCGTCCAAAGCTAAAAATCCCCCCCCCCGCAAAAAATGGATAATTGCAAGCCTTTTTTAAAATTCCTCCCTTTTTATGTGAAACTTGTTTTTTGTATTGGCGCAAGCGCAAATCGCTTAGATTTTGCTGATATTTTAACCTTACTCAAGTAAGCCAAGAGGCGAGATTGAAGCGACTAACACAAAGAGAGAAAGACCCACAGAGAATCCAAAGCCTTTTGAATGCTTCCATTACCCCAAATCTCCGATACAATCATAAAATGCTTATTAGCCTTGAGGAATCCTTTGAACCCAAACTACTAAAATAATTCCTATTTCCTAAATCATTGCTTAAACTAAAACTTGCTAAAATCGCGCAAACTTTTCTTAAGGAGATTTTATGCGAAGCGACACCATTAAAAAGGGATTCCAAAGAGCCCCACACAGAAGCCTACTGCGCGCCACAGGGCTAAAAGATGAGGATTTCAACAAGCCCTTTATCGGCATTGCAAATAGTTATATTGACATTATTCCCGGACATTTTTTCTTAAACCGCTATGCACAGATTATTAAAGAGGAGATTCGTGCTGCGGGGGGAGTGCCGTTTGAGTTTAACACAATCGGCGTAGATGACGGAATCGCAATGGGGCATAGCGGTATGCTCTACTCCTTGCCAAGCCGTGAGTTGATTGCGGATTCCATTGAAACGATGATGAATGCGCATAGCTTGGACGCGATGATTTGTATCCCAAACTGCGATAAAATCGTGCCCGGAATGCTTATGGGTGCTTTGCGTGTGAATGTGCCGACAATCTTTGTGAGTGGCGGTCCTATGAAAGCCGGGAAGCTAGAGGACGGCACAATACTAGATTTAAACTCTGCCTTTGAAGCGGTGGGTGCGTTTAGCGAGGGTAAGATTAGTGAAAAAAGACTACACGAAATAGAATGCAATGCGTGTCCGGGAGGTGGGAGTTGTAGCGGAATGTTTACTGCAAACTCTATGAATACGCTTTGTGAGGCTATGGGCGTGGCATTGCCCGGAAATGGGACGATTCTAGCCCTTAGCAAGGAACGCGAGGAGCTTTTGCGCAAAGCAGCGCGCAGAATCGTGGAGATTGCGCTTGATGAGGAGAAAAGCGAAAAGTTTAGATTCCGCAATATTTTGAACCAAAAAGCCGTGCATAATGCCTTTGTTGTGGATATGGCAATGGGTGGAAGCACGAATACAATCTTGCATATGCTCGCAATCGCCAAAGAAGCGGAGGTGGATTTTAACCTAGATTCTATCAACGCAATCGCCTCTCAAGTGGCACATATCGCTAAAATCGCCCCTGCGTTAAGCACGATTCATATGGAAGACATTAACCGCGCGGGAGGCGTGAGTGCGGTGATGAATGAAATTTCTAAAAGGGGTGATTGCCTTAAAATTGACGCGCTCACGATTACGGGTGAGACTTTGGGAGAACGCATTGCAAACACACAGATTGTAGATTCCAATATTATTCGCCACAATGAAAATGCTTACTCACAAGTGGGTGGGCTAAAGATTCTTTATGGCAATCTCGCGCGTGAGGGCGCAGTGCTAAAAGTCGCCGCAGTGGCGGAATCTATGAAAGAATTTGAGGGAAGTGCGGTGTGCTTTAACTCCCAAGAGGAAGCAATTAAAGGCATAGCCGGAGGCAAGGTGAAAGCGGGAAATGTCGTAGTAATCCGCTATGAGGGACCCAAAGGGGGACCGGGAATGCAAGAAATGCTAACCCCCACAAGCCTTATTATGGGAATGGGCTTAGGAGAATCAGTCGCGCTCATTACGGACGGACGCTTTAGCGGGGCAACGCGTGGGGGCTGTATCGGGCATATTAGCCCCGAAGCGGCAGAGGGGGGCTTGATTGCACTCATTGAGGACGGAGACAAAATTGCAATTTCTGTTTCAAAAGGCACATTGGAATTGCTCGTGGATTCCGCTATTTTGGAATCTCGCCGCGCACAATGGAAGCCCATCAAAAAAGAAATCAAAAGCAAATGGTTGAAGCGATATTCCTTGCTTGTCAGCAATGCGGCAAATGGCGCAACTCTTAAGACGGAGCTGTGAGTGAGAGTTTAAAAAAGTTATTTGCCTTAAAAAACTAGATAGCACAATTTTTGCAACAATGCTACAACTATGTAGAATCTTGTATTCAATCTAAATCCAAGCATTAAGTGGCTGATTAAACTCCTATTTCTTTGTCTCCCATTGCGCTATGAGGTTAGTTTCAATGTTTTCTCTCTCTGCATCTGTGGGAGCATAACTCTCCTTTTTGTGCTACTTACTCCTCAATAGCAAGAATTACAAAAGATTCTATCTGTTTAAATGCTCTACAAATAAGTCGTGGCACTGCTCTGTGCTAAAACGAGCAAAAAGAAAGCTCCTATCTGTAATAACACCCGCATCAATTTCATTGAGCTTTATATTCTCATCACGCACAAGCTCTACTAGCTCATCTCTATCCCTTTGACTGATAGGTATGTTTTTGAGAATCTGTGCAACTATTAAGCGCAAATGCCCCCAAACATATTGCGACAATACACATAATCTTATAGATTTTCATTTTGCCTCCTTTATTTTGGTAATTGCGCACCACTTTTTGCACCTTTTTCGTAGAGTAGCTTCTCTATGACTTCACCACTTGCCTTGTCATATTCATATTTTTGCTTCTGCCTATTTATAATATCAAGTGCAGTGATATTGGAATGTTTATTTTTAATATTCACATCTATACCATTGTGTATAAGAAAAATAATTTCTTCTGCATTTCTAGTAAATGGTATGGCTCTTAAAACTTCCATAAGCTTACTTTCTCCATTTTTGTCTGTGGCATTAATATTAGCACCTTGCTTTAATAATACAGCCATTTTGTTTGTAGAATAGCTCCAATACAAAAAGACTCTATCTAAATATTCTTGCTTAAGTTCTTTGGATTGCACTAAGCCTAATGCCAACTCTGCGATTTCCTCATATTCTTGTATATTTTCTGCACTTCTACCTAAGGCTGAAAGCACTATGGATTTACTTTGTTTCTCACTGCCATTGAATGCCCCTTTAGCTAAAAATAGCTCAATCACTTCTTTAGAAGCATATTCAAAAACAAGCGGTAAATAATCAATTTTCCCTTTTTCTATCACTGCTCCAGATTCTATAAGAAGTGTGATAATATCATTACTTATAATAGGGCTTCCCCACAAACTATAAGCCTTTTTCATATCTTGTATTGCTCTATCAAGTGGGGTTTGTCCTGATTTTTCACTTGATGGGAAAAATATATACTCTAAGATGTCAGCTATTACTCCTCCGGTTTGACATTTTACATTTGGATTTACTCCGCTTTTTAAAAGCCTCTCTATCTTTTTTGTATCACCTTTGCTTACTGCATTATAAATACTACAAGGATAAAAAGCACTCTGCAAATACAAATAAAAGCAAAGCACAGGTGCAAGAATAACCCCCATAATGCCAAAAAATCGCTTAATCTTGGTCTTGCTATCTTGCCTTTGCAAAAGCTGAATTTCTTTGGGAATCTCACTATCATTTAAAAGTGGAATCTCCCAATTGACAAATGAGCCACGATGGAGTAAAATCATTTGAGAATCATCTAAAGGCAAAGAAGCGCAAAAACGAACAAAAGTAAAAATTGCCTCCCAGTGTATATTTAACCTCAAATTCACATCTAAACTTGATGTATTGCGTATGGGTTTATCAATAGAAACTTCTTGTGAAAACTTCTCACACCAATTTTGATTTTGTATAATGCTATGTTTTATAAAGTAGCGCATACCCTCTAAAAGTTTAATTTCTAATCTATGAGAAATCTTTTTTTGTTCAAAAAAGACAAGAAAACTGCCATTTTCATCACGAAAAATAGTGTATCCCTCTAGTTTTTTAAACAAGCTTTTTGCACTGACAAAATTATAAATGCCTTGCAAAATTGCGCCCAAAATAAGACCTATCCCAAATACAATAGGTGCAAATAGTATAGAGTATGCTAAAGGAATCCCACTTGCTCCGCCTGTTTCCATATACGCTAACATATAAAATAGTGTTCCAATAGGCAAAGCTACGGCTAAACAAGCTGAAATTATCGCAATCCACCTAAAAATCATTTATCTCATCTCTTTTTATAACTAGATTGAAACTTTACACAGACTTTTATTCTTCCTCATCATCTTCCAAATCCGGTGGGAATTGAAACAGCGCACTTTCCATTTCCAAGATTCCAAAACGATAAACAATGTGTGCATTGCTCCCTTGATTGCGCAAAGTTTCTATCTCTGTATTCACAAACTCCTTAAGCCTTGCAATCAAGCCCACAATTTCCTTTTGCCACTCGACGCTCGTGGTAACAAAAAGTAAATATTCTGGATTATTTAAATAAATATCCGGCTTATTTGCGCTAAACTCTGTGCGCAGTTTGGTTAAAATTCTTTCATAATCCTGCGATGTTGCGTGGTACAAACTATAACCAAAGAGTAATTTTGCCACTTATGCTCCTAATGATTGATATGATAATTGGGTGCTTCTCTAGTAATCATCACATCATGCACGTGCGATTCTCTAAGCCCACTTTGTGTAATTTCTACAAATTCTGCTTTTTCCCATAAGGCTTCAATATCTTTTGCTCCCAAATACCCCATAGAGGAACGCAAACCACCTAGCATTTGATGAATCACATCTGCTATCTTTCCTCTATAAGGCACACGCCCCTCAATCCCTTCTGGCACAAGCTTTTCTTGTGCTGTTCCCTCTTGAAAATATCTATCCGCACTCCCCTTATTCATAGCCCCCAAGCTTCCCATACCGCGATAGTTTTTATATTGCCGTCCTTGATAAATAATAGTCTCTCCCGGGGATTCTTCTGTTCCTGCCAACATACTTCCAATCATTACACTAGAAGCACCTGCTGCCAAAGCCTTAGCAATATCTCCAGAATATTTGATTCCACCATCGGCGATGACAGGAATCCCTGCTTTTTGGCAGACTTTTGCTACCTCATCAATCGCAGAGATTTGTGGCACACCCACACCCGCAACAATTCTAGTTGTGCAAATACTTCCCGGTCCAATACCTACTTTCACGCCATCAGCCCCCGCGTCTATCAATGCTTTTGCGCCCTCACTTGTCGCAACATTTCCCGCAACAATATCCACCGCTAAATGCTTCTTGATTTCTTTCACGCTCTCTATGATTCCCTTGCTATGCCCGTGTGCAGAATCCAACACAAGCACATCAACCCCCGCATCCACAAGTGCTTTTGCTCTATCATACTGAAAAACTCCTATCGCTGCCCCCACGCGTAAGCGTCCAAAGTCATCTTTGTTGGAATTCGGATACTCAATACGCTTTTGAATATCTTTAATAGTAATCAATCCTTTAAGGATTCCCTTTTCATTAACAATAGGTAATTTTTCAATTTTATGCTTATTCATAATATTACGCGCTTCTTCCAAACTCGTTCCCACTTTAGCAGTGATTAATGGAGCTTTCGTCATTACTTCTTTAACATGGCGACTTAAATCCGTCTCAAAACGCATATCCCGATTGGTTAAGATTCCAATCAAATTTCCCTTATCATCTACCACAGGCACACCAGAAATTTTGTAATTATCCGTAATAGCCTTAGCCTGAAATAAAGTAGAATTAGGGCTGATATAGATAGGGTCAATAATCACTCCGCTTTCGCTTTTTTTTACTTTTTTGATTTGTGCAACTTGGGAGTTTTCGTCCATATTTTTATGGATAATCCCAATCCCTCCAAGTCTTGCCATTGCGATTGCAGTGCTATATTCTGTAACGGTATCCATTGCAGCAGAAACTAAGGGGGCATTCAAGGATATATTGCGAGAAAATTTCGTTCGTAAAGACACTTCTTTAGGTAAAATTTCTGAATAACTAGGGACCAACAAAACATCTTCAAATGTCAATGCGCGCATTCTAATTCTCATCACCACTCCTTTTATTTTAAGGTATTTTCTAAATTTAATGCTAAATCAAGCAGGGTTTGTTCGCTAAATGCTTTGCCAATAAGCTGCATTCCAATGGGCAATCCCTCGTCCTCATCTACAGGAAGCGAGAGTGCAGGAAGCCCCGCTAGATTAATCCCAATCGTATAAATATCCTCTAAATACATTTGTAAAGGCGTTTTGCAATCTTCAAACCCAAAAGCTACACTTGGAGCAACAGGAGAGAGAATCACATCACAATCTTGCAAAATCGCATTGTATTGACGCGCAATCAGTGTGCGCACCTTTTGTGCCTTGATATAATAAGCATCATAATAACCGCTGCTTAGAACAAAAGAGCCAAGCAGGATTCTGCGCTTCACTTCATCTCCAAAGCCCTGTGAGCGCGTTTTTAGATACAACTCTTTTAGATTGCTAATCTCTTTGGCGCGATTGCCATAACGCACACCATCAAAACGCGCTAAGTTTGAACTAGCTTCGGCTGTGCAAATCACATAATAGGCAGAAATAATATAGCTTGTATCTAGCATTTCTTTTTCAATAATCTTATGTCCATTTTTACTCAACACTTCAATGCTTTTTTGATAGGCGTTTTGGATATTTGCATCTGCGTCTTTTAGAAGCTCTGGCAGAATCGCAATCGTCATCTTGCGGTTTGGATTTAAATTTTTAAAAGTGCTTTGAGATTCTATATTTGCACTTGTAGAATCCATTTTGTCATAACCCGCTATTGCGTCATATAGAATCGCACAATCTGTAACATTCTGCGTAATAGGTCCAATTTGATCCAAACTTGAACTATACGCAACCAATCCATAACGACTTACTCTCCCATAAGTGGGTTTTAATCCCACGCAACCACAAAAACTAGCGGGTTGTCTTATGCTTCCACCTGTATCACTCCCAAGTGCCGCAAGTGCGATTCCACCTGCAACTGCCGCTGCACTTCCACCGCTACTTCCGCCGGGGACTTTATCGGGATTTTTTGGATTCAGTGTTTTACCATAGAAACTACTTGCAGTCGTGCTTCCCATTGCAAATTCGTCCATATTTGTGCGTCCAAAGGGAGAAAAGCCATTTTTTAGCAAATTTTCTATTGCAGTAGCATTATAGGGCGCAATATAACCTTGCAAAATATTACTTCCACAAGTGATTTCCCACCCTTTAACATTGATATTATCCTTAATCGCAATCGGCAAAAGTGTGCTATCATAATCTTGCAACTCTCCAATATAGGCGTTTAAAGAACTTGCCTTTATTTTTTCTTTTAATGTATTTTTAAGTGCTTTAATGCCATCAATATCAAGTTTTAGTGCATCTTGAAGTGTAGGGATACTCATTGGATTCTCCAAAGTAGATTAAAAAATTGCGGAATTATAGAAAATCTTTGTTGAAAAGTTGGTAAAGTAGAAGAGAGATTAAAAGAATTTAACTTTTCTCTGTGCTTGTGAGAACTCCGCATTATTTTTGTAACAGAGTGTTTTATTTTTCGTCATTGCGAGGTTCTGCAAGGAATCGTGGCAATCTATAATACTGCATTTCTTTAAGGATTCCATTGTGGAATTTTCTTTATGCAAGATTATGGATTGCTTCGGGCAAAGCCCTCGCAATGACAAAAACCATTGCGTCATTGCGAGGAATGAGCAAAGCGAATGACGAAGCAATCTACAATAATGAAAAAAGAAAAATATCACAATGGAATCTTAAAAGTTTGGAATTGCAAAGTTTTGTAAAGTTTAATGTATGCGGGATTATGGATTGCCACGAATGCTACGCATTCTCGCAATGACGCGGTGTGTTGCTTTTTCGCAGTAATCTATCATCAAGCAAAATTAGATTCAACAATAGAATCTTTACAAGCAAGATTCTACATGGACATCGTATCTACCCTACAAGGACACACCAAGCTTCACACTACCTTTAAACCGCAGATTTTAGCCACAAAGGATTTGAGCAAATAAAGCAATATTGCCCCCCCCCCCGCACGATTCGCGGCAATTAAACCCTCACCTAGTTTATAAGAAGTGTAATTTTTTATTTTTAAGGCTTCCTCATAGTCTGCATAGGATTCTAAAGGAGGAAGTTTTAGTTTTGGATTCTTTGTGATTTTTTCTTGGTATTGTTTTTGTTCTATTCTGTGGGATTCTTTGATATAGCTTAACACATAGGGTAATCTTATCATTCCCCATAAATTTTGAGAGTTTAGAATCATTGCTTGTCCAAGTTTGTAGGCTAGATGAGATTGGACACGCAAGGTTGCGCCTGTTAGAGTGTTTTGGTAGTGGATTTGCGGGGCAGCAGGTTTTGGCTTCATTCTTTGGCAATATTCCTCAATAATCTCTTTCATCGCCTTAAAATCAGGGAGAATATGGCTGAAGTCATATTCGGATTCCACTTCCACTTGCATATGAAGAGGAATTTCATAATCCCACTTACCTCCACACACAAGGTAAAAACAAACAACATTAACATAGTTAATGTTAGGACAAATTTGCCTATCCTTGTGAAGCCACACACTAGATTCTGTCATTGGTTCATTCTCTGTGTTGATTCTAAAGTAAGTTTCCTCATCAACCTCCAAAGCGGAATCCAAAGTATGCACGAGCAAGTGTCCATTATTAAAGACTTTGATAAGCTTTGTTTTATGATTGCTTAACACAAAACTTGCGCTATCCTTATGCGCTAAACCAAGATTCCATATCTTAACCCCTATGACTGCATAGCCCTCCACTTCTTTTGGAAATTGGATTTTATCGTTTTTCATCACCTTATAAGTTACTTCTTGATAAATGGAATTACCATAATGTATAGGCGTAAGAGATTCCGCGCCCAAACATTCAATGGGAGATAGAATCGCAAACTTAGGCAAAACTTCTATGTGGCTTGCATTAGGCTTTAAGTGTTTAAATGCGTTTAAGGATTCTATAATCCTCTCACCAACCAAGCGCATTAACGCATACATTTGATGATACACGTCCGTCGTATTATAAAACTGAATCAAACCTTGTGTTTCATATTCTTTGTGTATATCTATGATATTGAAGCCATAATGGTTTGCGTTTGCTTTTAAAAGCGCGTTCAAGGCGGGATTATCATACACAAAAGGCAGAATCAAGAAAATCACTTTCTTGTTTAGTTGATAAAGCTTTTCGCATAACCAGCAGAGATTCCGCCCTATTGTTTGGAGGCTATGCCCTTGTGGAATCATATGTGAATCATTAATGTTTGTCTCAATGATGATAAAATCCGCTTCCAAAAGTGCTTATTGGTTTTTTCATTCACCAACTCAAAAAGATTTTGCAAGTTATCTGTACCGCCAAGCGCAAGATTAATTAGCTCTATACTCTCTTGCCTTAAGCCTTTTTGCAAACCATTAACTATCACAGAATTACTCCCACCCAACAAAACAATTTTGGTTTTTCTCATTTTCCTCTTCCTTTAGGCAATAATTTCTCCCCTCTTTTAGCGCGGAAAACTGCCTCTTTTACCGCATTTAAATAACTTGTGGAATCCGCCTTACCCTTATAGGCAATATCAAACGCTGTGCCGTGATCCACAGAAGTGCGGATAATGGGAAGGTTAAGCGTTAGATTAATACTTTCTTTAAAATACAAAGTCTTAAGCGGAATCAATCCTTGGTCGTGATACATCGCCACATAATAGCGCAAATGCTTCCCGACAAAAGCGGTATCTGGCACAAGTGCGCCGATATACACTTCCTTTCCCAAAGCGGCATTAGCATTTTTTATCGCGGCATTAATGGCTTCCTCCTCCTTGCCTAGCACACCAAAATCCCCCGCGTGAGGATTTAGCCCTAGCACACCGCAAGGTGCTTTGGTGATAAAAGGTGCAAGGTTTAGCAAAAACTGCGTTAGCGATTCCGTATTTATGGAATCTGGCACACTTTTAAGTGGGATATGGTCGCTAAAGAGTGCAACATAAAGCCTAGGAGAACCTAGCACCATCATCGCCTTATTATCTTTGCCTAGCACATCGCGCAAAGCTTCCGTATGTCCCGCATAAGGAATCCCGGCTAACTGCCACGCTTTTTTGTGGATTGGCAATGTAACGAGTGCCTTGGCTTCACCTTGCAATGTGAGATTGAGCGCACTCAAAAAACTAGCATAAGAATACGCACCACTCTCTTGAGTGATTTTTGCAGGTAGGATAGGAGGAATCTTAATATTGGGAGAAAGGCATTTTAAATGTTTGGGTAGCTTCACTTGAAGTATTCTAGCCGCTTCCTTCAGCAACTCTTTATCCGCACAATAAAGCGGAGTGCAGATTTTAGAAATTACCTTGTGATTCTTAAGCAGGATCTCCAAACCTACGCCATTAGAATCCCCAACACTGATTGCGATTTTCATCTGCCCTCCCTTAATAACACGCCCCTTTGGTTTCTAAAATAAATTCTGTATTGGGTTTTGGAGAGGGGACAATGAGTTTAAACTCCATAGACTCTAGCTTTTTAAGCGGAACTTTGTAAGTTTCTATGTGCATAAATTTTGGTTTAATCTTGTATTTGAGTTGTTTAATTTTTTTAAGCCCAGCAGGGATAAAATTCACGCTCAACACACACCCTCTAAAGTCAAACATTCCAACATTTGTAAATTGCCCCTCAATATAATACACATCATCATAATGTAATTTTTCATTATTTAAAAGTGTCAAATCTATCTGTTTAAGATAAGATTCCATAATCTTTTGATAAATCAAAGGAGAAGAGACAAGTAAAACTCCACTAATAACAAATGTTAAGGTTGCAAGAATTGCATTAAAACGAAATGCTACACTCAAGAGAAAAAACAACAAAATAAATAAAAAAATGCAACTAAGCACTAAATAATCGGGTAGAGAAAAATAATGGATTGTATTGGTTAAAGTGATTAAATAATTTTTTACTTCATTCATAATGGATTATCCAACCTTTTAACTACCTTTCCTCTCGCGATTCTTTTTCCGCGATTCCACTTAGCCCAAAGCGGCGCACAATCTCTTGCCTCACTAAATCGGGTGAAACATCGCGGTAGCTTAAGCCCACAAGCGCGTGATAAAGCAAATCCGCCGCTTCATAAATAATCTCTTTAGAATCCCTATCCTTAATGGCAAAGCTAAGCTCTGCAGCTTCCTCCACAATTTTTTTTGCAATTGTATTTTCGCCTTTATGGTAGAGTTTTGCAGTGTAGGAAGTCTTTGGGTCTGCGCCCTTGCGTTCTAAAAGCGTATGGTATAGTGTATCCACTGCACCATAAATTGCCTGTGTATTAAGAATGGAATCGCGATTCTCTTTTATCGTGGAATCCGCAAGAGAAATGGCGCGATAAAAGCAACTTTTCGCACCCGTATGACAAGCCACACCCTCTTGCTCTACTTGTAAAAGCAGACTATCCTTATCGCAATCTAGGGCGAGGGCGTGGATTTTTTGCGTGTGTCCGCTTTGTTCGCCCTTTTTCCAAATGCGCTGCTTGGAGCGCGAAAAATAATGCGCAAAACCGCTTTGCAAACTTAGGCTTAAAGCCTCTTGATTCATAAAGCCTAGCATTAAGACTTCTTGCGTTTTATAATCTTGCGCTACGGCAGGAATCAAGCCACCAAGTTTCTCCCACGCAATTTGCTCCAAAATTTCTTGCACTTAATGTCCCCTTAATTGCTCACAGAGGTTGCGCGTTGATTATCTTTGGAATCTAGCCAAATATTTGGCGTTGCACCACCGGGAGTTAAGAAAATTTTTGCATCACGATTGTTTTGCAATGCCTCATTAAACTTCCCTTGCACTTCAATCTGACGCAACTGCAAAAGAGGATTATTTAAGCTTTGAGAAATCAAGCGATTCGCTTTAGCTTGTGCGTCTGCCTCAATAATAGTCGCGTCTGCAACACCTTTTGCAAGGGCGGCTTTTTTCTCCGCTTCTTGTTTCGCGCGTTCTACCTCATATCTCGCCCTTTCTGCCTCTTGACGCGCAACTTGTACGCGTTCAATTTGCTCCTTAATCGCAACAGGCAAGACGATTTCTGTGAGTTGAATAGAAACCAATTCCACAGGGCGATTCTCAAGCCCATTAATGTTTTCGCGGAATTTTTGGTCAATAAGTGTGGCAATCTCATTACGTTTTGTGGGTAGCTCCTCTGCGGGAAAGCTTCCTACAACATTGCGCACGATTTCACGAATCACGGGAGTAATGATTCTCTCCTCCCAATTCTGTCCCCAAGTCGCAATCGTTTGAGGCACGCTTAAAGGATCTAGCCGATATTGCACCGCAAGTTCCACAGACACGGACAAACCCCTAGAATCCAAAACGCTAATGGCTTGATTTTTCAAACTTCCCTCATCGCGATTCCGATAACTAGAACCCTCCACGCTCGTAAATTCTGCGATTCTAACTTTTGTATTCACGGCAATAATTTTTTGAATGCCCGGAATATAAAAATGAATGCCCGGTTGCAAAGGAGTTGGATCAAATTCCCCTGTAGTAATTTTCACGCCTACTTCTCCGCTGTTAATAATCGTAAAAGGCTTGAGTAAAAAGAATAAAACAATCAAAATGACCGCGACATAAACCCCCGCCATTTTTTTGGCATTTGGCATTGAAAAGTTAGGCATTTTAGGTGCTTGGAATCCGCGATTCCGATTATTTCCACCATTGCCACCACCGCCGTTAGAGGAATTATCCTCATTAGAGTTGTGATAATTTTTATTCTTTTGTCTTAAATGTTCATTTAAATCAATCGGCATAAGCAACCTTTAGTTAATATAAGTGAGCCAATGCGCATATTTAGGATTGCGTCCATAGACGACATCAAAAAACGCATTTTGCAATTTGTATGTGATTTCTCCCCGCTTCCCACTACCAATCACGCGAGAATCTAACTCGCGAATCGGCGTAACCTCTGCGGCAGTCCCTGTGAAAAACGCCTCATCAGCGATATATACTTCATCACGCGTGATATTTCTGCGCTCCACTTTGATTCCCAAATCTTGCGCAATCGTAATAATGGAATCCTGCGTAATGGATTCTAACACGCTATCGCTTGGCGGTGTAACTAACACGCCATTGCGCACGATGAAAAAGCACTCTCCGCTACCTTCCGCAATCATTCCATTATCATCAAGCAATAAAGCCTCCTCATAACCGCATTCAATTGCTTCAAATTTCGCCATTTGTGAGTTTAGGTAATTGCCACAAGCTTTTGCCTTGCCAAAAAGGGATTTCGCAGAATTTCTAACCAGTGAGGAAGTCTTAATACGAATCCCTTTTTCCAAGCCATCATCGCCTAGATATGCACCCCATTCCCAAGCCGCAATCGCTGCTCTAACGGGTGCATTTTTATGATAAACGCCCATTACGCCATAGCCTAGATAAATGAGTGGGCGCAAATACGCATTATTTTCAAACGCATTATCCCTTAGAAGTTCAATCTGCGCCTTTTCCAATTCCTCTTGAGAATAAGGCACATCAATGGCGACAATTTTTGCAGAATTTAACAATCTTTTTGTGTGTTCTTTTAAGCGAAAAATCGCCATTCCTTTATCGGTTTTATACGCTCTTGTTCCTTCAAATACGCCATTTCCATAATGCAATGTATGGGTTAAAATATGCACATTGGCATCTTTCCAAGCGACTAATTTTCCATCCATCCAAATTGATTTTGCTTCTTTCATAATAAATCTCCATTATAAAACTTACGCACATTTCGCGCAAAAAACGCAAAAATATAGCAAAACTTATCTTAAAAAGACGATTGTATCGTGGCAATTTAGCAGCACTATCAAATACCATCAATCTTTTCTCAACAATTTATGCCTCATTTTAGCAGGAACAAAACACAATCCTAGATTCTTTTTGCATTAGCAAAAGCACACATAGATTTTTACAAACGCTTTGCTTGTTATATGAAATCTTATGCGTGTGATTCCTTGTGAAATCGCACAACAAACAGAATCACACGATAAATCAAAAACGATAAAATCATTCTTTTACGCAGATTTCCCTAAACCTTAACCACCCAACGACAAATACTACTTTTGATAAATTGCTAAGAATTGTTGCTGTGTCTTGAATAGAACTAAACCATTGTGGAAGTTGAGATTTAGCCATCAAAACCACTAATACGCAAAGCACTAGCGCAAACACAAGAAATAAAGCCATCATCATCAGTATAAAACTCCACATAAATAAGCCTTCATTTGTGATTCTTTTTAAAGTCTTAAAGAACAAAGGCAAAAACACAAATATGCCAATCAAACACAAGAGTGCCATAGTCATCTTAAAATATGGAGGTTCTGCTATAAACTTCTCTATCACTACTCCTCCCATAAACGCTCCAACAATATTTGTAGTCATCATATTCACAATCTCTACAATCGGGCTTACAAACTGCATCACAATCACAGAAAGCACAATAAGAATCCCATAGTATTTGATGATTTTGTCATCATTGCTAAGCTTGTAAAGTGAGTAAAATACCCAAGAAAACAGAACAAATACAAAGGATTGAACCACAGATTCCAAAAAGCTTGATTTACCAATACCGCTAACCAATAATGGAATAAACGCGATAAATGTCGCAAGTAACGCATAAAACTTCACAGAATGAATATTTGGCATAAGCAGATTTGCCTTTGCTTCATTTAGATCAAGAAATACCCATTGATTATCCAAATTCGGCAAATTCATATTTTGCAAACTTGATGTATCCACGCTAGAGAACTGAAATGAACTTTGTTTGCTTGTAATAAAAACGCCCACCGCTTTGCCCTCTTGCACCTCAAAATCCACTTCTAAGCCATCTAGTTTTTGGTTTAGTTTAGCATTTTTAAGCTCACTTTCATCATAATTATAGCGATTGCCATCCTCTGCCTTAATCACACCCGAGCCTAAAATTTTCCCAGTCATTGATTCTCCTTAAAATTAAATTAAAAGGCAAAAATATAACAAAAAAAAAAATAGAGAGAAAGCTTAAAGTCTGCTTATCATATAAAATTTTATCGTTTTTTGAAGTTTATTTTGTGTTGTCGGAGTTAATTCATAATTTTAAATTTAATACCCACAATCAAGAAAAGCTTGAGAATGGAATCCCAAGAGGGATTCTACATTATAGACTGCTACATTTTACTTGTAATAACAAAAACAAACCGCTTCGTCATTTACAAATTGCAATCTCTTAAAATTCTAATTATTCCTCTTGATATTTTTCCTTATCCCAACCACCGCCAAAGGCTTTATAAAGGCTAATTGCGGCACTTAGGGATTCCAACTGCGCACTTTGCTGACTTAACTCTGCGCCAAAAAGCGCACTCTGTGTGCTAAGCACTTCAAGATAATTCGTGTATCCCTCTCCATAGCGGAGATTCGCAAGTTCTAATGTGCGCCTTAACGCCATTACTTGCTCATCTAAACTTCCTAGTTTCTCGCCTGTCATTTGGTAATTAAACAAACTCGTCCTTACCTCGCCAAATGCTGTGCGCAAAGTCTGTCCATAGGTTAAAAGCATTTCCTCGTATTGCGACTTAGCATAATCCACATTCGCACTTGTGCGCCCGAAATCTAGTAGATTCCCCAAAAAATTTCCACCAAAATTCCAAGTAGAATTGGAGTTGCGGATTAATTCATTGAGTTGCGGACTTGCATAGCCAAAAAGCCCCGTCAAAGAAATCGTTGGAAAATAAGCACTTCTAGCGATTCCAATATTAAAATTTGCCGCTTTTAGATTCTGCTCGGCAGCTTCAATATCCGGTCTTTTTTCTAAAATCGTTGAGGGCAAACCTGCTTCAATGCTTGGAGGATTGGGTAATGTTTGTGGCTCTGTTGGAAGCGCATTAGCAAAAACTCCTGCTCCATCGCGTCCAAGCAGAATCAAAAATGCACTTTGTGCAGAACTCTGCTCCATTAAAAGACTTTGTAGCTGTGCGCGGACACTCGCCATTTCCGACCTTGCTTGTTGCATATCAATCTCTGAAATCTTACCAACTTCAAACTCTTTTTTGCGGTATTCATAGTTTTCTGTGCGACTTTTGAGAGTGTTTTGAGAAATTTGCACCTGATTATTGAGGGTTAAGATTCCAAAATAACTCTCTGCAACATTTGCAACGAGGCTTAAACGCACCATATCCCGATTTGCTTTTACTGCAAAGAGTTGCGCTAAGGCTCTCCTGTCTGCGTCCCTTGCGCGTCCCCACAAATCAAGCTCAAAGCTCAAAACCGCACTCAAAGAGAAATTATTATAATTATCGGGCTGATTCTGCGCTAGATTCTTGCGATTCCTTGTTGCTTCGCCCTGTGCTTGGATATTGGGATAGCGGTCGCTTCGCGCATAACTCCACTGACTGCGCGCCTGTTCAATTCTCTGCATTGCCACAAGCAAATCATAGTTATTCGCCAAAGCCTCCTCTACAAAGGCATTTAACTGCGTATCGCCAAAATCCTCCCACCACCTTGCAGAAATCTCCATTTCCTTTGCAGATTCCAATGCCTCTTTGGAATCGGGGAGATTGGTTTGGGGTTGCGTATATTTGGGCGAGAGAGAACAACCACCCACACTAAGTGCCAAAGCTAAAATAAAACTTAAATTAATTTTGTGTATCTTTTGGTTCATTTTTACTCCTAAAAGACGCAATAAATTCACTAAATCTTGCAAAATATGTGTAGAATAAAGGAATAAAGAAAGTTGCGATAAAAGTCGCCGCAAGCATTCCACCAATAACCCCTGTCCCGATTGCGTGGCGAGACGCCGCCCCCGCACCCGTGCTAATGGCAAGAGGAAAAACCCCAATCGTAAAGGCAAGAGAAGTCATTACAATCGGGCGGAATCGCAGACGCGCTGCCTCTACGGCGGAATCGTAAATATCTTTGCCCTCATTCTCGCGCGCTTGCATTGCAAATTCAATAATTAAAATCGCATTTTTCGCCGCTAAGGCAATGAGTGTGATTAATCCCACTTGGAAATAAATATCATTGTTTAGCCCTCTAAGCCAAGTTGCTAAAATTGCACCAAAAACCGCAAATGGCACAGCGGTAACAACCGCAAGAGGCATTAACCACCGCTCATATTGCGCCGCTAGAATCAAGAATACGAACACAAGCCCAAAGATAAAGGCAACCGCACCCGTTCCGCTACTTGCCTTTTCTTGATAAGAGCTTCCCGAAAACGATACCGTATAACCCTCTGGCAAGACTTCGTTTGCTACTTCCTCAATCGCCAAAAGTGCATCTCCTGAAGAATACCCCGGCTTAGCGTCTCCCATTAGTTTTGCCGCTGGGAAAAGATTGAATCGCTCCAAAATATCTGGTCCAATCACGCGCTCATACTTCACAAGTGCGCTAATAGGCACAAGCTCTCCTGTGTTAGAACGTACAAAAACATTGCGCAAATCCTCTGGCTTCTCCCTAAAGGGGCTTTCAGACTGCACATTTACCTTATAAGTGCGCCCAAAAAGATTAAAGTCATTGACATAATAAGCACCAAAGGTTGCTTGAAGCGTTGTAAAGACATCATTGATATTCACGCCCATTGCCTTTGCCTTTGCGCGGTCTAAATCCAAATAATATTGTGGCACATTCACACTCAAAGTCGTGCGCACCCCTGTGAGTTCTGGACGCTTTGCCGCCGCTTCTAGCACAAGTTGCGTATTTTTCTGCAAATCCTCCGTAGAACCTCCCGTGCGGTCTTGGATATACATTTCAAATCCGTCTGTCAAGCTAAGTCCCATAATCGGAGGGGGATTGAGTGCAAACATAATCGCACTCGGGTATTGCATTAACTGCCCAGTCATTGCACTAGCCAAAGCTTGAGAGTGCTGCTCGGGTTTCTTTCTTTCGTCCCAATTCTTTAGTTTAATAAATGCAGTCCCCGCATTACTTTTGACTGCACTAGAGAGAATATCATAACCTGATAATACCATAATGGCTTCCATATTGGGATTATCCAACGCCACTTTTGTTGCAAAATCTGTCATTTGCGTGGTTTTATTTAACGCAGTTGCGGGTGGCAGTTGCATTGAAACTAGCAATGTCCCCTTATCCTCTGAAGGCACAAGCCCGGTTGGCACACGCGTAAAAAGCCCCATTGTAATGACAAGTAACCCAACAAAAAGAATCACATACAAGATTCCACGCCGAATCGTATGCGCGACTTTATCGGTAAATTTATGGGTTAGCCAATCAAAGAAATTATTGAATTTCCTAACAATATAAAAAGGTTTAGGCTCTTTTGTTTTTAAAATAGATACACAAAGTGCGGGTGTAAGCGTCAATGCAACAAATCCCGAGATAATCACCGAAATAACAATGGTTACCGCAAATTGCTTGTAAATCTCTCCACTAAATCCGCCGATAAATGCCACTGGGATAAACACCGCAGAAAGCACTAGCACGATAGCAATAACCGGGCTTTGAATCTCCTCCATAGCCTTAATTGTTGCGTCTTTGACGCCCAATTTTTCAGAGTGAATCAGCCGCTCCACATTTTCAATAACGATAATTGCGTCATCTACAACGATTCCAATCGCCAAGATCAATCCAAAAAGTGTCAAAAGATTGATAGAAAATCCTAGCAAATACATTCCCGCAAAAGAACCAATGATAGATACCGGCACAGCAATGACTGGGATAATTGTAGCGCGGAAATTTTGCAAAAAGAAATAAATAACAATCACAACAAGAAGAATCGCCTCTATAAAGGTTTGAACAACCTCGCCAATAGAAACTTTAACAAATTCTGTCGTATCATACGCAACCGCATATTCTAAACCATCAGGAAAATTTTTTGAAAGCTCCTCTAGTCTTTGGGATACACCATCGGCAACATCTAACGCATTTGCACCGGGTTGCAAGAATATACCAAACGCAATAGCGGGTTTGCCCTTATATTTTTCGCTTAAGCTGTAATCCTCTGATCCAAGCTCAATCCTTGCAATGTCCTTTAAACGCAAAGCGGAGCCGTCCTCATTCGTTTTAATCAAAATCTCTTCAAACTCTTTTGCATCGCTAAAACGTCCTTTGGTTGTAACACTATAAGTAAATTCCAAATTGTTTTTCACAGGTTCTTGCCCAAAGAATCCTGCGGCAAACTGCGAGTTTTGCTCTTGGATTAGCGCAATGACTTCAGAGGGCGTAAGATTGTATTTTGTCAATTTGTCTGGAGAGAGCCAAACACGCATAGAATATTCTTGCAAACCAAATAAAGTCGCGTCCCCTACACCCGGAACGCGCTTTAGCTCATCTAAGATATTGATAGAAGCATAGTTTGCGATATAAATCTCATCTTGGTTTGGCATATCGGAAAACAACGCATAAACAGCAAGAATCGTAGAGCTTCTTTTCTCCACCGTAACGCCATATCTTTGCACTTCTTGAGGCAATTTACTCAATACTTGCTGGACGCGGTTATTGACATTAATCGTTGCTTGGTCTGGATCGGTTTCATTGGTAAAATACACATTGATACTTAAAGAACCCGTAGAGGTAGAGGAGCTTTGCATATAAATCATATTCTCCACCCCATTAATGCTAGCCTCTAGCACACTCGCAACATTGCTTGAAATAACTTCCGCACTTGCGCCCGGATAAGTTGCACTCACAACCACTTGCGGTGGCGTTACTTGAGGGTATTCCTCTACAGCCAAAGAAAAGGCAGACAAAGCTCCCGCAATGACAATGATAATGGACATAACCATTGCCAAAACAGGACGCTCAATAAAAAACTTAGAAAACATTTAGATTCCTTTATTGAGGCTTTGTAGCATTTGCAGGTGCTTGTTGGATTGGTGTTACAGAAACGCCCGGACGCAATTTAATCAACTGACTTGTAACAATAACATCTCCTGTATTTAAGCCACTCTTAACAATGACATTATTTCCTATATTGTAACCCAAAACTACGGGGGTTGGCTGTGCTTTGCCCTCTACAATTTTAAACACAAAACTGCCTTTTGCGTCTTGCATTAGCGCAACTTGTGGAATCATAATGGAATCTTTTGCAATGATTCCGTCCAAGCGAATGCGTGAAAACTCTCCGGGCACTAGCAAATGCTCGGGATTCTCTACAATCGCACGCGCTTTAATAGTCGCCGTGCCTGATTCTAAAACACTATCAATGAAATCCAATTTACCAAGACTATCAAAAGGTGTGCCATCAGGAAGCAAGTAAATCACCTTAACATTTTCGTGATCTAAAGTGCGCAAGAAATAATAATCGTTGCTAGGAATAGAAAACTCTGCATAAATAGGGTCTAATTGCGTAATCGTTGTCAGCACATTATCTGCACCTGCCTTGCCCACTAAATCCCCAATATCGTATCGCTTCATACTCACTTTGCCACTTGCTGGGGCAATCACATCGGTGTAATTTAAATCTACTCGCGCCACATCTAAACTTGCCCTTGCATTTTCATAAGTTGATTGTGCAGAATCGTATTCTTTTGGGCTTAGGGCGTTGTTTTTGAAAAGCTTTTGCGCCCTTACCCAATCGCGTTGCGCGGATCTAAATTCCGCTTGTGCCTTATTAAATGCGGCTTGATATTTATCCGGCTCAATCTTAAAGAGTTTATCGCCTTTTTTTACCAATCCGCCCTCTACGAAATGCTGTTCTAACAAAACCCCCTCTACACGCGCGTAAATTTCTACACTTTGTAGGCTCGTAAGTTTGGCAGGATATTCAAAGCTAATTGGCACATCGCCTTGATTAACATTGTAGGTATTGACGGAGATTGCTACATTCTGCTGCGGTGCTTCGTTTTTGTCTTTTTTGGAACAACCCGTTAGCAAAAGCGTTCCACAGACTAAACCTAGAAATACTTTAGACAATATCGCAATCGTATTGCTTTTTTTCATTGTTTTCCTTTATCTAAAAACTTTCAATAAAATTTTGTAATCACAATTACAAAAAAGTTTGAAATTCTAATAAAAATTTACTTAAAAATAAATTTAGTTTATACCAAAAATATCGCCTGAAGTGTAGCTAACCAATGTGAAGCGAAAATGAAATGAGAGTTTTATTTACACGAAGTTTTTCTATGCACGGAAAGGGTGTCCCTAGTGCGTGGTTTTTTATCCTTGCGCTTTACCGCCTTGTCATTATGTTATTTCCTCTATCATTGCATATCGCTCCTTTGTCATTGCGAGACCTAGCCGAAGCAATACATAATCACGCATAAATTAAACTTTACAATTTTGCATTTAAAAAATCAAAAGGCAAATGGAATCTTATAAAGAAGCACAATATTATGGATTGCTTCGTTATTCGCTCCGCTCATTCCTCGCAATGACAAAGTAGAGGGGGATTTGTAAGAATAAGTAGGATTAATATTTTGCATAATTTAAAAAATTGATTCAAGGTATTTTAAAGCTATTTGATAAGAAAAAATGGTACGCCCGGAGGAATTCGAATCCCCGACCTACAGGACCGCAACCTGTTGCTCTATCCAGCTGAGCTACGGACGCACAAATGGTGGAGTGTAGGAGGATCGAACTCCTGACCTCAACGCTGCCAGCGTTGCGCTCTCCCAGCTGAGCTAACACCCCTACACTTTAAAGGGCAGAATTATAACAAACAAAGCTTAAATTAAATTTTAAGCTTTTGCAAGACATTTAAATAGCTCTCTACTGCGCTTTGCAATTCCTCTAAAGTGCCTAGGTTTTCAATTACATCACTAGCTAAAGTGCGCTTATATTCTAATGGCATCTGCGATTCTATTCTGCAAAGTGCTTCTTGTTTGCTTAATCCATTGCGTTTTTGTAGTCGCTCTAGCTGTAATTCTTTTGTCGCATAGATAAGCAAAGATTGCTTAATGGGATAGTGGTTTGTTTCAAAAAATAAAGGAATATCAATAAAATAAGGGGCTTTCTTAAGCTCTTGTGCTTGTGCTTGAATCTCAATCTCTTGTCTAATCTTTGGGTGTAAGATAGATTCTAATTTTGCCCTAGCGTCTTTGTCTGAAAATACAATTGCTCCTAATTTCTGTCGGTCAATCATAGAATCCGAACCTTCCTTTAAGATTCCATTGCCAAACACCGCAAGAACTTCCTTTGTGCTAGATTCTAATACCTTGTGCGAAATCTCGTCTGCACAAATCACACAATAGCCATAAAGCCTAAGCAACGAAGACACTGTGCTTTTACCACTTGCGATTCCACCACTTAATGCAATAGCATAAGAAAAATTCAATTTTTAGCCACTCCAAAGAGTGTTGTTTTCACAGATTGCGGCAAAACAAATGCACTTAAATGCAAATTTGCATTGTAATAATCTAATCCCTCCAACATATCTGCGCGTTGTAATTGAATATCCGCTGTGGGATGATACACTTTAGATGCAAAAATATAGCAATCTTGTAAAGGCGACAATGGAGCAAAGCAAGGCATTTTTACCCTAAAACCTTTTAAGGATTCCAATAACTGCTTTACTTCTAAAGCATCCAATAGAATCTGTGGAGATTTTATCATTAAGATTCCATCGTCTTTTAGCAAGGTTTGATAATCTTGAGGATTCTGCTTGGAATCTAACAACACCACAATATCATAACCTACTTTATTTCCCTCTACATTTTGCGCTAAAAACTCCTTGCTTTTTTGTGGAATCAATGTAAAATGTGAGGATTGCATCACCTCTTTATAGTGCGGCAAAAAGCTAATGAGAGATTCCAAAACCTTTAAATCAAATTGCAAAAAATCTACTTGCAAATCTTTATGTTTTAAAAACTCAAAGGCAATTTCTAAATTAAAACTTCCCACAATCAATACGCGTTTAGGCATTTTATGCGAACAAGCCGAAATATGTGCTAAAAACTCACTTTGCACACACAACAAATTCTGAAGTAACATTCCCTCCTCTAACAAAGCAATCTCACCAAAAGCAATAGAGTTAAAAAGCTCTAATGTATGCCTCTCGCCTTTGATTTCATGCAACTTACGTTCTATTTTGTATTCTTGTTGAAATTTATCATTATAGGATTTTGTAACCCACATTCTTTTACCTTTCAATAAATCTTAAAAGCCTAAAGCCTATTGTAATTTAGGTAAAAATATCTTTAAACTTTATACTTTTAGTTTAATACTAGATAAAAATCCTTACCTATAAAGAAAATTTTACTCACTCCTTTGGCTTCCTCTATGACAACAATTTTTGTAGAAACATTTAAAAAATTCTGCACCATAGTATCCTCGTGTATCATTACTTCTGGAGCACACATTTTGCGCGTCATTCCCACATTTCCAAGTTTAAGGTAATTGCCCTCTATTAAATAATCACCAAAAAAATGATTACAACCCAATGTGCCGTTAATTTTATTATTATTAAATCGCACCACAAAAGGGCTTTCCGCAGTTTGTTTTAAGACAATCGTATTGCCTTTGAGATGATAAGAATTGATTTTCCATTCCTCTTTAGATTCCAATAATTTTTTAAAATCCATCTCTTCACAATTCTTTGCCGTATTGGTTTCTTGGTTGTAGCATTGTGAAAATTGCGGGGCATTTGGAGTGGTTGCTTTTGTTGTGCCACAACCCACTAAAGCCACTGCGCTAATCGCCATTAAAGGCATACCATATTTAAAAAAACTTCTTATACTTAACATTTTTTCTCCTTATCTTAAACGCACAATATTAACTTTTGCATTAGAACGCAACTTTTCAAAATATTCATAAATCAAATAATCCTCTTTTTGCTCCATTATTTTTTGCAATACAACATTGCGAACATTATTGTAAGGCAAAAGTGCAGGATTATTCTTTGCTTGAATCAAGAATGTAACAAATTCGTCCTCAATGGGAAAAATTGGCGTAAATCTACCAATCGCCCCTTGCGTGAAAGCATTAACTATTTGAGGGTGTAATTCTATTGTCTGCAAGACTTCATTCGTCTTTTTGACGCTATTTGGAATCACTTTTCCATTGCTTTGAATCGTCTTTTCAAGTGCTTTATTATCCTTGCTAAAATACTTCACCACTTCAATACTTTGTGGAATAGAAAATTCTTGTTTGTGTGTATTATAGTAATTTTCAAGCTCTTTTTCATCTACCATTCGCAAACCCTCTTGCGTAATGGATTGATAGAGTTTTCTCTTTTGCAAATTCTGCTTAATGTTTTCTTTATAATCCTCCCAATTCCCACCATTGCCCTGAATATAATTCCTAACCTGCTCTAATGTCGCATTCTTTTGCTTTGCAATTCTTGCAATCTCATCTTCAATCTCAATCGTATTGACGACAATATTTCTCTTTTTAATCTCTTCTTTGTGCAATCTGTCGTTAATGAGCATATCTACTGCAATTTGTTGTGAAACTTTATCGCGTTGCTCTACTTGATACACTTCCATTAAAGTAACAGGGGAATCATTTACGAAAAATGCAATCCCATTTACAAGAGAAGGTGCTGCAAATAAAGAACTTGCCCATAAAGCACCAAAAGCTATAAAGCATAGAAAAACTTTTGAATCTCTTTTATTTTGTGCCATTCTTAATCCCTAAACCTAAATTTCTGCGCAATTCTAGCAAAATCTCTTTGGCATTTTGCTAAATTGCTTGGAATCTTTTTAGAACTTCTTTTAGAATCCTATCAAATCGCACAAAGCTTTCCAAATCCATCTCCTCATTTACTGAATGTGGATGAGAAATGCTTGGTCCAATGGAGGCAAAACTAACTTTTGGGTATTTTTGTTTCAAGATTCCACATTCAAGCCCAGCGTGAATGCTTTTTAATTCTACTTTGGGATTTTGCTCTTGCATTACTTCCCATACGCTTGTCAATAATAGGCTTTCCTCTTTCTCCCAAGGCGCATAATAATCAGATAATTTCACATCAAAGCCCAATGTTTCTAATCTAGCTTTTTCTTGTGTAATATTGTTTTGCATTAAAGATTCTTGATTTCCGCGTCCCATTACCACAAAATTAATTTGCACTTTTTCATTCTCAATATTTTGTCGCAGAATCCCAAGATTACTAGAGAGAATAGGTGCATTATCAGAAGAAACAATCACTCCATTTTGCAAGTTTAAAATGGCTTCTAAGATTTTATCTGCATTAAAATATTTGTTATTCCTCGCTTCAAAAGTAGAAAGAGCAAAATGCGCGGAATCCTTTAAGGGTTGTTGTGTGGCTTTTTTTAAAATGTCCTTGCATTGTGCATATTTTGGTTGCGGAATCGCAACGCGCAACATTGCATTCACAGGGATAGAATTTCTTTTCTCACCCCCGCTAAATTCTACAATAAAAGCTCCATTATCCACCAAATTCTTAGCAACTTTAGCTAATTCCAAAATCGCATTAGGAATCTTTTTGTGAATCTCAATCCCACTATGTCCGCCCTTAAATCCTTTTGTATAAATCTCTACTAGCTCACAATCTTGTGGAATCTCAAAGGATTCCATACAAATTTTGCATTCCAAATCATAGCCTCCAGCACAGGAGCAAACCAACTCATCTATCTCTTCACTATCGCAATTTAACATATAAGGGGAGAGCAAGGGCAATGCAATATCTCTTGCGCCCAACATTCCTACTTCCTCATCTATGGTAAAGAGACATTCAAGATTAATACAATCCCTTAAAGCAAGTAACATACACGCCAAAGCTGCCCCATTATCTGCCCCCAAACTAGAATCCTCTGCACACAAAAAATCTTTATTTTGACTCTTTTTGAATTTTGGCTTTACTTCAAATTCCGCAGATTCCCCCACATAAACCATATCATAATGCCCTTGCAAACAAATCTTGGGTGTGCCTTTAGAGCATAGCACATTACCTATTGTATCACACTGCACTTTTGCGCCAAATTTCTGTGCCTCTTTGATAATCCATTCCTTTAAAGCTTGTGTTTTAAAACTTGCGTGCGGAATCGCACAAATCTCTAAAAACACTTTTAAAGGCTCAAATTTTTCATATTTTTGCATTATTTTTCCTTACTGATGTTTTTTACAATACTCTACAATCTTGCCGTGAAATCTTGCGAACAATAGATTCATAGGAATCTCTAGCCCATAAAGTGCGCAAACCTTATCGTAATGTTCTCTTACTCCACTACTTAACCAATCCTGCAAATCCTCATAAGATTCCAAAGTATAGCCATAGGTTTGGAGCAACTTAAAAGTATAAGCATCTGCCACCATTACTTCTCGCCCCAAGCCATAGCACAAAATTGCATCGCAGGTTTCCATTCCAATTCCTTTTTGAGACAAAAGCCATTCGCGCGAAACTTGCATACAAAAATTTGCATAATCCCCAAAATCTTTTAAAATATTTTGACATATTTTTTGGATTCTTGTTGCTTTTTGACGATAGAATCCTACATTTTGCACCAAAACTTGCAAAGCAGAATTTGGAATCTTGCTTAAAGATTCCAAATCCAATATCTCTTGATTTCTTAATTTTTCTAATGCGATAGAGACTTGCTCCCAACGCGTATTTTGCACTAAAATTGCTCCAATTAACACTTCAAAGCTCAAAGCATTAGGCCACCACCATAAATTCTTTTGGTATTCCAACTCCGCAATACAAGAAATTTGAGGAATATTCGGTAATAAATTTTGCATTTTAAGATATTTTAATAACTCATAACTATTTGCAATCTCTATTCTTTCCCCGCTCATTCTTTGCTTTCCTTTCCTTTAATCTTATCTAGCCATTCCTTGAGGGTTTTTTCAAATCCTTTAGGTAACCACTCCACAAATTTTAAATCTTTATTTAAATATTTTTGTTCTACAAAGCCTCCAAAATCGTGGGGATAAAGATAATTTTTGTGGAATTGCAAAATATGGGGTGGAATTGGCTCGTTGGGGTTTTTTTCAACATAAGAAATCGCCTTATCAATCGCACAATAAGCACTATTGGACTTAGGCGAAGCACTAAGATAAATCACACATTGGGCTAAGAGAATCCTAGCCTCTGGATAACCAATTTTTGCAACGCTTTGCATTGTGGAATTAGCTAAATTTAAGGCATTGGGATTAGCATTTCCAATATCCTCACTTGCTAAAATCACGAGGCGGCGCGCGATAAATTCAGGGTTTTCTCCTCCCGCAATCAAACGCGCAAGATAATAAATCGCTGCGTTTTCATCGCTTCCACGAATGCTTTTAATCATTGCCGAGATAAGATTATAATGCGTATCTAACTCGCTTGTGCCACTTAGGCTTGTCTTGCGAAAAGATTCTAAAAGCCCTATATTTAAAGGCAAATCCGTGCTTAACGCACAATCAAGCAGATTCAACATCGCCCTTGCATCTCCTCCGCTTGTTTGGATTAAAAAGTCTTTTACCTCCGCTTTTAGCGTATAGGATTCTAAAATTTTTTCTAAATCCTCTTGGCTTAAAGGATAAAATTCAAACACCATAGAACGCGAACGAATCGCTTGAGTAAGAGCAAAATAGGGATTCTCTGTGGAAGCTCCCAAAAGCAAGGCTTGATTGTTTTCCATAACGGGCAAAAGCATTTCTTGCTGTGTTTTGCTCAAACGATGCACTTCATCAATAAAAATGAGGGGTTTTTGTAGAGTATGATGATGAGTTTTTAGGATTCCACGCAAATCCTCTGCCTTAAAATTTGTGGCATTTAGAGGATAGAAGGGATAATCCATTGCTTTAGCAATCAGCATTGCCGCGCTTGTTTTACCGCTTCCCGGAGGTCCAAAGAAAAAGCTATGGGGAATCTTACGCGACAAAATCAAGCGCATAAAAGGTGCATTTTCTCCAAAAAGATGGGATTGTCCGATAAAATCTTGAAAACTTTTAGGTCTTTTATTGTATGCTAAGTTTTTCATTTTTACTCTTTTAAGGAAAAGTATGTCAAAGTTTATTCCTTTATTGTTAGGATTTTTCGCTGCCTTTATGGTGCTTTTTATGATGTATGGCACAGACAATCCTGTGTTTTAGCAAGATTAACTATTGTTATTTATTTAGACTTTTTGTGGTTTTGCCTATTTTAAAAGGGGGATTATAATACATATTCCATTAAAGATTCTCTACTTAAACAAAAAACTTTATAGCCCACCAAAGCGACGATTCCTTTGGTGAAATTCTGTAAGCATAGAAGCCAATTCTTGTGTGCTAAAATTAGGCCACAAAGTTTGGGTAAAAAACAGCTCTGCATACGCACTCTGCCACAAAAGAAAGTTTGAAAGTCGCATTTCTCCCCCTGTGCGCACGAGCATATCTACATCTGGGATTCCCTTTGTATCTAGCATTTGAGCAATTTCCCCTTCTTGCACTTGTTGCAAATCTCCTTTTTGGCTTAATTGTATAAATGCGCGTCTTAATTCATCTTTTGCGCCATAATTTAACGCCAAAATCTGCGTTAGCCCATTGCATTTCTCCTGTGTTTGCTCCTCTAAAGATTTGATTTCTTGTTGTAGCTCTAAACTTAATTTACTAAGATCTCCAATGCTTTTAAAGACGATATTGGATTCCAAATAAGTTTGTCGCTCCTTTACTAAATATTCCCCTAAAAGCTTCATCAAATATTCTACTTCCGCTTTGGGACGTTTCCAATTTTCGGTAGAAAAAGCATAAAGACTCAAATACTTTATACCGCTTTTTGCGCAAAATTCTGTAATTTCTC
Organism: Helicobacter rodentium ATCC 700285; assembly: GCF_000687535.1. Taxonomy (GTDB): domain Bacteria; phylum Campylobacterota; class Campylobacteria; order Campylobacterales; family Helicobacteraceae; genus Helicobacter_D; species Helicobacter_D rodentium. The sequence goes on from NZ_JHWC01000008.1 coordinate 63,117, forward strand.
GGATCTTCTTTGCACCCTCTTTATGACCAAAAATACGAGGTTGTAGGTGCTTTTTTGCCCATCTGCCATTGCCGTCCATAATAAGCGCAAGATGCATTTAGCCCTCTAAATCCAACAAAGAATTACTAAAGTCATACAAAGGCACGATTCCGCTATCTACACTAATATTGGTTTCACGAATAAACTCAAGCTCCTTTAGATTCTCGCGCAACAAACGCGCCACCCCCTCATACATCACGCTAATATCTAACCGCACACCCTCTTTGAAATTCCAAAGTAAGCCCCAAGTAGCACCGAGATTTGCAAAGACAGAATAAAACTCTAAACATTCCTGCTCACCTATTCGTTTTTTTCTTAACTGCATTAAACCATCCTTGCTCTCATCATCATAATGCAAAGGAATCGTGAGAACTTTCTGTTTCAATGACATTAGCATATGGCTCAAAAATGCAAATTCCCACCTAGATTCCGCATTTGCCAAACGATCACTCAAAAACCCTTTCATTACATCAAAGGGATTCTCTCCTCTTAAAAACTCCTGCATTGCCTCGCTACTAAGTTTGAGTGGGACATTTTGCTCTTTTAGCAAATCGGGTTGCTTGATAAGATTAGAAAGAGTGATTCCACCTGCGCTTCCACGCGCCATTTGAGCCCAATATTTTCCCCCAATCTCTAGTTCTTTTAGGCTTTTTGTCTCCATTGCTATATTACCAACTTTTAGCATATAGCGGATTCCTTGCATTTTTTCCATTACTTCTAATCTCATCGGGAGTGAGGCATTAAACTGCGTAGGTTTATTTGCGGAGTTTTGTAATGTATTTTGCACTTGTGCAAGTTGGCTTAGTTGCTTTATCATAAGTTTTTTGCCTGTTGTAAAATTTTAAAGGCTAAACTGAATTTATCGCAAAATCCCAAATCCACAACAGAGGAATCTTGTATCCAAAAAATTTGATTCTGCTGGGATTCTAGTGGATTTTTGGATTCTGTAATCGTATTCAAGCAAATTGCGTCTATTTGTTTTTGCCTTAGTGCATTTTGTGCATTTTGCAAACTAACTTCCTCATTTGCTTGTGATTCTAGTTTGAAACCAATCGTTTTTTGCACTTTGGGCAATGTGGCTAAAATATCTTTGTTTTCTTGCAATTGCAGATTCCACACTTCGCCAATTTCTTGTTTTTTGAGCTTACCATGTGCTTTTTTAGGGAGATAATCACTAATTGCCGCATTCATAAACAAAAAAGATTGTTTTGATTTACAAAATGGGCTTTTCTGCCAAGAGAGAATCGCATTGAAAAAATCCTCGCTAGATTCCACTTCTTTAATGTTTATATCCAAAGGTAAAGGATAAGGCATTTTTGAACTAATAAAATAAACATTTGCACCCAAAAAATAAGCGGCTAACGCCAACGATGATCCCATTTTGCCACTAGAAAAGTTAGATAAATAGCGCACATCATCTATTGCTTCCTTGCTCCCACCACCACTTACGCATACAGCACAATTTTCCCAAAAAGAGTTCTTTAATAAAGCGCGTAAAAGGTTAAATACAATCTCTAAGGGATCTGCTAATGCACCATATCCATTTGTTCCACACGCAAGTTCTTTTACTTGTGGAGGAATGACAAAATGCGAACCATATTCCTTAAGAATTTTGTTCAAAGAAGTTGTAGAATTATTCAGCATTACACTATTTGCAGCAGGTGCAACAAGTTTAATTTTATCAAACGCTAAAAAGCTTTCCAATAAAACATTATCTGCGATTCCATTTGCAATTTTATTAAAAGTATTCGCAGTGCTTGGTGCAATTAAAAACACATCTCCCCAAGTTGCAAGCTCAATATGGTTGCAGGGATTCTGTCCCCAACTTTGCGTCTCTTGTGTCAAAACCTGATGATGTGAAATTGCCTCAAAAAGCAAGGGTTTAATAAACTCCTGTGCGCTTTGGCTCATCACTACGCGCACACTTGCGCCTAATTTTTGCAAGATTCTAATAATCTCCAAAGACTTGTAAATCGCAACACTTCCACAGACGCCTAAAATAACCTTTTTGTCTTTCAAGAGTTTTGGTAGAGATTCTACAAAGTCCATTTTTTGGGTTGATTCTATCTTGTTGATTTCTGATTCCATTCCCACTCCTACTCTGCTTCTGCTTCAAAGCTAGAATCTACCGCATTAATAGTCTTTGTATTTTTCCCCCCACGAGGTTTTACATAACCTAAATCCACTAATGCGTTTGCAAGTTTTGCCAATACCGGACCACCTGTACCGCTACCACTCCCGCCGTGTTCTACCATTACCGTAATCACATAAAGCGGATTATCTGCAGGCAAAAAGCCCGTGATCCAAGCTTGGGAGCGATGAAAATAATCCATATCTTTTTCTTTGATTCTATCCTTATCTGCCTGTGAAATGCCTACAACCTGTGCAGTTCCTGTCTTACAAGCAAGATAGGCTTTGGATTCTCGCGTAGAGAGATTCGCCGTTCCACCTGCCTCCGAACACACTTGACGCATTCCTTCTCTAAGGACATTTAACTTGCTTTTTTGAAAATCACTCAAGACATCTCTTGGTGGATAAATCTTTTTTCCCTCTGTGGTTTCTTTTGCAAAATGCGGAATCGGTAATTTTCCACTCGCAATTAAAGCGGTATAATTTGCTATTTGCAAAGGTGTAGTCAAAAATAACCCCTGCCCAATAGAGCTTACTACATTATCACCCGCATACCAATCTTGTTTAAAACGAGCTTTTTTTAATTTTGGGCTTGGGACAATTCCGGAAAATTCATTTGGCAAATCTACTCCTGTCTTTTTTCCTAATCCCATAGTTTTTAACACATTGGCAATATCTTCAAAATCTGCCTTTAAAGAGAGAATATAAAAATACACATCTACACTTCGCTTTAATGCTTTATACAAATCTGCACTCCCGTGTCCCTCTTTTTTCCAATCACGGAATTTTCTCCCTCCTAGCTCTATGAAAGCAGGAGTTTTTATCTCTGTTGTTTCGCTAATCCCTGCGTGTTCTAAAAGAGCTAGTCCCATTCCCATTTTAATTACAGAACCGGGCGGATACAAACCATTGATAAATTTATTGATGAGTGGCTTATAGGGGCTATCTCGCAAGACATTCCAATTCTCATAAGAGATTCCGCCCACGAAATGATTTAAATTGTATTCTGGATAACTTCCTGCAGCTAGAATCTCTCCATTGTGCGCATTCATAACGATTGCCGCTCCATTGTGCTCCATAAAAATCTCGTCCATTGTGCGCTGAAGCCTAATATCTAACGTGGTAATTAAATCGTGATTCTCAATCGCGTCCTCGTGTGAAACTACTTCCATTTCTTTGTTTAATGCAGTTACTTTTACAATGCGTTTGCCAACTTCCCCTTGCAAATAACTATCGTATTGACGCTCTAACCCCTCTTTGCCTATATTTCCTGTGTATTGAGCAATGGGTTGGTCTTCAATATCTTTTTGATTTGCTTTGCTTACATACCCAATCACATGAGAAGCAGAGGTTTTGTTGGGATAATATCGGTGCGCTAAAGGAATGATACGCAATCTTTCGCTTTGAGAAAGCTGTGTATAATGTTGCAAAATAAAACTATGCTCTACAAACTCAATAATTGGTATATAATCGTGGTTATAAGGAGAATCCTTTTGACGATAATTTTTCATTAATTCCTCTTTGGAATATTGAGGAAAAAATGCCAAAAGATTCTCCACTTCTCTCTCTAGCAAAGGCAAATTGGAACGCAAAGAAAGACGAGGAGGAAGTGAAAGCATAAAACCTACATTGTTTGTCGCAAGCGGTTCGCCATATCTGTCTAAAATCTGCCCACGCACAGGCACAATGTATTCCTCGCGTAGAATATTCTTGATTGCTTGTTCTTGAAAAAAAGCCTGTTTTAAAACACTTAAATCAAAGATTCTAGCCAATAATAATATCCAAAACAGCACGAAGATTATAAAGGCTATTGTTACACGAATATTCATCTTATAAAATCCACATAAAAAACCAAATTAACACCATTTCACACACAATATACAATCCAACAAGCCAAGAAATTGGTGGAATATCAAAATCCAAAAACCAACCAAAAATTTTCAAAAACGCAAAATAGCCCAAATAAGCATAAGCTATAAAAAATGGAATAAAAATCTTGCTATCACCAAAGAATTTGCGGAACTTTGGCAATAGAATCTCAAAGGATACCGCAATAAACAAAATGCTACTCAAAAAAGGAAAACCTTTACTCGCCTCATAATAGAGAAAAAAAGGAACTAAAAAATAAAAACTTTCAAAATATTGCTCTTCATAATTCTCTTGTGTTAGCACATACATTACACCAAAAAGTGGTGGCAAAAAATAAAAAATATCTGTTAAAGCAAGATAAAAGACAAGTGCAATAATCAAAAAAAAGATTTTTAAATTTTTTTGATTAACGCTATTTCTTCGCATAGTGGAAAATGTTTGCATAAAATACAATCCGCCCATATTTTTTGATTTGGTATATTTTCTTTACTAATCTCTTGAAATCCTAATTTTTCAAATAAAACGCGTTTATAAGTTAAAACCAAAATCTCCTTAATTCCAAGCGTTTTACCCTCACGCTCACAATCTAAGATTAACGCACTCCCTGCTCCTAACCTTTGCGCAAAAGGTGCTACAACAAGACTACGAATTTCTGCCAACTCCAAAGAATGGATATGCAAAGCACAGAATCCCAACATTATGGGATTCTTTAGCTCACTTAGCTTTTTAGATTCTAGCTTTAATTTCGCTTTAGGAGCATTTTCAAGATTTTTTAGTGCAGACTCTTCTTCCCAAACTACACGATAGGAGCGAATCATATTCGCCATTGCCTCTGTACTCCTCTCTAAAATTACGCCACGTTCAACTTCTAAACGAACAATTTCACGCATTTTAGGAATATCCGCTAAGAGTGGGGGTGCAATAATCATAAATCCTCCAAAACTTCTTGCCCAAGTGCATTTGCAATAATGGAATCTACTATTTTGTCTTGATTCTGCCTCTTTAAAGAACTAGAAAATAGTGCTTTAGGAAATGCAGTTTTTAGCCTATTTTGCTCCGTTGCATTTAATTTATCAAATTTTGTAAAAATCCGCATTAAATGCTGGTCAGCCCTAAGAAATTGCGAGATAAAGCAAACAAGATTCTCATCAATTTCTAAATCTGTATGACGACTATCTACCAAATGCACAAACAGCCTAATATTATCACGTTTGCGCAAAAATTCTACTAAATTGCGATTCCATAATTCCTTTTGGCTTTTTGCAACTTTAGCATAACCAAAACCCGGCAAATCCACAAACATCATCTTCAATGTTTCAGATTCCAAGCTATTTTGCGTCTTATTTTCCCTCCATTCTGTTAAGAAAAAATTAATTAATTGTGTCTTGCCGGGTGTTGCAGAACTTTTAGCGAGATTTTTTTGATGACAGATTAAATTAATCAATGTGCTTTTGCCTACATTACTGCGTCCCAAAAAAGCCACTTCTGAAATAATGGGTGGAGGACATTGCGCAAGTGTTTGTGCCGAAGTTTGGAATCTTGCAGACTTTAAAAGATAATGACTCATAGCTGCCCTTTTTCAAGCTTAAAAATCAAACGCGCAGGTTTATTATCATTGCCTATAACATTAATAAAACCCTCTCTATGTCGGATAATAATTTTATCTCCGCGCACAATATTGTTTTTAGCGGGTTCTTTTACAACCGCATTTCCTAGAATCTGATATTCTTGATTGGAAGGCAAATAAAATGCTTCATTTGCCTGTCCTTCAATCTTGCGCCCATCTTGCAAAGTAAGCCAAAAGCGCACATTTCCAACCGCTTGCATTTTGGTTGGACGATTGTTGGAATCAAGATAAATAAAGGCTTCATTCGCTTTTAAATTATCTTTTGCGCGTTTTACCTCTACATTGCCTTTAAGTTGTGTTATTTTGCGTTTCTCATCGGCAATTAACTCTTTTGCACTCACTTCAATTTCATTTGCCAACACAAAATGGTTTAAAAACAACAACGCAATTCCAACCAAAATTCTCATCAATTTGCCTTTAGGATTCCATAAATATTGTCTGCATAGACTTTGTTTTCCTTATAAACAATATTCTGTCCTCTAATCTTGTAATTTTCGTCCAAAACGATAAACTCCCCCTCTCCTTTTAACTCTTTTTTGTCGGGATTATAATTTGCAACTTGACTCCAAAACTCTGTTGCATCACGTTTGTAATTTACTCCCTGCGGAAAGAAAATCTCTTGATTATCATAAAGGGCAAAACTAGATTGCAAATTCTCTTGAACCCCCTCTTTGGCTTTTTCATTCGGAAAAGTAAAATTCACAATGCTAAAATGTTCTAATTCATTTAATTTTTGGGCATTTTCACGCGCCCTCTTTCCAAACGCAACAACACTTACGCCTTGTGTTCCGATTCTATAATATTCAAAATCAAAGATTTCAAATCTCGCGACTTCCTTTGGTTTTGCTAGATTTTGGACTTCTTTATTATTCAAAACTACAGCCATTACAAAACTAAAAACACACAAAGAAAGAAAAAATATTGGCACTAAACGCCCACTTTGAAGTTGATTTATTCTAAGCAAAGATTTCATAAAACCTAACTTGCAACTTTTCTTTTTTGATTAACCAATTAATCATTTCACGCACCGCCCCTTTGCCACCTTTACTCTTTAAGACTTTATAGACGCTATGTCTCACTTCTTTTACCGCATCTGATGGAGCAAAAGAATATTTAACAAGCCTTAGCATACTCAAATCATTTAAATCATCGCCGATAATAGCGACTTCCTTTAAAGAAAGATTAGCTTCCTTTAAAATCTCCTCTAAAGCCTCTGCTTTATTACTTACGCCTTGTTTTAAATAAGTAATTTTAAGCTCTTGCGCTCGGGTTTTGACTAATTGGGATTCTCTCCCTGTGATGATTGCAACCTTTCTCCCAAGCTTAAGCCAAGCTGCGATTCCTAAACCATCCTTAACATTAAACGCCTTAATCTCTATACCTTCATTGGTATAAATTAGCTCTCCATTGCTTAAAGTGCCATCTACATCTAATACAATTAATTGAATCATAAAATACCTTTTGTGCTTGGAATCCCTATTGTTTCGTTCTTGGTAGTTGCACGGCGCAAAGCCACTGCAAACGATTTAAAAGCAGCTTCTATTAAATGGTGCTTATTTTTACCCCGCTTCTTAACAATATGTGCAGAGATTCCAGCATTTACAACTACTGCGCGAAAAAACTCCTCTACCAACTCACAATCAAAATCTCCGACCTTACCCACTACATTTAAATCAAAAAACAAAAAAGGACGATTACTAAGGTCTAAATCACATTCCACACAAGCTTCGTCCATTACAATCGAAGCATTCCCGAAACGTTCAACCCTTTGAATAGGAAAAAGTGAATTTTTAAGCAAAGTCCCAATTACGATTCCACAATCCTCCACGCTATGGTGAAAATCCACTTCTAAATCTCCCTCACATTGTAGCTTTAAATTCCAATTAGAATGCTTACAGAGTGATTCTAACATATGATTAAAAAAGCCAATATTGGTTGCAATCTCTGCTTTACCTTCGCCATAAACCTCTAAAGTTGCGGTAATTCGTGTTTCTTTAGTATTGCGTGTGAGAGTTTCCATTCATCTGCCCTCCTTGAATTTATAGCCATTTCACTTAAATTTTTTACTAATCTGTTGCAATAAATGCACCAGCGATTTTTTCCGATGCAATAAAGTCTCTTGCTTCTGCTTCACTTTTAAAGCCACTCAACATTACACGATAAATTGTTTTCCCATCAAAAGTATATTCTCTAATAACCGCTTGATAACCATATTGATTTGCGTGTTTTTTCTGATAGCTTCTTGCGCCCTCTTTGTTTCTAAATGCGCCAATTTGCACGAGAAATTGGGAGAGTTGCATACTTTGTTCTGTGTGGGCAACTTTATATTCACTATGTGCGAGTGTTTCTTGATTTAATGGCATAGAATCCGAAATAGTCCCATTAAAACCAATGACTTCTACACGCACACGCGCCGTACCTTTACCCACCATATCAATATCTTTTGCCGCACTATTGGACAAATCAATGATTCTACCTGTTACAAAGGGTCCCCTATCGTTGATACGCACAATAGTGGATTTACCATTTTCTTTGCTTGTTACGCGCACAATGGTATTCATAGGCAAAGTCTTATGTGCAGCAGTATGCGCATACATACTATAAGTTTCTCCATTGGAAGTTTTTTTGCCGTGAAATTTTGGACCATACCAACTTGCAATTCCATCATAAGTCTCGCCCAATGCAACATTAGTAGGATAATACCATTTCCCTTTCACTTTATAGGGCTTCATCGTAGCTTTATGTGCCTGTTCGCTAGTGTTTGGCTTCCCATAATTTCGTGTTGTATCAGAACTCGCAGGATAAATTGATGGATTATAATGGACATTGCTTTCACCAAAAAAACAACCACTAAGACCCAAAGCAATCCAAAAAATACTTAGCACGATTCCATAAAGATTTTTCACGCTTTGCCCTTATCAAGAGGAATAATAATCTCTTGGTTAATAGAGAGAGAATTCGCATTTTTAATTGCATTGTATTGGGTAATGCGTTTGCTAGATACACCATAACGTTTAGCAATGGAATGAATCGTCTCTCCCTTTCCTACACGATGAACCAAATAAGACTTAACTTGCATTTTCTCTTGATTCTGTGTTTTTGCTTTATAACGCGCCAAAAATTGATAAGGCATATAAACAGAATAAGTCTTTGCTTGTGTCGGTGTCATATTGCGCTTAAATTGTGGATTATAGGATTTCAAATCTGCTAAACTCAATCCCACTTGGGAAGCAATTTTATGAAGAGGCGTTGCAGAAGGAACTTCAATAGAAGCAAGCAAAGAATTTGCTCCACGATTCAAAAAATAATCATAGTTGCTATTTTTTAATGTATGGACATTATGAAACATCAAAGAAACAGACAGAATCTTGCGGATATACATACGACTTTCAAGTGGAATATATTTAATCTCTGGGTCTAAAAGCACACTAAGCGAATCACTACCTGCTTCATCAATCGCGCGCCTTAAGCGTCCATCACCACAATTATAAGCAATCGCTGCTAAATACCATTTACCAAAACTCTCTTTTAGGGTTTTTAAATAAGTAATTGCTGCTTTTGTTGATTTAATAGGATCTTTACGCTCATCAATTTGCGCATTAATTTCTAACCCCAAAGACTTTGCTGTTTTAGGCATAAACTGCCACATTCCCGTTGCACGTTTGCTAGATTTAGCGGTGAGTGAAAATCCCGATTCAATCATCGCTAGATACAAAAACTCTTGTGGAATCCCCTCTTTTAAAAACATTTCTTTAAGAGTAGGAATAAACTCATAACCATTTTTGAATTTTGTCAATAAGTAATCTTGTCGCGCATCACTCAAAAATGTATTTTTCACATCAACAAAATATTCATTATTCAAAAATTCAGGTTCAACATCAAAGGTTTTTAAAACTTCTTCACTGCGAGTGTCATAACCCATTATATCAAATTGGGCAAAACTAAAAGTTATAATAAATAAGAGAGAATAAAAGATTTTCATTAGGATACCTTAAAAAATGTTTAATAAATGCGGGAATTTGATTTTATCCAAAATTTATAAAGTTTTCAATAAAAAATACCAATATCTTTTTATTTTGTCTGTTTTTGTAAAGAATGTTGGGCTTCTTTTAGGCGATTCTCTAATTGCAAAAACCACCCTTGATACTGCTTTAGCTGCTTTTCTTCCATTTCGCTTGGGTTGTTAAGCATCAAAACAGAGCGGTATTCTTTATTAAACTCTTCCACAATCCAACGCAGTTGCAAAAATTCTTGCGGACTTAAGCTGCCTTGTTTTAAAATTCTCAAAGCATGTTCATAATTTTGCTCTGTTTTTTGTAAAAGTTTCTGAATATTTAAACGTTGTTTGGATTGACTAGAAATGCCAAGCGCGGAACGATTGTAAGGATCAACCTCCAAAGCTTGTTCTGCTAAATTATAAGATTCCTCAAAATTACCCTTTGCAAACTCTTTTTTGGCTTCACGACTCAAACTATACGAGGTAGAAAAGTAAAAATATCCTACAATCAAAAGAAATAAACCAACACCTCCTATTGCCCATTTCATCGCCAAATATTCCTTACATTTTGCTTTCTCAATCTTCTTCCATTTTAGCTTTAATTAAAATCTTTGCCTCATCTAATTTTAAAGATTCTATATTTAAAGGTTCTTTAATGATGCAATGCACTTTGCTAAAAGGCTTTGGAATCTTGAATCTATCCCAGCTTTTAAATTCCCAAGCACTTTGATAAATCACTCTTGAAATCACAATGGGGGTTCTTGATTTTTGTGCCAAAAACACGATTCCATCTGCTACATTATGATAGGGACCACGCGGACCATCAGGTGTAATTGCGACATATTCTTGGGATTCCATTTTTTTAACCGCATTTAAAAGCACACGGATTCCACCTTTAGAGCTTGAACCACGCAAAGAATCAATACCAAAAAACTTAATCGTTCCACTAATTAAATCACCATCAAAATGCTGACTAATCAACACAGAAGCTTTTTTTTGATTGCAATGCAAAAAACGATTGCATATTAGAGGTTGCAGCAATAACTCTCCGTGCCAAAACGCTACAACAAAGGTCTGATTCTGTTTAATTTTGTCCGACACTTTTGGAGAAACTTGAATCTCCCAACGCACCAAATAAAATAAGACTTTAATAATAAGAGCAAAAATGGGTGGCAATATTTTTGTTAAAATTTCACGATTCTTACCTTTAAGCTTTTTTTTGAAATTTTTAAATTTTGTTTGGTAGTTTATAATGCCCATTTCAATGCTTAACAATCTCGCCTAAAAGTTGAGCACCTTTCACTTGATGGATTTTTACATCATAAAATTTTCCAATCAAATCACTCTTTGATTGAACGCGCACAAGCTTATTTGTATCACTTCGTCCCTCAAACAACGCATTAGTCTCATCAAAACTTTCAAATAAAATTTTATGAATCTTTCCCAATTGTTTTGCGTTCTCTTCAACTAGAATTTCTTTATGGCGATTCTTTAAGTGCGCAAGACGACTTTTCGCAACTTCCTCTTCTACCAATTCTATATTTTTATCCATTTCTAACCATTTTTGGGCTTGCGTATGCGGACGAGGAGAGTAAATAAAGCTATAAAGCGTATCAAAACGCACTTTTTCCAATACATCTAAAGTATCCAAAAAATCCTCTTCGCTTTCTGTTGGAAATCCCACAATAATATCTGTTCCAATACTTAAATCCGGAATTAATGAACGCATTTTTTCTACACGATTTAAAAACCACTCTTTTGTATATCCTCGCTTCATTTTTTGCAAAATGACATTAGAACCGCTTTGTAAAGGCATATGAATTGCTTTGCAAATTTTGGGATTCCTAGCAAACTCCGCAATAAAATCATCGTCCATATGCAAAGGGTGTGGAGAGGTAAAGCGAATGCGCTCTAAACCATTAATTTGTGAAATTTCATTCAGTAATTGTGTAAAATTGATTGCTCTATGTTCGCTTGAAAAACGTCTGCCATAGTTATTTACATTTTGCCCAAGAAGCAGAATCTCTTTTGTGCCATTTTCTACCATTTTTCTTGCTTCATCTAAAATCAATTGCGCAGGAATAGAAATTTCATTTCCTCTTGTATGAGGCACAATGCAGTAAGTGCATTGTTTATCACAACCAATAGAAATATTAATCATACCCTTTAAAGTAGAATTAGAATTTTGACTAAACACATAAGCACTATCGTCATAATCAATATCCACCCAAGCAACACGTTCTTTGTGAATGATTTGTGCAATTTTAGAAACATTGCGCGCCCCAAGCACAAAATCTACGGCTTTGGAACGTTTAAGGATTGTATCGCCCAAATGACTTGCGGTACAACCACAAACTCCAATTTTTGCATTGGATTTTTTCAGTTTTGCATATTGTCCAATCTCTGAAAATAATTTCTTTTCTGGTTTTTCACGCACAGAACAAGTGTTAATTAAAATCAAATCCGCTTCTCTTGGATTGTCTGTCAAGCAATAAGATTCTTTCTCTCTAAGCTCTGCAATAATATGTGCGCTATCGCGTTCATTCATTGCGCAACCAAGCGTCTCAATAAAGAGTTTTTTATTCACGCAAAACCGCTTTATAGAATATGCATTTCATACATATAATCGTTTTCATCTAATCCATAACGAACTTCACGAAAATATGCACGCTTACCCTTTTTTTCAAAATATTCCAACAAAGACTGCATTTCTTTATGAGAATTTTCTTTATCACAATAGAAAATGTCTGCATTCTTTTTTTCTAGCATTTCTTCTAATTTTTTAATTGTAACTTTGATTGGTTTTTCATTGATATGTTCTCGTGCTAATTTAATGTCCATTTTTCACCCTTAACTTTTTAGAAAAATATTTGATTATACATATTATTTACTTAAATATTAATTTTAAATTTCAAAATCAAAATAAAAATTATAAATTTCATAGTAAAGCCCTTATAAAGAAAATTTAAGCTAGAATCAAAAAATTATTTTTCAAGTTTTAAAAAAGACTCAAATGCACAAAGTTAAATTTTTAAGGATAAGTTTTGGAAAAAATACTAGATATCATTGAAGGAATCTCTTACGAAAAAGGGCTTCCGATTGAAAGCGTTTCAGAAGCAGTCAAAGAAGCAATCGTCAAGGTTGCTAAAGAAACTTTGGATTCCAATATTTCCTATGAAGCGGAAATTGACAAAAGAAACAAAACACTACATCTTTATCAAGTAATTAGCGTATGCGAAAATGATAGCCCCAATGTAGAAGATAAAAATAATTTTATCTCTTTAAATGAAGCCAAAAAACACGATAATGACATTAAAATAGGTGATGAATTGCGTTACGAATTAAGCCTAGAAGATATGAGCAGAAGTGCAGTAAATGCTCTTTTTAGAGAGCTTGAATACAAAATCCAACGATTGATTGAAACACAACTCTTTGATAAATACAAATCGCAAGTTGGAAAAATCGTTAGCGGAAATGTCGTGCGCATTGACAACCTAAGCAATACTTATGTGGAAATTGATGAAATTCGCGCAATTCTACCAAAAAAAAATCGTATCAAAGGAGAAGATTTTAAGGTCGGGCAAGTTCTTGGGGCGGTGCTTAAACATGTAAGCATTGATAGACAAAATGGAATTATGATTGAATTAAGTCGCACTACTCCTAAAATGCTAGAAGAACTTTTAAGATTAGAAGTGCCAGAAATTAAAGATGGGGAAGTGGAAATCGTAAATTGCGCAAGGATTCCGGGAGAACGCGCCAAAGTCTCATTAAAAACCACTTCAGCAAAGATTGACCCTGTGGGTGCTACCGTTGGAATTAAAGGTGTGCGTATCAATGCTGTTTCAAAAGAGTTAAAAAATGAAAGTATAGACTGCATTGAATACTCGGCACAACCAGAAATTTATATTGCTCGTGCGCTCTCACCTGCACTCGTGATTAGTGTTACCTTAGAAAACAACAAGGCAATCGTTAGCATTACAAGCGAACAAAAACCAAAAGCGATTGGTAAAAACGGAATCAATATCCGCTTAGCTTCTATGCTTACAGGTTTTGAAATTGAACTCAAAGAAATAGACAATCTTAACCACAACATACAAAATATCAATGAGAATACTGCACAAGAAGCTCCAAAAAACAATCTTGATATTCTCTCCTCACTTTTTAAAGGGTAATTTTGAAAATTCATAATCTTTTTTACCGCTTTTTAAATGTTTTTAGAATAGAATCCGCACTTTAATGTTGATGAAAGATTTGGAGTTTCTTTTATGATTAGTTGGATGCAAAAACACAAAAAATATCTCATTATAACCGTTTGGATTAGCACGATTGCCTTTGTAGGCGCAGGATTTGTTGGCTGGGGAAGCTACAATTTCTCAAGCACAAGCAATGCTGTTGCTGTTGTAGGCGATAGGCAAATTAGCATTGAAAAACTGCAACGCGAATATGCTAAACTTTATAATCTTTACAATCAACTTTTTAATGGCACATTAGATGATGAACAAGCAAAAAAAATCGGCATTGAGGAACAAGCACTCAACAATCTTATTTCACGCGCCTTGAGGCTTAATTATGCTTATGATTTGGGTTTGCGCATCAGCAAAGAAGAGATAGTTGAAGCAATAACTGCAATGGACACTTTTCATCATAATGGCAAGTTTGACAATGAAATCTATAAACGTCTTCTAGCGGATAATCAGTTACGCCCTAAAGACTTTGAAGAGGAAATGGGTGAGGGTTTATTGCTTGAAAAATTAAATGTTGTTTTAGGGATTCCACTTACTCCGCTTGAAACTCAAATGATGGGCGCAATGTATTTTACAGAGGACCACATAAAAATCCACATTCTCAAGCAATCTGACATTTCTTTTACTCCAACCCAAGAAGCAATCAAAAAATATTGGGAAGAAAACCAAGACATTTATCAAACAGAACGTGGCTATGAGATTTCTAGCGTGTTAATTTCTCCAAACAGCATAAAAGAAAGCGAAGAGAATCTTAAAAAATATTATGAAGATTTTAAAAATCAATTCTTAGACGCCAATGGACAGCTTTTGCCTTTTGACAAAGCAAAAAACCAAGTCTTGGAAAAATATAAAGATTCTCAAGCGGAAAAAGAATCCTTAAAAGAATATATTGCTTTGCGCAAGGGAGAAAATCCCAATGCCAAAACTAGCATAATTTATGAGGGCGATGAAAAATATGATATAGAATTTTTAAATCTCCTTAGCCAAGCTAAAGAGCAAAGCACATTAAAACCCATAAAAACAAAAGAAGGTTACATTACTGCAAAAGTAATAAAAATTATCCCTAGCAAACCAAAGTCCTATGAAGCTGCTAAAGCAGACGCAACAGAGGATTTCATAAATTTTGAAAAAGCAAAATTGCTTGAAGAAAGTGCCAAAGCTCAATTAGAAAATTTCAAGGGTACAGATATAGGTTATATAAGTCGTGAAAGCAATGCAAACATAGCAGGTTTAGACGAACAGGAAAGTCAAGATTTTATTTCTCAACTTTTTACCAAAACACAGGCAAAAGATTACATTTTCTTAAAAGATAAAATAATTTTGTATCAAATCCTTGACCAAAGATTGAAAAATTCTGATATAATGGCGAAAAATTTAGAGTTTTTAACACAAAGTGGTATGCAAGCCAAATCGCGTTTGATTGATATTGCGTTTATGGAACATTTATTAAAAATTTATAAAGTTGTTAAAAAAATCTAAATATGCAAGAATATAATATCGTAGAAATGAATCACAGCAAAGGAAAGGATTTGGAGCAAACACTCTTAGGCATTGATATAGGTTCAACTAAAATCTGCGCAATTATCGCCACCTGTAAAGACGAAACTCCCCATATCATTGGAATAGGATTTCATAAATCACAAGGATTAAAAAAGGGTTCAATTACAAACATAGAACAAGCAAGTCGCGCCATTAAAGATGCCGTTAATGACGCAAGACGCGTTGCTGGAACGAATATCAATAAAGCGGTTATTTCAATCTCTGGTGCTTATACAAAAAGCACAGATAGTTCTGGGATCGTAAATATCCCAAATAATGAGATTGGCGTAAAAGAAATTAATCGCGTGATTCAAACTGCTCTTTATAACGCTTCCATTCCTAGCGAATACGAAGTAGTGCATATTTTGCCTTACAATTTCAAGCTAGATGACCAAGATTTTATTGATGACCCAATGGGAATGAGCGGGAATCGTTTAGAAGTCTCTGTGCGTATCATTACTGCACAAAGATCAAGCCTAGGAAACCTCAAAAAAGCTATTAGAAGTGCTGGAATTGAAATTGAAAATATCGTGCTTTCCTCCTATGCTTCCTCCATTGCTGTTTTAAGTGAAGATGAAAAAAGCTTGGGAGTTGCTTGTATAGATATGGGAGGAAGCACTTGTGAGTTAATGATTCACGTGGGAAATTCCTTGCGTTATAATGATTTCTTGGGTGTTGGTTCAAACCATATTACCAACGATTTAGCAATGGCATTGCATACCCCACAATCTATTGCTGAGCAAGTTAAGATTCAATATGGAGGCTTTTCAAAAGCTTCTGAAGATATAGACAATTTAATAGAAATTCCAAGCATTGGTGGTAGCGATAGTGGAAAACACCAAGTTTCACTTGCTACTGTACATAATGTTATCTATGCGCGCGTAGAAGAAACTCTAATGATTCTAGCCAAATCTTTAGAACATAGTAATCTAAAAGATCAGTTGGGTAGTGGTGTGGTGCTAACAGGCGGTATGGTGCAACTTGATGGAATCCGTGATTTAGCCACAGCACTTTTTAATGCTCCCGTTCGTCTTGCTAGACCAATGGAGATTGATGGCTTATTTACCGACTTGAAAGGACCAGAGTGTTCTACCGCTATTGGACTTATCCTCTATGCGTCAGGCAAATATACAAATTACGAAATTGATTCAGAAAAGCGCATTCGTTATCGCAATGAAAAACTAGAAGAGGAAACAGCACAATTCCAAAAAAATATTCATCTTATGAATCCATTGCAAGACAAGCAATCAAGTATTGCAAATCCCGTCAATAGTGTGCCAAAAACTGCAGCAGACATTAAACAGGATTTAAGCAATATCACAGAGATAAAAAAGATTCCAACCAAAAACAATAATTTCTTTGGGCAAATATGGCAAAAACTCACACAAATGTTTTGATTTAATTCAGGAGGAATACAATAATGATAGAAATTCAAGAAGTTAGTCCAAAATTCGGTGCAAATATCAAAGTAATTGGTGTTGGTGGCGGTGGTAGCAATATGGTAGGACACCTCATTGACACAGGCACTTATGAGGGAATTGAATTAGCAGTTGCAAACACAGATGCACAGGCAATCAGTAGCTCAAGCGCACCAATTAGAATCCAATTAGGAGCAAAGCTTACCAAAGGATTGGGCGCGGGTATGAAACCGCAAGTTGGAAAAGACGCAGCATTGGAAAGCTATGAAGAATTAAAGCAATTTTTAGAAAATACCGATATTGTATTCATCTCTGCAGGACTTGGCGGTGGAACAGGGACAGGTGCAGCACCTGTCATTGCGAAAGCCGCAAAAGAAGTGGGTGCATTAACCGTGTCTATCGTAACAAAACCCTTCCGTTGGGAAGGAAGACAGAGGGCAAAACTTGCAGACGAAGGATATAGAGAATTAAAGGCAGAAAGCGATTCTATTGTTGTAATTCCCAATGAAAAACTCCTTTCTATTGTAGATAAAAATTTGGGAATGAAAGATAGTTTCAGAATCGTAGATGATGTCCTTGCGCGGGCTGTAAATGGAATGAGTGGCGTGATTTTATCCCATAGCGCAGGGGATATTAATGTGGATTTCGCCGATGTTAAGACCGTAATGAATCACAAAGGAATGGCACTAATGGGTATTGGAGAATCTAGCGGTGCAGATGCAGCCAAAGAAGCAATTAAAATTGCCATTGAATCTCCTTTATTTGACAATATGTCTATCAATGGAGCAAAAGGTGTGTTGGTGCATTTTTACATCAATCCAGACTATCCATTGGCTGAAATTTCAAATGCAATGGACATTATTTATAGTAATACCGACCCAGAGGCGGAAGTTATCTTTGGAACAACAACAGACGCAAGTTTAGAACGAGACAAAGTAAGAATCACGATTGTCGCTACAGGTTTTGAGCGCGATATAGCACAATCTGCTCCTAATACTCAAGAAGCCAATAGCAATGAGGATGGTTCTACCTTAAAACTTGTAAATCCAAAAGATATGAGTCAAAAAATCAATCAGCAAGATAGCATTACACTTGCTAGGAAAAAGGTTAGCGGTGGAGAATATGCTAATGATGATTTTTTAGATATTCCTGCATTTTTGCGCCGACAAATGGATTAACCTCTAAAGCTTACTAGCAACGCTAGTAAAGCTACTTTCTACTTATAATATAAACCAATATAGAAACAAAGGATTTGTATGCAGGAACTCTTTTTTAATCTTGATTTCTTTATGCTTTTGTTTCTCTTTGGTATAGCTTTCATAGCGGGATTTGTGGATTCTATTGCAGGAGGTGGTGGAATGATTACGATTCCAGCACTCCTATTAAGCGGAATTTCTCCGCTTGAAGCCTTAGCTACAAACAAATTTCAATCCACTTTTGGTAGTTTTTCTGCTACCTATCACTTTTACACAAAAGGTTATTTAAACCTAAAACAATCCTTGCCTTTTGCCTTGCTTGTTTTTGTCTTTTCAGCAGTTGGCACGATTAGTGTGCAGTTTATTCAAGCAGAATCTCTCTCCAAGATTCTGCCTTTTTTAATTTTGCTTTTTGGTGTTTATTTTTTATTGTCTCCAAAAATCAGTGAAGAGCAAAGGGCAACAACTATTCATCAAGGATTCTTGATTCTAGCTCTTGCTTGTATTGGCTTTTATGATGGATTCTTTGGACCCGGCACGGGTTCATTTTTAATGTTAGCCTTGATTCTTTTGGGTGGGTTTGGACTTACGCAGAGTTTAGCCCAAGCTAAATTTTATAATTTTTCTACCAATGTTGCCTCACTCATCTTTTTTGCACTTGGCGGAAAGATACTTTTTGGCGTAGGACTTGTTATGGCATTGGGACAATTCATTGGCGCAAATCTAGGCTCAAGAACTGCGATTCGTTATGGAATCCGCATTATTAAACCTCTCATTGTCCTAGTATCTTTTGCAATGGCAACAAAATTACTCTATGAACAATTTTAGCCCCCTAAAGTCAAGATTCCACACAAAACAATGTCTTGTCTCAACAAATCCTTATCCATACATCATCCCTTAGAACCCATCAAAGATTCTAAATCCAAAATTTTAATTTTAGGTTCTTTTCCATCGGTTATCTCAAGAAAACAAGGTTTCTATTATTCCCACCCACGCAATCGCTTTTGGGAAGTGCTTGGGAGATTGTTTAAAGATAGAGACTTAAAAACAAAGAATTGCAAGGACAAAATCGCTTTTTTATTGACACAAGGAATTGCACTTTATGATATTTGTGTGGAGTGTCAAATCACAAATTCAAGTGATAGCAATCTAAAACCTATTAAAATAGCACCCATAGAACACTTGATACAAAATACACAAATACGACATATTTTCCTCAATGGCAAAAAAGCAGAACAAATTTATCAAAAAAACTTTCAAAAGTTTCCTTTGCCCTACACTTGCCTACTCTCTACAAGCCCTGCTAACGCGCAATACAATTTGGATAAACTTTGTCAAGAATGGCATAAAATTCTCACTCCTTTACAAAGCAACACCGAATCTCCAAGCTTTAATGCCATTTTAAAGAAAAAAGGATAAAATTCTACTTCCGCTTTTGGTATGCCAAGGTAGCTCAGCTGGTTTAGAGCGCTGGTCTCATAAGCCGGAGGTCGGGGGTTCAAGTCCCCCCTTTGGTACCAAGTGCGCTCATAGCTCAGCTGGATAGAGCAACGGCCTTCTAAGCCGTAGGTCAGAGGTTCGAATCCTCTTGGGCGTACCACTTATGACTTCTTAACTCCACTAAAGTTTCTTTTATTTATCTGTTGAGCTTTTATTTTTTCTTTTTTTAGAGTGCTATGTTTCTATTAATAACAAAACAGAAAAACCAAAATTGTAAGAGTAAAAATCCACCATCTTGTCATTGCAAGAGATTCTTAGAATCTCTTGGCGCACAATCTATAAGGATTTTACCCATACTTGCAAATCTATAATCTTACACTGCTTTAGCTTTTCTATTTTGTTATTACAAGGAGCGAGTAAAACGAGAGACAAAGCAATCCATTAGTCGTTGCATATCCAAGATTTCAATGGAATCCCTAAAGTAATCCCGCATTATAAATTACCACAAATTACCTTGCAATCCTTGCAAGGATACGGTGGTTGGTTTGCTGTGTGTTATTGGGAGAGATTTGTGCTAGAATCTATTTTTGCAAACATTGGATTCCACGCCTTAGAAGAAATCATTACCAAATCCCCATTCTGCAAATTTTCTACTTCACTTTTACTAGCCGTAATTTGTGCAATCTCATTGCCCACAAGCACACTTAAAAGATACACCAACCCACTCTTTTTTATCTCTAGCACAACGCCACTATGGCGGAATTTTCCACTTGGTAAATCTTGCAAAAATACCGCGCTTGGGTTACCCATTTTAACGATTCCACCTTTTTCCAAACAAAGCACAAAATTAGAAAGAAAAAAGACTTCGCTAAAGTTGTGGCTTACCAAAAAAGTTGTAAGATGAAAACGCCGATGAATACGCAATAGCTCCTTTTGTAGTTTATGCGCCATTGCAGAATCTAGCGCAGAAAATGGCTCATCAAGGAGTAAAATTTGTGGGTCTCTCACGAGTGCTCTAGCTAATGCCACACGCTGCTGCTGTCCTCCACTTAAGCTCAAAGGTTTTTGTTTTGCAAGAGCTTGCAATTCCGTAATTTCAAGCAATTCCTTAACCTTTGTCCTAGATGCGCCTTTGGGCAAGGCAAAGTTGAGATTTTCCTCTACACTCATATTAGGAAAAAGTGCGTAATTTTGGAACACAAACCCAATGGAACGCATTTGCGGTGGGAGATTAATACGCGCCTTTTTCGCGCCTTTTTCGCGTTCATACCAAATAGAATCTCCTATCTGCACTCGCCCAAAATCTGGCTCCAAAAGTCCTGCTAAAATGCGTAGAATCGTTGTTTTACCTGCACCACTTTTGCCAAAAAGCGTGATTAAATCCTGTGGCTTTAGGCTACAATGCACTTGCAATGTGATAGTGCCTTGCGCCCCTAGAAGCTGTTTTTCAAAGTCTAGCGTAATCATTTTGTGCTTCTTTTGTTAAGATAAAATGTTAAAAGCAAAACAGAAAAAGTAATCACAAAAAGCGTGAGGGCGTATTTATGTGCTAAAGCGTAGTTTAGGGCTTCCACTTCATCGTAAATCGCAATACTCGCCACGCGCGTAACCCCCTCAATATTTCCTCCAATCATCATCACCACGCCAAATTCTCCGATTGTGTGGGCAAAAGTTACCACGATTCCCACAAGCAAAGAGCGCGAAATATTGGGCAAAAGCACACGATAAAGAATCGCAAATCTCCCTTTACCAAGCGTTAAAGCTGCCTCAAAAAGTGATTTTGGTAGAGCCGCAAAACCTGCTTGAATCGGATTTACCATAAAGGGAAGTGAGAAAATCATTGAACCTACAATTAATCCTTCAAAGCTAAACACAAGCTTCACATTAAAGGTTTCCAACAAAAACTTCCCTACAAAACTCTGCGGACTAAAGGTAATTAAAAGGTAGAATCCTAAAACGCTAGGAGGCAGCACAAGAGGCATTGAAACAATGGCTTCCAAAATGGGCGTGAATTTGCTTTTGTTAAAAGCAAGAAAATATCCTAGTGGAATCGCAAGGATTAAAAGTGCAATGGTAGTGATTGTGGCGACTTTGAAAGTTAAGGCAATCGTGATTAAAAAACTATCCATTCTGATTCCTTAATTTGTATTTAAAAACAGCATAACTTCACTTTCTAAGATATGCCAATACACACAATCGCCAATTTTAAGCGCATTCTTTTCTACAAAATCTCTTGGACAAAGTGCGTTAATGGTGCTTAAAAATGGCGACTTCAGACACAATCTAGCAAAAAGACTATCGGTTTGTGTCTCTAAAATCTCGGCTTGAAAAACATTTTGCACACCCTCTATGGCGGTGCCAACAACCACATTGCTTTCTTTGAAACCCACCTCTATGGCTTGACCCAAAAAAGATTCCACAAGTTTAGAATCCTCTAGCAACAATGCGCAAATATAAGAATTATCCACGCGCACAAACAGGCGCAAAATGCCCTCTTGTGCGCTAAATTTTTCTAAGATTCCGCTTAGTTTATTCAACACTATATCCGAATTTTAAGAATTTTTCCTTTGCTTTATCGCTTAGAATATAAGCTTTAAAATCGTTTGCAAGTTTGGAATCCTTGCCATAGTTTGGCACGATTAGTGCTTGATTGATTGGCTTATAAAGACTCTCATCAATGCTTACATAACTCATTGTGGGCGTGTTAATCCCACTCTCTCCAAGCATTGAAAGGGCAGTAAAGCCGACTTCTGCGTTTTTGGATTCCACATAAGTTGTTGCTGCGCCAATACTCTCGCCTGTTACAAATTTGGATTCTACCTGCTCTAACATTTTTGTAGCCTCTAATGCCTCCACAGAAGCCCTACCATAAGGTGCAACCTTTGGATTGGGAATAGAAATATGCGTAATTTTAGGATTCAAAATATCTTTAAATTCTTGAATTTTAAAGTCTGCATTATTGCTCCAAAGAACCAATTTTCCCTTTGCGTAAATCTCCTCTTTAGCAGGGGCTAATTTTTCCTCATACAGCTTTGCAGGATAACCCACATCTGCTGCGACAAACAAATGCACGGGTGCGCCATTTTTGATTTGCGCATAAGCCTTGCCACTTGAAATATAAGAAATCTCAATCTTGTCGCTTGGCTTGTCTTTTAAAAAATCGCTTTTAATCTCCTCTAAAACATACTTTAAAGAAGCCGCTCCTAAGACTTTAATCTCCTCTGCATATACGCTCAAAGACAAAGCTAACCCGCAAGTTCCAACCACTAAAATTTTTTTAAAAAAATTCATTTTGTCTCCTTAGATTCCTAAAATAACATTGCTTGCTTTGAATCCAAACCAAACTTTTTGCCCAACTTGAAGCGCGAGATTCTCGCGAGATTCCTCTGTGATAATCGCACTAAACTTCACGCCCTCGCTCTCCATTTCTACTTCACAATTCACCGCGCCCTCTTGGATATTTTTCACAACACCGCCGATACAATTTCGCAGAGAAACCCCTTTAGGCTCACTTCCAAACACAACAATCCAATTTGCTTTAATGAGCGCATAGGCTATCAAGCCGACCTTTAAGCCTAGATTTTTCACAGATTCTAAAGTGATTGTGCTAATAATTTGTGTGTTGCCATTCACCTTTAGCACAACTTCTGCATTGACTTTACCCTCTTTAATTTCTGTAATTTCACCCATTAATTGATTTCTTGCGCTTGTTTTTATCATTACATTTCCTTTAAAATTCTTTATAGAATCTTTTGTATGGCAAAGCATAGAATCCCAAACATTCAAATCACCCTCAAAGAGAGCAAAAAGCTCCTCTGAAATGCGCTCCATTTCGCGAAAGATTCTAATTGCTTCTAAACCTTTTTGCGTAACTTGCGTTCCGCCACCGCCCTTACCACCTGTTATACGCGTTACAAGCGGTTCTTTGGATACATTATTCATTAAATCAATGCAATCCCAAGCCGCTTTGTAACTCATTTTCATTTCCTTTGCTGCTTTAGAAATTGAACCACTTTGCGCAATGCGCTCTAGCAATTCCACTTTGCCGTGTCCTAAGAAATTTTTATCTTGTTCCTTAATCCAAAGTCTCCCTTGCACTTGCAAATCACACCTCCAAAACAACAAATTTTAGTTTGCAAACTTGCCGTATTATATTCTAATATATAACGAATTGTCAATGCTATCACTTTGCGATTCCGCATTTTGTTCGTATCATTTTAAAGGCTTTTGAAACTTCTTTTGCTATAATTGTTGCTTTTATGCAAAGTTTAAGATAAAGGAATCGTATGCAAGGAAAAGCTTGGAAATTTGGGGATAACATTGACACGGATTTAATCATCGCCGCAAGATATTTAAACACAAGTGATACGGCGATTTTAGCCTCACATTTAATGGAAGATGCGCGTGCGGGATTTGTCCATAGCATTAACAAGGGCGATATTATCGTAGCAGGAGAGAATTTCGGCTGCGGTTCAAGTCGCGAACATGCGCCTGTAGCAATTAAAGGCGCAGGAATTAGCGCGGTGATTGCAAAAAGCTATGCAAGAATCTTTTATCGCAATGCCTTTAATACGGGTTTGCCAATTTTAGAAATCAAGGAAGCGGATTCCATTTGTGAGGGCGATATTTTAGAGATTGATTTACAAAGTGGTGTGGTAAAAAATCACACACAAAATTGCAGCTATGCCTTTGCCCCGATTCCACCTTTTATGCTAGAGCTATTAACAAGCGGTGGATTAATTCCTTATGCAAAAAATAAATTAGGAGCTAACTAATGCAAACATACAAAATTGCCGTCATTAAGGGCGATGGAATCGGACCTGAAATCATCAATGAAGCCATCAAGGTGCTAAAGGTAGTAGCAGAAAAATTCCATTTTGGACTTACATTTGAGGACTATTTAATGGGCGGAATCGCGTATGATTTAACGCAGAATCCCTTACCTGATGAGACAATTAAAGGTTGTTTGGAGGCGGACGCGACACTTTTTGGTGCGATTGGTGGGGAAAAATGGGATAACTTACCGCGTGAATTGCGCCCAGAGAGTGGGCTTTTGCGCCTAAGAAAAAGTCTAGAAGTCTTTGCTAACTTTCGCCCCGCAAAAGTGTATGATGAGCTAGTAGAAGCTAGCACACTAAAGCCTGAAGTTGTGCAGGGCGTGGATATTCTTGTTGTGCGTGAGCTTATTGGTGGAATCTATTTTGGCACACCCAAAGGACGCGATAAAGAGAGGGGCTTTAACACAATGGTGTATAGCGTGGAGGAAGTGAAAAGAATCGCACACACCGCATTTAGTGCCGCTAAAAAGCGCAATAAAAAAGTCTGCTCGGTGGATAAGGCAAATGTGCTTGATGTCAGCCAGTTATGGCGTGAAGTCGTCATTGAGGTGGCAAAAGAATACCCCGAAGTGGAGCTAAGCCATATGTATGTGGATAATGCAGCAATGCAACTCATTCGCAATCCTAAGCAGTTTGATGTGATTCTAACGGGCAATCTCTTTGGCGACATTTTAAGCGATGAAGCAAGTATGCTAAGCGGTTCTATTGGGCTACTTCCGAGTGCTTCTATCGGAGGAAAGGCAGCGATTTATGAGCCAATACACGGAAGTGCGCCCGATATTGCAGGGCTTGGAATCGCAAACCCTATTGCTACGATTGCGAGTGCTGCAATGCTTTTGCGCTACTCTTTGGGACAAACACAAGCAGCTGAAGCAATAGAAAATGCCATTGAAGCTGCGTTAAAAGAGGGATTCCGCACGAAAGATATTGCAAATTATGGTGCAAAAGAAGTGTGTTCTTGTGAGCGAATGGGAAGTGTAATAGCAGAGCGCATTTGAGATTATAGATTACTTCATTTCCCCACAACAGCAAATAGGTGTTCCATTTTATTACAAAATGGAATCCCGCAGTCATTGCGAGAATGCGCGTAGTATTCGTGGTGTCTTGCATCAGCAACACCTACTTTACACAAATCCACTCGCTTTTATAACAATCTATCTACTCATACAGCTTCATTTCAAAAACCAACCTTTGTAATAAACGCAAACACAAAACGCCAAGATAGCTCCAATATAACTAATGTTTGCAATACCCAAAGACTGAATAACAACTCCACCAATCAATGCTCCACTACCGATTCCGACATTATAAATCCCAGAAAACATTGACATCGCCACAGAAGTCCCTATTGGCACAAGACTTAAAACTTTAGCTTGAAAAGTAAGGTTAAAGATAGTAATGCACAAACCCCAAAATACACAGGCTAAAACTGCGCTAACCATACCAAAACTAGCTCCAGCCAGACTAAAAATCGCAATAAAGATTCCAAAAATTGCTAAATTGGCAAATAACCTTTGATGTTTATTGTAGTATTTGGAAAACAAAAAACTCCCCAAAAATCCAATGAATCCAAACATAATTAATGTAATAGTGATAGCATTTTCTCCAAACTTAGCATACTGCCCCAAAAAAGGCTCAATATAACTATACACGATAAAATGCGCACTCACTATGCCAAGTGTGATTCCATATAATCCGAGTAATTTTGGAGTCTGAAGCATTTTTGGCAAACTCCTTGGAGAAATAGCTCCGCTACTTGGTATTTTTGGCAAACTTTTAAATAAAATCAAAAGGAGTAAAAAGGCTGCAATTCCAATGCTTAAAAAACTTATTCTCCAACCCAAATGTAAGCCAATTACCCTCCCTAGAGGTAATCCTGCAATAAAAGCAATGCTTGTCCCAGTTGCAATACAACTAAGTGCTATACTCTCCTTACCTTGAGGGGCGATACGAACAGCCATTGGAGTAGCAATAGACCAAAACAATGCGTGAGCACACGCCACACCCAATCTTGATAACATAAGCGTCCAATATCCACTCGCCAAAGCAGAAGCAATATGACTGACAATAAAAAGGGTAACGACAAAGATTAAAAGATTTTTCATCTCAAAACGCGAACAAATTAACATTAATGGCAAGGAAGTTAATGCCACTACCCACGCATAAATACTAATCAAGAATCCAGCTTCTGCTTCATTAATGCCAAAATCATTTGCAATTAAACTTAAAAGCCCAATAGGTATAAACTCTGAAGTGTTAAAAATAAATGCACTAAGACTAATGGCAACGACTGCTAACCACATTTTCCAATTAGAATCCACCGCATTATCCATTGAAGTGCCCCATATTTACAATAACGCAATTACAATTTATTCATAAAATAAATACGATTCTAGGGTTTATCCTTAATAAAATACTCTTGCGTAACACAGATGGAATCCTCGCCAATCTCCACTAACGCCTCACTTTGATAGCGTCCGGGTTTTTCCACGATAAAGGAGCTACTCTGCCACAAACCATCAACTAACTCGGCATCGCCTAAAATTCTATCCTCTCTCGTTGTATTAGGGCGCGTGAGAAAAAATTGCACACGCGCATTGGTCTCTAATTTTCCGCTTTCTTTATCCTTAATGCGCAAGAAAATTTGACGAAAACTTTGTAAATCCTGCTGCAATGCGCCCTCAAAGGCAATGTTATATTGCTTTAAGATTCTATTGCGCATTTGTGTGATTGCATTGGAATTTTCATCAATATATTGGGAGCTTTGCTGACACACGCCTTGCAACTCCACAGGATTTGTTATTGCAACTTTAATGGTTAGCACAATCAGCCCCACCACCACCATTGCAAGCAAAAAGATTCCAAAAGGCCAATAGTTTTTCATTTATTTCTCCTTAAATACACCAACGCAAACAATCCAAGCAAAACAAATAGCATAACATAAAGTGCTGTCCGCACAGCAATTTGGACGCCCTTATGCTCTTTTGGAAAACTATGCTCTAGCATTACGCCTTTTGTTTCTGCGATTCTATCCGCAATATCCACAAACCCGTTCAGTAAAAAAGCAGAAATGCTTTGCTGTGTTAATTCCTTGTCAGACTTTGGAATTAATGGCACAATATAATCCCAATAGACTGCTTGTTTATCAAATAATTTGCTAGATTCTGTACTTGTGATAATATTAATTTTCTTTTCTTTGCGCACAAAAAACAACAACACATAAGGTTCTTTCAAAGACGCAATATAGTTTTGTTCTTGTTCTTCAAGACTTTTTTCGCCTAAATCTTCAAGAGCAACAACATACAAAGACACACCCGTTTTTTCTAAAACTTCATTGGATAGAATCTCCATAAATTGCGTTGTCTTCTCAATGAGTTGATTTTGATTCTCTAATACAAAAGGCGCACTCCAAGAAAATGTATGCAAAAATGCGCAAAGAAATAGGGAGAGAATCCCTATTTTCCAAGCTCTAAACATCCATTAACCTACAAAAAGTTTAGGAAGAAAAGCAACGGCAATGGACACAACAATTACTACAAGATGTGCTGCAAAAAGAAGTTTTTCTAATCCACTATACTTTGTCATTATTTCGCTCCTTTTTTATTTTTGAATTTCTTTATAATGTTGCGCATTATCCGCACTTCTCATTTGCAAAGCGTTTGCATTTTCAATCACATAAGGATTATTTGCTTGAGCACTTTGCGTTACCACTGCTGCATAACCTAAGCAAAAAACAATAGAAAGCAACAATACAACCGCTACGATATAGCCTAAAAGCCCATTAACTCCAAACAAACCATTCATACTCAAACCTCCTTAGTTTTTCTCTGAATAGATAAAATGCGCCAAAGCTTCTTTTTGCTTATCGGTTAGCATTTGAGTTTTGAAGGTTGGCATAATACCAATATGTCCCTTTTTACCTTTTTCAAGCACTTCAGCCACAAATGCAGGAGTTCCATATTTTGTTAAATCTGGTGCCATTCCACCCATACCTGCGCCATCTTCTCCGTGGCAAGCATTACAAGTTGCAGCAGTATAAAGTTCTTTACCTTTTGCGACTAGTTCTGGATATTTTGTATTTTTTACTTCGGAAATCTCTGCCATTACATACGCAGCAACCGCTTTTTGGGATTCCTCACTATCCAATACACCGGGCGCAACTTCACTAATTGGCAACATATCCCCAAGCATATAGCCTAAACCTTTACTACCATTTTTAATCGTTGTGATAATGCCCTCTTCTCTACCCCATTCTGCTAGATTTGCCGCAACGCCATTGAGTCCCTCTGTTGTGATTCCGTGGCATTGAGAGCATTGCACAAGAAATAGATTCTGCCCCATTTTTGTTAATGTTGCAGGGTCAATATTTTGCCATTGCGCTTCAAATTTTGCATTGTAAGCCTTTACCTCATCGTTGTATTCACCGATTTGAGAATAAGTATTGAGAGGATAACCCACAAACCAATACCATAATGCCCAAATCAACAATACAAGGTAAGTAGCACCCCAACCAATTGGAATGTCATTTTTAAATTCCTTGATTCCATCCCAATCTTCTTCTGTTAATTCACCTTCTGCCTTGCTATCTTTCATCTTTTTGATGTAACCACCGACAATGAAAATAGTCAAAGCTAAAATTGCTACGGCGCCAAGCAATCCAAGTTGATTAATGCTGTCGCCTAAGTTAAACCATTCCATTTAGCTCTCCTTCTTTTCGTCTTTATTATTTCGTTTTTCCACCAAAGCATCATTGAGGTCATCGTCTAATGCCAATCTCGCATATTTTTCATAGTCAATCTTTCCGCTTTTTTGGCTTTTGTAAAGATGATAAATATACCCATACAGCAAGACAACCAATAAAAGCGTAATGAACCAATACGCATAACCCTGAATGATTCTTATAGTTTCATATTCCACGATTAGTTAGCCCTTCTTTTTTGCCCTAAGCTATTTAAATAAGCAATGAGTGCCACAATTTGCTTAATTTCACCTCTCTCTAGCGCAGCTTTAATCTCTGGATCTTTCATATCCTCTGCAAGAATTTTTGCTTCTGCTAGAATCTCTGCTCTTGCTGCCTCCAAATTACCCAATTTAGGATTATTTTCTGTGTCATAAGG
Source organism: Helicobacter rodentium ATCC 700285 (assembly GCF_000687535.1). Classification (GTDB taxonomy): domain Bacteria; phylum Campylobacterota; class Campylobacteria; order Campylobacterales; family Helicobacteraceae; genus Helicobacter_D; species Helicobacter_D rodentium. Next base: position 92,571 of record NZ_JHWC01000008.1, read on the forward strand.
CATTGCAAAAACAACTTTTTGCGTATAAGCTTCTGCATAAGCAGTATCCACATCTATATTTTTAGTGTATAAATGTTTATAAGCTGGCATAATAGAACCGGGTACAACCGCAGTTGGATTCAACATATGCTCTTCGTGCCAATCTGTTGTCCTCACATCACCTACGCGGTGCAAATCTGGTCCTGTTCTCTTAGAACCCCAAAGAAATGGTCTATCATAAGCATATTCACCACTTAAACTATATGCGCCATAACGATCTGTTTCTGCCTTGAATGGGCGGATTAACTGTGAATGACAAGCATTGCAACTCTCCGCGATATAAATCTGACGCCCTGCTGTTTCTAAAAGCGTGTAAGGTTTAAGATTCTCTGTTGGGCGTGAAGCCTTAGCAAAGTCTGGTAGAATCTCAACCAATCCTGCGATTGAAAATACCAACAAAAAGACTACCGTAAAGAAAAACGGATTTTTTTCCAACCAATGAAACATCACAAGCCTCCTTTACGCTGCCATTGGAGTCGCATATTTAGGTTCGCTTTCAAGCTCCCTACTTGCAACAATGGTCATAATAATATTATAAACAAAGATAATAAAGCCTAAGAAATACAACAATCCACCAATTGCTCTAATTGTAAAGTAAGGCATTAGAACAGTTACAGTATCAATAAAAGAATAAGCCAAGCTTCCAAACTCATCTGTTGCTCTCCACATCATACCTTGTGTGATACCTGCAATCCACATACTTGAGAAGTAAAGGATAATCGCAATGGTTTGCACCCAAAATTGTGTATCCATTAATTTTTTAGAATAAATTTCGCGTTTGAATAATCTTGGTGTCATATGATAACAAGCTGCAATAATCGTAAATGCAACCCAACCCAATGCCGCATCATGCACGTGTCCAATAATCCAATCTGTAAAGTGCGCTAAAGCATTGACGGATTTAATAGATTGAATTGGTCCTTCCAAAGTGGTTAGCATATACCAAGTAGAAGCTAAAAGCAAGAACTTAATAAGTGGAGATTCTTTTAATTGATGCCATTGTCCTTTCATTGTTAAAAGCATATTCACTGCTGTTCCCCAAGAAGGTAAAATCAACACAACAGAGAAAATTGAACCCATTGTTTGCATCCAATCTGGAACGGTAGAATAAATAAGGTGGTGGCTACCTGCCCAAATATAAACAAACATTAAGCCCCAAAATGAGAATAAAGTCAATTTATAAGAGAAAATGGGTTGCCCGGATTCCTTTGGCAAGAAATAATAAATCACACCGATAATTCCTGAAGTGAAAACAAATGCAACCGCATTATGTCCAAACCACCATTGCACCATTGCATCATTTGTTCCTGCATATAAAGAAATGGAATGCCATAAAGAACCCACACCAGAAACTAGATAAGTTGGAATCGAGAGGTTATTAAAGATATAAAGCGCAGAGATTGCTACAAATGTTGCAATAAAATACCACAAGCTGATATAAATTGTTTGTTCGCGTCTAACGCCCATTGAACCAAAGAGACTAACTCCCCACAATACCCACACGACAACAACTAATAAGTCTAGGGGCCACACAAGCTCGGAATACTCTTTTGATTGGCTCATACCTGCAAACAAACTAACAACCGCTAGTGCCATTAGAGCGATATAAACCCAAAAGTGCAAGAGACCAATCACCTTTAAAAATGTATGCTCATTATAAGAAATTTTTAGAACTCTTTGCCCTAAATAATACCAAGCTGTCCAAATACCACTCAATGTGAATCCATAAATGATTCCATTTGTGTGCAAAGGTCTCAATCGCCCGAACGTTCCGAATTCACCGGCTAAATAATTAAGGTCTGGAAATGCCATTTGAAAAGCGATCACAACACCCAACAACAATCCAACAATACCAAATGCGATCGTTGCAAAAAGAAATAATTTTGCAATGGAGTAATCATACTCTAACGCAGGATTTGATTGCATATTTGCTCCTTCCTCTAAGATTTCCCTTTTAATAGATAGAGAATTTTGCATTTTATAAAATAAAGCATAATTACAAGCTTAAAATTAACAACAAATGGTAAATGAAATTAAAAATATTGTTTCGTTTTTGTCAAGTTGATTCAAAAAATAGGTTCTCCACTTTGTCGTTGCGAGATTCTATATTAGCAGAATCTACTTTTATTATTGTGCTAACCACCACTTCATTGCGAGAAACACATGGTGTTTCGTGGCAATTCATAATGTGGATTCTCGCCAATAAAGCCATTTTTGCAAGAATTCCATTTGTTCTTAAAATATGAAATTGGAGTTTAATTTATGTAAAATTTGGATTGCTTTGTCTTTTGTTTCGCTCATTCCTTACGATAATAGAGAGACAGCACACAATGGCGCAGTAGAAAACCCAAAGAAATTTAATATTAAGATTGTTTCAAAACAAAGCCCTTGTTAACGTTTTCAGATTAAACCCTGCCAATCGCATAAAGCTGCACAATTCCCACCAATTCTCCGTCATCTTGGACAATCAATTCTTTAATTTTATGTTCTAGCATAATGGATTCTGCTTCGGTTGCCATTGTATTGCTTGTAATGGTTTTTGGATTCTTAGTCATAATTGCACAAGCCATAACATTAAAATTCTCCTCACTCAAAGCTCTACGCAAATCACCATCGGTAATAATTCCTAATATTTTATTGTTTTCTATTACTAAACACATACCCAATTTTTTAGAAGTCATTTCGGCAACCAATTCTTTAAAGGTTGCATTAGGAGAAACTAGAGGCAAATCCTCACAAATCATCACATCTTTCACGCGCGTGAGTAACTTGCGCCCTAAACTACCGCCCGGGTGAAATAATGCAAAATCCTCTGGCTTAAAACCCCTTGCACGCATCAAAGCTACGGCTATAGCATCTCCCATTGCAAGTGTAGCAGTAGTGGAGCTTGTAGGGGCAAGTTGCAAAGGACAAGCTTCTTTAGCCACACTGATATTTAAGAAATAATCACTCTCTTTTACAAGCGTGGAATCCGTTTTTCCACTCATTGCAATCAATGGAATCTTACGCATTTTTACCGAAGGAATTAAACGCAAAATCTCTTCACTCTCGCCAGAATTTGAGATAGCCAACAATGCGTCCTCACAAGTTAGCATACCCAAATCCCCGTGCAATGCTTCAGCTGGGTGCATAAAAAAACTTGGCGTTCCTGTGCTTGCTAAAGTTGCAGCAATCTTTGCTCCAATATGTCCAGATTTTCCCATTCCGCTAATCACCAAACGCCCTTTAAGGCTCAAAATCTTAAGTATCACATCATTAAACTCTGCTCCCACAAAAGATTTCAATCCTAAAATCGCATTGGATTCCAAATCTAAAACCTCTTTAGCTAACCCTGTGAAATCTTGCATTTCTGTCCTTTATAATAAAATTGCACCAATACTTCCACCGATAATCAATGGGATATTATACATTAAAAAAGTCGGCACACAAGTATCCCAAATATGATGATGTTGTTTATCTGCATTTAAACCAGCGGTTGGTCCTAATGTGCTATCACTTGCGGGGCTTCCCGCATCGCCTAATGCACCTGCAATCCCAACTAGCAAGATAATTGCAGCAGGTGAGAACCCAAGCTCTAACCCAAGCGGACAATAAATCGCTGCGATAATTGGAATAGTACCAAAAGAAGTTCCTATACCCATTGTAACCAATAATCCAACAAGTAGCATCATTAAAGCACCACCAAACTTGCCTCCTGCAAGTGCAGCAACATAATGGACAAGGGATTGGATTGCGCCTGTTTCTTTCAACACTGCACCAAACCCTGCAGCCACTAGCATTACAAACGCAATGAATGCCATCATTTTAAAACCTTCTTCCATTACTTCATCAATCTCTCCCCATTGGATTCCGCCAAGCAATACCATTAAGACGATTCCACACAATGCACCAAGAGGCAATGAACCAGCCCAAAGCTGCACAACAAAAGCCACAACTGCTCCAAGCAATACCGCAAAATCCTTGCGTTGCATAGAGGGTTTTTCCAATATTTCAATGGATTTTTCATCAAGATAAGTATTTTGATATTCACGCGGTTTGCGATAAAATACAAAAACAGCAAGAAGCAAACCAACCAACATACTCAATCCGCCAATCCACATAACACTTGAAACATCACCCAAACTTACATTGATACCATTTTGGTTTAATTGGTCGCGCAAGATTGTGTGAAAAATCAATCCAAACCCCACACTAAAGCTAACATAAGGTGCTTTCAATCCAAAAGTAAGCGCACAAGCTACTGCGCGTCTATCTATTTTTAAGTGATTCATCAAAGGCAACAAAGGAGGAATGAGAATCGGAATAAAGGCAATATGCACAGGAATGAGATTCTGCGAAAAACAGGCAAAAAAAGCAATGGAGAGACAAAACATTAAACGCCGATTCTGCACAAAATTAGCAATATAGTGAATAAGAATCAATGTGAGATTTGTGCGTGCAATCGCACTAGCAAGTGCGCCAAGCAAAATATAGCTCAATGCAGTTTCAAGATTCCCTGCCATACCAGAGATAAGCAAATTAATGCTTTTCTCTACACCAATTCCCCCGAGTACTCCCGCAACAAGAGCAGAAATTAGAATCGCTAAAAGCACATTCAGACGCGCTAAACACAGCACACCCATTACAATAATGGACACAACAACAGGATTGGTCAGCATTTATAACCTTTGAAAAAAAATCAAAAACAATATTTTACTTAATAGAAGCTAAAATTAACAAGATATTCTTCATCTCTGAATAACTTTATGCGAACTCGGATTCCAAAACACAAAATCGCCTAGATTTTTTTGTAAAAATCTACGCACAACCTCGCACTTAATCTTAAAAAGAAAAAAGATTCTGCTATCGCTTCTTGCTACCTTTTCCATAGATTCAAAATTTCCCATATCCTTTGCCAAAACCACATCAGCATTATGATAAATTTTCTTTGCCTCCGCGTTTGCTAAAGATTCTATAAATCCGGGGCTTAACACCCCACTATCTACAACCCTACAAAGCGCAAAAAGTCTAGAATCGCTATTTTTTAAATCCTGCAAGGTAATATCATTAATAATCTCTGCTCCGCGCACAAAATAAAAAATCTCTAAATGCGGATACAAAGATTTAAGCGCAACAATCAAAATCTCATCAAACTCATTTTCCCCCGCATTATCACCGATAAATACGAGATTCTTAGACTTTTGTAGCTTTTGTGCGAACTTTTCTAAATCAAAATAAGCAAAGTTTGCGCTCAAAATCTTTTGCGATTCCTCCTCTAAATCAAAACTGCATTGCGCCCCATAATCTAGCACATTTCCTAGCACACAAATCTTAAGCGCGTAAGTTAGAATCTCCAATTCATCACATTTCTCTTGCGCAAGCTTTTGTGATAAAATCTCCAAAAAGCCCTTTTTATACTCTCTAGCGGTGGCAATACTAGAATTTTTCAACGCTTGATAGGGTGAGGGATTCTTTAAAATTGCACCAATTTTTTCATACACTTTCACCGCCAAAAGTGTAGGTGGAATCTCAAAATCCAAATCCAACGCAATCTTTTTATCTGCGAAAAACTCCCTAAGCTCCGCTTGAATCTTTGCTTTATCTTGTATGGTTAGGCAAGAAGTTTGCGTGGTTTTTTGCTTAATTTGTGGATAAAATGCAGAATCCAAAAGGGATTCTGCGCTGATTTTTTGGAGCGTTTGGGATTTTGTATCTTGCGATTCTAAATTTAGTGTTTCAAAAAGTCTAGCAATTTGACTTTGCACACCTTTAGCAAAGGAATCCTCACCATAGAGTTTCGCCGTTGCTTTTGCTTGTTTTAGCAGACATTCCAAGCATTCATAAGTTAAATTAATGTGAAATCCTTCGCATTACGATTCCTTAGTGGAATCCTGCCCCGCTTGTGTTGCGTTCTTTTGCTCCTCATTGTTTTCCTTAGCCTTTACATCAATCGCCTTACCCCACATTAGACGATACTTGCGTTTTAAGAAGTCAATCTCCTCTTGTGCGGCGCGTAATTGCTCCCTAAGAATCGCAATCGTTTTCTTATCGTCCTCATACACCTCTTGCGTATTAAAGAGTGCGTCTTTTAAGAATTGGTTTTCATTTTTCACGCTTGAAATCGTCTCTTCTTTGGAGCTTACAACCTTTTCGTGCAAACTTAGAATCGTTCCAATGGTTTTTTCTACAAACTCACTATCCACTGCACTACTCACCGCTGTATCGCCCTGCACCATTACCGCGCCGCCCTTTGTAATGCCGCTTTGCACCAAAGCCTGTGTGCCACTTCCCGCATCAATATAAAATTGCCCATTTTCTTGTTTGCTTTTTAATGTTCCATTTGCAACCATTTCTAGCACTTTTTCTTTCTCTAATTGCGCAAGTTTTACAAACTCGTCTATGATGACCCAAGTTTCCATTCTCTACCCTATAAAATCACTTCAATATCGCTAGAATCCAATTCCACATTTTTCGCTTTCATCACACGATCTTCTTTGAGCTTTCCGCCCAATTCTGCGTCGTTTAACGCCAAAATCTGCATCGCAAGATATGCACTATTAACCGCACCTGTTTTACCCAAAGCCACGGTTGCCACAGGCATACCAGAGGGCATTTGCACGGTGGAAAGCAATGCGTCTAAACCCTCTAATGCACCACCCTTTAGCGGCACACCAATGACCGGCTTTGTCGTCATTGAAGCGACTGCTCCCGCTAAATGCGCCGCCATACCCGCAGCAGCAATAAAGACTTTTGCCCCCTTTTCCTCTGCATTTTTTACATATTCTTTCGTGCGATTGGGACTGCGGTGCGCAGAGCTAATAATCACTTCATAAGGCACATCAAACTTTTTTAAAACATTAATGCACTCCTCCATTACCGCATAATCACTCTTACTTCCCATTAAAATTGCTACAAACTCCATAATTTCTCCTTTATAATGCAGACAAGGACAATCCAAGCCCAATCAAAAATCCGCCAATTAAGGTAAATAAAAACAAATAAAGAAAAAGATAAAGAAAAGTTGGCAATAACACAAGCCACCACGACCATTGAATCTTATCCGCGAGTTTCAATCCAATAAACAATAGCTGCAAAAGCATTAAAAACCAACTAAACACTCTATTCCTTGTTTTCTGTTCCAAAAGGCTTCTTTGTTGCTTTTAAACGCACAATCCTAGCACCCTCTGTGGCTAACACCTCATAAACGCAATATTCATCACTGATAGAATCCCCAACCACAGGCATTCTCTCTAGCAGATTAAAGACATAGCCTCCAATGGTTACCTGCTCCGTGTCCTCCTCAAACTCAATGCCCAAAACATCTGCTACGCGCTCTAAATCAAGCATTCCATCAAAGGAATAGGAATCCTCATCAATCTTATGGTAATCCTCACTTTTTTTATCGTGTTCATCACTAATATCGCCAATGACTTCCTCTAAAATATCCTCCATTGTAAGCAATCCCGCCGTTCCACCATACTCATCTACGACAAGCGCAGTGTGGATTTGTCTGCGGTTCATTTGGATTAAAATATTAGAAATAGATGCACTCTCTGGGACGATAATCATTTCTCTAATCAAGCTTTCTAACTCTTTGGAGGGATTCTTACTCAACATCGTCTCAAGCAAATCACGCAAATGCACCATACCAATGATATTATCCTTGCCCTCCTTGCAATAAGGATAGCGCGTGTGTTTCGTGGAAGTTACGATTCGCATATTTTCCTCATAGCTGTTATCATCATACAAGCAAATCATATCTTTTCTAGGCGTCATTACTTCCTTTGCCATCGTGTCTGAAAAGCTTACAGCATTTTGAATAATCTCATTTTCAATCGTATCCAAATAGCCGCCCTTTAAGCTCTCTCCCACGATAATTTTAAGCTCCTCTTCAGAATGCGCATTCTCCTCCCCCTCACTTGCGGGTTTAATCCCCATTTTATGCAAGGAAAATACCGCCAAATAGTCAAAAATACGAATCAATGGAAAGAAAAGAATCCAAAACATATGCAAAGGCTTCGCGACAAATAACACCGCCTTTTCAGCTTTAGCGATTGCCACAGATTTTGGAATCAACTCCCCTGCCACCACATGCAAAAGCGTAATAAAACTAAACGCAACCACAAAACTCACAGAATGTAAAAGCACAGGATTCTCGCCTATAAAGTATTTAAAGGGCTTTTCAAGCAGACGCGCAATCGCAGGTTCGCCAACCCAACCCAACCCCAAAGAGGAAAGCGTAATGCCAAGCTGCGTAGCAGATAGATAAGAATCCAACTTACCTGTGATTTTAAGTGCTAGTTGCGCACTTGGCACTTCGCGTTTAACTAACTCCTCTAGGCGAGAACGGCGGATTTTAACGATTGCAAATTCAGAAAGCACAAAGAAACCATTTAGCATTACTAAAAATAATGCAAAAATAGACAAGAGAAACGACTCGGTGTCCAAAAAATCTCCTTTAAAAATAAAAAATTTTGTAATTTTAGCATAATCCTACTTAAGATTTTAATAACCCAAAGAATAATGGCACTCAAGCGTAAAAACTTAATCAATAGGTCTAACTATTTCATTATGTATATCTCCTTTGCCAACGAATTCAAAAGATAGTTTTTTACATTTTAGATTCCAAATCTTAATATGCTTTACAAATTACGCAATGTTTGTTTTCACCTAGATCAACATTACAAATTATATGCTCATTTTACTACTTGTAGCGATGGATTATCTTTTATTTATTGCGACTTTTGCTTCTGTGTCTTTTTCTGTCCGGAGTGAATATGAATCTCGCACTCTCGCTTGGCTTAAAGTGTGGGGTTAAAAAACCTTGCATATGGTGTTTGGTGCGCTTTCTGGATTCACGCTTGTGGTAATTGTATGTGACTATGGAGCAAACTTTATTTTAGCCCATGATTTTGCATTTAAATCTTTTCTAATTTTGGGTGCTTTGTTTTTGATTTATCTTGCGTGGAAGTTTTTACCTTTCAAGAGCAGCATTGCAAGAAAAAAGAGAGAATCTATTGTCATTCAAGGCTTTATCTCTGCAGTTTAAAATCCCAAAGATTATATTTTTTCTTGCTCTCCTCCCGCCTTTTTTGGAAAAATCCAATCTTTTCACTCTTGCAAGTATTATGGTAATTTTAGAATCCATAGCGCTTATTACCTTATGCGCTAGACGGGAGTTTGTTTCATCTTTTTCTCTTTAATTATATCAACAAGCTTTTTAAATTCTCCGCACTTTGCCTTTTTGCGCTTAGTTATTGGATGCTTTATGAAATAATTTGAGAGTTCTAAACCTCCTACCACCTTTTGTGTGATATCTACTTGATTCATAAGATATATTTTATGTTAGCTTTTTTCCGTCAAATAAAAAATGCAAAAAAATACAACAAACTGCACACTCTGCCATAAAATTCAAAACATTAAGTAAAGCTTATAAAATTTTTGCATTTTATAAAAAATCCAAATGATTCAAAGGCATTTTTAGAGATTATCAAAGAAATAATATTGCTGCAAATGGCTATGTTGAAATAACCGACATTCAAAAATATGAATACAATCCACTAAACAATATTAACGCCACACATTCATCCATTATAGCTTTGGCTTTATCTTTATAGAAAAATAATTTTGATTATTGTAGAATGTTTCGAAAATATCACAAAAGGGTTTTTTATGAATAATCCAATAATTATAGGGGGGGGGGGCATTGCTGGAATCTCTGCTGCTTACCATCTAAAACAAAAAGGTATATCAAGCACGATCTACGAAAAAGAAAATCTTTACGGTGGCCTTTGTGCTTCGTTTAGTATCAATGGTTTTACTTTTGATAATGCAGTACATCTATCTTTTACGCACGAAAAATACGTGCAAAATCTTTTTAATTCTTCTTGCGAAATCATCATACACAAACTCCCAAAAATGGCAAATTACTACAAAGGATATTGGTTAAAACATCCGGCACAAAACAACCTCGAACCGCTAGATACCAAAGAAAAAGTCGATATTATTGCGGATTTTTGTAATAATCCCTATAAAAATCAACCCATTCATAATTACGAAGACTGGTTAAAAGCTCAATATGGTGAATATTTTAGTCAAAATTTCCCTATGCGCTATACTAGAAAATACTGGAACTTAGAGGCTAAAGATTTAAGCACTTCTTGGGTTGGTTCTAGAATGTACCAACCAAACATTAAAGAAGTCTTGCATGGTGCTTTTGACAAAAATACACCCAATACATATTATGCAAAAGAAATGAGGGTTCCAAAGCATGGGGGCTACAAGTCATTTTTGGGGGGAATGGCAAAAGATTGCGATATAAAATACAATAAAGAAATTATAGAAGTTAATCCCATAAAGAAAATAGTCTATTTTGCTGATGGAAGTCGCCAAGAATACAGCACTTTTATCTCAACAATTCCACTACCAGAATATACAAAACTTATCAGAAATACCCCAAGAGAAGTATCTATAGCCTGCAATAAGTTAAAATATACCAGTATAGCTTTAATTTCTTTTGGTTTTAATAAATCAGATATTGCAAAACATCTTTGGTTTTATATCTATGATGAAGATATACTTCCTGCTAGATGTTATAGTCCCAATATGAAATCTCCTTATAATGCACCTCAAAATTGTAGTTCATTACAATTTGAAATATATTTTTCAAAAGATAAGCCTTTAGCACTCACTAAAGATGAAACTATTAAACAAGTAATTAACCAATGTGAAAAAATGAAAATATTCAAAAAAGAGGATATACTTATGCAAGATTATAGAATTTTACCTTATGGAAATGTAACTTTTTATCGCGGAATGGAAAAAGACAGAGAGATAATAAAAAAATTCCTTCAAACTTGCCACATCTATACGGCAGGGAGATTTGGAGAATGGGATTATCTATGGAGTGACCAAAGCGTATTGTCTGGGAAAAAGGTAGCTGAAGAAATTGCTCTAATTATTTAGTATTTCCATTCTTTTCATTAAATAAAGCGATTTTTTTGCGCCCCATTTGGTATCTAACCTTCAAACAATCAAAATTATTTACAACATTATATGCATAAGAATAACCAACAATGTGATTTCCTCCACCCATTGGCAATTATTCATCTTTAAAATAAATTTTTCTCAATAAATTTGAACAATTTATTTTAATTATTTAATTTCCCATAAACATTAAAAATCAATAAATTAATCATTATTGTTTTTGGACCACTTGAAACATGATAACATATTATATATTCAAAAACTTTTTTAGTGGAAGTGTATAAGGTTGCTGGTTTATATTCCGAAGAATCGTAACAAAAACCAAAACTAGATGTATTAATTAATTTATTCTATATTGCTACTTCCCTAACTAAGGCAATAATTTCATATTTTTGAACTTACAAGAAAATTTGCTCCAATAAAATCTGTAGCACCCGTAAGCAAAATCGTTGTTTTAGAGACTGGCATTTAAGCAATCTCTTTTAAAAATAAGCAGATAATATAATCACATATTACTGCCACCTCAGTTATGACAATCCTTCATCATTTCAAATCCTTGCTCAAAAGTAATTTTTTGCTCCCATTGTGGTAGCTTATCCCCACTCTCATAAGGCATAAAATTTTCCCTCAAAGAATATGGTAAAGCACCCCAATTAATATCTATTTCTTTGCCAAAACACTTTTCAAAAATTTTAGCAATATCTTTCAGCGTTTTTCTCTCTTTTGAATGCAGAGCAATTTTTCTATTATGCAATAATACCCCTTCTTTCTTCTCCAACAAATCAATACAAATTTCGAACGCATCAATCACATCGCTAATATACAATATATCAATAACTTGCTCACCACCACTCATTTTTATTTGCTCATCACTCTTTAAAGCTTTTAACCATATATTAAAGATTTTTGGACGACAATCATTTGGGCCATAAGTATCATTTAGCAAAATAGTAGTAAATTTAAATTTTGCAACCTGAGTATAATAATCAGCAATCCTTAAAAATGCTGTTTTTGTTGCTGCATATAAATTCAATGGATTATTTGATAAATTCTTATAAAACTGCCAAAAAGTTCCAACATTAATAAACCAACCTTCAAAATCAATCATATATAAAATTTCTAACAATTCTGCACCAAAAACAATATTACTTTCAATCAAAGAAGATACTTGATAATTCTCATGGTTTTTGATGTATAAAGTAGCCAAATGCACAACGCCATCTATATTTTCTTTTTTTAAAATATTGGAAAATTTTTGCATATCTCCATCATAGCGATAAATCTTACAAAATTTTTCAACTCTGCTTGTATCGCTATCTTTTCTGACTAAAGCAATAATTTCATGTTTCTTGTGAAGTTGCAAGACAAAATTTGTTCCAACAAAGCCTGTGGCACCGGTAAGTAAAATTTTCATTTAAAAAACCTGCCTCAACTTAAAGTCTTTTAAAGTCTCAAAAGATAAATCTCTTTGTGAAATAATTAAATCTTCAATGTCGTATTTGCTACTATTTTTTCGCCAATCAAACCCAAAACTATTATATAAAATTCCACTATCATATTCTTTAGAATAAATACTCGTTTGGAGATAATGCACTTTTGTATTATCTTCCAAGCACAAAAAACCATGTGCAAAACCTTTGGGTATATATAAAAAACTATTTTCTTTAGAGCTTAAAACTATTTCAAAAAAATTCCCAAAAGTCAAAGAATGAGAGCGAATATCAACAACTACATCCAATATTTTTCCACTACTCACATACACAAGCTTGGTATGTTCAAAAGGAGGTAGCTGAAAATGCATTCCCCTAAGAACACCTTTTTTGGATACGGAGTAATAAGCTTCCTTAAAATCAGTATCTAACGAGCATTGTTTAAAAAACTCTTCATTAAACTGCTTAACAAACTCTCCACGCTCGTCTTGTAAAATATTTGTTTTTAAAACATAAAGCCCTTTGAAATCTGTTATTAACTTTTCCATATTAAGCAACCTTTTGCCAAATATGGGATTCTTTTCTATTAACAATAAGGCTTAAAAGCCCCCCCCCCCGCCACTATTATAAACTCTAAACAACATATCACTGATTCCTTTTTTATAATCGTATTTTGGGATGAAACCTAGTTTTAATAAAGGCGCAATATCTTCATCAATATGCATAGGCTCACCTTTCCTATATGGAATTGCCCCAAAATCCAAAATGCTATTATTGGAGCATTGATATTTTTTAAATTCATCAGCCAAATAAATGCAAAATTCTCGAATACTTACCTGCTTACCAGTTCCAATATCAAATTCTGCAAATTTTGGCAAACAATACAGATTAGCAACCAAAACTTTATAAGCGGACACCACATCATCAATATATATAAAGTCTCGCATTTGTTCGCCCTTTGTCAAAGCAATACTCGCTTTATTGTTTTGCAAAGATTCCATAAGAAAACATACGAATTTATCTTTACCATCATCATAACCGTACATATGTTCTAGTTTACAATTTATGATTTGAATCTCTTTTGATAATGGAACCAAATAATCTCTAATGTGCTTTTTGGTGGTAGTATAGTAGTTCAAATAATCTTGTTGTAAGGTGTCAGTATTAAAAAAGGTGTCAGTATTAAAAAGAATACTGTATTCTATCATTTTTATGCTTAAATTTATATTGGTGTTTATGATGTCACTTAATTTTTCATTATTGCGTCCATAATTTACCGCTGTATGAAAAACTAACGTTGGCCTATGCCTATCAAAAATTGTCTCCAACTCAACCTCGTCAATATTATAAAGAATCAGATTTGCAATATCTGCAATGCGATAAATATTTGAACTACTTCTTTTTATCCCCACAACTTCATACTCTTTGGAAAACTCTCTCGCCAAATGAGATCCCAAAAAACCACTGATGCCACTAATTAGAATGCTTTTTTTCACTAAGAATCCTATGATATTCCTGCAATTGTGTTTCCGTTATTATTTTTTTATTTTCATAAAACTCTCTATACCATTTTATTGTCCATTCTATAGAAGTTTTAGAATCTAAAACCGGATTATACTTTAACATATTTCTAGCCTTAGAAACATCAAGCATTAATAAACCTGCTTCATGTGGGGCACCAACATCCTGTTTGATTTCATAATCCACCTTATTCCAAAATTTTTTAGCATCTTTTAAAACCTCTTCCACCCTTAGACATTCTTGTGGACCAAAATTGAAACTAGTCGCAAACTCCTTTTTACCTTCTAGCAATTTCTCCCCCAAGCTCAAATAGCCACTTAATGCTTCCAACACATGCTGCCAAGGGCGCACCGCATTAGGATTCCTAATGATTGTTTTTTTGTCACAACTAATAGCCTTAATAATATCGGGAATAAGTCTATCATGACTCCAATCTCCACCACCAATAACATTTCCAGCCCTAGCGGAAGCGACTAAAACTTGATGCGCTTCGCCAAAACTGTCTGTATTAAAAAAACTTGCTCTCATAGAGTTTGTAACAATCTCCGCACAAGCTTTACTAGCACTATAAGGATCATGCCCACCCAAAGGTTCATTTTCCCTATATGCCCAAAACCATTCTTTGTTTTCATAGACTTTATCGGTCGTTATTATTACAATAGCTTTTAAGTCTTTAAGATTTCTTGCAATATTTAGAACATTAAATGTCCCTATTGCATTTACCAGAAAGGTTTCTCTCGGGTTTTCATAACTATATCGCACCAAAGGTTGCGCTGCTAAATGAAAAATAATCTCTGGATTACTATCTATCAAAGCTTGTTCTATTTGTTGGTAGTCATTAATGTCCGCAAAATAACTTTGAGCTAAAGCATTTTGCATATTCAATAATTCAAAATGGTTAGGGTTTGTATTTGGAGGCAAAGAATATCCATAAACTTTTGCACCAAGAAACTTAAGCCATAGAACCAACCACGAACCTTTAAAGCCACTATGTCCAGTTAGAAACACTCTCTTATTTTTATAAATATCAAACCCCATCAATAAACTATCCTTGTTGTGAGCAAAACTCTTTAATCTTCAATATCGCATAATCAATCATTTCATCACTCATTCCCGGATACACTCCAATCCAAAAACTATCCCGCATAATTTTGTCAGACACTTTCAAATCATTTACAATACGATAATCTCTATTGATTTCTAAAGCACTAAACGCGGGATGTCTAATCATATTTCCACTAAATAAATTTCTAGTTTGTATATTGCATTTCTCCAAAAATTCAACAATATTATTACGCGTAAAGCCAACACCGTCTTTTAAAGTCATCATAAAACCAAACCAACTGGGTTCAGAATTAGGTTGCGCTTCCACCACTTGCAATTGTTTAACTTCTTTTAAGCCATCATATAATCTTTTGTAGTTATATTTTCTTTTTTCTATAAACTTTGGAAGCTTCTCTAATTGTGCGCACCCAACTGCTGCCTGCATATCTGTAACTTTGAGATTAAATCCGAAATGAGAATAAACATATTTATGATCATAACCTAAAGGCAATGTGCCAAACTGCTGTTCAAAACGACAACCACAAGTATTATCTACACCACTCTTGCACCAGCAATCTCTTCCCCAATCTCTCATTGATAATAAAATTTTTTTAAGTAGAGGATTACTAGTATAAACAGCACCACCCTCCCCCATAGTCATATGATGAGGCGGGTAAAAAGAACTTGTTCCTATATCACCCCAAGTGCCTGTATATTTGCCATCATATTTTGAACCTAACGCATCACAATTATCTTCAATTAGCCAAAGTTTGTTTTTGTCACAAAAATCTTTGATGACTCCAATATTAAAAGGATTGCCTAAAGTATGAGCAATCATTACCGCTTTGGTTTTATGGCTTAAAGCTGACTCAAGATATGAAATATCAATATTGGCATATTTTAATTCCATATCAACAAATACAGGAACCGCACCATACTGAATAATAGGAGCCACTGTAGTTGGAAATCCTGCCGCCACCGTTATAACTTCATCACCCCTTTTAACTTGCCGCTCTTTAAGCAGAGGAGAAGTTAAAGTAAAAAACGCTAATAAATTAGCAGATGAGCCAGAATTAACTAAAAAAGCCCACTTTACGCTCAAAAACTTAGCTAACTCTTTTTCGAATCTCTCAGAATATTTCCCATAAGTAAGCCAAAAGTCTAAAGAACTATCAATTAAATATTCCAACTCTTTTTCATCGAAAATCCTTCCTGCGTAATTAATTCTTGATGTGCCACCTATAAACTGATCACTTTTTTGGTGGTGTGATTGATAATATTCTTTTACTTTAGATAAAATTTCTTCCTTTAAATTACCGCTTTTCACTTTTTTCCTTTTGTTGCAAATTATTTATCCCATAAAGCCCAAGGAGCTTTATTTTCTAGCCACATTTGCGTTAAATCATTTTTATCCTTGAGTGTATCCATACATTTCCAAAACCCATTGTGTTGGTAAGTGTATAACTCCTTGTCTTGCGCTAGATTCCTTAATGGCTCTTGCTCAAAAATTGTGGAATCCCCCTGTGTAATATAGTCAAAAATTTTTGGCTCACAGACAAAAAATCCTCCATTAATCCACCCACTATGTTGCACACCAGAATCGCCCTTTGGTTTCTCGGTAAAAGATTTTACGCATTGAGATTCTTGCTCAATTTCCAATGCACCAAAACGCCCATCGGGAAGCACAGAAGTCATTGTTATCGATCCTTTATGGGAATGATGAAATTCCAAAAGCGCGCGCAAATCAACATCACTCACGCCATCGCCATAAGTCAGCATAAAGGTTTCATTACCTACATAGGGCTTAGCGTGCAGGATTCTGCCTCCTGTTTGAGAATCCTGCCCCGTATAAAGCATTGTAACCTTCCAAGGCTCGTGGCGATTGGTATGCACTTCTACGCTATTTGTAGCCATATCCACGGTAATATCGCTATATTGCGTGTAGTAATTAATGAAGTAATCCTTAATGATATGCCCCTTATAGCCTGTCAAAATAATAAACTCATTAAAACCATAATGACTATAAATCTTCATAATATGCCACAGAATCGGACGCCCACCCACTTCCACCATAGGCTTGGGCTTCAATCCTGTTTCTTCGGATAATCTTGTGCCAAGCCCTCCAGCTAGAATCAGAACTTTCATTATGTAAGTCTCCCCTTATATTATATTTTTAATTATATATTAATTTCTTTTAAATAGCACTTACAAATTGACAGGAAGTAAAACAATGAGAAAAATATTAGCTATTATACCAGCACGTGGAGGCAGTAAAGGAATACCAAAAAAAAATATAGCGTCACTTAGTGGAAAACCGCTAATAATATACACAATTGAAGCTGCTTTAAATTCAAAAATTTTTAGCGATATAATCGTGACTACTGATAGTGATGAAATAGCAGAATTGGTATCCAAACAAGGAATAAGCACATTAAAGAGACCTCATGAGTTAGCCACAGACACCGCTAGTAGTATAGATGTGATTGATCATGTGCTAAAAGAAATCCCAAAGGATAAATACGATTGTTTTGCCTTGCTCCAACCAACGTCTCCTTTGAGAAATGCGATGCATATTCAAGAGGCTTGGGAACTTTATAAAAAGAATAATGCTACTACTTTGGTGAGTGTTGTGTCAGTGAGTGATTGTCCGCAAAAGATGTTAGCTAAAAATGCAGATAATGTCTATCCTATTACATCGTATGACGACTTAGTAAAGCCAAGGCAACAGCTTGACAAGGCATATATTCCTAATGGTGCAATATATATATGCAATATCCATAACTTTTTGAAAACAAAATTTCTTTTTGAAAACAAATTGGTCTTGTTTGAAATGAATGAAAGAGATAGTATTGACATTGATACACCTAAAGATCTTGAATGTGCAGAAAATATTTTAAAGGAGATTGCAGTGAACAAAGAGATAAATAGCAACATTAAAGAAATGGTGGATATTCTAAGCGTAAATATGGCAAAAGCCACGCTTTTATACAAGGAGGAAAAATATATTCAGGCGACTGAGGTTTTCTCTTTGGAGGAAAAAGAAAGTAATTTTGGGGCTATACAAATGATTGGAGTTTGTTTCTTTAAAGCAAAAGAGTTTGATAAAACCATAGAATATTTGAGTAGATCTGTTAGCAAATTCCCAACAAAAAGCTCAAAACAAGCCTATTTGTATCTTTTTAATAGTTATGTTCAATTAAATAATGATACGGCGTGTTTTGAGGTGGTGCAAGAGGCTTTGGCAAATAAAAAGGTTGATGGGAGAATGGCTAAAGCTATTTTGGAATTTTTGTGCAAAATTGAAGATATGCAATATTTGTCCTTGATAACTCAAATTTATCCAATATATGAAAAATTTTGTCACGAAAATAATACAGGGATTCCCCAAAGATTTAAGGTAGCCTATGCAAAATACAACTGTTCTCTTAATAGCACTTACAACAAGAAGACTATAGAAGCACCAAAAGATTTATTAGATCTTTTTGAAGTTTTAATACCAACCTACCAAAGAAAAGAGGTTGTTATATCGACAATTAGAGAAATCAAAAAAGTAAATCAATGGGTACATATTAGGGTTATCGATAATGCTTCAACAGATGGCACATATGAAGCACTTAAAAAGCTAGAAGAGGAATATCCGAATTTATATGTATTCCAAAATGAAGAGAATATAGGCTATGCTGGAAGTATGTTTAGATTGTTGAAGGATTGTCCAAAAAAATTTGGAATATTTACTTCAGATGAAGA
>NZ_JHWC01000009.1 GCF_000687535.1 Helicobacter rodentium ATCC 700285
ACCACGACTTCCTACGAAGTCTCGCAATGACAAAGTGGGAAGGTTCATAATGACAGCAGAGTAATCTTGCGATGACGAGGCGGTAAGTATTCCTCTATACAATTTTCATATTACGAAGCAAGAGATTTAAGAGCCTTTTGCACCTCTTCGCAGTCGTCAAAATGCAGGGTTTCTTTGCCGATGATTTGGTAAGTTTCATCGCCTTTGCCTAGAATCAATAATATTTCATCGCTTTTGAGATTCTTAACCGCCATTGCAATCGCCTTAGCGCGACTTTCTTCTAAGTGGATTTCACGATGATTTCTTAATTCTTGCGGGATTCCACCTAGAATCTCTTGCATAATGGCACTTGGAATCTCACTGCGTGGATTATCGCTTGTGATATAGAGTTTTTGTGCATATTTAGCGGCACATAGCCCCATTTTAGGGCGTTTACTCCTGTCTCTATCGCCTCCTGCGCCAAAGACAACAACGATTTTTTTGTGCAAAAAGGATTGAAAGATTTTTTCCATTCCGTCCTCTGTGTGTGCAAAATCTACAATGATGAGGGGGTTTTGATGCACAACTTGCATTCTGCCTAACACACCGCCAAAATTTTCTAATTTTTCACAAATTTCTCGCAAAGGAAAATCCTCTAGTAGTTTGACTGCACCGATTGCTGCAAGGGCGTTGTAGAGATTGTGTTTGCCAAAAAGTGTGCATTCAATGTTCGCTTCCTCTTTGCCATAGGCAATTTGTGCGGTGATTCCATTGTTTAGGCTGTAAGCTTTAACATTAAGGGTTGCGGGGGATTCTATGCCATAAGTGATTGCCTTTTGTGGCGCATAATGCGCATTTGGTTCGTCTTTGTTTAGGAGTTTCAAATGGAGTGGATTAGAAAAAAAGGAATTTTTCACCGCAATGTAATTTTCTAAAGTCTTGTGGTAATCCAAATGGTCGCTTGTGATATTGGTTAGAATCCGCAAATCAAACTCTAGCCCCTCAATGCGGTTTTGCACGATTGCGTGGGAGCTAACCTCCATTATAAAGTGTGTGCAATTTTCTTGCCTTGCCTCGTGGATTGCGCTATAAATTTCTAGCAAACTTGGGGTTGTAAGTCCTTTGGGACGCTTTTCTTGTCCATTGATAAAGAATCCACGTGTTCCAAGCAGTGCAACAGAGAATCCAAAATCAAGCAATATGGAATAAATCATCGCCGCGGTGGTGGTTTTGCCATTTGTGCCTGTAATGCCAACAAGTTTTAAGTTTAAATCAAAATAGTTGATTAAATCTTTTGGAGTGATAAAAATTTCAAATCCATTTTTCTTTGCGGATTCCACATAATTTTTGTTGCTTTGCGTGATTAAAAAGGCGCAGTTGCTAGGCGTGATGTCTGCGTTAAAGACTTCGCGCGAATCGTCACTGATGAAGTGAAGAGTGGGATTATAATCCAAATGGGTAGCTACTCGCATAGATTTCCTTATTAATTTATTTTTTTGTTTTGCAGGATTTGCTGATAAAGACGCATAAAATCTTTATCATAAAACAATAAATTTCCCGCGTTTTCAAAATAATTGATTGCAATCTCTTCAAATCCAAACTTTACTAAATTACGCACAAAAATCAAAAATTCACTTTTGCTAGTAAAAATAATCTTGGAGCTAAACATTAAATCCTCAAAAGCTTCTTTGAAGCCAACTTTTGCGGAATGAATTTCAAAATCCTCATACAAGATTCCATCATTTTTATCCACTTCTGCTTCTTGCAAACTCCAAATTGCAAGATTGAGAGCATAAAGATTTTTATCAAAATTTTCAATCATTTCTAAAATGACTTTTTCTGCTTCTTGGTTGCTTTTGTTGCAGATTACTTGATAATACTCAAACAAAGCGCGCGCTTCATCTTCGTATTCTAATGCCATATCTGCAAGTGTGCCGAGCATATTTAAATGTAGCGATTCTTTCTCGTTTAAACAATCTAGTAAAATCTGCGCATAAGATAGAATCTCCAAAACATATAAATATTGTCGTTTGTTGAAAGCGAGTTTAGCTTTTCTCTTGAAATATGCAAAGTCTTTTGCCATTGTCAGCCTTAAAGAATTTAGTTTATGGGACATTAATAATTTCAATGTCAGGGTGAATATCATTTTTCAATGTGCGTTCAATGCCAAATTTTAAGGTTTGTGCGCTACTTGGACAACCCTTACATGCACCGATAAGACGCACAAAAACTTTGCCATTCTCAATTTTAATGAGTGTAACATTTCCGCCATCTTTTATAAGCATTGGGCGGACTTTGTCAATACTCTTTTCTACGGGTTTTAACAATTCTTCATCACTAAAGGGAAGCATAATTTTTCCTTAATTTTAAAATTTAAAATTTTATCAAAGATGCGATAATACTTAAGTTTTCTTAAAGTTGTAATAAAAAACTTCTTTAATATTTAATATAATTTTATCTAAAATGTTTTATAATGTTGAGATTTCTTAGGTTTTATGCGGTGTGCGAAAGCATTGTGATATATTTCTACTTTTTAGGAGGATTTATGCAAAATGATGAAGTAGTGATTGAGAGTTATTTAAAGGTAACTTCAGAGCGCAAAAAAAGACGAAATCCTGCGCGTTGGGATATGTTACAAAGTATTACAGGAGCTATTTTAGCGATTTTTATTTTGTTTCATATGTGTTTTACATCTTCTATTATGTTGGGGCAAGACGCATTTAATGCGGTTGTGCATTTTAGTGAAGGATCATTTATTTTTGGTGGAAATGGGATTCCGCTTTTAACAACTTTAGTGGTTGTTATCATTAGCGTTGTATTTGTAGCCCACGCATTTTTGGCGATGAGAAAATTCCCTGCAAACTTCCAGCAGTTTATGATTTTTAAAACACATAAATCTTTGATGAAGCATTGTGATACAACGCTTTGGTGGATTCAGTTTTTAACAGGATTTGCATTGTTTTTCTTGGGTGGTGCGCATTTGGTTACGATTCTTTTTAATTCCACAGATATTAATGCGATTACTTCTGCGTCAAGATTTGTCAATGGTAATTTAGCGGAATTTTATCTTGTTTTATTGGTGGTTATGGTGTTGCACGCAAGCATTGGAATGTATCGCTTGATTATCAAATGGGTTCCACTTGAAGCACCAACAACAGCGCAAAGCAATGTCAAGCGCAAAAATGTTAAGATTGCTGTATTTGCAGTATTTATCGTTTTAGGGGTGATTGCATTTATCGCGGACTTCACTTGGATTGCCTTAGGCAAAAGTCTATAAAGGAGAGATAAATGAAAATAGTATATAGTGATGCATTAGTCATTGGTGGAGGTTTGGCAGGATTGCGTGCAGCAGTAGCCTGTAAGCAAAAGGGATTAAGCACGATTGTTTTAAGTTTAATTCCGGTTAAAAGAAGCCACTCTGCAGCGGCGCAAGGCGGTATGCAAGCAAGTCTTGGGAACTCCAAAATGAGTGATGGAGACAACGAGGATTTACACTTTGCAGATACCGTAAAAGGAAGTGATTGGGGTTGCGACCAAAAAGTTGCAAGAATGTTTGTTACTACAGCTCCTAAAGCGATTCGTCAATTAGCAGCGTGGGGAGTGCCTTGGACTAGAATCAAAAAGGGCGATAGAACAGCAGTTATTAATGCTCAAAAGACAACCATTACTGAAGAGGATTTTAGACACGGATTAATTCATTCCCGTGACTTTGGTGGAACCAAAAAATGGAGAACTTGTTATACAGCAGACGCGACAGGACATTCTATGTTGTTTGCAGTAGCAAATGAAGCTTTAAAAAATGGTGTGGATATTCACGATAGAAAAGAAGCGATTGCTCTAATCCACCATAATAATCGCTGCTATGGTGCGATTGTGCGTGATTTGGTTAGTGGAGAGTTGATTGGGTATGTTGCAAGAGGAACATTGATTGCAACAGGTGGATATGGTAGAATCTACAAAGATACAACCAATGCCGTAATTTGTGAGGGAATCGGAACTGCAATCGCATTAGAAACTGGAATTGCAAAATTAGGAAATATGGAAGCGGTGCAATTTCACCCAACCGGATTGTTTCCAAGTGGAATCTTGCTAACAGAAGGTTGTCGTGGAGACGGCGGGGTTTTGCGTGATGTAGATGGATACCGCTTTATGCCAGATTATGAGCCAGAGAAAAAAGAGCTTGCAAGCCGTGATGTTGTTTCAAGAAGAATGATTCAAAGAATCCGCGAAGGTAAAGGTGTAAGCTCTCCTTATGGTGAGCATTTATGGCTTGATATTTCAATCTTGGGACGCAAACATATTGAAACAAACTTGCGTGATGTGCAAGAAATTTGTGAATGTTTTGCCGGAATTGATCCTGCGGAAAAATGGGCTCCAGTGAAGCCAATGCAACACTATTGTATGGGTGGAATCCGCACAAATGCTAAGGGAGAAACTGCATTAAAAGGGTTATTTTCAGCTGGTGAAGCTGCGTGTTGGGATTTACACGGATTTAACCGCTTAGGTGGAAACTCTGTGAGTGAAGCGGTGGTTAGCGGTATGATTATTGGAGATTATTTTGCAGAAAACTGCTTAGGTTCTCACGCAGACATTGAAACAAAACTTGTAGAAGAATGTATTGAGAAGCAACAAAAATATCTTCAAAGTATCTTGGACAATACCGGAACAGAAAATGTTTTTGAAATCAAAGACAGAATGAAACAGATTATGGGTGATAAAGTTGGAATCTTTAGAGATGGGGAACATTTGGCTTCTGCTGTGAGTGAGTTGGAACAACTTTATATTCGTAGCAAAAATATCGGAATCAAAACTAAACGCCTTTCAGCAAATCCTGAACTAGAGGAAGCTTATCGTGTGCCAAAAATGTTGAAAATTGCTCTTTGTGTTGCTAAAGGTGCATTGGATAGAACAGAATCCCGCGGAGCGCATAGTCGTGAGGATTATCCAAAGAGAGATGATCAAAATTGGTTGAAGCGCACATTGGCGAGTTGGGAAGATCCAAACCAAACATTACCTACATTAACTTATGAAGCACTAGATATTGCGACAATGGAAATGGCTCCCGGATTCCGCGGATATGGTGCAAAGGGTATGATTATTGAGAATCCAGAAAGCTTAAAGCGTCAAGAACAAATTGATAAAATTCGCTCGGATATGGAAGCACAAGGTAAAGATCGCTATGAAATCCAAGAAGCCTTAATGCCATTTGAATTGCAACCATATTATAAAGCGCGCAATGAAAGAATAGGAGATAAACAATGAGTGGAGCTGTTGAGAGTAGCAATAGAGAATTAACAATTAGAGTGTTGAAGTTTAATCCCAATAGTGCAGTATCTAAGCCGCACTTCGCAGAATATAAACTCAAAGAAGCGCATTCTATGACGGTTTTTATCGTATTGAATATGATTCGTGAGCAGTATGATCCTGATTTAAGCTTTGACTTTGTGTGTCGTGCGGGGATTTGTGGAAGCTGTGGAATGATGATTAATGGGCGTCCAAGACTTGCGTGTAGAACATTGACAAAAGATTTTCCTGATGGTGTAATTACTTTAATGCCATTGCCTGCATTTAAGCTTCTCAAAGACTTATCTGTGGATACAGGAAATTGGATGAATGGAATGAGCAAACGCGTAGAAAGCTGGATTCACGCACAAGAAAAAAGCGAAGAGCATATGTGTCAGATTGAAGAGCGCGTAGAGCCTGAAGTTGCTGCAGAAGTTTTTGAGCTTGATCGTTGTATTGAGTGTGGTTGTTGTATTGCTTCTTGTGGAACAAAACTTATGCGTGAAGATTTCGTAGGTGCTGCGGGATTCAATCGTGTTGTAAGATTTATGCTAGACCCACACGATGAGCGCACAGATTCAGATTTTTATGAGTTGGTTGGTGATGATAATGGTGTGTTTGGTTGTATGAGCTTACTTGCTTGCCACGATGTTTGCCCTAAAAACTTACCATTGCAAAGCAAAATTGCTTACCTAAGACGCAAAATGGCGACTGCAAAGTAAAATTTCTATAAATCTTGGAATCTTTTTTGGATTCCAAGATTACATTTATTTTTTTATTGTATAATTCTATCCTTTTTTAGAGAGGTGTCCGAGTGGTTGAAGGAGCACGCCTGGAACGCGTGTAAGGTGCAAGCCTTCGAGGGTTCGAATCCCTTCCTCTCTGCCATTAGTATTTTACAAATTTCCTTAGAATCCTCAATTCTAGCTTTAGCAATTTGCTTTTACAAGTCCATAATCTTAAATCCTCTCCATAACTAATGTGTTTGTCATTGCAAGATTTCATTTTGTAACAAATATAAGAGAAAGTTTAAAAATTTTTACCTTTTTAGTTGGTTTTAATTTTGATTTGATAATAAAGATGCTTTAATTTATAAATTAAATTGGAGCATTAGTATTTTTTTTAATAAAGAAAAATTATAAAAAAGTTATTTTTAGTTTATTGGTTGTTTCATCTTTGGTAAGTATCTCGTATGCAGAGGATTGGTTGTCATTATTTTTTGGTAGTCTATTTGGTAATAATGTGCAGGAAAATTTCAATGCAGAGGAAATACGACAAGAGGATAGGAGAATTAGCTTTGAGACAAACAATAGCAAAATCTACGCAAATGCTTGGAAAAAATATCAAAATAACCCCAATAGATGCCCTATAAATCGGTGGGGACAGCCTATGTGTAAATTTTAAAGGAATACAATGATTGTCAATAACGCTTCTAGTGTAGCGGTAAATAGTTCTATTCTTGCACCCACAAATCTTAAAAGCCTCTCCAAATTACAAGAGGAGGAAAAAACAGATTCTCCTCTTGATTTAAAAAATCTCTCAAAAGATAAGGTGGTTGTAGTGTTTGATGACGCAGTCAGTGGCAATCGCTATGGCATTGAAATTACTAGAGAGAATTTGCAAAGGCTACAAGAGAAGTTTGAGACAAACAACTTCTATCAACGCAAAGATAGCACGATTCGCCTCAATGGCAAAGCGGAATCCTATGTCAGTGGTTGGTTTGGTGAAGTGGCTTATAATATGGAGGCGTTGAAAGCAGAAACGAATAGTGAGGGTAAATTCACAGCAAAAGGGAAAGAATCCATCAAAGATGATTTTTATTTTTCGCTTGAAGCAGAGGAGACGGGAGCGGGTTATATCGCGGGTAATTTTGAAGTTACACAGCATATTGCATACAAAGCAGGAAAATATGAGAGTATTGATGCAATGATAAATCAACTCATCACAGAGGATAGGGATTTTAATGGTGTGGTAAGCGTGAGCGAGCATTTCTCTAAGCCGGGCGAATTGCAAAGGGCGATTTCTGATACCATAGAAAGTGGAAAATGCAAGAATTGCGAAAAAACCCTACTTGAAAAACTTAAGGATTTAGAAAAATTAGGAATCAAAAGCAACAGGGATTCTAAAGATGAGGCAATGCGATTGCTTTCTAGGCTTAGGCAAAGTGGCAATGTAGAATCGCTAAATATCAAAGAGCAAGAATTGTTAAAAAAGTATTTTGCAAGTGAGGTGGAGAGAATCAAAAATGAGGAATCCAAAACAGAGAGACAATCTTTCCATCAAGCCATCGTTTGTTTTGCAGAAAAAATTTATTCCAATGAGAGTTTAGCTTTAAATCTCAAAGTTTAAATTTATTTAAGTTTGCTAGAATCCTAAGATTCTAGCAAGTTAGACTATTTAATCACTCCGCAAACCATTCTAGCACCACCTCCACCAAGTGCTGCAGGAGTATCGTGGTGATTGTCTCCTCCTACGTGAATCATTAAAGAATGGTTTTTTAATTCTGCTAAAGTTTTGATTTTGGGGGATAGAACGGGATTGTTTGCTACACCTTTTTCATCTACATAAAGTGCAGGTAAATCCCCAATGTGTCCTTTATCGCTCCAAGGATAAGAGTGTGCATTTGTCTTATATTTATCCCAATGCCCTCCAGCTTTCATTCCTAAGCCTTTTTCTGTTGCACCACAATCAGGATTTTCGTGGATATGGAATCCGTGCAAACCACTTGCAATGCCTTGTAGGTTTGGATAGAATGCGACACCATATTTTGTTTCTACGGCGATAACTTCGCCTACATTTTTGTTGCCCTCTTGGCTTAAAGCCTCCATTGGAATCACCAAATGATTTTTTTCATCTTTTGGGTTATAAAGGTCAGCAGCAAAAGCCATACTAGAGGCTAACCCGATTCCAAGTGCAGTTGTCAATGTTGTTGTAAGAAGTTTTTTCATTGTTTTTCCTTATATGTTAATTTAGGTTTTAATTATAACATATTCACTAAGGTTTAGTTTTATTAAATTGCACTTCCTTCATTGTTTTCTTTGTTTTGTATTGCATTATTGGGTTGTGGCGATTCTTTCTCCTCTTCAAAAGGAGGTCCTTTTTGCAATAATTGCGTAAGTGTAGCGGCTTTTTGTGGCGTCATTTTGGATAAAATTTTGCTCATTACTTTTGTATCAAGCGCATAGAGAATCCCTGCCGCTTCTGCATCAGGCAAAGATTCTAGGATTGCGGCAGATTTGGAATCTTTCATACCTGCATAAGTTTCGCCTACCTTGCTTTGTGTTGCCCCTCTGATTTGTTTTAAGATTTCTTCATTACGCTTTACTAAACGCGCAATTTTTGCTTCCCTTTCCTCCATTTCTTTCTGTGCATTATTTAACGCAATTTCTCGTTTTTTTAAATCTGCTTCCTTTTGGTCTAAGACATTTTGGGTTGCACTTTGTAAGGCTTGTAAGGCTTGTTGTTGCTCATCAATTCTTTCAATTTCTTTGATGATTTCTGCTTTGCGTTGCTCAAAGATAATATTGCAATCAATGACTTCGCGTTGGTTTTCAGCTGCCCATATTGGTAGAATTATAAGAGCTAGTGTAGATAAAATCCATTGTTTCATTGTTTTTCCTTGTGGTTTGCATATAGCATTACAGAGATTTCGTCTAAATCTCTCATTTCTTGTTTCTTTATTTGTTCAAGCCTTTTTTTGACTTCCAAGCCATCTAAATATTTTGCTTTTTCAAACTCAATATTTTGCCTTTTGAAGTCTTCTTGTAATTTTTGCCTTTCGTGCTTTAGCAAAGCCAATTCTTGAATTTTGAAGTCAATCATTTGACGAAATTCTTCTTTGTGATGCACGAAAGTTAAGAAGTTTTGGTAAATCCCATTTGTTGGGCTTTGAAGAGTTGCAAATTCTTGCACAAGCGTATCAATTTCATTTTGTTTTATGAGAATAACTTGTGCGTTTTTTTGTAACATCATCTCAATTTCATCTACTTTCTTTTTGTGTAAGAGGACAAGTTGAGTGAATTTTGTTTTCATTGGTGATTCCGATTCTATCGCCCTTATCTAAAGATTGTATCATTTCTATCTGGGCTTGTAGAGATCATTTTAATTTTCACGCCAATAAACTTTTCTAGTTCTAAAATATATTTTTGGGCATTCTGTGGCAGTTTATCAAATTCCCTTATTTTTTCTGTTTTATCCCAACCTTGAAAAGTTTTATAAATAGGCTTAACATTTGTTAAGTTGCTAGGAAATTCCTCTAAACGCGTTCCATTTTCATTTTCATAAGCAATACAAACTTTGATTTGTTCAAATCCGTCTAGCACATCTAACTTCATCATAGCTAAGGCATTTGCGCCATTTAGGCGACAAGCATATTTTACTGCCATAGCATCTAGCCAACCGCAACGTCTAGCGCGTCCTGTTGTTACGCCAAACTCCCTTCCTTTATTGCGCAGACTCTCACCAATAGAGCCTATTTCCTCTGTTGGGAAAGGACCATTGCCAACGCGTGTGCAGTAAGCTTTGATAATGCCGATAACTTCTCCTAGCTCACGAGGAGCAATCCCTGTCCCATTACAAGCTCCAGCAGATATTGTAGTGGAGCTTGTTACAAAAGGATAAGTTCCAAAGTCAATATCTAGCATACTTCCTTGCGCACCTTCACATAGAATCTTTTTGCCCTCGTCCATTGCTCGCCAAAGCATATTTGTGGTATTGGTCAGAAGCGGTAAAAGCACTTTTGCATAATGGTCTAATTCTTGTTTTAGACTTTCTAATGTTGGAATTTCTATTGGAATCCCTTTTTTTGCGATATCCTCTAGCTTTTCTAATATTTTTTTAGCTAGTGTCTCTGTGTCCCTCAATTCTTCTGCGCGAATGCCTCTGCGCGAGACCTTGTCAGTATAAGTTGGTCCGATTCCTTTGCAGGTTGTTCCAATCGCTTGTTTGGCTTGTTCTTCGCTCAATCTATCTAGCGTTTCGTGATAAGGCAAAATAAGATGTGCTTTCGTACTAATAAAGAGTCGTCCTTGTAAATTACCATACATTTCTTCAAATTGTTGCATTTCTTCTATGAGTGCATTTGGGCTAATGACCACACCATTACCGATGATATTTTTGCATTGAGGATATAAAATTCCAGATGGAATTAAATGCAAAGCGTATTTTTTACCTCCCACTACAATAGTGTGTCCCGCATTATGTCCGCCTTGATAACGCACAACATAATCGTAATGTTGTGCAAGTAAATCTACCATTTTGCCTTTTCCCTCATCACCCCATTGTATTCCAACAATCAAATCTGCTTTACTCACAATCACTCCTTAAATAAATTGTATTAAATTATCTGTATAAACTCCAAATCCACAAGCGTTTTGTTCCAAAATCTTATATTCTCCACCTAAAATTAATGTTGTATTATTGGCAAAGAATCTAAAAAATAAACCCTTGTAATAACTCATTGGCGCATAATATAATGGCGAGACAATACAATGCGCATAATGAATCTCTGATGCCAAATTGTAAAGCTTTTCTAACTCTAACTTTAATTCACTTGGTAAATTATATGTGGAGTCTTGTAAAAATTCCTTTAAGGTTTCTTGATTATAAACTCTTAAAAGTTTTGCCATTAAAGGATTTGTATTTTCTATTGCTCCAATATCAATTTTTTCAAAAGCTGTTAATGGAATCCTAAAAATTTCTGCACAAATTTGCGGAATCTTAACATTTGCTAATTGCAAAAAAGCCTTTATATTTTGGATATTTGATGATTCTGTAAAGTTTGTGATTCCATTTAAGAGCTGTAAAGAAATTTGAATAAAAGGCAAAATATCACAATTTTCCAAGTTTTCTACACCGATTTGATGCACTTCGGTTGTGGGATAAATAAAAATTGGCTGAATGTAAAACCAACGCTTACTAATAGTGGCTTCTCGCAAATGTGGCGCAAGAAGGCGAATCGTGTCAATGGTTGAATCATTGCGCAGTGCAATCTGATGATTGTATTGGTTATTGGTGCGCACAACTTCACGACTATGTGTATCCCTTTGGTGTTTTAAATAGGCAAAAGTTGGTGTTACAATTTCCTCATAACCATTTTGATATAAGATTTCACTTGCAAGACTTTCTAATTCTCTTTTAAATTTAGCATTTTTGCCAAAATATAGTTTGCAACCCTGCGGTATTTCATGGCTTAAAATCACAAAATATCCTTATAATCCTTGATAAAAATCTCTAAATTCCGCATTGTAACATAAAATGTATGAAACTTTATTTTTTATTTTAGATTGTAATCTTTTTGTGAGTTTTTATTTAAAGAAGTTACTTGGGTTTAATTTGTGTGAGTGAGATTGTGGATTGCGTTGTTTGGTTTTATCTTATTCTATAATTTTGCAAAAATGAAATTAAATAGTGCAATTTACAAAACAAACATAAGGATCATAAAATTAAATAGTCATTTTTATGTGCATTTTGCTATAATTTATAGAATATAAATCAAAGGAGATTCTATGGCATTTAAGATTAACACGCAAGCTTATCAAATCCGCTATCCTAAACCTTCTCCAAGCGCACCAATCAATGATCCCAAGGAAGAATCTCCGATAAAAAATACAATCCAAACAGGCAACCCAACAACTAAGCCACAAATAAAATTTCCTTCTCATAATTTGTTGGATAAATATAACTCCGCAGGGTCTTATTATAATTTTCAAAACATATTAAATAATCAGCTAGGCATAAAGAATAACAATCAAAGCAATAGCGATGATGAAGGTAAAAAAGCCTTATTGGAGAATTTGCAACAGCAAAGCAACGCCTTTAATCACGGAATCTCTGGTAGTGGAGATTCTAAGCTTAATTGGAGTGATGCGCTAGGGCAGTATTTGGAATTAGAGGATAGCGTTTTGCACAAAAAGTTACAAGATGAGCAAAACGAACAAGCCCAAAGTGATTTTCTCAATGAGCTTTTGTGGAATCTTAAAAAGAATTTGCCTTTATAAACACACTTTATTTATTGTAAATAAACATAAATTCCTTTTTACCTTAAAATGCTATAATTTCTCATTTAATTAAATGAAAGGTGGGTATGAAACAGCTTACAATAGGAATTATAGGATTAGGCACGGTGGGTAGTAGTGTCGCAAAAATTCTCAAAGACAATCAAGCTTTAATTGCTGCACGTGCAGGTTATACAATTCATATTAAGCAGGGAGTTGTCAAAGATTTATCCAAAAGTCGCCAAGTATTTGATTTTCCTATTACTAATGAGATAGATTCTGTTTTAAACGATTCAGAAATTGATATTATTGTGGAATTAACGGGTGGTGTAGATGAGCCTTTTGAGATTGCCAAAAAGGCTTTACGCAATTCTAAGGCATTTGTAACCGCCAATAAAGCTATGCTTGCTTATCACCGCTATGAATTGCAAAAAATTGCAGGAGATTTGCCGATTGGTTTTGAAGCGAGTGTTGCAGGTGGAATCCCAATCATCAAAGCGTTGCGTGATGGATTGGGGGCAAATCATATTTTAAGCATTCGTGGAATTATCAATGGCACTTGTAATTTTATTTTGACTAAAATGAAAGAACAAGGTGTAGAATATGAAGAAGTTTTGCAAGAAGCGCAGGATTTGGGTTATGCTGAAGCTGACCCAACCTTTGATGTGGGTGGCTTTGATGCGGCGCATAAATTATTGATTTTAGCTAGTATTGCGTATGGAATTGATGCAAAACCAGAAGATGTTTTAATTGAGGGGATTACGCAAATCACGCAAGAGGATATTGCTTTTGCAAAAGAGTTTGGTTATCACTTAAAGTTGCTTGGAATCGCAAGAAAAGATGGGGAAGAGATAGAATTACGTGTGCATCCAACGCTATTACCTAAAGATGCGATGATTGGAAAAGTGGATGGTGTAATGAATGCCATTAGTGTCGTGGGAGATTGTGTGGGAGAGACGCTTTATTATGGTGCAGGTGCGGGCGGAAATGCAACTGCAAGTGCTGTAATTTCGGATATTATTGAAATTGCCCGCACGAAAAGCTCTCCTATGCTTGGGTTTAAAAACATCAGTAATACATTGCGTTTAAAACCGCTAGATAAAATTGTTAGTGCGTATTATTTGCGTATTTTAGTGCTTGATAAACCGGGTGTGTTGGCAAAAATTGCCACAATTTTTGGAGAAGTTGGAATCTCTATTGATACTTTTTTGCAACGCAAAGCAAAAGATAAGGCACATTCCACTTTGTTGCTTTCTACACATACTTGCACGGAGGCGGAGATCAAAATTGCCTTAAAGCGCATTAGTGATTTAGAGATTGTTTGTGCCGCTCCCGTGATGATTCGCATTGAAAAATAACTTTTTGGATTCCTTTTGGGGTAAAAAAATAAAATCGCCCAAAGATTCTAAAGAATCTCCAATGCAAAAATTGTATAATACAACGCAAAAGGGCAGGGAAGCGGAGGATTGTGCGTGTGAATTTTTGATAGAGCAAGGATTTGTGGTGTTAGAGAGGAATTTTCATACGCGTTTTGGTGAATTAGATATTATTGCTAAAAAAGATGGAATCTTGCATTTTGTTGAGGTAAAAAGCGGTATCGGTTTTGAGCCGGTGTATAATTTAAGTCCAGCCAAACTCAAAAAGCTTACCAAAACTTTAAATATTTATTTAGAAAAACACCACATTCAGGATTCCTATTGTCTTAGTGCATTGATTTTATCCAAGCAAAGCGCAAATGATATTTTTCAGGTACATTGGCTAGAGAATTTGACAATATTTTAATACTTTTTGTCCTTACAGCTCTAATTTTCTGCCTTTGCGAGACAAAGCCGAAGCAATCCATAATCTAGCATAAATTAATTTTTGCAATGGAATCCTTAAAGAAGTTGCATTATTATAGATTGCCACGATTCTACTAACGCAGAATCTCGCAATGACAAAGTGGAAACCACTGTGTCATTGGGATAAAGCCGAAGCAATCCATAATCTAGCATACATTAATTTTTGCAATGGAATCCTTAAAGAAGTTGCATTATTATAGATTGCCACGATTCTACTAACGCAGAATCTCGCAATGACAAAGTGGAGACTTTCAAGTATGCAGAGTATGCAGGATTATAGATTTGCGCTGAAGTGAGTGCAAATACTACACATTTGCATACCACGACTTCCTACGAAGTCTCGCAATGACAAAGTGGGAAGGTTCATAATGACAGCAGAGTAATCTTGCGATGACGAGGCGGTAAGTATTCCTCGTATATAAAATCATAAATAGTAAAATCACCACACTCATATTAATATTTTTCAAATAAAATTTATTTTGTAGTGCTTTTTAAGCCAAAAAAGGATAAATTTACTTTAATCTAAATTCTTAAAAAGGAAGAGAATGGAAAAAGAACAAACACTACTCCGACAAGCAGAAGAGAGACTAGCAAAACTCGCTAAGTTTCCAGCACTCAAAAAAGGTGATAGCATTAAAAAAATGCTAAAAGAAAAAGGAATCTCAAGACGAGATTTTATGAAATGGGCGGGGGCGATGACAGCGATGTTATCACTACCGGCGAGTTTCACGCCACTTACTGCAAAGGCGGCAGAAGTCGCAGACCGCCTACCTGTGATTTGGCTACATTTAGCAGAATGCACAGGTTGTAGCGAAAGCCTATTAAGAAGCGATGGACCGGGTATTGCGAGTTTGATTTTTGACTATATTTCCTTAGAATACCACGAAACCATTATGGCGGCTTCTGGTTACCAAGCAGAGGAAAATTTGGAATCCGCAATAGAAAGATATAAAGGGCGATATGTCTTAATGGTAGAAGGTGGTGTGCCAACAGGACTAGATGGGCAGTATTTGACGATTGGCGCGTTTGGGCATACAGGGTTGCAAAATGCAAAAACAGCAAGCGAAAATGCAGCGGCAATTTTTGCGATTGGGACTTGCTCAAGCTTTGGTGGAATCCAAGCTGCAAACCCAAATCCAACTGCAGCAAAGCCACTAAGTGCGGTTACAAATAAGCCGGTGATTAATGTTCCGGGCTGTCCTCCAAGCGAGAAAAATATCGTAGGCAATGTGATTCATTTCTTGCTTTTTGGAACTCTACCGCAACTTGACGCTTTCAATCGCCCAAAATGGGCTTATGGTTTAAGAATCCACGATTTGTGCGAGAGACGCGGACATTTTGATGCGGGTGAATTTGTGCAAACCTTTGGCGATGAGGGGGCAAAAAATGGCTACTGCCTCTATAAAGTTGGTTGCAAAGGCCCCTACACTTTCAACAACTGCTCCAAACTCCGCTTTAATTCCCATACGAGTTGGCCTATCCAAGCAGGACACGGCTGTATTGGTTGTAGTGAGCCAAATTTCTGGGATACAATGGGACCTTTTGAAGAACCCCTTGCAAACAAGCTTTATGATACGCCTTTCTTTGGCGGGGCAGACCGCACCGCAGATAATATTGGAATCACACTGCTTGGTGCAGCGGCAATCGGTATGGCGGCACACGCAGTGCTAAGTGCGGTGAGAAAAGACAAAGAATAAGGAGAATTTATGACAAAACGAATCATTGTAGATCCTATCACAAGGATTGAGGGACATTTAAGAATTGAAGTGATTGTTGATGAGAACAATGTCATTACAGATGCTTATTCTAGCTCTACTTTATGGCGTGGAATAGAGGTGATTGTAAAGAATCGTGACCCTAGAGATGTAGGGTTTATGGTGCAAAGAATCTGTGGCGTTTGCACCTATTCCCACTACAAAGCGGGAATCACTGCAGTAGAAAATGCGCTAGGCATTAAGATTCCCTTTAATGCGCAAATGGTGCGAAGCTTGATGAATGTTTCGCTTGTAATGCACGACCATTTGGTGCATTTTTATCACTTGCACGGGCTAGATTGGTGCGATATTACAGAAGCTCTTAAAGCAGACCCCAAAAAAGCGTCTGAACTTGCCTTTAAATATTCCAAGAATCCGATTGCAACGGGTGCGGACGAATTGAGTGCTGTGCAAGAAAAAGTCAAGGCTTTTGCAAGTGCAAAGCAGGGCTTAGGACCTTTTGCAAATGCGTATTGGGGACACAAAACTTATAAATTCTCCCCCGAGCAGAATCTCATCGTGCTTTCTCACTACTTAAAAGCCCTAGAAGTGCAAAGAGTTGCGGCGCAAATGATGGCAATCTTTGGTGCAAAACAACCCCACCCACAAAGCTTAACCGTTGGGGGTGTAACTTGTGTTGCAGATATTTTAGATCCAAGCAGATTAGGCGATTGGCTAACCAAATATAAAGAAGTTGGCGATTTCATCAACCGCGCCTATTATGCCGATGTTGTAATGGCTGCTGAAGTGTTTAAAAACGAACCAAGCGTGTTAAAAGGTTGTGGTGTGCGCAATTTCATCTCTTATGCAGAGATTCCGGTTAATCACAATGAAACGCTTTATAGTAGCGGTGTTGTAAGAGGTGGAGATATTTCTAAACTCTTAGAAATTGATGAAAACCTCATCACAGAGGAAGCCACACACTCTTGGTATCAAAACGATAAAGCCTTGCACCCTTATGATGGGCAAACAAATCCAAATTACACAGGCTTTGTAGATGCGAATACTATCGGGGCAGACGGAAAAGAAATCCCCACAAAAGCATTGAATTTAGAGGGCAAATATAGCTGGATTAAATCCCCGCGCTACAATGGCGAACCAATGGAAGTAGGACCTCTTGCAACAGTGGTTGTAGGATTAGCCGCAAAGAATCCGCGCATTACAAAAATCGCAACGCAATTCTTAGAGGATACCGGATTGCCACTTGAAGCACTCTTTAGCACATTGGGTAGAACCGCTGCAAGACTTTTAGAGTGCAAACTCTCTACTGATTATGGAATCGAAGCCTTTAATTCTTTAGTAGAGAACCTAAAAACAGGCGACCAAAGCACTTGCGCTCCTTATAAGATTGACAAAAAGAAAGAATACAAAGGGCGTTATATCGGTAATGTGCCACGCGGAATGTTAAGCCATTGGGTAAGAATCAAGGACGGCGTGGTTTCTAATTATCAAGCGGTTGTGCCAAGCACTTGGAATGCGGGACCCAAAGATTCCAAAAACCAAATGGGACCTTATGAAGCCTCACTTGTTGGAATCAAAGTGCAAGACATCACTCAACCTTTAGAAATTATCCGCACGATTCATTCTTTTGACCCTTGTATCGCTTGTGCAGTGCATTTAATGGATACAAAAGGCAATGAAATTAGTCAATACAAGCTCAATCCGATTGCGATGCAATGCAACATTTAAGGAGAGACTATGGAGACAAAATACAAAGCCGTGTATGAGTTTTCCAAACTCACACGCATTTTCCACTGGATTAGGGCGTTAGCAATTTTTGTTTTAATTGCAACAGGATTCTACCTTGCTTATCCTTTTTTAGCACCCAATAACTTTACGGGTGAGCCTACGGGATTCCTCTATGCGTCTATGCGGAGTTGGCATTTAATCATCGGATTTGTGCTAATTGCAATCACGCTTTTTCGTTTTTATCTGCTTTTTTTCACACGCGAATGCGCGATGGAGAGACGCTCTATTTTGGACTTTTTCAATCCTTTTGTGTGGTTTGGAATCCTAAAAACTTATTTGCTCTTTGGAGGACACCCACATTTAAAAGGCACTTACAACCCTTTGCAATTCATCACTTATTTGGGTGTTTTTTTCTTAATTGTGGCGATTTCTTTAAGTGGGCTTGTGTTATACGCACACGTTTATCACGAGGGCTTAGGCGGAATGATTGCACCTTTAATGAAACCCCTAGAGGTGCTTTGTGGCGGAATCGCTAATGTGCGCTTATTGCATCATATTTTAACTTGGGCGTTTATTATTTTTATCCCGATTCATATCTATATGGCAAGTTGGAATAGTGTGAAATTCCCGGGTAGTGGCGTAGATACAATCTTTAGCGGTGTGAAGTTTGAAAAAGAACAATAACCTCTCTAGCGATTCCTTGTGAATCGCACTTTCTGCATTCAAGGCAAATATGAAAATTCTCATTTTAGGCATTGGAAATATTCTTTTTGGTGATGAGGGCATTGGGGTGCATTTGTCCAATTTGTTGAAAGTCAATTACACTTTTAGCGGGGAACATTGCGTAGATATTGTAGATGGCGGGACAATGGCACAGCATCTAATCCCTCTTATCACGCAATACGATTTCGTGTTGATTATAGATTCTATTGACGCAAAAGAAGCAAAAGTTGGCGATGTCTATTTTTTTGATTTCAATGCGATCCCAAATGTGATTACTTGGGCGGGGAGCGCACACGAAGTAGAAATGCTGCAAACCTTACGAATGATTGAAATGTTAGGCGATTTGCCTCCGACTAAGATTTTAGGCATTAAACCCTTTATCATCGGTGAGAATCCAACCTTTGAATTAACCGCAGAAGTGCAAAAGGGCGCGAAATTAATGGAATCCCAAGCCATTGCCTACTTAGAATCGCTAGGCATTGTAGTCTCCAAAAAAGCCCACCAAGACTTGCAAGACATTGCGCGACTTTCTTATAAAGGATATTAATGGAATCTCTCATTGCGGGATTTATTTTTACGCAAATTGCGGACTTTTATCACGATAAGAGTGTTAAAAACTTCCTTGTCAAGTCTCTTTATCAGGCACTACAGGATTCCAAATTGCAAGGGCAATGTGTGGAGCAGACTTGCGATTGCGATTCCATTTGCTTAGAAGTTGCAGGCGATAAGCAAAGTATTTTAACCTTTAGCGAAAGTCTAGCGCAGTATATTCCCCTCTCTTTGCAATGGGCGTTTAAGGAAATGGTGTTGCTAGATTCCTTTAGCACAGAGCGTTTATTGCGCGGGGAGGATTTGCCAAATAGTGGATTCCTCACACCTTTAGAGACACAAAAGATTAGTCAAAACGATACGCAAAGCTTTTGTGATTTATGGGGAAAGTTTGTAGATTTTGCGCCTACTAAAATTACTTTGCTTGACAACAATGAGAAAATCACGATTTCCAATGCTTCCGAGCTTAGAGAATCCCTCCAAAAATGTGCGCAATGGCTCAAAAGCGGCGAGAGGATTTTTATCAAAAGCTTTTTGGGTAAATGGGAGTTAGCCCTTTTAGATGAAAAGGCAAAAACCACACTACCCGCTTGCGAGGAGCTGTGCTTTATGCCCTTTTGCTTGGATAATGCAAAAATGCTTTTTAGGGCGGAAAATGAGGATTTACAAGCCTTAGCAACTTTGGAAAAACCTTTCCTCACCCTTAGCCCTAAAAGCGTGTTTGCGGAGTTTTTTACAGGCAATTTTGTGAAAGTTATCTTGCCTTATGACCCTTATTTGTTGCTGCTTAGTAAGTTTTTGGATTCCTTTAGCGGCTTGTATTTGCTACCTTTGACAGAAAAACGCAACAATGGAATCTGTGTATTTGTGGAATCGCAAATGCCAAAACTCACCATTAGTGTGGCAAAAAATGGCTTGGTTTTGCCCCATACTTTCGCGCCAAATACAACCAACGCGAATCTAAAAAGTGTGCAAACAAGCATTCAAACCAATGCGCTAGAGCGCGTCAATGCGCTTTATCTAGGAAGAAATGCCACGCGATTTTTACTCTATTTTAACACGCATTTCAAAGAAGCCTTAGATTTTCGCTTTGAATCCAATCTTTATCACTTCATTACCGCTTTGGAATCACAAAATCAAACCACGCAAAGTTTGCTTAAAAACTTCACAGAACACAATGCGGAGTTAATCCAAACCTTAAAATCACTACCCAAAGATTCTAAAATATCCGATAATTTATTGGATTTAATCGGTATGGCGGGGGTTTTACTCAATCTTGGTAGTGCGGATTGTTTAAGGGATTCTGCTTACACCCTATTGCAAAATGCCGCAATCTTTATAGGGCAAAAAGGACCGCGTATTGACTTTAGGCTAGAGCGCGACAAAGAGGGGAAAATTTATCTTGACACTTTGCAAACCTTGCGTTCCGTGATGAGCTTCAAACTTGCAGGAGTTGAAACCGCTTTGCTTTGCTTTGGAATCCTAGATTCTCTAGCGGAATTTTTCGCGAATTTAAGCCGCGATATGGAGGAAAACTACCAAACACAAGGGATTGTAATCTGTGGAGAAATATTTTTAAACAAGCAATTTTTGAATCAATTTTTGCACTATCTCCCGCAAAACTCTGCAGTCTTTGCGTGTGAAGTTATGGAGTTTGTGTAATCTCATTTCTTTGCAATGGATACACTACTTAAATAAAGTGCTTCCTAATCGCACACAATTACTGCCACAAGCAATGGCTAACTCAAAATCCCCGCTCATTCCCATACTAAGCACTTCTGCGCCTTTATTTTGTAAGGATTCAAAGATTTTCTGTGTGGTTTCAAAGCTTTTTTGAATCTCTATTTGATTGTCTGTATGTGCGCCGATACTCATTAAGCCACAGAGTTTGAGATTCGGGCAAGATTCTTGAATCCTAAGATACATATCAAACGCAATTTCTGGCATAAATCCGCTTTTACTCTCCTCTTTTGCGCTATTAATTTGCAACAAAGTTTGGAGAGTTTTATTTTCTTTTTGCAAACGCTTTTGTAACTGCTCTGCAAGTTCTAAGGAATGCAGACTTTGGAGCATAAAGGGATTTAAACTCAAAAGCGCATTGATTTTATTGTTTTGCAAAGAACCGATAAAATGCCATTCTAGCGGGAGGGATTCTAAAAGTTGTGATTTTTCTTTCAAATCCTGCACCTTATTCTCTCCAAAAGCCCTTTGCCCACACGCATAAAGTGCAGCAATTTCCTCTTTGGTAGAATATTTGCTAACCGCTATTATACGCACGATTCTATGTCTATCTACTGCGATTCTTGCTTTTTCAATCCTCTCAATCGCCTCCATTAAGTTTTGATTCAATCTTGCTTGCATTTCTTTTCCTTAAAATGGCATTGTCCCATTGATGAGTCGCAAAATATCATTATACAATCCAAGCCCCATAAGTCCCAATAATACAATCCAACCCGCCATACTTAAACGATAAAAAGTATTTTCTGTTGGAATTCTTTTTGTTAGCATTTCATAAAGTGTAAAAAGAATATGCCCACCATCTAGCGCAGGGATTGGAAGCAAATTCAAGATTCCAAGATTCACAGAAATCAAAGCAGTGAAAGCAAAAAGCGTAACGATTCCAAGCTCTGTCGCCTTTTTTGTGATACTCACAATAGAAACCACGCCCCCCACTTCACTAAGAGGCACAACACCGGAGAACATTTTTTCAATACTCTGCAAGATGAGCTTACTAGATTCTAAAGTTTGACGCATCGCGTAGGGAATAGAATCCACAAGGGAGTAAGAAACGAGCCTCACTTCTCCGCTAGAAACAATCCCAATCAAAGGACGCGAAATATTCTCACCGAAAATATTTTTAGATTCTCCATATTTAGGCGTTAAAGTCGTCTCATATTCTTGAGAGTTGCGCAAAAACACTATCTCTATTGCGCCACTAGATTTTGCGATTGCCCCGCTTAAATCCTCCCAAGTGCGCGTTTTTATCCCATTGACACTAAGAATCTCATCGCCACTTTTTAATCCTGCAAGACTTGCTGGCATATTTGCTTCTACTTTACCCACCACAGGTGCTAATTCGTTTTTGCCCATTAAACCAATGGCAATAAAAAGCAAAAAGGCTAAAAGCAAATTAAACAACGAACCCGCAGCTAGAATCACGAGCCTTTTCCAATGCGCGATTCCATAGAGGCTATCACTTGTTGTATCGCGCAGTTTAGGGTCAAAGTCGCTTTGTCCTTTGAGCTGCACAAATCCTCCCAAAGGAATGGGGCGCAAGGAATATTCTGTCTCTCCGATTTGTTTTTTTAAAATGCGTGTTTTACCAAAACCAACGCTAAAAGCCTCCACGCGCACACCAAAAAGCTTTGCAGCTAGAAAATGCCCTAACTCGTGAAAAAAAACCAAAAAAGATAAAACTAAAATAGAACCAATAATTCCCATTTAACGCGCCTTTGCATACATTCTAACATAATCAAATCCGGAATAAAGCGTTAAAGCCACCGCAAGCCACAAAGTCGCATTCGCAAAAGAATAATCCATAAACAAAAATGCAATGGCAGTGATTTGTAAGCCTGTTTTGTATTTTCCAAGATTGGAGGCGGCAACTTTAATGCCTTTACTTGCGGCAACCACACGCAATCCGGTAATGAAAAATTCTCGGCTTAGAATCAAAAATACCGCCCAAACATCTGCCCGATTCCAAACCAAAAGCCCAATTAATGCCGCTAACATCAACAGCTTATCGGCTAAGGGGTCAAAAATCTCCCCAAACACACTAGAGACATTAAAAGTTCTTGCAATAAAGCCATCAAAAAAATCGGTAATACTTGCAACACAAAATACCAAACAAGCAAAATAGTTAATCCAAGTTGGGTGAATGGGCGGTGGTAGAATCCACGCACCATACAAAATTAACGCTAAAAGCAAAAATGACAGCACAATACGCAGTGTTGTTAAGATATTCGGTAGAGATTCCAATTTTAGCATTTTTACCCACTTACTTAAAGCTAGTTCCCCCGTCAATCACGATGGTCTGTCCTGTAAGCCACGCACTAGAATTACTATCGCATAGAAATAAACAAGCCCCTGCAATATCGCTAGGTTGTCCCATACGATTCAAAGGGCTTTGCTCTACGACTTTTTCTTTTATTTCAGCAAAATCTGGAAACGCCTTGAGCGCATCGGTTTCAATCGGTCCGCCACTCACAGCATTGACGCGGATATTAAGCTCTCCAAGCTCCATTGCAGCATATTTTACCATTGTTTCTACCGCGTTTTTAGAGTTTCCGTGTCCTGCATAATTTGGCATATAGACAAGATTCCCTGTGGAGCTTAAAGAAATAATGCTTCCACCACCAACTTTTTGCATTCTCTTTGCCGCTTCTTGCGCACCCACAACAAAGGCAAGCACGGTAGCGGTGTAAATATTATTTAACCCCTTAGGCTTGAGGCGCATAAAGGGCGCAAACCCACCTACAACGCTTTTGCCATAAATGATTGCATTGCTAATGAAAAAATCCACGCGTTCAAAATCCTTATCAATCTCCACAAACAAATCCTTATAGGTTTCTGGTTGCAAGACATCTAGCGGATAAGCCTTTGCTTTGATTCCATATTGCGATTCCACATCGGC
Organism: Helicobacter rodentium ATCC 700285; assembly: GCF_000687535.1. Lineage (GTDB taxonomy): Bacteria > Campylobacterota > Campylobacteria > Campylobacterales > Helicobacteraceae > Helicobacter_D > Helicobacter_D rodentium. Next base: position 23,447 of record NZ_JHWC01000009.1, read on the forward strand.
AATAATTTTGTTTGCCTCTTCTGCATTTTTATTGTAAGTAAAAGCAATATTGACGCCATTTTGCGCGAAACGATAAAGAATCGCTTTGCCGATTCCACGCGTTGCGCCACTGATAACCAAAGTCTTTCCCTTAAAATTTTCGCTCATTTTACTACCTCATATTGACTTAAAATTTTTTCAAGATATTCCATATTTTGTGTGCTTGGTGCCACTAATGGCAAACGATATTCTAATGTTTTTAAAAGCCCACTTAAATACATTGCTGCTTTAATAGGAATCGGATTGCTTTCTATAAATAACGCCTTGTTAATGGCATAAAGCTCATTGTTTAGCTCCCTTGCGCGTTCATAATTATGCGATTCCAAAAGAGAATGTGTCAATTCTGAAATTTTATCTGGCAAAAGATTGGAGGTAACAGAAATCACGCCCACGCCACCGCAGCTTAAGATAGGATAATTGATTGCATCTTCTCCGCTTACAATGCTTAAAGTTTTGGCATTCATATTTAAATCAATGACTTTTTCAATGCTTCCACTTGCTTCTTTCACGCCATAAATATTTGGAATCTCGTTAAAAAGCCTTAGAATCGTTTTGGTTTCAAGATTCACCCCTGTGCGTCCGGGCACATTATAGAGCATTAATGGAATCTCAACCGCACCTGCTACGGCTTTGTAATGTTGAAATAATCCCTCTTGGGTTGGTTTGTTATAATAAGGCGTAACGCACAAAATCGCGTCCGCACCGCAACTTTGGGCAAATTTAGCAAGCTCAATCGCTTCTTGCGTGGAATTGCTCCCCGCCCCCGCTAAAACCTTGACATTATTTCCCTCTTTTTGACTTGCTTTGCATATACTCACCGCAACTTCAATACATTCCTTATGTTCTTGATGACTAAGTGTCGCGCTCTCACCTGTCGTCCCTACCGGCACAATGGTATCTATACCATAGCGGATTTGCCTTTGAATGAGAGATTCATAACTCTCTAAATCCAATGCGCCATTTTTAAAAGGCGTGATTAACGCAGTCATCGCCCCTTGCACTTGATTTTCTACTTGCATTTTTGTCCTTACTTTGTTAGAGTTAGAATCGTTGCATTTTGGGAGACAAAGTATTTTTGCGCTACTGCAACAATATCCTCTAAACTTAGATTCTCAAAATCTTGCTCAAAATTTAATAATGATTTTAAATCGTTACGCACAAGGTAGCTTCCAAACAGATTCGCCACACCGCTACTAGATTCCAACTCATACAAGAAATTAGCGCGTAGATTCGTTTTTGCTTTTTCTAATTCTGCCACTTTGAGCTTACCTTGTTTGATTTTTTCAATCTCTGCTAAAATCGCTTTTTCTAGCTTTTCCAAACTCACACCGGTGTTTGCTAATCCCATTAAAATAAACAATCCATCGTCCATTAAGTCCATATTGTAGGCATAGACTTCGGTTGCAAGTCGTTTTTTATCTACAATCTCACTCACAAGCGGACTGCTTTTGCCACCGCTTAGAATCTCACTTAATGCGCTAAGCGCAATTTGGTCTTTATGGTTAAAGGGTGGGATTCTAAAGGCAAGAGTTAGAATCTCCACTTCACTTTGCTTATGCACTTTTGTCCTGCGCTCACCCTCTTGTTTTGGCTCTTTGGTGTGCAATTTAGCGGGAATCTCACGGGCATTTTGAATCTTGTCAAAATGTTTTTTTACTTCCTTTAGTGCGGTTTTTTCATCTATATCCCCCGCAATCACAATGACAGCATTTTGTGGCTGATAATAAAGGCTATGGAAAGCACGAATATCCTCTATACTCCAATTTTTAATATCGTCCATAAAGCCAATGGGTGTCCAATGGTAAGGGTGGTAAATAAAAGCCGTATTAAAAAGCCTAAAATACAAATAACCCATAGGGTTGTTATCGGTGCGCCATAATCTCTCCTCTGCAACCACATTGCGTTCGGGTTGAAACTCCTCGTCTTTTAGGCTTAAATTTTGCATTAATTCTGCGAATAATTCTAGGGATTTATTGAGATTTTGTGTGCTAGATTTAATATAATAATGCGTGTAATCAAAGCTAGTAGCAGCATTTGTCGCCCCACCAAAACCCTTGACAATTTTATCAAACTCACCTGCTTTTAGGTTTTTTGTGGATTTGAAATTTAAATGCTCTAGCATATGTGCGATTCCGCTTTTTCCCATTACCTCGTTGCGACTACCTACCTTGTAAAAAATATCGGTTGTGATGACATTGCTTTGATTTTTCATTGGAATGACAACCACTTCTAAGCCATTTTTAAGTGTTGTTTGATAATGCTTTGGAAGCACTGATTTTACAGGACTATTCCCTGCCATTAAAACTCCTAATAAAAATAAATTGATACAAAAAATCTTACAAATCATTGCTGTAAATTTCATAAATCTACACCCACTGCTTCGCTGATATGATTGAATCCATCGCGCTCCAAGATTTGCTTTAGTTCCCTATTGATTGAGCGCACAATGCTTGGTCCCTCAAAAATCATTCCGCTAAAGACTTGCACAAGATTTGCACCCAAACGAATCCTTGCATAAGCTTCTTGTGCGTCTGCGATTCCACCTACACTTATCAATGTGGCTTTTTGACTCTTGTTTTTAAGCATCAGTGCAATTTGTTTGAGCATTTCGCGACTTTTTGGGGCTAAAACTTTACCACTGATTCCACCTTTTTCTTGCGGTTGCATCACAAGACTATAATCCAATGTTGTGTTGGTTGCTATGATTCCTTTTGCCCCATTATCAAGTGCTGCTTCCACCAAACTCAATGCGGAATCTATTTCTAAATCTGGTGAAATCTTTAAGTAAATGGGCTTCTCATAAACTTTACAAAGCTCCCCCAAAAGCTCTTGCACAAAAATAGAATTTTGTAAATCCCGCAAATTTGGCGTATTGGGCGAGGAGATATTAATGCTTAAATAATCGCTTGTTTGTGTAAAATTACGCGCTAAACTCAAATAATCTTTTATCGCCTCTTCTTGTGGTGTTATTTTGTTTTTACCAATATTAACACCTAGCGGAATCGCAAAAGGAAAAAGTTTCTTTAATCGTGCATTGACCGCACTAACTCCTTCATTATTGAATCCCATAGCATTCTGGATAGATTCCTCTTGTATGTGTCGCCAAAGACGTGGTTTATCGTTACCGCTTTGGGCTAAAGGCGTAACCGCTCCAAGCTCTAAATGCGAGAATCCTAGCGCACAAAGAGATTCTACCATTGTCGCATTTTTATCAAAACCCGCTGCCAATCCTACGGGATTATAAAATTGCATACCATCAATTTCTTGACTTAAAATGGAATCTTTAATGCAATTTTTGCAGGACAAAAAAGGTAAAAGCATAGGAATCTTAGGAGCGACTTTAGCCATAAATTCTACAATACTATGTGCAGTTTCCGGATTCATTTTAAACACAAAAGGGCGTATAGCTTGGTAATTCAGCATTTATCTACCTCATTTTAAAAAATTCTGAAATTGTAATATTTTTTTGTTAAAGTTGTGATAAAGTTTAAAAATTTATCCATTCTTCTTACATATCCTCTTCGTTAAGCATTTTACGAGACTCTTCACGCACACAATCCATACCAATATAAAATTCTTTCATCATAGAAAGAAAAAGGTATTTCCCTTGTTGTGTTGGATAATACGATGCGCCCTTTTTAACAATATTGCCGCTCAAACGCAAAAAAGCAATTTCTTTTAGCAAATCTTTCTCCAAATCTGCACCATACAATGCTTTAAATCTCTCCTTACTCGCCTCCCCGCCAAAAAGTTCTACCATTAAACGATATTGCAACTGCGATTTTTTAGAATATTTACGCTCTCTTTCTACTCCCATTTGCCCATTTTGGATTTTTTGTGCATAGGTTTTTAGGGAAAAGGTATTAACATACAATGTACCATCTAAAAAACTGAACGAACCAGAACCAATCCCGACATATTCGTCATTATTAACTACATATTCATCAAAAATTTCGCTTCCCTTGTGCGAAAATGCCCAGCTAGATAAAGGAATAAAATCCGAAGAAAGAGTGTCCAAAATCTGCGCATAAAGTCGTGCTTCATTTTGCAAATCCACCTCTCCAATAGAACGTTTTAAAATACTTTTTACAGAGGGAGAAGACATTAGCGGATAAGTTGTGAGTTGGTTTGGTTGTAATGTTTTAATCAACTCCAAGTCTCTTGCTAACATTTCTTGTGTTTGATTAGGAAAATTAAATATTAAATCCACATTTAAAATTGGCAAGATTCCAATCGCAGATTCTAGTTTCTTATAAATCTCCTCTCCGCTACCAAATTTCTCATATCGCCCTATTTTACGCAAGATTCCATCATTAAAAGTTTGCACACCCACGGAAAGCCTATCAATCCTCTCTTTAAATTGCTCTAAAGTCTCCCTTTGCAGATGATTAGGATCAGACTCGCAAGAGACTTCTTGAATATCAAAAAGTGCTTTAGCTAAATCAAGCGTTTTGCATAATTCATCGGGCAAAATAGAAGTTGTCCCACCTCCCACATAAACCGCACTAAAATCATATCCTAGGTCTTTTACCATTTGCATTTCTCTACGCAAATTCAGAAAATAAGTGCGTGCTTTTTCTTCTTGAAACAAAAAACGATTAAAGGAACAATAAGTGCAGAGTGTTGCACAAAATGGTATATGGATATAAAGCAAATAATTTTTATTTTTAACTTTTTGGGGGTTGGGCAAAGGAAGTTTAATCCGCTCGCTTTTTTTTAAATGTAGATAATGTTGCGTTGCATAACGCATAATGTGATTTACTAGCTTCGTAGAAAGATTTTGCTGTATCATTATTAATTTGCGCTCTTTTATTTAAAATTCAAAAACAAAAGTGGTGATTATAAAAAATAATTTGTAAATAAAAAATAAATTCAAAGAATAAAATTTGATTTAAAGAAAAGTTTTGCCTAAAGCACAAAAGTGCTTTAAACTTATGCCATAATGTCTAGTTTATTCACACTTGGCTGTGGAGCTTGTGTAGATTCTACTGGAGCTTGAGTTTGCAAATTTGCTTGCGTATTTTGCATTCCATTAATAAGAGAACCCATTAGTGCCTCTTCACTTTCCATTGCCTTTTTTAAGACATTCAAATTTCCGCTTGCAACGACTGCGCCACTATCAATTCCTGATAACATTTACAGACTCCTTTCTGTTTATTTTGCAATCTCTTCTATTAAAAAGACTGCAAATTATATATCGGCAATATTTATGATTTTATGAAGTATAAAAACTTTATTTTTCGTTTTTATTAATTTAATTCTGCTAAAATTATAACTTCAATTTTTACAAAAAGGCGAATGTATGCAAAAAATTTTGAAATATTTAGGGATTTTTATCGTTGTATTACTCCTTATCGTTGGCGGTATTTTGGCTTGGTTGTTTTCAAGTAGTGGAAATGAATTTTTAAAGAACAAAATTACACAGATAGCCAACGAACAAGCTCCTATCGGATTAGAATTTACACATTTCAAACTAGGATTCAATGCGTATGCTTTTAGTATCACAGATGCAAACAAATCTCAAATTGCACTCAATGGAGATTATTCGCTTTTTACACTCAATACCAATGCGAAAATTTATGCAGTTATCAAAGATTTAAGCCCTTATGAACAGCTTATTGGAATGAAATTAAACGGAGGAATCAATTTAGAAGGTGATATTGCAAAAAAATCCAATAATTTAGAAATAAAAGCGGATATTAACGCCTTTAATAGCACAATCCATACTGATGTAACATTAGACAACTATCGCCCAAAACGTTTATTTATCACAAGCAAAGAAGGTATTAAAGTAGAGTCTTTACTTGCATTTTTAAATCAACCAAAATATGTAAGTGGAAAAGTTCTCTTAAATGCAGATATGGATATTTCTAATTTAAGTGCGCCAAGCGGTGGATTCCAGATTGCCTCCAATGCTCTTTCTCCAAATACCGCACTCTTAAACAAGTCTTATGGCATTCTTTTGCCCAATGATGCTATTAAACTTGCTATCAACGGCAAAGCACAGAAAGAACATATCATCACAACTCTGCTTACTTCTTCTAGTTACTTGCAATTAAACTCGGATAATTTGCAATTAAATCTTAAAGACTATGCAACCAATGGGGATATTTTAATGAATCTCTCAAAAATTAGCTTCAATGGAATTGCGCTGAAATCTCCTATAACAGCAAATATCAATCTAAAGTCTAGCAAAATTACCAACCAAGAGGCAACTCTTGCTTTAAATCTTTTCAAAAATCCTATTTTAGCACATATCAATCTACCAAACTACACGCCACAAAATCTAACCCTTAGCGCACAAGACTTAAGCTTAAAAGAGATTTTAGATTTTGTTGCAAGTTATACCAACACCGCACCTTACAATGCAAGCGGTGTAGTTAGCTTAAACGCCAAAGTAGATAAAATCAACCTCAACACTCTTAACTACCAACTAGACGCTAACCTTAACAGCCAAATTGCAAGTTTAAGTTTAGAGGGTATGCAAATTGCGCAAAACAATACTTTAAATGCTCAAATCAATGGGGATTCCAAAAACCTTAAAGCACAAGTGCAAAGTGATTTGTTTGATTCCAAACTTTTAGCAAATGCAGTTTTAAATAACTACGCCCCTGCAAATATAGAAATCAATGCGAATCATTTGAATTTACAAAAACTCGCCAAACTACTAAATTACGATATACAGGGACAATTAGACGCAAAAGCGAATCTTAAAAATTTCAAAGATTCTAGCTTTGATGGCAATTTCAGTATAGATTCTAAACAAATCACACTTTCTAAAGCCACACTCAATGCTTTAAGCGGAATGAAGTTTAAACACGATATTTCTTTAGCACTTAATGGCAATGGTAGTTTGAAAAATGGCAATGGAGAAGCCCAAATCAAAGCCAATGGTGAAAATTTAAATCTTGAAATCCACAATGCTAAAATCAATTTGCCCAAAAATGCTTATAGTGCAGATTTTACTTTTAACACTCCAGATATTGCGAAGATTAACCCGTTGGATACAACCTTAAAAGGTGCGCTTTCCCTTAGAGGAAATGCGGGATTTGCCAATGGAATCCCTAGCTTTAATTTAGAAAACAAGGATTTCGGTCATTTCAATGTTAAACTTGGGGAAGGAAAATTTATTCTGGAAGGTTCAAACTTAGATGTGAAAAAAATCGCTCTTTTCACGGGCAATGAAAAAATGGTTAAAGGTGGTATAATCAATGCCAATGCAAATTTAACAATTCAAGGCAATGATTCCAAGACTATCTTAAAGAATCTTAATGGAATTGCGGAGTTAAATAGCAAAAATTTAGAAATTTATAGTTTAGATATTGACGCGCTTGCAAGTAATTTTGAAAAAACTAACAACATTAGCCTATTAGATGTGGGAGCATTTGTGCTTGCCGGTCCTTTGGGAGTAGCCGCAACAAAAGGCACAAATGTCGGTATGTTAGGACTTAATGCAGTTGTAGAATCTAAAAGCATTATTAAAGAGCTAGAAGCAAAATTTAATATAAAAAATGGAATCGCAACTGCAGAAGATGTAGCCTTTGCCACAGGAAAAACTAGATTAGCAGCCATTGGCGCAATCAATTTAAACAACAATGCTTTTCAAAATTTTACCATTGGTTTATTGGACGATAAAGATTGCGCAAAATATTCTCAAAAAATTAAAGGCACATTAGATAGTCCTAAAATTGAAGTAACACAAACAACAATCTCTACCGCAGTTAATCTCGCTACCTCACTCTTTGGACAGCTGAAAAAAGGTGCGCAAAATGTCGCGAAACCCGTAATAGGAGACACAGATAAATGTGAGCCATTTTACAGAGGAAGCGTCCGACATCCAAAATAATGATGAAAAATTCCGCACTTTATCGCCTCATCTTAACACAACCGCACAAAATAGAGACAAAGCTCCTAATATGCGGGATTGTGTTATTAGCAATTTATGGCATTGTTGTCTTTGTCTGTCTATTACTCCAAAATGGTATAGGCGATAAACTTCTAAGCATAGGATTAAGTTCGTTAATTTTTGGACGAGCCGCTGGAATCTCCTTAGCATTGGCATTAGGATTCAATACTTTTTGGGCTACAATCTTAAACATCTATATAGAAAACACAATGGTGATTATTCTCTACCCACTTTTTGTATGGAGCATTGAGGGGATTAGCACTTTTAAAAAAACAGAAAAATTCTTTAACTCCATTTATGAAGTTGCACAAAAATATGAAAAGCCCATTCAAAAATATGGAATCGTGGGCTTATTTATGTTTGTGTGGTTGCCTTTTTGGATGACAGGACCTATTGTAGGTGCGGCTATCGGGTATTTTATGCGCTTGAATCTCTTTTTGAATCTTGCAGTAGTCTTAAGCGGGACAAATATCGCAATTCTTTGCTGGGCATACCTACTTGAACATTTGGATTCCAAGCTCAAACACTTCGGACAAAATACAATGTGGGTATTGCTTGGAATCTTTATAAGCATTGCTATATTGGGAACTCTATTAATGAAGTTTAAAAATTTAAAGAAAAAGGAATAAAATGCGGTTAATTTCTTGGAATGTGAATGGATTGCGTGCGTGTATGAACAAAGGATTTATGGATTTTTTCAAAACAATCCATGCGGATATTTTTTGTATTCAAGAATCCAAAATGCAAAAAGACCAAGCAACCTTTGATTTTCTAAATTATGAGGAATATTGGAACAGCGCAGAGAAAAAGGGCTACTCTGGTGTAGCAATCTTTAGCAAACAAAAACCCTTGGGCGTAGAATATGATATGGGGATTACCCACCACGACAAAGAGGGACGCATTATTACAGCTGAATTTCAAGATTTTTATCTTGTGAATGTCTATACGCCAAACTCCAAGCGGGAGTTGGAGCGATTAGAATACAGAATGGAGTGGGAGGACGATTTTAGAGGGTTTTTAAAAAATTTAGAAAGTAAAAAGCCTGTCATTGTATGTGGAGACTTAAATGTTGCACACAAAGAAATAGATTTAAAAAACCCTAAAAGCAATCGTAGAAACGCCGGTTTTACCGATGAGGAACGCGCAAAAATGAGTATTTTGCTAGATTCTGGATTTACGGATACCTTTCGGTATTTTTACCCTAACAAAGAGGGAGCTTATACTTGGTGGAGTTATATGGGAAAAGCTAGAGCCAATAACACGGGGTGGCGGATTGATTATTTTTTGTGTTCTAAGGCTTTAGACTCCAAACTTCTTGATGCAACAATTTATCCTGAAATCTTAGGAAGCGACCATTGTCCTGTGGGGTTAGAAATTAATGCGCATTGATATTGATAATCAAAGCGGAATCGTTTTGGATTCCACATTTTTAGAGTTTTTAGAATCCATTTTTTTTAATATTTTAGAGGACTTGGGCTTGGGAGAAAAAGAATGTGAGCTTTTGCTTGTAGATAATGCAAAAATCCAAGCTATAAACTTAGAATTTAGGGGTATTAATCAAGCCACTGATGTGCTATCCTTTCCGCTAGAATCCGAGTTTTCCTCTCTACTAGGAAGCGTGGTTATTTCCACAGAATACGCACAAAATGTCGCACAGAAGCTAGGACATTGTTTGAAAGATGAAATTGCCTTACTTTTCATTCACGGAATCTTACATTTAGCAGGTTTTGACCACGAAACAGACAACGGCGAACAGAGGGCAAAAGAAGCAAAGATTGTAGAGAATTTTCACTTACCGCAAAGCCTCATTGTCCGCACCCAATCACAGACTTAAAAAGATTTCTTATGCTAGGTAAAACGCATATTAGTTTTGGGCTTGGGCTTAGTGCTTGTGGAATCGTTAGCTTTAATACATTCTCACAAGCTCCGCTTAATGGGATAGATTTAGGAATATTTTATGGAGCAGTTGCGCTTGGTTCGCTTCTGCCAGATATTGACGAACCAAACTCTCTACTAGGCAAAAAGACATTGGGTGTTTCTAACCTTATTAAAGCAGTTTTTGGACATCGTGGCTTTACACATAGTCTATGCTTCATTCTTTTACTTGGAATCGCCCTGCTCTTTTTAGGAACTTTAGATGAAAGTTTTTGGAAAAAGATTCCACTTATTAATGATTTTGTCAAACAATTTGGTGGCATTATAGAATCAAAAAATATTGAAATTTTTAGCATTGGTTTGTTGCTCGGTTGCATTTTTCATCTCATAGGCGATATGATGACACTAAGCGGTGTGCCTTTGTTGCTACCCTTTAAAAGTTGCAATTACCATATTACCCCAAGTTTTATGCGATTCAAAACAGGAGGAATACCCGATAAACTCATTACTGCATTGAGTTTAGGAATATTTGGTTATTTAAATTTAGAATTATTAGGCTTTAGCACAAATCTTAAGGGATACTTGCCTTTTTAGTTTATGTGCTTTAAAGTTTTTTGAGTTATAATCCAAACTTAAATTAATTAAATATTAAGAATTTAAGGGAATTTTATGTCTAAAAATCTAAAGTTTATTGAACCTGCGCGTCTATATACAGCACTTATTATGCTCATTGCCATTGTTTTAATTATTCTCTTTCACCACCCTTTGCTTTTATGGATAGTGCTTGGAGTAGCATTTGTCATTGGTTTTTATGAAGCCTATAAACTTTACAACAAAACAACTCCAAGCACCCTATTTCTATTTTTTGCGATTCTAATATGGTTAAGCCTCTATTTTTTAGAATCCCCCATTGGTGTATTTGTTGTTTTGGTGTTTCTTGGCGCATACCAAAGCTATACAAAAAAGGGGGAAATAGAGCAAATGCTACCCTTTATTTATCCTACAATTCCATTTATTTTTCTATATTTGCTTTATTTGGACGATTCCATTAATGCAATCATTTGGCTCATTGTCATCGTTGGACTTACGGATAGTTTCGCATATTTTGGAGGTAAATTCCTAGGCAGCAAACTTTTTGCTAATAGCACTTTTTGCCCAACTTCTCCCAACAAAACCAAAGAAGGAGTCTTGGTAGGAGTTGGAATCGCAACACTTATTGGTTCTTTGGTTGGGCTTGGCGTATGTGGTTTTTTTGCTTCGCTTGTCCTTACACTCATTACAAGTCTTGTGAGTGTATTTGGAGATTTATATGAAAGTTATCTCAAGCGTCAAGCAGGAGTTAAAGATAGTGGCTCTATTCTGCCCGGACATGGCGGAATCCTTGACCGCTTAGATGGCTATTTCTTTGCCGCAATCGTTCTTTATGCCCTCTTGAGAGTTCTTCAATTATGATTATACTTGGTTCTAGTGGTTCTATTGGTGTCAATGCGCTAGAAATAGCCAAACGTTTTAAATTGGAAGTTGAAATATTAGGTGTAGGCAATAATATTTCTCTTTTAAATCAACAAATCTTAGAACATTTCCCAAAAGCCGTTATCATTGCCCAAGAGCAAGATATTTCCAAAATTACTCCAAAATTTCAGGGAGAAATCTATATCGGCAAAAAAGGAATCCTACAAGCAATCAAGAATGCTAAATCTAAATTAGTCATTAACGCTTTGAGTGGATTTTTAGGCTTAGAACCCACACTCTACGCTATTGAATGCGATAAATTCGTGGCTCTAGCCAATAAAGAAAGCTTGGTTACGGGAGGAGAATTTATTGATATTTCCAAAATCATTCCCATTGATAGTGAGCATTTTAGCCTCAACTATTTGTTAGGATTCCATTCCTTACCGCGTCCTTTTAGAAATCTCTACATTACAGCAAGTGGAGGTGCATTTCGGGATATGGATTTAAATGCGATTCCATCTCAAAATGCTGCTAGTGCGCTTAAACACCCTAATTGGCAAATGGGTAAAAAAATTACGATTGATTCTGCGACAATGGTAAATAAACTTTTTGAAATCTTGGAAGCTTATTGGCTTTTTGGTAGCAAAAACATTGATGCAATCCTTGAGCGCAATTCTCATATTCACGCCCTTGTAGAATTTTGGGACGGAAGCGTTGTGGCGCATTTTGCTAGTGCAAATATGCAACTACCCATTGCTTATGCAATATGCCTTGGGCTTGGATTGCCCGAATCGTTTTTATATCAATTTACGGATTCCAACCAATCTATGCCAAAACCTATCGTTGCGCAACTAAACTTTCAAGACAAGGTTTATCATCTCCAACCCATTGAAATCTCTCGTTATCCTTTGTGGAATCTTAAAACAGCATTATTAGACAATCCAAAACTAGGCTTGGCATTAAATGCAGCAAATGAAATAGCAGTAGAAGCATTTTTACAAGATTCCATTCCTTTTGGTGCTATTGCTCCAATCGTGCAAGATTCTATGCAGACTTTTAAACAAAGCACTTTCAAAAATAAAGAAGAAATCTTTGCACTAGACAAAGAAATAAGAGATTACACCCTCCGCAAACTCCAATCCGTTTAAAAGTTTTTTGCTCATTATTTATTGATTTACATTTTTTTGAAATAATATCAATAAAATTTTAAGGAGCAACAATGAAAGCTAAAACTTTACTACTAAGCGCACTACTAGCAGGCAATGTTTTTGCGTTTGAAGTCGCTGAATTACCAAATATCACAGAAAGAGAAACTCCAAATACATCACAAACCAAAATTTACTCTTATTATGATTCTATTAAAGAAGCAAAAAATGCAGTAGTTAATATTTCTACACAAAAAAAAGTCAAAGCACCCAATCTTCAAGGACACCCTTTGCTTAATGACCCTTTTTTCAAACAATTTTTTGGTGACGCCTTTGGCGCGATGATTCCTAAAGACCGCGTAGAAAGAAGTCTTGGAAGCGGAGTGATTATCTCTAAAGATGGATACATTGTAACAAACAATCATGTAATTGACGGAGCAGATAAAATCCTAGTGGCTATGCCAGAAAGCAACAAAGAATATGAAGCTAAAGTAATTGGCAAAGACGCTAAAAGCGATTTAGCCATTATTAAAATCAATGCAAACAATTTACCATTCCTGAAATTTTCCTCCAGCAATGACTTGCAAGTGGGCGATGTCGTCTTTGCAATCGGAAATCCTTTTGGCGTGGGTGAAAGCATTACGCAAGGTATTATTTCTGCACTCAATAAAAGCGGAATCGGAATTAACGACTATGAAAACTTTATTCAGACAGACGCCTCTATTAACCCGGGAAATAGCGGTGGAGCACTCGTAGATAGTCGGGGTGGATTAATCGGAATCAACACTGCAATCCTTTCTCGCACAGGCGGGAATCACGGAATCGGATTTGCGATTCCTAGCGAAATGGTAAAAAAAATCTCCAAAGCCCTGATTGAAGATGGCGTAATTGAACGTGGCTATTTAGGAGTAAGCATTCAAGATATTAGCGGAGATTTACAAGAAGTATATAAGAACCAAAAAGGTGCAGTTGTCATTGCGATTGAAAAAGATTCTCCCGCAGACAAAAGTGGTTTAAAAGTTTGGGATTTAATTGTCAAAGTTAATAATAAAGAGATTAAAGGTGCAGCGGATTTAAAAAATATGATTGGCACTTTTAATCCAAAAGATAAAGTAACCTTAACAATACTAAGAGATAAAAAAGAACAAACTCTTAGCTTGGCACTCTCTAAAGCACCCAATGAAATGCAAGGAAGCATAAAAGAAAATAGTGGAATAGCCGGATTAGAAATTGGAGCTTTAAATGCAGAGACAAAATCAAAATTTGGAATCCCCAATAATGTTCAAGGCGTATTGGTTACAAATGTTAAGGCAAACAGCAAAGCAGAAGAGTTAGGCTTTAATAGTGGAGACATCATCATTCAAATTGAAAGCTTCAGTATTAGCGATATTAAAAGCTTCAGCAATGCAATGGAACGTTACAAAGGACAAACTAAACGTATGTTGATTAACCGCAATGGAAGGATATTCAGCATTGTAGCAAAATAGCAATTCTTTCTTATCGTTACAAACCCTTTATGGTTTGTAACAACACAAAAAACTTTCACATTCTCTCAACCCGCCACCATACGAAATTCAAGCAAGATATTAAACCCTTGTATTCAATCTATTATAAAAATTATTTAGAAAATCTTAGTAATTTATTATTATGAAACTTGACAATATAAGACTAAAGTTATATAATTTTGCCATTAAATTTTAAGGAGGAATCCACAATGAATATTTTAGAAAGATTAACCAATACTTTACAAGAAACATTAGAACAAGGTGCTTCCCTCGCACTCCATAACAAAAACCAAGAAATTGAGCCAATTCACCTTTTTTGGGCAATGCTAACAAACACCAATTCTCTCTTAAACCAAGCCCTTAACCGCTTAAATAGCGATAAAAATACCCTAGAATTAGAGGCTAAAAGCCTTGCAGGGAATCTACCCAAAAGCAGTCAAGTCAGCAAGGAAAATTTAAGAATCTCAAAAAATTTGCAAGAGTTATTCAATACCGCCGATGGCTTGGCTGTAAGCAATGGAGATTCCTATATTGCGCTAGATACTTTTATTCTAAGCGCGTTGCAAAACGATTCCATTAAGCAGCTTTTTAGCAAATATTTGGATATAAATGAGTTAAAAAAGACTTTTGAAGCAATGCGTGCAGGGGCGAAAATTGACTCCCAAAGTGGCGATGAGAATTTAGAATCGCTAGAAAAATTTGGCATTGACTTAACCAAAAAAGCCATTGAGGGCAAACTAGACCCTGTCATCGGCAGAGATGAGGAAATCACCCATATGATGCAAATCCTTATCCGCAAGACAAAAAACAATCCAATCCTGCTTGGCGAACCGGGCGTTGGAAAAACTGCGGTTGTAGAAGGGCTTGCACAAAGAATCGTAAAAAAAGAAGTTCCACTCTCTTTGCAAAACAAACGCGTGATTGCCCTTGATATGAGTGCGCTCATTGCGGGCGCAAAGTATCGCGGAGAGTTTGAGGATAGGCTTAAAAAAGTCATTGATGAAGTCAAAAAAAGCGGAAACATTATTTTATTCATTGATGAAATCCACACCATTGTGGGCGCGGGTGCAAGCGAGGGCAGTATGGACGCAGCAAATATCCTTAAACCTGCCCTTGCAAGAGGAGAATTGCACACCATTGGCGCAACCACCCTTAAGGAATACCGCAAATATTTTGAAAAAGACGCGGCATTGCAAAGGAGATTCCAGCCTGTAACCCTCAATGAACCCAATGTGAATGAAGCCTTGCAAATCTTGCGCGGAATCAAGGAGAGACTAGAGGCACACCACAATGTAACCATTACCGATAGCGCATTAGTCGCGGCTGCTAAACTCTCCAATCGTTACATTACGGATAGATTCTTGCCCGATAAAGCCATTGATTTGATTGACGAAGCGGCGGCAGAGCTTAAAATGCAAATAGAATCCGAACCTAGCGAATTATCCAAAGTGAAGCGCGAGATAGAATCCTTGCAAGTGGAAAAAGAAGCACTTTTGATGGAAAAAAATGATAAAAACAATGTGCGCTTAGAGGAAATCAAAAAAGAAATTGAGGATAAAAACGAGAAAAAGAAAAGCCTAGAAGTGCAGTTTGAGAGCGAAAAGCAGGTTTTTAACGACATTGCAAACATTAAAATCAAGATTGATTCTCTAAGGACAGAAAGCGAATTAGCAAAGCGCAATAGTGATTTTAACAAAGCAGCAGAGATTGATTATGGAAAGATTCCCGAGCTAGAAAAGGAGCTAGAATCCCAAAATGCAAAATGGGCAAAAATGCAAGAGGCGGGGACATTGCTTAAAAATGCTGTATTACCGGAATCCATAGCCGCTGTGATTAGCCGATGGACACAGATTCCGATTAAGAAAATGTTACAAGACGAAAAGGACAAGATTCTAGGCATTGAGAGTGAATTAAAAAAAGATGTTGTCGGGCAAGATAAGGCACTGCACGCCATTGCTAGAGCCATTAAGCGCAATAAAGCAGGATTAAGTGAGCTTAATCGTCCCATTGGTAGCTTCTTGTTCCTAGGACCTACCGGCGTAGGTAAGACAGAATCTGCTAAAACTTTGGCACGATTCCTCTTTGATAGCGAAAAGAATTTGATTCGCATTGATATGAGCGAATATATGGAAAAACATGCCGCAAGTCGCCTTGTAGGCGCACCTCCGGGATATGTTGGCTATGAGGAGGGTGGGCAACTCACCGAAGCCGTGCGCCGCAAACCTTATAGTGTCGTGCTTTTTGATGAGATTGAAAAAGCGCACCCGGATGTGTTTAATATGCTCTTGCAAGTCCTTGATGATGGGCGTTTGACAGACAATAAGGGCGTTACGATTGACTTTAGAAACACGATTATCATCTTAACAAGCAATATCGCAAGTAGCGCGATTATGGAGCTAAAAGACGAGCAAGAGCGTGAAAATGCAGTAAAAGATGCGTTAAAAAATTACTTCAAACCAGAATTTTTGAATCGCCTAGATGATATTGTGATTTTCAATCCGCTTGGATTAGAGCAAATCACGCACATTGTGGATATTTTATTTAAAGGAATCCAAAAGAAATTAATAGAGCGCGACATTCACATTGCCCTAGAACCAAGCGCAAAAGAATTTATTGCTAAAGTTGGTTTTGACCCAACCTTTGGTGCGCGTCCGCTTAAACGCGCCTTGTATGAGGAGATTGAAGACCGCTTGGCGGATTTAATCTTAGAGGGCAAAATCAAGGAGGGGAGCAAAGTGAGATTCTATGCGGAGGGGGACACAATGCAAACACACATAGAATAATATTCATTTTAGGGCGTATTTTCGCCCTATTTTAAGATTTTTCATTTTAATTTAATATTTTTTTGTTATTATCACAACCTTACTTTATTTTTTAACTATTCGGAGTATAGCGCAGCCTGGCTAGCGCACACCCTTGGGGTGGGTGAGGTCGTGGGTTCAAATCCCGCTACTCCGACCATTTATTTTTCTGCCAATTTTTGCCCCTCGTTGATTGCAAACTTATTATATTTTTATGCCATTAATTTTTATTTCGTATCCACCACCTTGTCATTGCAAGAATACATAGCATGTGTTGTGCTAGTAATCACCCGCTCTAGCGTAAATTTGTGAATTTAGAATCTTACTTGGAATATAACCACTCCATCATTGCGAGGAGCGAACACAGCGAGAAACGAAGCAATCTACAATGTTGAAACCTTGCCTGTAAAGATTCCATTGCTATTTGCTTTATTCTATATTATAGATTGCCACGAATTGCGTCGCGATTCTCGCAAGGACGTGGCAGTAAGCGCGTTGGGGTTGCAAGATTACAGATTGCTTTGTTTTCAATCCTTTCTTGCAATAAATAGGCGATTTGCTTTTGTTATTAGGAGAATGCGAAGAAGTTGTGGCGATCCATAGTAGGAGCTTTATTCTACCCTAGAATCAATATTCTAAATAATATTCTATGGTAGAGACAACACGCACATTTTTGATATGTGGAGTATTTCGGTCGCGATTGCTAATGCTAAATTGTCCTTGTGTGGCGCGTTTGATGCTACCAAGTTTGCTATTGGAGTCTTTTGCGAATTTCTGCGCTGCTTCTCTAGCATTAAAAGTGGATTCCTCAATCATTTGTGGCTTAATAGAGTTTAAGCCTGAATAGCTATACTCTACATCATAAGTGTTGATATTAATTGCGATTCCCTCTTGCCCAAGCTCCGTAATGCGCCCAAACACTTCTCTCCCAAGTGCCACTTGTTTAGTGTATAAAATCACCTCTCCACTACCAGAATAACGATAAGTTACCCTCCTATCGTCCGCATAATCATTGCTAAGTTTATCAGTAATATTGGGTGAACCAATTGTAATCTCGCCTTTGTCAAAACCCATTTTCTCTAAAAATTCTACAATCTTTTTTGAATTGCGTTCCATATCGGCATAAAGTGTGTGTAAGTCATTATTTGCAAGGCGAAATTTAAGAGGCAATATCATCACATCTGCTAACACCTCTTTCTCGCTCAAACCCTTAACTACCACACTACGTTCCCCTGCACGAAATTCTTGAACTGCTAATTTAGCACTTACACCAAAGATAACACTGCATAATACCAAACATAAGCCAAAAGTAATTGCTGCGATTCTATCCATTGCACACCTTTAAAAATGAAATTGGATTTTATTTAAAGAAGATATTTTATCTAAATTTCAAATAAATTCTCCCTATTCTAACATTTTGTGAAAACTTTGTGTGATAATTCACAAATGCGCCTAAAGATTTCATCAAAATCTACTCCATAGGCGCGAGAATCGCCAATGGTCGTAAAGAAATTTGTATCCCCAACAAAACGCGGAATCAAATGCAAATGCAAATGTTCAGGAATCCCCGCCCCTCCTGCGCGCTCAATATTCATTCCCAAATTTACCCCTTGCGCACCAAACTCTTTCAAGAGTGCCACCCCTTTTTGTGCTATCCTTTGCATTTGCAACCAAACTTCCGTATCTAAAAGCTCGGGCGAATGGATATGCGTATGCGGAATAACCAAAAAATGTCCGGGCGTGTAGGGAAACTTATTCATCACACAAAATACTTTATCGTCTCGGTAAAATACGCGATTCCTCTTATCTGCCTCAATAAGCTTATCTTTTGAGGATTCTAGTGTGGAATCCTTTTCTTGACTCTGCAATTTAATATTTTTAGACAAATCCAATCCTTGCGAAATTGCGCAAAATACGCATTCCGTGTTTTTGTCTTTAAAATACCCACTCCTCCAAGGCGCATACAAATATTCCATTGATTGCATTAACCTCTTAAATATAACTCGGCGCATCGTTAGCAAAAAGAATCAGATTTCCGCTATCCGTAGCAGTTTTTAAAATATGCTCAATATGCGTTTTGTCTTTAAGAATTATTTTTTGCGGATTGTGAATATGTTTGCGCAACAACCTAGAGTTTAATTCACCCGTAATAATGGCTAAATCAAAAACTTTATCTATTGCTTCAGCTAGTGCAATATTGGCTTCTTTAGAGCTTTCTACAAGACCCGGCGTTACAATAATCTTTTTGCCCTTATGCAATGAGGACAAACGAACTGCTTCAAGCATTCCATCAAGATTCCCATTATAACTATCATCTAAAATAATTTTTTCATTGACAACAATCTTGCTTAAACGATGATTGATAGGCTCTAATTTCTTGACTTTTTTTACTAATTGCTCATCACTTACACCCAAATCCTTCGCCACTGCAATAGCAGCACTAATATTTATCACATTAAATGAACCCAAAATGCGAGTTTGGAAGTCTAGTTTTTTCCCACCAACCTTAAGGGTGAAACTCGTCCCCTCAAGAGTCGCAACAATCCCGCTTACATCTTGAGGAAAATTGATAATTCTAGCAGAACAATGGGTTGGTTGAATATTATCCTTGTAAATATAAGCTTGATTTAGTGCCGCACTTTCTAATATTTCATATTTTGCACTATAAATATTTTCCAAACTCTTAAAATATTCTATGTGTGCTTCACCAATTTTACCAACAATTGCAACTTGAGGAGAAATCAAATCCACAATCTCTTTAATATCACCAGACCCTCTTGCGCCAGCCTCTACAATATAAATATCTGTTAAAGGGGAAAGATTTTGATTAATATCGGCAATGATTCCTGTGAGCGTATTTACACTTCTTGGTGTAGCATACACTTTAAAACTTTCTTGCAGTATTTGGAATAAAAAGTTTTTAAGGCTTGTCTTACCATAACTTCCAGTAATCGCAATAATTGTAAGGTTTGGCATACTGCTTAACTTATCCAAAGCAAGTTTTTTATAGCGATTTAATAAAATTTTCTCCAACAAAGAAGAAAGAGCGATGGAAATAACAAGCGGGAATAAATGGACAATTTGAATCAAGAAAGAGTATTCAGTGATTCTTAATAACAATAATTCATTAAACAAAATAAAGGCGATATATAAACCAAAGAACCTTAAAACTCGGCTTGTCAAGACCAATCGCTTACTAAGATGAAAAATCCATATACCCAACAAGATAAGATAAAGATATAAACCGATATAAAAATAAAGATTATTGGGAATAAAAATAAAATAAAGAACAGGCAACACAAAATAAAATAAATGCCATTTCTGCTTATGATGCCTAAACAATACGCGTGTAACTTTATAGTGATACCACTGAAGATTTATCATCACATAATAACTTAGGGCAACAAGAAAAATCCAGCGGGTCGCCATAATAAAAATATCAATACTTTGCAAATGGAATCCTTAAAGAAAAATTATGCAATTTTAGCAAATTTTAGATAAATTTTATTTGTTTTTGTCATTTAAGTAGATTCTTTCAATCTCTTTTGCGCCTTTTAAAAAGAAAAAATGATCACCTTCTAAAACAAAAAATTTAGAATTTGCTATCAATGCGTGTATTTGTTCTCCTGATTTTAAGGGCGTAGCAATATCTTTTTCTCCCCAAAAAATATAACAAGGGTTTTTAAATTCTGCAAAAACACTTGAAAAATCCTCATCTACAACATTTTTAAAAGTTTGATACATCACTTCGTCCATATTTTCTACATCTTTGGAGCGCAAAAATGATTTAAAGATTCCGCTTAATATTGGCATAAATTGATTCAAGAATTTAGCAAATGCAATTTTAAATCGCACTTTAAAGCTTTTTGGAACTTTAATTCCCGCACTACTTAGCAAAATCAATTCTTTAGGTTCCAACAAAACCGCAACTTTACCTCCAAAACTATGCCCCAAAATAATACAAGGCTTTACTGCAAGTTGTTTTAAAAAAATCCTTAAAATCTCGGCATAGTCATAAGTATGAAGCGCAAAAGGAGGAGTAGGAGAATTTCCAAATCCGGGCATATCCACATAACAATGCCTAAAATCTCTAAAAAGCGTCCCAAAAGCCTGTTTCATTAAACTCTTACTAGCCCCCCAGCCATGCAGAATCACGAGCATTTGTGCAGAAGGATTTTCAGATTCTAAAATCTCATAAGAGAGCAAAAAACTTTGCCCCTTATAGTCTAATCTTTTTTGCGCCACTATTTACCTTTTGCAAATTGAATTTGATGTAAAAATTCATAGGAGACTTTGATTTCACTAGGTTTTGGAAGAGCTTTAGAAAGCTGACTTAAAGCCCCTTGAAAATCGTGAAAAAGATAATTTGCAAGACTTCCGGGAATCGGATTAATTTCATTTAGGTAACACTGATTCTCTTTGACAAAAAAATCGCAACGAATCAAAGCACCCTCAAACAAATTTTCATAAAGTTTGCTAAAATTCTTTTGCAATATTTGTTTTAAATCTTCGCTAATTTCTGCTTCTTTTGCATTGCTTGTGCGTGAAAAATCCAAATACTTTTTCTCAAAATCCAAAAACTTCTTTTTCTCTGGTTCTTCAATAAAAGAAAACTGCATTCCCTCTTTGGATTTAAAACCTGCTAAATTATATTCTTTGATTCCTTCCACAAAAGGCTCAACAATAACCTTTTCATCAAATTCAAAAGCGGATTCTAACGCATACTGCAATTTTTCTTGGGATTCCACAACGCTAATTCCGATAGAACTTCCAAGCCTAGCAGGTTTAACAATTAGTGGAAAATTCCAATCATCTGGTATAGACTTCTCACGATAAAGCACACGATATTCAAGACTCAAAACCCCGCGACTTTGGGCAAATAACTTCGTTAGCTCTTTATCAAAGCTTAGCACACAAGCGGGATTGCGCGGACCAATATAAGGAATCCCATAAAAGTCTAATAAACTTGCCACACTTCCATCTTCTCCATCTCCCCCGTGAATAAGATTAATCAAAATTGGTAGATTAAGAGGCTTTTCCCCAAAAAGAGTGCGCAAATAAAATCCATCTTTTTTGGGATAAATTTTTTGTGCCTTTGTATAATCTTTAGAACTAAAAAATTTAGACTGCATATTTTGTATTGGAATCAAATAAAAATTATGTGAAGCGTCCAAAAAGATAAAATGCTTAACTTGCGGTAGCAGTTTTTTCAAAGCAATAGCACTCACAATGCTAATTTCGTGTTCGTAGGATTTCCCGCCAAATAAAATACAAAAACTCACAACATTTCCTTACAATAATTTTTTCAAAATCATACCAAAAGTTTAAATAAATTACCACTCCGTCCTTGCGCGAGATTCGTTAGAATCTTGCGGTAATCCATAATCTAGCATATTTGAAAAATTCCATCGCAAAGACTTCCTTGTGCTTCGCACTACCTCGCAATGACATAAAACTAACCTTTGTGCCATTGCGAGAAAATCTCTGATTTCGTGGCAATCCATAATTTTGCACTTCTTTAAGGATTCCATTGCAAAATATTTGATTGCTTGATTATGGATTTGCAAGTGTGGATCGGTTGATTTCACAACAGACGCTTTGTTGCGCTTTGCACTGCACCGCAAGGACGAGAAACCAAAGCGTCTGCTACTCGCCATACAGGATTCCGTAAAAAGTCGGACGCTCCGCCCCTTTCGTCATTGCGAGAATCGCAACGCGATTCGTGGCAATCTATAATTTCAATACAAAGAGAATTCCGTAGCAGTTTGGATTCTACATTACAAAATCACAAATTTTGCTAACCTTGCCTTTTAAAAATAGCTTTCCGCCACTCTCCCTCAAAAACACTTCCTCGCCACTTGCAGGATTAAAAAGGCAAGGGTTTGGAATCTTGCCCAAAGAAAAAAGAGAATGAAACATTGCCGCCATTCCTGTGCCACATGCCAAAGTCTCATCTTCCACACCGCGTTCAAAAGTGCGTGCAATCACCCTATCTTGCAGAATCTCTGCAACATTCACATTGGCATTGTATTTATGGCGCAAAGCACGTAAATCCTCCTTGCTTAGCCCCTCGCCACCCTCGCAAACAAGATGGGGCACACCTGTATCAAGGAGATTCCAAGTCCTGCCATACTCGCAAATCCCCTCTTGCAACACTTTTGCCACCCCTAGGACACTCTCCACTTGCTCCCCCTCTATCGTGGCTTCAATCACACCCGCTAGCGTTAAGAATCTCTGCTTTAATCCCGCGATTCCTTGATGATAAGCATACATTGCCGCTGCACGACTCCCATTGCCACACATTTCCGCCACACTGCCATCGCAATTATAAAACTCCCATTCAAAATCGCATTCCAAATGTGGCTTTAGGATAATCAGACCATCTGCACCAACACCAAGATGGCGATTGCAAATCTTTTGCGCAAGTTTATCCCATACGCGTTTTTGGAATCCAAAGGTATGCGTGAGAATAAAATCATTACCACTTGCAGAATATTTACTAAAAAACATAAAAAGCCTTTGAGGAAATTTTTAGAAAATCTTACCACAATCTAACACAAAACAAAAGATTACATCTGTATAATCCTATGTTTGTTAGATTATAGATTGCTTCACTGCGTTCGCAATGACGCCTTACTTTTCTGTCATTGCGAGAGGCGTAGCCTCGTGGCAATCTATAATGTGGGATTAAAGTAAATACAACAATGGAATCTTAAAGTCTTTAAAAGAGATTGTGAAGTTTAATGCATGTAGGATTATGGATTTGCAAGTGTGGGCAAAATCCTTGCGGATTGTGCGCTTCGGCTTTGCCTTGTAATGATGAAGTAGTTAGCTTTTCTTGGTGTGCATTTACGTGAGCATTTACACCCGCTTTGGCGCAAATCTATAATTTAGAATAAAAAATACTGCATTTTTTTAAAGCGACACAATATGACAGAAAATATATTATAATATCAACTCAAAATTTCCAATAAGGAGTGCAATAATGTCTGATAGAGAATTGCGCAATAAAGCTACAAAAATCCCCCCCCCCCCGCAGAAATAGCTCAGCTAGAAAATCTTAACCAACAATTCCCTAGTTTTTTCAAAAGCTTTGACACTTCCATTTCCTCCTTTTTAGAGCGCAGAAATTATGAATATTTTGCGCTAGAGAATAGGTTGCAGCAAGAAAATGATGAAACAATAGAGTTTGTCCGCATTTCACACATTGCTTATGATAGAGAAAAGGACGCAAGCAACATAAACTTGCTAGATTTCCAACAACTCCTTAGCGCAATGGCGTCAAAATCCGGTAAATTTGTCTATATGTTAGAGAGCGACACAAGCGGTATAAGCCTCTATTTTGGAACTTCAAAGAATCCAAACGATACAGAAAACACCAATGCGGAGTTTTTAAGGCAAACATTTTGTGGAATCTATGGTGGTTCTGAATGCAACCCCTGCAAAGAAAGCCCACTCACAAAGGAGCTAAAATACTCCAAAGCAATGCTAGGACTTCCCGCGCTTAAACGCGATTCGGATAAATCCTATAAACAATCTTTAGAAAAAATCCTCTTTCCAATGCAGGGCAAACGATTCCGCATTTTAATCGTAGCAGAATCCTACCCCTTGCCAATCCTTCAAGAAATCATTGCAAATCTCCAAGAACTAGGCAATGAGGTGCATAAAATCGCTAAGGTGAGTTTGAATTATAGTCAGAATCGCTCCCTTGCTCTTAGTGAAACGACGAGTGAAAGCTACACGCAAGGGGAGAGCACTTCTTATTCGGAGAGTAAAGGAACTTCCGAGCAATCCACAAAAAGTAAAATCGCAAGTGGAATCGCAACGGCAGCAACCATAGGAGCTTCGGTTTTTGTCACAGCAGTAACAGGAGGTGCAGCTGCACCTTTATTAAGAGGAGCAATCGGTGCAAGTGCAAATATAGCGTCAATGGCATTCAATAAGCAAGAAAGCCAAAGCACTTCTACAAGCACCACAACCAACACGAGCAAAAGCACTTCTACAAGCAGAGGAACGACAGACACACAAGGCGATTCCAAAGGCATAAACTACGAGCAAATCAACAAAGGTGCGGAAGGAAGCGAAAAAATGATAGACAAATACATTGAACGATTCCAAAAGGGCTTAAGCTATGGTATGTGGAATACTGCGCTTTATATCCAAGCAGACGATGAACCAACCTTATCCCAGCTCCAACACACGCTTAAAAGCGTCTATGGCGGGGACGAGAGCTTTTTTGAACCCTTGCGATTCACCCCTACAACCCAAATACCCATTAGCAAAGTTCCAATGTTTTACCTCAAGGACAATCTCCACCCAATCCACCCCTCTTTTTATGGGCTCTCTACCGCGATTAGCACAGAGGAGCTTTCTATCCTTGCTGCATTGCCACACAACGATATACAAGGAATCAGTGTCAGTCGCACTGCAAACTTCGGCTTGACACAAGCCCTCACGAAAGAAAACGAATCCTACATAGAAATTGGCGAGGTGCTAAACAAAAGACTACCAACTTCCCAACGTTTCAGGCTCTCTACGCGTGCGCTAAACTCACATTTGTTTGTAAGCGGAATCACAGGCAGCGGCAAATCTAACACAATCAAGCTGCTTTTAACAAAACTTCACAACGAGCTAAAGCTACCCTTTTTAGTCATTGAACCCGCAAAAAGCGAATACAAGCACCTCATCAAAGAGATTCCAGACTTGCAAGTCTTCAAGCCCGGAAGTTTGGGGGATTGCTTCAGGTTTAATCCCTTTGTCTTTCACTTCACGAGAGAGAATCCCATTACAACACTAACCAAGCACACCGATATGCTAAAAGTCGCCTTTACTTCCGCGTTTCCTATGTATGGGATTATGCCAATCATCTTAGAAAAGGCAATCCACACCGTGTATGAGGATAAGGGTTGGAGCTTTGAAACAGAGGATAACCCCGCCTATGTAGAATCCAAAAGTGCAAATTACGACAACAAAACTCTTCTTTTTCCTACAATGGAGGATTTAAGAGACAAGATTGATGCAGTCGTAGAAAGCTCCGGTTATGCACAAGAGTTTGACCAAAACATCAAAGCCGCACTTAAAACGCGCATAGAAAACCTTACATTAGGCGCAAAAGGCAGGATTTTCAACTCAAGGCATTGTTTGGATTCTAACATTTTGTTTGAAAAGCCTACAATCATTGAACTATCTAGTATCGCAGACGATGAGGAAAAGGCGTTTTTAATGGGATTGTTGCTCAATCGGCTTTATCAATACAAAGAGGAGCAAGGGGACGCACAAGGAGAGCTAAAACACATCTGTGTCATAGAGGAAGCCCACAGACTTTTGCCAAATATCTCTAGCCAAAAAGGCGAGGAAGCAAACGCAAAAGGCAAGGCGGTTGAAACCTTTACCAA
Source organism: Helicobacter rodentium ATCC 700285 (assembly GCF_000687535.1). Classification (GTDB taxonomy): domain Bacteria; phylum Campylobacterota; class Campylobacteria; order Campylobacterales; family Helicobacteraceae; genus Helicobacter_D; species Helicobacter_D rodentium. The sequence continues at coordinate 49,565 of NZ_JHWC01000009.1, forward strand.
CCTCTTAGCAGAGATTCGCTCCTATGGACAAGGGCTTATCATCGCAGACCAAATCGCCTCCAAGCTTCACCCCGATGTGGTGAAAAACACCAATATTAAAATCTTGCAGCGCACAATGGATAAAGAGGATAGAGAAATTGTCGGCAACGCAATCAATCTTACCCAAAACCAAATCCTAGACATTGCCGAACTCAAAACGGGCGAAGCCATTGTGCATAACAAAGACATTCACCAAGCCTTTATGGTGCAAATTGACGCAATAGAATCGCAAAAAGCAGAGGAAGAGGAGTTTGCAGATTTTAGAGCAAGATTCTATGCAAACCACCCAAAATACAAACACGAATTTATCGGTGAGTGGGAGTTTTGCAACACAGAAAATACAGAATCCCAAGAAAGCGGCAGGCAATCCAAAGACTACCTAAATCAAATCAACAATATTCCAAAGCTACAAGCGAAATTAGCCCTACTTGAGGTTCTTAACGCCGCGATTCTAAACCAAGAGGAACAGACGATACAAGAAAAATGGGAAAATTTCATCAAGCTGCTTAGAACCTATAAAGCAGAACATAGCAACCCAGTGATTTTTCATCTTTTCCTAAGGGGTTGGAAGCAGTTTAAACACCTCTCCAAAACAAGCAATTATCGCTTAATTGAGGATTACAAAAACGCCTATAAGGCAAGTTTGGATTTGATAAAGGCATTAGAAAACAAAGAGGGCATAACAAAAGCAAAGCAAGAATTGCAAGAATGCTTCTATAATGAAAATCTAAAACCCAATTCCACAGATTCCAAGCAAGAGGACGAGGCGATAAACTACACGCTTTTCATACTAGAAAATATTGAGGCAAAGGGCTTATGGGAGAAAGTCAATCAAACCATTCAACAAAGCCCAAACTTAGGCAGTGGATTAGATGAGGCGTTAAGAATTATCTTTGAAAAGATTCAAACAAATCAATCCCTTAGAGATTCTTTAAAAATTATATATAATAACCAAAGGAGTAAAAATGTTTTTTAAACCTCAAGAAATTCCTAAAAATGAGGAATTAAAGCAACCAATCATTGCAGACGAAACGCGAATGAAAATTGAGGAAAACAAAAAAATCAAGGAAAATTCTCCTTATTCCGATGCCATTAACGATTACATTCGCAGCAAAGAGGAATTAGAGATTTATAAAGAACTTGGTTTGGAAGAAGGGGTTATCAATGATAAACCTGTTTTAAAGGACAACAGCATAGACCCAAATCTAAAGGATTCTGAAGGACGCACAAATTTGGAGAGAATGGAAAGAGGACTTCCACCAATAGATAAAAATGGTGATCCTTACAATCTGCACCATATAGGACAAGGCAAGGATTCTCCACTTGCGGAGCTACCAGACAAGACACACAAAGAAAATGATAAAATTTTGCACGACAAAAACAGACCAAGTGAAATTGATAGGGGTAGCTTTGCCAAAGAAAGAGCAGAACATTGGAAAGCAAGAGCAGCAGAAATCAAAGCACAACAAGGAGTAAAAAATGACTAAAATTTCAGAATTAGAAAATCTAGCAAAAGAGCGAAAAATAACACTTTACAAAGGCACACCCGCTAGTGATGAGCAAATTAGCGCAATGCAAAAACAGCTAGGGCTTACTTTGGGAGAGGAATACAAGCAGTTTCTCAAAAATTTTGGGTTTTTAAACGCGGAATATTTAGAGTTTTATGGAATCTGTGGAGAAAATAATGCGATTCCAAGTGCTATTTTTGCCACTTTATCTATGCGAGAAAAAATACCAAACTTTGCTAAAGATTTAATTGTGATTGGAGATGTAGGAGATGGTAATTTTTATTGCATAGATTGCAAGGACAATGTGTATTATTGCCAATATGACGAGGCAAAAAGATTAAACCAAACCTTAGGCGAATTTTTAGCAAAAGAAATTCAAGCACTTTAATCAAAAGGAGACAGAATGATAGAGTTACGCACAATAAAAGATTTGTTTAACAAGATTGAGGCATTAGAGGAATATTTTAAAGAATATCCAAACGCCTTGAGGGAAAATACCCTACAAGAGCTCAAAGAAAAGCTTAAAGGCAAACAAATCTACAAAATCGCAGTCGTTGCCAATATGAGCGCAGGGAAATCCACGCTTATTAACGCGCTCTTTGGGAGAGAGATTCTCCCAAGCTTTACTGAAGCCACTTCCGATTGCATTGTAGAAATCACTTCTATGCCAGACATTCCAAAAAAGGCGGAGGTATTTTTTGGGAATAAATCCCCCATTACACTAGAGGAAAAGGACTTTATAGAACTCAAGCAATACGCACAAAAAGATTCCAAATGCGAGGACAAATACAAAGGAGTAAAGAAAATCACGCTCTCCTATCCCTTTTTGCATATCCAAAACGAGCAAGAAAATATAGAGATTCTTTTCATTGACACGCCCGGACCAAACAACCAAGGTGAATCTGCAGACAAACACAAAGAACAGACAAAAGACACATTAAACGATGTAGATATGGCACTCTTTGTCTTTGACTATGGGCAATTAGACGCGAATCTTGGAATAGGTAAACAAAACGATGAACAAAACGATGAACAAAACGATGAACAAGGACTATGGCGTACGATAGAAAAACGCAAAGAAAAGGATGAAGACTTTGAAGTTTTTTTCTTGCTCAATAAAATAGATATGGCGTTTGAGGATAATAACAAATTAATGAAAAATGACAAAGATTATTCCCGCGAGAGAGAAAAGGAGCTAACAAAGAAATATTGGGGCAGACACGAAGCAGAAGCTTTTGAGAAATTACAAAAAGCAGCAGAGAATCACAGAATCCAAAATCCACAAATCTTTGCACTCTCCTCTTATTATGAACTCTTACGTAGAATGGAGAGTAGAATGGAGAATGGCGGACAACCGCTCACAGGCGATGAAGAAGACGCCCTAGATATTTTTCAAAAGAAATTTCAAAGAATATTTGATGAAAAATGGGAACAAGAGTGCATAGACTACACAAGCTTTGAAAAGCTAGAAAAAGCGATAAATGACCACATTAACAAACAAGTCGTGGGCAAGATTTTAGAAAAAAAATCCGATGAAATAAAAGACATTCTAAGAGAGGAAAGCAACGCAATAGAAACAAGCATTCAAAATCTCCAAAATCCAGAAGCAGAGGAAAATATAAAAAATGCAAAAGAGTTTCTACAAAAGGAGCTACCCCCACTCCAAGAGAAGACGCAAGAAAACGTCACCAAAAGCAAGGAGAAAGCAAAGGAGCAGGTAGAATCCACGATAGAAAAATGGATAGAGCAGGAATTTACAAACAAGGTAGAGGAAATCGTGCTAAAAGCGGTAATCTTTATGCACGAGTTTGTGGAAGGAAACAAAAATCCAGCAAAACAAGTAGAAAGCATTTTTAAAGAACTAGGGAATTCAGAAAATAAAAATTCATCTGCCAAAAATAAAAATTCATCTACTAACTTCCTTTCCCATTTTGAAAGCATTTTTAAAGAACTAGGGAATTCAGAAAATAAAAATTCATCTACTAACTTCCTTTCTAGTTTCCATGCAGTAGAAACGCAAAAAACTAAGAAGGAATACTTAGAACCAAGCACTCTTAGTCTCAAAAGTAAGAATCAGGCAGATTCTATCCATTCCGAAACAAACAAATACATTAGTTCTCTGATTGAAAATTGCAAGAACAACTTCCTAGACATTCAATCCGAAATCAAATGCCACTATGTAAGCCTAAATGCCCAATGCAACACAAGCCTACAAGACTTCAAAAGCGCAATAGAAAAACGCTTGAACCAAACATTGCAAGTAGATCTAAAAGAGCAAATGCAACCCATTGCCATAGACTATTCGGAAGCCTTAAACCTCTCTACAAGCATTCCTAAAAGTGTTTTAAGCTATACCTTTAAAGAGGCGCAATACAAAGAAGTGAGCGATTCAAGTTGGTGGAATCCCTTTAGTTGGTGGGATACCAAAAGGGTGCAAACTAAAGCCGAAGAGCACACACTTACAATCAATCCAAAAGAACTGCAACAAGCAATCGCAAGCACATTCACAAACATGACAACAGAATTTAAGGCTATGGAAATCAAGCGACACCAAGACGCCATTTCCGCCTTTGGGAGCAAGACACTGCAAAAGGCGATAAGGGAGATTGTAGAGAGCAAAACCCAAGAAATAAACAAGCTAGAGGAGGAAATCCAAAACGCGCAGAGCAATCTTAAGAAATCCCAAAGACAACAAAAGGTGCTAACAAACACACAAGAAAAAATGGGATTTTAAATCATTTAACCCAAATTCTAAAGAAAGGAGAACAAATGGATACATTAGCAGTCATCGGAGTCTTAGCCATTATTACAGTCGGAGGAACAGTCGCATATCTGATAAAAAATTCATCAAATACGGGATTAAGCAAAGACGACCAAATGCGATACAATAGAACCAAAACAAATATAGAAAACTTCACCCGCTCAAAAAATTGGGAGGCATTAGAAAATATGCTAGATACTCGCACATTGCGCGACTTTCCCGATTTGGATAAAATGGTAAAAGACGCGCTAAAAAACAAACCAAAGTCTTAAGCAATGAATCCGACCAAAAGCGATACACTCGCTACGCGCCTTGTGCAGATTTTGCTAAAGCTAAACAATGGAGAAGCACTCTGCGCTAGAGAGTTAGCGGAGGAATTTAATGTCAGTGTGCGCACGATTCAAAGGGATTTGAAACATTTTGAATCCCTGTTACTTAAAGAGGGCAACCTCTATCGCCTAGAGCCAAACTCTCTAGGCAAACTAAACCTTAAAAACCTGCAAGATTTTGTAGCTTTAAGTGGCATTGAAAATCTTTTTCCAAGCATAGATTGCAACTTTTTGAAAACCGCTTTAAAAGACCCCATTTATTTGGTAAAAAATCAAGGGTATGAGCATTGGACAAACACACAACTCTTTAACACCCTCTCTCTAGCGGTTAAAAATCATAAGATTCTAACCTTTAATTATGCGCAAAAACCCCGCAATGCAAAGCCTTATAAGCTTGTCAATAATTATGGGGTTTGGTATCTTTTAGCAGAGGAAAATCATCAGTTAAAAAACTTCACATTAAGCAAAATTTCTAATCTTGCGACAAGTGATGAGGGATTCCAACCCAGCCAAAAGTTGCTAGAGCAAATCAAGCAAAATAGGAATCTTTGGTTTGCCAAAAAGGAATCGGAAGCAATTTTGCAAATCAGCTCCGAAGCTTTTGCGTATTTTTTCCGAAAACCAATCTTGAGCAATTACACAATCCTAGAAAACTCCGACACAAGCCTGACGCTTTCTACAAAATTTGCCTACGATGACGAGATTTTACGCCTCGTGCAACAATGGATTCCTTATATCACAATCCTAAGCCCACAAAGTTTGCAAGATAAATTGCGTGAAAATTTAGAGAAATATTTAAAGCAAACTTTTGCAATGGAATCTTAAAAGCTAGATATAAGATTATGGATTTGCAAGTGTGGGCAAAATCCTTGCGGATTGTGCGCTTCAGCGTTGCCCCGCAATGACGAAAAAATATGCTTTAAAGACAAATTTACATTATGGATTGCTTCACTGCGTTCGCAATAACGGAGTGGTTAGCTTCTTGTCATCGCAAAAATTTGCAAGTTTTTACTCTTGAGATTTTAAACTAGAGTAGCATTTGCTACCCTAGAAAGGTGGTTTGATTTGCTTAGCCAAGCAATGCGTCTAAGCGGCTTTGTAGATATTGTGTGTTGAAGGTTGCAGCATAAAGAGAAGCGTTTTCTCTAATTTTTGCATTATTTAATTGGTTATAATTTTCAGCCAAATCATCTTTCATTAGCCCACCCTCTGCGGCTTTAAGATTTACGACTGTGTTCATACTTGCATTCACGCCCGATTGGATTCCATTCATCGCAGCACCAATATCCGCGCGGCTCATATTTACATTATTGATGAAATTCAAAATACTTTGCTGATTATTCACGCTTAAGCCTGAAACATTAGGAGCTTGCATATTGATACTCTCTGTTCCATTGCCTGTAACAAAGCTCATTTGCCCACTAAAGACATTTTTGCCATTGAAAACCGCTTGATTTGTCGCATCGCTCATCGCTTGTGTTAGCGCATTCGCCTCACTTTCAATCATTGCTCTTTGCTCATTGTTTAACGCAGGATTCCCCAAAGCTACAGAAAGTTCATTCATACGAATTGCGGAATCTGTAATATTAGAAAGTGTCGCGTCTGCAATTTGCATAACGCCTAACGCGTCATTTGCATTGCGGATTCCTTGAGACATTGAGTTTGCCTGTGCTAAAAGCGCATTTGCTAGAGCCAAACTCGCACCATCTGTTGCCTCCAATGGACGCTGGGAGGAAATCTTTTTTAACGTACTCTTTTCGTCCTCTTTTGCCTTATTTAAACTAATCAAGCTTTCATTCGCACTTTGTGTATTACCGATTTTCATCTTAATCTCCTTAAATGTTATTTGCTTCCTTGCAATTTTTCAAAACTACAAGCATTTTCTGTTCCACCTTTTATTTCTTAGCCGAATCACTTGCCATTTTTTGCTCTAAATATTTCGTATGAATCACTCCTCTCTTAAAATCGTCATTTTTCATCATTTCTTGATGAAATGCAATCGTGGTTTTAATTCCCTCCACACAAAACTCATCTAAAGCGCGCGACATTCTCGCAATCGCTTCTTTGCGATTCCTACCCCACACAATGAGTTTGCCAATCATAGAATCATAAAACATTGGCACGACATACCCCGCATACGCGTGGCTATCCAAGCGCACATTGTTCCCACCCGGTGCAATCCACTTTGTAATTTTACCTGCTGATGGATAAAATTTCACTGGATCTTCTGCTGTGATTCTGCATTCCATTGCACAGCCCTTAAACTGCACGGAATCCTGCTTAGGCAACTCCTCTCCCTCCGCAATTTTAATCATCAGCTCAATAATATCCAATCCACTCACAAGCTCACTCACAGGGTGTTCCACTTGCAAACGCGTATTCATTTCCATAAAATAGAAGTTTTGATTGGAATCTAGCAAAAACTCATAAGTCCCCGCGCCCACATATTGAATCGCCTTTGTCGCGGTGATTGCGGTTTGCAACAATTTCTCACGCGTTTTTGGCTCTAATGTGGGTGCTGGGGATTCCTCAATAAGTTTTTGATGTCGTCTTTGCAAGGAGCAATCCCTCTCTCCTATATGCAAAACATTGCCGTGCTTATCGGCTAAAATCTGCACTTCTATATGCTTTGGCTTATCAATAAACTTTTCCATATAAATCGTGCCATCACCAAATGCGCTAATCGCCTCGGATTCCGCCGCAAGATAAGCGTTAAACATATTTTCTTCTTTTTCCACGATACGCATACCGCGTCCGCCCCCACCTGCTGCGGCTTTTAAGATAACAGGATAACCGATTTCTTTTGCAAGTTTGAGTGCCTCCTCTTTGGATTCCACTGCGCCATCGCTTCCCGGAATCACAGGCACACCTGCATTTTTCATCACTTCTTTTGCCTTGCTTTTATCGCTCATCAAAGCCATTACATCGGGGTTTGGTCCTATAAATTCTATTTTATGGTGCTTACAAATCTCCACAAAATTTTGATTCTCACTCAAAAACCCATATCCCGGAAAAATCGCATCGGCTTTAAACAACTCCGCAGCAGAAATAATCGCAGGGATATTCAAATAGCTCTCGCTGGATTTATCCCCACCAATGCACACCTTTGCATCTGCTAAATCCAAATAATGCGCGTCTTTATCTGCAGTAGAATAAACCGCAATCGCCTTTTTTCCCATTTCTTTAATCGTGCGAATTGCTCTTAGCGCAATCTCACCACGATTAGCAATCAAAATGGTTTGAATCTCTTTTTTCTCTTGCATTAGATTTTCTCCACCACAAACAAGGGAGAATTGTATTCCACAGGTTGTGCATCATTAGGGATAATCTCCAAAATCTTGCAATCAAACTCTGCTTCAATTTCATTCATAATTTTCATTGCCTCAATGATTCCTAATGTTTGTCCTTTTTTTACCTTATCACCGACATTTACATACGCTGGAGTATCGGGGCTTGGACAACGATAAAATGTTCCAACCATTGGAGAATTAATCGTTTCACCCGCCAAAAGTGGTGCAACAGGAGCAGAAGCGACAGGTGCGACTTGAGGAAGGCTTTGTGATACTTGAGCTGGAGCTGGTGTTGTTTGCACAACAGGAGCAGACACACTCACATTGCTAATACCCTTTTCAAGTTTAATTTTTGAATTTTCTTGTGAAATGCTTAAGCGATTCAAATTACTCGCATCAAAGATTTCTATGAGCTCTTTTATCTCTTTAAAATTCATTTTAAAGCCTTTTTAAAAATAAATTCTTGAAGCATTCTTTGGGGATTCCAAAGTTTTTTGCTTGTTTAATCTGTTATAATATCATAATTTAATTAAAAAACTAAATAAGGAATCAAAATGGGCTTAAAAGAAGATACTTGGATTCGTGAAATGGCAACAAAACACGCAATGATTGAACCCTTTTGTGAAAATCAAGTGGGGCAAGGCGTGGTCAGCTATGGACTCTCTAGCTATGGCTATGATATTCGTGTCAGCAATGAGTTTAAAATTTTTACAAACATTAATGCAATGGTGGTAGATCCAAAAAACTTTGATTCCGCCAATGTTGTGGATTTTGTCGGCGATGTGTGTATCGTGCCACCCAATTCTTTTGCACTTGCAAGAACGATTGAATATTTTAAAATTCCGCGCAATATTTTAGCCATTTGTTTGGGCAAAAGCACTTATGCGCGATGTGGAATCATCGTCAATGTTACGCCTTTTGAGCCGGAGTTTGAGGGGCATATCACGATTGAAATTAGCAACACTACGCCACTTCCTGCTAAAATTTACGCCAATGAGGGAATTGCACAAGTGCTGTTTTTAGAGGGAGATAGGGATTGTGAAGTGAGCTATAAGGATAAAAAGGGTAAATACCAAAAACAGCAAGGCATTACCCTACCTAGAATCTTGAAATAAGGATTCTTAGCATTGCGTCCTTGTGAGATTCTGCATTAGCGGAATCGTGGCGCATTACCCCTTTTTTGTCATCACAAAGCCTCGTTAGGCTGTGGCAATCCACGCTCTCCGCTTCGCCATTGTGAGAAAATTTGAAAAATTTTCGTGGCAATCTATAATGTTGCGCTTCTTTAAAGGATTTCATTGTAAAGATTTCTTTTATATTTGATGATGGATTTGCAAGTGTGGGTCGGTTGCTTTCGCAACAGACGCTTTGGCTTCGCCTTGCAATGACAAGGTGGCAGACGCTTTGGCTTTTTGTCATTGCAAGAATTGCAACGCGATTCGTGGCAATCCATAATGCGAGATTCAAGAAAACACAACAATAGAATCTTAAAATATTCAAAGGAGATTGTAAAGATTTACTTTTTGTATAATTATAGATTGCTTCGTTGCTTCGCGCCTCGCAATGACAAAGCAGAATCTACTTCAATGCCTTTAGAATTCTTTGCGCTTTTCTTGAAACAAAAGAATAAAGGCGGATTCTAAAGCTATAAAATTTATCCTTTTGCATTCTTTGCCTCTCTTTCTCTAGCTCCTCTACTAGCACACTAGGAGAGCAAAACTCCAATGTTTTAGGGTGAATATAGCGCGGATAAAGCAAATATGCTCCACAAAATAACTCCTCTAAACTCAACTTGCGATTCCGCCTTGCGCAAGTTTGCTTGTCTATCGTAAGCCCCCAACCTGCATAAAAAGGCATTCCATAAGTAACAACCTTTTTACCATAGAGCAGAGCTTCAAACCCACTAAGCGAAGTGAGAATATGCACTTCATCTACCGCTTCTATCGCAGAGAATAAGCTCACATTGTCTATTATCTCATCGCAATATTTTAACGCAATTTGTGGCTCAATTTGCCCAATACGATTCCCACTTAGCACATCAGGGTGAGGCTTGTAAAGGATATAGGCATTGGGATTCTCCTCTCTTACCCTCTTGAGTAAAGAAAGATTCGTCTCACCGGGCGCACCATAAGCTATAGAAGCATCATCTTCTACTTGTCCGCTCACTAGAATCTTTGTCTTATTTGTTGGAATTTGCAATTGTTTATGGGAATTAATGTTGTATTTAGAAATCTTATTTTTTAGAATCTTGTTTTTTAGCTCATAGGATTCTTGTAAAAGTGTTGTGTCAAATTGCGCAGATTGCAAAATCTCTTCTAAATCACTTGTTTGCGTGGGGTCAAAATACATTCCTTGTGCATCAAAAACTTGAGAAAAAGGGCGCGTAAGATCTGAACCAAGTGAAAGGGAACGAATAAATCCATCTTCTACACGCACGACTTTTAAGCCCTTTTCCTTAGCGTAGGATTCTACTTCTGGAAAACTTTTGCGTCCCCAAATAAAAATATCACTCTTTAAATCCAACCCCCTTTTTAATGCCATCTCTAACGGACTATCTGAAATTGGATTAATAAAAATTAAATCTTGTGGCGAATAATTAGGAACAAAAGGCTTGATAAAATTATGTTTCCAATAGGAAAATCCAAAAAAATAAGCCTTATGATTTGTTTTGAGATACAAAGGCTTATAACGCGCAATCGTGCGCAAGGTATCCATAATATCGCTCTTGCGCTGATAAATGGGATTGTAGTATTGCGTATAAAGAATATAACTTGCAGCAAAAACCTCCTCTAAACTCAACTTGCGATTCCGCCTTACGCAAGTTTGCTTGTCTATCGTAAGCCCCCAACCTGCATAAAAAGGCATTCCATAACATACACACTCACACCCTACAAGCAAAGCCTCAAAACCCATTTGGGAAGTTTTGGTATAGACTTTAGCAAAAAATTTCAACAAAGAGAGGGGATTAAAATCCTCTGTTATCACCTGACAAAAGGGTGGAATCTCGTGAGGCTCAATATCAGATTGTCGCTTCCCGCTCAAGACATCGGGGTGAATTTTAAGGTAAATCTTAGCATTTGGATTCTCTAAATGTGCAGATTCTATCATCTCCTTTGTGCTAAATTTCTCACCATAGCCATATAACAAGCTAGAATCCTTGTGCGTTTGCGCAATGATTAAAACTCTTTCTTTATTGGAATCAAAATAACCTTGCGGGACATCTTGGGTGCAGTTGTATTTAGAAATATTATGCTGGACAATCCACCGCATTGCCTCTCTAGCAGTATCAAGCAAGGCAGAATTTCTTTGAAAATCATATGTGTTGAGCAGATTTTCTAATGCACTTGGGCGAGTTGCGTCATAATAAATTCCAACCTCATCTTGCACCAAAGAAAAACTAGACGCACCCTTAACGCCCAAGTCAAAGGAGCGGATAAATCCGTCTTCTAGTAAAACAAATTTGCAATGGTATTTTTGCGCTAAGGCTATGGCATTAAAGCCTGTTTTTTTGCGCCCCCAGCCATAAAACGCAGAATCTTTTGTAATCTTTGCTCTACTTGGAAAAATAGGCGGAGAATTTTCTAAAAGCTGCTTAGGATAGGCTCTTTTAGGTTTTAAAAAATCATAAAAAGCCCAAAGATAGATAAAGGTTGGAATCCTTAAATGCGTTGCCTTTTTCAGTAACGCACTATCACCAAAAAACTCTTTAGGTCTTGTAAGGAGTTTTCTTATTTTGCCACTTAAGGGTTTTTTGATAGGCTTCACTCCCTTGCCAAGCTCAAAGAATCCGGGATAATCCTCCAATGGATAGCCAAATTGGTTCATCAAAGAAAGAATGAAATCCCGCAGGTTTTGCATAGGTTTTTGGGATTGCCAACCTACATTTTGTGCGTCAAAGCGTCGCATACTCTCCAACAAAAGTTGCTCATTGGGTTTGCGTCTGAAATAAAAAGCATTTATGAGTGCCATAGAACGCCACCGATGAAGCAAAACCAAGCCTTTAAAAAAGTAAGGTAGAGAATAAAAGCTAAGATATTTTCTAAATCCCTTTGCGTCCCCTAAAAATTGGTGTCGCACATCGGTATAATAGTCTTGTGGTTTTTGAGAATGGGGACTTAGTGCAGCAAGTCTGTGCAAAAACTCAAAATCCTCTCCCCCGTGTCCTAAAAAATCCTCTCTAAAGCCTCCTAAACTTTCAAAATATTGCTTCTCTATGATGATTGCCGAGCTATTAGCCGAAATACTCTCCACAAGATGATTTTCACCCTTTAAAAAACTTCTTTGTAATGTGGCAGAATCTCTTGTTTGCTCAAAAAACATTGTCCCCTCACGCGTCAAATACAAAAATGGGAGTGAGAGGAATCGCCTCTTGCCACTCTCTAGCTTAGATTCTATCTCTTGAAGTAGCAAGGATTCAAAATTACTAGAATAATCCATATCCACATCATAAAAAAACAAATATTTTTGCGTTGCGAGACTTACTGCTTGATTTCTAGCATACGCGGGAGAAAAAATCTGCTCTTTGGAGGGTGAATGTATAATTTTAATATTTGCATCGGTGCTTTTTAGCAGACTATCTTTGCTGCAATCAGCAAAAATCACTTCAAAAGACTCTTTTCCTTTAAATTTTTCTATTAATTCTAAAGCTCTTTTGTAGATAAAAGAATCAGAGTTTTTATAAAATATCGGAATAATAAAACTTAACAAGGATAATGCCTTTAATGCTCTCAAAAATTAAAAGGGTAATTATATAATAAAAGGCAGTTTGGATTCTGCCCTTGTGAGAAAATTTATAAAATTTTCGTAGCAATCTATAATGCGGAATCTCGTTTGTAAAGTTTCCATTGCTCTATTTGCTTTATGCTAGATTATAGATTGCTTCGTCATTCGTTGCACTCATTCCTCGCAATGACAGAAAACTAACCACTGCGTCATTGCGAGAAGTCGTAAGACTTCGTGGCAATCTATAATCTTGAATTGTCTTAAAGATTCCATTGTGAATATTTCTGTGTGCGTATTTATAGATTGCTTCGGCTTTGCCTCGCAACGACGGAATCCAAAGCGCGTAACACTAGTATTCGGGAATACAAAAGTAAGACGCAATGGCGCAATAAGATACTATGATCTATCTTTATTTCCAAAATTCTGTATTATGGATTCCCACATCACTTGCTTTAAAGACCGGATTTTTTCCCTCTTTCTTTTGTCTTTCATAATCTTTTAACACTTTTATAGCAATGTTTCCGAGTAATAAAATCGCTATAATATTAATGATTGCTGTAACTCCCATCACTACATCAGCGGTATTCCAAGCTAAATCAAGGCTAACTTGCGAACCTAAGAAAACTGCAAAAACGGCTGTTATACGAAAAATATTTAAAGCAATTTTATTTTTTGTGATAAATTTAAAATTCGCTTCCGCATAAAAATGATTGCCAATCAAAGAAGTGAAAGCGAAAAGCACCACCGCAACGCTAATAAAATGCAAGCCAAATTCCCCAAAATACCCTTCCATCACCTTTTGCACAAGAGGAAAACCTTTAAATTCCTTGAGATTCTCTACATTGGAGCAAATTACCATTAAAGCAGTTGCGGAACAAATAATTAAAGTATCTATGAATACAGACAAAGTCTGCACCATACCTTGCTTTGCGGGGTGAGTCGTGTGTGCAGCCGCCGCAGCGTTGGGCGCAGAACCCATACCTGCCTCATTGGAATACAAACCCCTTTTGATACCTATCACCATAGCACTGCCCGAAAATCCCCCAAAAATGGATTCAAAATCAAAGGCTTGTGCAAAAATTTGACTAAAAGCATTTGGAATCGCATCAAAATGCAACACTATCACGACAAGGGCAACAATCAAATACGAAAAAGCCATTACAGGCACAAGCACCGAGCTTATAATGGCACTTGCTTTAGAAGTTCCAAAGTAGAATCCAGCCACCAATATAGACACGATAATGCCGATAAAAATCTTCAACGAACCCTCATTGAAAGCCTCACTGCCTACATAAACCTCAAAAGCACTTGTTAGCGTGAAAGATTGCAAGCCATTGAAACCATAAGTAAAACAGGCAATAAGAGAAATGGCAAAAATAATACCAAAAACTCTTGAACCCAAAGCACTTTCTATGTAATAAGCGGGTCCTCCCTTGTAATTAAACTCTCCATCGCTTCTTTTATAAACTTGCGCCAAAGTGCTTTCTATAAAGGCACTTGCACCCCCAACAATCGCCACCACCCACATCCAAAACAAAGCACCAACGCCACCTAAACTAATCGCCACACCAACACCCACGATATTGCCAATCCCCACTCTAGAAGCCGTTGAAATCATCAACGCACCAAAGGGTGAAATATGCTCCTTTTGTCCTTTTTCTTTAAGGATAAAAAACACATCAGAGAGAAAACGAAACTGAATGAAGCGCGTTTTGATAGTAAAATAAAGCCCACAAGCAAGGAGTAGAAAAATCAAAATATAAGTGTATAAAAACCCACTCAACGCATCTATAAGATTTGAAAATTCTAAAACCACTTCTGAAAAATCCATATCACTCCCTACAATCAAATGGCGTATCATACCATAAAGATTCCAAAATCCAAGAATCTTTGTATTTTATCGCGTCTTTGCAAGAATTGTTTGCGATTTGCGACAATCCACGCTCTCCACTTTGTCATTGCAAAGTGCCAACCAAAGCACACATTGTATAGTAATTGTGCGAGTTTTGGTGAGTTGTTAGCGCACAACACGCCCACGCTTACAAATCCATAATTTTGCATATCTAAAGTTTTCCACTTTGTCATTGCGAAGCCTCGTAAGAGACTGTGGTAATCTATAACTTTGGATTGCTTGTAAGTTTCTCACTCTATCATTGCAAGAAAAATTGAAAAATTTTCGTAGCAATCTATAATTTTGCACTTCTTTAAGGATTCTATTGTGAAATTTCCTTTTTTCAAGATTATGGATTGCTTCGTCATTTGCTTCGCCCATTCCTCACAATGACTAAAGGAGAGAATAGATTGCCTCGCCCCGCAATGACAGAATAGCAAGGTGTCATTGCAAGGCGAAGCCGAAGCGATCCATAATCTAGCATACAAGAAACCTTTATCTGTCCATTCTCCACCATAGCACAGATTTTAACCCCGCGCCTTTTCACTTGGGCAAACCATTTGCTTTTGTGCATATTCTCTGCGGCTTGTTTATAATCCCCACATTCAAAGAATCGTAAGGTGTTTTTAAAGCTTTTGAGTGTCCCTAAGCCCACATTGTAATCAAAATCCACTAATGCCGCTTTCCTAACACAATCCATTTTGGAAAACCAAACAAAAGCCTCATCTAATTCCTTGTAACATTTCTCTAAATACTCTCTTAACCACTCTCTAGCCACAGCCTCGCTTACACTTCCATCAGGATTCAACTTTACCTTTTCCTCTATGCTTAGCGGGTTTGCCTCAATGTTGCGCCCGAAGCCCATCGTATCAAATCCCGCAGGACATTTATAAACTTTGCTTCTAAAACCCTCAAATTCTGCACTTAAGGGTAAAATTAAATCAATGGTTTCTTTCATTTCTTTTCCTCTGTTAATAAAATTCAATGTTGGGGAGTTTTAGGGATTCCAAGCAAGAGTAGGTAACCTAGATTAGTAAGTAAAACCTTTCCTTATTGCTTGGAATCTTAAGCTTAACTCTAGTTAATCTTTAACTTAAACACGCAAAAACAAAAATCTAAAGACAGGATTCCTATCCGCACAATGTGTCAATAGAGTTTATAATGTCCCTTGTTGGCTAAATTTGTTTTTAGCTTCTGCTATGGTAATGCCACTAATGAGATAATGCCCTTTATTCTTGCCTTTTGCAAAATCCTCTTGGATTCTAAAGTTTGCAAGTGTTTTGAGTTTGTTGTATTTCGTTACGCCATAATGAGCATTTGGTCTATTCTTGCGCAAAAAATTTACAGCCTTTGCTTCTGTTTCAGCAGCATACACGCTCATACCTGCAACAATTTCCTTATCTTGCTCATCTGTATCAATTTCAACTTTTCCATTATTAAGACCCCTCACAACATACCAATTATCCTCTATACTCATTTTGTATCCTTTCTTTTAAATTGTTAGCCAAATTTCTCTTGCTTGTTCTCTTGTGATGATTGCTTTGTCTAAGGTGATTTTATCTTGATGAATCCTCACTTGATGAACGCTAAAACTTTGAAACAAGGATTTAAAGAAGTTTGGCTTTTGAAGTAAATATTTGTTTTATTTGTTTTTGTAAATGTTAAAACGAAGCTCTATGTTTAAGGTATATTTTGGATAAAAAAGCATTTTGAATGCCTGTTCTAACGATTTTTCAAAATGTTTTTGCGATAAAATTCCAAGTTGATAATAACGTTCTTGCATTAAATCTTGAATCTTATTTTCGCAAAACACTTTTTCTTTTTGTAAAAGAAAAACAAATATTTCCAAATTGATAACTAATTTTGATTTTTTGCCTTTGTGGAATCCAATCCAGCTTAAATCAAAGAATCTAGCCATCAATCACCTCTTATCTCAAGCAACTTTATTGAATATTGCGCATTGCTTATGAGGACGATTCCTCTTTGGGCTGTATGGAACGATTGATAATATCTAAGACTCTTGATAATCCCTCGCTCATTCCATCATCTTTTGCAATGAGTTCTATGTGGTATTTAGCGGAAGTATCCGTGCTTCTTGTGTTTTCTTTATGAGAGCTAATGGAACCTTTAATGGATACTTTTGCTTTAAAACACGCAAAACCAATGCTTGCTTCCGCATCAAGCGAACCGCTTTTATCACCTGAAGTTTTGGATTCTTCTGCGGTTTTGACTTCCATATCAAAAGCAACATTCACATTGTTAATTGCTAGACTTGGAATCTTTACCACAGCAAGAAGCGGAGTTTGGATATTCATTTTTTGAGTTGTTCCGTCTTCTTTAATCTGTTCGTATTTAAAATCCACCGTTCTTACTGCGGAATCCTCTTGCATTCCAACCGTTTGGATAAAATTTGCTGTGGCATTTGCAAGTTGTAATTGTGCGTTGCAAGCTGCTTGTAAGGGTCCTCCTATGAGGGACGACATATCTAACCCTGAAAATTGATTTGTAATTTCCGTTGCCATTTTTAACTCCTTAAATTATTGATTTTCTCCATTATTTTCTTTTACATCTTGTTGTTCCTCCTTTCTTAGGATTAGATTTTCTTGGTATCCTTGAACGTGGTTAATAAGCTCGTTAATCATTCTTGAAGTTCCTTCGGATAAATCGTGTTTGCTTATTGTTAAGCAAATGTGTGCGCTTAATCCCTTTTCTTTGCCAAAGCTGGAGCCTACAACATCAACCTTTAAGGAAAGCAAGGCATCAAAGCTTTTTATCGTCTTGTCGTTTTCCTCTTGACTTAAGCCTTCTAATCCAACCAAGCCAACA
Organism: Helicobacter rodentium ATCC 700285; assembly: GCF_000687535.1. Taxonomy (GTDB): domain Bacteria; phylum Campylobacterota; class Campylobacteria; order Campylobacterales; family Helicobacteraceae; genus Helicobacter_D; species Helicobacter_D rodentium. The sequence goes on from NZ_JHWC01000009.1 coordinate 66,931, forward strand.
TCAAATTCTGTTTTTATAGTTTCTATGTGAATAGGTGTAATAGGTAAAAGATTGATATAAGGAACGCTATAATATCTAGTTTTTAGAAACTTCTCATTGGAATCTGGAATCCCTATTTTTATGGTTTTTGGAAAGATTCCGGGTAAGAGTTCGTCTGTTAAATTGCCCTGTGCGTCTTTTTTAAACTTTTTCTTAAAAAAGGTAAAAATATGAGAGAGTTGGGATTCCTCAACATCACTTTGTGCCTGTGCAACAGCTTTTGAAATAGAGACGATAATATCACTTAGAGATTTTGCTTCTTTTGCCATTTGTTATCCTTGTAAAAATATTGTTAAGTATAATATAGTCGCTATATTAGCAACTATCTAAATGCGAAGTGTCTGCATTTAGATAGTTGCTATACCTTTGTCAAGTTTATTTAAAAAAATCAGATTATTTTGTTTTTAATGGATTGTAAAATTATTTTTTGTTAAATTGCAGTTGGATAAAAAAGCTCTATTGTTTTTGAAATCATCATTCAAGGAGCGAAAATGAATATTGGGAATTTTTTAGTTGTGTATTTTGCTTTGTTTTTTGGAGTTTTTACCTTAGCGCAAAATGCTATAACAGAGGAAAAAGAGCTTTCGGAGGTTTGCACAGATTATCAGTCTTGGGTGCAAAATAAAGATATTTTGAATACTTATCCTTTCTTTAAAGGAGAGGGGATAGAAAGCAAAAACGCAAAGCCTTTTAGTTATCGTAATCTTAACTCCAAAACAACCCAAATAAACCCCTTTTAAGAAAAACTTTGCCACAACAAAATGCAGAGGATACTTTGCGTTTTGTAAAAAGCTTAGAAAAGGAAAACGATGGTAAAACTTGCTATATCATAAAAAATGAGAATGAAATATGGATTCGCTCACAACCGATGAAACCCAAAGAATTTATTTTCATTTTAATGCAAGAGGGGCAAAGTGCCAAGCTTTATTATTATGAAAATATCACTTTTGATGAGGATTGAAGCTTTAAGTAGGGCTTTTGCCTTGCTTAAATGCTTGCTATTGTTTGTTAAGCTTGTGAGTTTTTATGCTTCTCCTTAAATATTCTTTAAACCTTGATGTATTTAACCTCTTGCCCCCCCATTTTTTGCTATAATTTTGCCCTCGCGCTTTTAAAAGGGAGAATCTTAACGTTTATTTATTTCAAAGAAGGATTGTCATATGTCGTCTATTGGTAGCAATTTAATTGCGATTATTTGTCTGTGTGTTTGTATTGTTGTTGCAACACTTAGTTTTTTGAATTATTCCACGAATGCAAGCTTTATCAAAAACAAGCTTGAGAACTATGAATTGCCTCTTGCGGGGGAGAAAGTCGCCTTGCGCGTGGATAAAGAGTTGAGAATTTATTTGAGTGCTTCTAATGCAATGGCGCATAATGCCTATATTTTGGAGTGGATTGAAGGCGGGGAGAGTGCGCAATTACAGGGTGGGGAGCAGTTGTTTTTCAAAAATCAACAAGCCATTGAAAAGGCATTTGGAGCTTTTACCACCTTTCTTGCTTCTGCTAAGACTGCGAAGTTTTATTCTAGCAGGAGTCTGGAATCTATACTTGATATAAAAGGTAGAGATAGCTGGTTTGTGGATTTGCAAAACGCAAAGGGTGATTATGTTTTAAACATTAACACTGATAGAGAAAGCGGTAAGCAATCTTTGTTTGTCAATTATAAAGTTTTGGACGATAAAGGCACATTTGTTGGCGCAACAGGACTTGGTGTCTCTGTGGAAGCATTAGCGGATTTCATCGCAAAAGAGAAAATCGGCAAGAGCGGTTATTCTTTTGTGGTGAATACGAGTGGCAAGATTATCTTGCACCCTGATAGAAAGCTTATGGGCGCATCGTCTCTTAGCGATTTAAGCGGTGTGCGCGACATTGCACAAGATATGCTTAGCAATGCGAAATCTGTCTTTACCTATGTGGATAAGGTGGAGCAAATTGCAGTGGTAACGAGGCTTCCGGAGTTAGGTTATATCGTGATTAGTCAAATTTCTGCGAGTGAGGCTTATGAATCTCTTAATATGATTTTTTGGCGTTCCTTGATTCTGGGTGTTGTTTTTGTGATTTTGGGCATTATTTTTGCAGTTTTTGTGGGGCGATACTTCAAAAACAATATCACGAAATTACAACAAAGAGTTCTTGAATTTTGTGAATATGTCAATTCCAAACGGGATTCCATTGCGCCAATCCATATTGAAAGTAAAGATGAAATCGGCACAATGGCGCGAGTATTAAATAAAGAAATTCACAACACGCAAGAGAATTTGAAAATCAACAATGAGGTGATTAAGCAAGTGCAAGAAGTTGTGAATCGCATTGAAAAGGGTGATTTTAGCGGACAAATTACCTTTAAACCAAGCAATCTTCAACTCATTTCCCTTGTTTCTTTGATTGAGCAACTAAAGACTTCTTTGCATACTTGCTTACCAAAGCCACAGAAGTGCTAACAGAGTTTGCGAATTATGATTTTACGAAGCGGTTAGAAGTAGGACATTATCAAAACGAGGCAAAGGATTTGCTAAGCGGAATCTCTAATCTCGGCGAGATGATGCGCTCAATGCTCAAAGATGAGCTTAATCTCTCTAGCAATCTCGCTAATCAGTCCAACAGCCAAACGGAACAGATGAATACGCTTTTTGATTCTATGGAGAAGCAAGTCAGTGCGCTTGGCAAAATGGTGGATTTAGCGGCAGACATTACCGATTCTATGCAAAGTGTTTCAAGTCGCACTTCCGATGTGATTGCGCAGGGAGAGGATATTAAAAATGTCATCGGTATCATTCGGGATATTGCAGATCAAACAAACCTTTTAGCCCTCAATGCTGCGATTGAGGCGGCAAGGGCTGGGGAACACGGCAGGGGCTTTGCGGTTGTTGCCGATGAAGTGCGCAAACTTGCAGAACGCACACAAAAAAGTTTAGGTGAGATTGAGGCAAATACAAATCTCCTTGTGCAGTCTATTAATGATATGGCGGAATCCATTAAGGGGCAAGAGCAAGGCATTAATCAAATCAATGAAACCACAAACGCCATTAACGACGCCACGGAGGAGAATAAGCAAATCGTGCATAGTGTGTTAGATGTTAGCAGACAGATTGACGCAAGTGCCTTGCAAATCAAATCCGATGTGGAGAAAAAGAAGTTTTAGGGATTTAAAATAGTATTCTATAAATTCAGTAATATATCGCTGTTGGGATTCCATTGTAGAATCTTTGGTATGCAAAATTATGGATTGCCACGAAGCCTTACGACTTCTCGCAATGACTAAGTGGTGAATTTTTCTATTTACAAGATTATGGATTGCTTTGTTGCGTTTCGCATTGCCTCGCAATGAAGCGGTTTATATTCTTGTCAATTTACCTAACTATAACGTGCATTTTTTTATGTTTATTTTTGTAACTATTAATGGGTAGTGTGTAAAAAATTTACAAATTTTAATAAAAAAGAGTGGAATATTTTTGAAATGCGTTACAATAAAAACATCTTAATTTTTAAAGAATGTCAATGAAATTTTTATTTGTATGGCTATTAATGGCTTCGTAGTTGTTTGGCGTGGTGAATTTAAACACGGCAAGCAAAGAAGAATTAATGCAGGTTAAGGGAATCGGATAAGTCAAAGCGCAGGCAATTTTGGATTATCGCGCTATCAAGCCCTTTAAGTCTATTAATGAGCTTGGTAATATCAAAGGGTTTGGAGAGAAAAACTTTAGAAATGTTAAAAGGTAAATTTGTGGTGGAGGAAATTTTAGAGATAAAAACCAAATAAAAATCAAACAAATAAAATATATCACCTATTCAAGATAAAAAGATTTTAGATTTTTAAAGAATAAAATTTATATTTTTAGCTATTTTTACTTGTAAATAAGCACTTTTTGGCTAGAACTGAGAGAATTTTTGGAATCTCCTCATGTCGTTGCTACGAGTGCTATTGAGTATTTTTGGTTATCAACATTATGGATTGCTTCACTTCGTTCGCAATGACGAGAAACCAAAGCATCTGCTACTTCGTTATTACGAGGGCTTTGCCCGAAGCAATCCATAACCTTATCAACTCTTGATTCTGCAATGGAATCTTTAAAGTATGCCTGATTATGGATTGCTTCGTCCGTTCCGCTTTTAAGCCCAAAAAAAATTAAGAAAATTGCAAAACAATCCTCAAGCAAAGATTGGACTTTAAAAATAATATCACTATTATTTGTGTAGATGACGGAAGCACTGATAATAGCGCAAAGATTATCCAAAAATATCAAAAGAAATTTCCAGAAAATATCGTTTATCTCCACAAAGAAAATAGCGGACAAGCAAGTGCAAGGAATCTAGGAATAAAGTGGCTCCAAGAGAAGCTAGGCTACACAGAGTGCTTTGGCTTCTCGTCATTGCGAGGCGAAGCAATCCATAATCAAGCAAATCAAACAATGAAATCTTTAAAGGTGAGATTCTGTATTATGGATTTGCGCAGTGTGCGCCACGAGATTCTAGCGAATCTCTCGCAATGACGCAGTGGGAGATTCTACCTTTCGCAATGAAAGATTCCAACCCGCCTTGCCCTTGCAAGACTTAAAGTTTAGAGCTCCTTTAAAATCTGCTCCACCATAGCTTTTGGATTCTGCGCCTTATAAATTGGACGCCCCACAACGATAAAATCACTCTTTGCCTCTTTAGCTTCCTCTAAAGTTGCCACACGTTTTTGGTCTCCACTGCTCTCGCCAAAAGGTCGGATTGCAGGTGTAAGGGTTAAAAAATTTTCTCCTATCTGTTCTTTTATTGTTTTAGATTCCTCGCAAGAGCATACAACACCATTAACATTGCATTCTTTTGCCATTTTGGCAAACTCTAACACTTGCGTTTGCAATCCTGTGTGATAAACCTCAAAGAATCCCTTTTCATCAAAGCTTGTTAAAGCAGTAACCGCCATCACAAGAGGGGGATTTGGAATTTCTTTTAACCTTTGCACTACCTCATTCATCGCCTCTCTACCGCTACTTGCGTGAAGTGTAATCATATGCACTCCAAGTTTTGCAATCTCCTCTGCACTATCGCCCATTGTGTTTGGAATATCATAGAGCTTTAAATCCAAAAAAATACGAAAGAGCGGATTAATTGCCTTGATTTGTTCTAAAAGCTTCACTCCATCGCGTATAAAACTACGCAACCCTACTTTTACCCATAAATAATCTTTCTCTTTTAATGATTCTAAAAGAGCTAAATTTTGTTGCTCACTCGGCAAATCTAAAGCGACACAAAGTTTCATTGCTTATCCTTTAAAATTTATAAAATCATAACTTTTAAAAGAATAAAAAAAGTTTAAATTAATTTTCTTTTGAAAAAGTAAAATCGTTTTGAATCCTCTTAATCTTGTCAAAAAGCTTAATATAGCCTCCCTTATACCAAGCCTTATGCGCCTCAATCAATGCAACTCCCAAACGATAACTCAAATGCTTTTTACACTTTAAAATCAAAGGATTATCCGAATAAACCTCAAGAATCACCTCCAAATTATCTAATCTTGGATTATATGCACTAAGGATTCCATAGATTTTTTGGGCAATTTTATGCCACAAAGCAACTTTTAAAAGAGTCCAAGTCAAATAAAAATAATTACGATTGGAATATTTTATCATTACGCTTCCAAGCTTATATTCCAAGGAAGTATTTTTAAAAATCTCCTCCAAATCCCTTAAGGGCGAAATGGAGTTTAAAGCAAATTCCTCTAACTCTCTCCTCTCTAAATTCTTTAAAATCAACATAAACTCTTCCTGAAATATCGGAGTTTGCAAAGCATTCTCCCACCACTTTTCCCTAAACAAAGAAAGGCGAATCTTGCCTTTAGATAAATCAAACTTACCCTCCCAAGGTTTAGGACAATCCAAAAAATGGGCAATTTTTATATCTCTTAACAAGGATTCATATTCTTTTCTTGTAATTCCATACAAAGGATTCTCATTCTCTCCTTGAAATATTCCCGCAATCACATTTTGGGTATGGGGGTAAAAATTATAAGTTGAGGGCAAAAGCAATCTCTTATCCTGCGGAATCACCGCATTTAATGTGTCTTGGTCAGGAAAATTAGGATTATGCTTTTGTAAATAGGCAATGGCTTTTTCTTGAATCTTTTGCCTCTTATACTCTTGAACATTAAACAAAACAAATCCGCTATTAAATTCAAGCCTTTGAAAACTCTGTGCCACCGCTGCAATTTTGCCTTGCAAATCTAGCCCAAAAAGTTCTCTTATATCACAAAACACAAACATATCTAAATCCAAGCTTAAGGCTTTTTCCGCCTCCTCACCCAAAACTTCATCAAACTTAAGGATAAAATTTGCGACATAATTCCCTTTCCATTTTTTGCATTGATGAAATTCCTTATCGCTTAATTCATGGGTTTGGATTTTTGTAGGATATTTGGTATTTAAAATTTCTTGTAGTTTTCCTAGTTTCTCTTTAGATTCTACACTAATACTATCACAAAGAATATGAAAAATATATCCCCCCCCCCCCGCTAGATTCTTGTTAGAAATTTGTGTTTTAGCAAAAATGTTATGTATCATTGCCGCAGCAAATTTAATATAATTTTCACTAGCACAAAAACAAACAGGATACACTTACACTAGCCTTTTTTGGAGGATTTGTAAGACTTAGAATCCTTTTGAGGCTTGGACTGCTTAGAAAGTTTTGCTTCGTGCTTTGGTTTTTTGAACTTGGCTTGTTTGGGTGGATTTGCTTTAAACTTTGGTTTTTCTTGTGCAGTTTCTCTCTTGCTAAAAGCTTTAATATTCCTTGTTTTCTCCTCTTTTAGAGCTTGTTCCTCTTCTTTGCTTGTCTGCTCTTTTAAGGTTTTTACAATCTCCTCTAATGGTAAATTGCTATTTTTTGCGATTCCATCTAGCACACCATTAATAAATTTAGTAGAGGATTCATAACTAAAATGCTTAGCAATTTCTAGTGCTTCGTTAATCACTACCGCTTTATCAATCGCGCTAAATAACACCTCATAAGCTCCAAGTCGCAAAATTGCGCGTTCAATATCTCCAATGCGCTCAAAATTCCAACCTTTTAGCTGATGTGTAATACGCAAATCCAATGCCTCAAGATTCGTAAGTACGCCTGAAAACAATTCTTTTGCAAAAGTTTGTTGTGCGTTTTTTATCTTGTGTTCCTCTAAAATCTCTTCTACAAATTTAGAGATTCCATCATTCCCGCTTCCATAGGCATACAAAAGTTGCACAACCACTTCGCGCACTTGGCTTCTTGTTGCCATCTAAGCCCCAATTTTGCGATAAAGATTAATGAGTTCAATCAAACTTGCCATTGATTCAAAGCCTTTATTTCCTGCTTTTGTTCCTGCGCGCTCAATGGCTTGTTCAATAGAATCTGTGGTTAAAACACCAAAGGTTACCGCCGCCCCATAACGAATCGTAACATTCGCGATTCCTTTCGTTGCTTCTGCACTCACATAATCAAAATGTGGCGTTGCACCGCGTATCACAGCACCCAAACAGCACACGCCATCATAGTCTCCTTGTGCTAAAACTTTTTCCAACGCAAAAGGAATCTCAAAAGCACCCGGCACTAAAATATGCGTCAAATTCCCCTCTCTACCTCCGTGGCGCAAAAAACAATCTTTCGCGCCCTCCACCAATCTATCTGTAATCAAATGGTTAAAGCGACTAGAAATAATTGCGATTTTCTCATCGCCAAGCAGTGATAAGTTTCCCTCAATGATTTGCATAATTATCCTTTATTTATAAGATTATCAATCGCTAAAATCGTGTTGCATAGCTCCAAAAGCGTTTGAGGTGTTAGCATATTTGGACCATCGCTCAAAGCAGCTTCGGGCTTAATGTGTGTCTCTGCAAACAATCCATCAATCCCAACCGCTGCTGCCGCACGCGCTAAAAGTGGTGCATAGCGACTATCACCTCCACTTTTACCCTTTAATCCACCGGGCATTTGCACCGCGTGGGTTGCGTCAAAAATCACAGGAGCAAACTCCCGCATAATCGCTAACGAGCGCATATCTACAACTAAATTTCCATAGCCAAAACTACTTCCACGCTCTGTGAGGCAAATTTTATGCTCTTGTGCGCTCTTAAAATCCGCAGATTCTATCTTTGGATTCCGTGTTTTTAGGGCTTTGAGGACAGAGTATTGCATATCTGCGGGATTCATAAATTGTCCCTTTTTGATATTCACCATCGCATTAGTCTGTGCTGCTGCAACAATCAAATCCGTTTGCCGACACAAAAAAGCTGGAATCTGCAAAATATCCACAACTTTTGCAGCGGGGGCTGCTTGATAAACTTCGTGAATGTCTGTGAGAAGTTTATAACCAAATTTTGCTTTAATTTTTGCTAGAGATTCCAAACCTTTCTCAAGTCCGGGTCCGCGGTAGGATTCTAAACTTGTTCTATTTGCCTTATCAAAACTTGCCTTGAAATAAAAATCAATCTTAGGATTCTTTGCCAAAGGCTGCAAGGATTCTGCAATTTCCTCTAAAATTTCATCATTTTCTATGACGCAAGGTCCCGCAATAATAATCATTTTTATCCTTTCAATAAATTAAATTCGTGTCTTTTAAAATCGTAATTATACACCTCACCACTCTCAATAATATAATGCCAACCATAAATATTAAGGGTGCGTGCGAGATATTTTTCCTTTACCTTTGGGTAGGTAAAGAGATTCATAATTTGACGCTCAATATTAATCTGCTCCGTTAAATACGCACGCATAGCAGTTGTTTTTGGATTGAGGGCTAAAACTTGTTTTTTCACAGGCTCAATGAGTCTTAGCCAATTTTTAACATTGGGCATATTCACAAAATGCGATTCCTCATACAATGCCGCACAACCCCCACAATGCGAATGCCCACAGATGATGATATTCTCTACTTTTAATTCCTCCAAAGCATATTCAATCGCGGAAGTTGTCGCTAAATACTCCTCTGCTTCCCGATAAGGCGGAACAATATTTGCGATATTGCGCACAACAAAAAGCTCACCGGGCAAAGTATTTGTAATGAGATTTGGCACAACACGCGAATCCGCACAGCCCACAAAAAGCGTGTGGGGATTCTGCCCTTCTTTGAGATTCTCAAACAATTCTTTATAAGCTAAAAAATTTTCCTCTTTAAATTTAATCACGCCTTCAAAAAGCAAATCAATCGTATTAGGCGCATTAGTTGTCTTGGAATCTAAGGAATTGGGAGTCTTTTGAGGCATTGTTTTCCTTTGGATTTAAGGTGTAGCTTTCGTAAAACTTCCCATTGCAGAAGATAAATCTTCACCTACACTATACACATAGAGTTCCACGCGTCTATTTTTGGCGCGTAAAGAGGGTATCTCATTACTCGCAACAGGAAAAAACTCCCCCTCACCCCCGCCTAGCACACGCGCTTTTGCCACCCCTTGTGCAACGATAAGTTCCGCAACATTTACACCACGTGCAACAGAAAGTTCCAAATTATCCGCAAAGAGAGAATCCTTGCGCATAGGCGTATTATCTGTATGTCCGATTGCTTTAATTAAGACCTTATCAGGAAGCTTTGCAAACTCCATTGAAAGCCGCTTAACAAGTGCGATTCCGCTTGGATTTTCCAAAACCGCACTTCCACTTGCAAAAAGCAGTTCCTCTGGAATCCGAATAATAATACCCTTTTCAGATTCCTCTAGTTCCACTGATGGACCATTGGAGATACGATTCACTTCATTATAATCTGTAATCAAACTAGCAAAAATATTCACAACATTGTCCATTTCTACTTCTGTTTCCATTGGAGTAGCTTTAATGGGTGCCGGAGGATTGATTTGCGTTTGCGAACCTTTTTCAAGAACCGCTAAAGAACCTTCCAAAGAACCAATGGCTAATGCGATTCTTTGCGTATCAAAAGTTGCCATTGAGAGCAAAAGAATAAAAAAGGTTAAAATAAGAGTAACCATATCTCCATAGGTTCCAAGCCATAAAGGAACACCTTGAGGACAATCACAAGCGGGACATTTGTTTTTTGCCACTTTTTCACCTTGAATTTTATAGTTAAAAATTTTATGATTATAGCTTGATTTTCGTTATAATCTTATTTAATTTTATAAATTTGTGAGGAAACTTTGCAGGTAATTATTGATTTTTTGGTGCAATCCATTGAGGCTTTTGGATACTTTGGAATCTTTTTTTTAATGTTTTTAGAAAGTAGCTTTATTCCCTTTCCTAGCGAGGTTGTGATGATTCCTGCGGGATACTTAGCACATCTTGGCAAAATGAATTTTTTTCTTGCGATTCTTTGTGGAATCTTAGGCTCACTTTGCGGCGCACTTTTAAACTACTATCTAGCTCTTGTATTTGGGAGAGAGTTGCTGCTAAAATGGGGTAAATATGTGTTGTTTGATGAAAAGACGATGATAAAAATGGAAAACTTCTTTGCCAAACACGGGCATATCTCTACCTTTAGCGGACGCTTGATTCCAGTCGTTAGGCAATATATCTCCTTACCTGCGGGAATTGGGAGAATGCAATTACCGCTCTTTTGCTTTTATACGAGCTTGGGTGCGGGTATTTGGGTGATTATTCTTGCAACACTTGGTTATTTTTTAGGGCAAAATGAGGAATTACTAAAGGAATATTTACACATTATTACCTTTGCGCTAGTCTTGTGCGTGTGCATAGGAATCGCCGTTTATATCTTTTTTCAAAGGCACAAAAACAAACTTGTGTAATAACGGAAAGTTTTTACCTTTGCGCCATTGCGAGGAATGAATACAACGAGGGACAAAGCAATCTATAATGTTGTTTGGATTCTGTCATTGCGAGACTTCGTAAGAAGTCGTGGCAATCTATAATGTGGAATCTCGTCTGTAAAGATTCCATTGTAAAATTGAATTTATGCAAGATTATAGATTGCTTCGGACAAGTCCTCGCAATGACAAGGTGGCAACATTTTCTGTATGCAAGATTACAGATTGCTTCACTAGCGTTCGTAAGGACAGAGGAGCAAGGCAAGAACGGCAATATTCCCTTATACTTCTATACTCTCCAAAATCTTGAGATTGAAACCGCTTAATGCGCTATATTCAGATTCCGCAACTTGTGAAACACTTAGAAGCTTGAAATCCCGAATCTCAAGAGAGTTTAGAATCTGCGCACCAATACCTAAACCTTTAATATCCTTGCTATCGTTTGTTTGTAAAAACACCAAGTATCCACCCTCGTTTTTAAGTTTATGGATTGCATTCATCAACCCATTAAACGCATTTTCGCTCTCCAAAAGCTCCAAATCATTTTTAATAATATGGAATTTCACGAGGGGGATTTGTGGTTTGCCAAACGCAAAAGCAGTATGGATTCTATTTAAATGGTCTTGAAATTTGATTTTTTCCACTTGTGCGCCCAAGAATCTAATATTAATTCTTTGGATTAACTTAATTAGTTGCTCAAATTGCAAACGATACTCTATCAAATCCGAAACATATAGAACCTTTAAGTGATGCGTTTGTGCAAACTCACTCAAAAACTTATCCCCTCTCCTTGCCATCAATCCATCTTCTCGCATAATTTCACAAATCACACTTACAGGCTTCAATCCCGCAAGCTGACAAATATCAATACTTGCTTCTGTATGTCCTGTGCGCTCTAGCACTCCGCCCTCTTTGGCAATCAAAGGAAAAATATGCCCCGGTCGCACAAAATCTTCTGGCTTCGTATTGGGTTTGCACATTAAGCCAATCGTCAGATCACGCTCATACGCAGAAATCCCTGTTTTAGCCTCTTTGGCGTCAATAGAAACCGTGAAAGCGGTTTCGTGATTGGAGCTGTTTTGGCTAACCATTGGAGGCAAATCAAGCTTAAGGGCGATTTCTTGTGTAACAGAAACACAAATCAACCCACGCGCTTTTTGCGCCATAAAATTAATTTTCTCTGGAGTACTAAAGATTCCAGCCATTACCAAATCGCCCTCATTTTCCCTATCTTCATCATCCATAACAATAATCATCTCTCCGCTTTTAATCGCCTTAATTGCCTCTTCTACACGCAAAATTGCTTCACTTTTCACAATAAACCTTTTAAATTTTTTTAAAGTATAGCACAATCTTTATAAAAAATTTTAAATTGTATTGACAAATAAAAACAAAATAGATATAATTCCGCTTTTCATTGGGGTATCGCCAAGCGGTAAGGCAGTTGGTTTTGGTCCAACCATTCCGAGGTTCGAATCCTTGTACCCCAGCCACTTCTTAACTTCATTTATAATCTATAAATTTTATCGCGGGGTAGAGCAGTCCGGTAGCTCGTTGGGCTCATAACCCAAAGGTCGGTGGTTCAAATCCGCCCCCCGCTACCAATTTTATCTTAATAATCCAAAAATATTTTAGATTCTGTCATCGCGAGAGATAAAGCAATCTGTAATGTTGTCATTGCGAGACTTCATAAGACTTCGTGGCAATCTATAATGTGGAATCTCGTCTGTAAAGATTCCATTGTAAAATTGAATTTATACAAGATTATGGATTGCTTCACTAGCGTTCGCAAGGACGAGGTGGTAAGTTTTGCACCATTGCGAGGAATGAATACAATGAGAAACAAAGCAATCTGTAATGTTGTTTTGATTCTGTCATTGCGAGAAGTCGCAAGACTTCGTGGCAATCTATAATGTGGAATCTCGTCTGTAAAGATTCCATTGTAAAATTGAATTTATACAAGATTATGGATTGCTTCACTAGCGTTCGCAAGGACAGAGGAACAAGATGAAAGAGTAAAACACAATAGCAAAAGGACAAACCAAAAAAAACAAATCCGCACACTATATCGCACATTTTTCAAAAAACTTCACAAAAACAACAAAAAATGCAAAAAATGGAACGATACTTGCTTAACTCTTTGCAAAATACTTTTTAAACAAAGGATTACAAATGTTACGTTCATTATGGTCAGGTGTAAGCGGTATGCAGGCTCATCAAATTGCTCTTGATGTAGAATCTAACAACATTGCAAACGTCAATACAAACGGCTTTAAATATTCTCGCGCAGATTTTTCTACAATGGTAAGTCAAACTCGTCGTTCTGCTACGATTCCTTACGCAGGATATGGTGGGGTAAATGATTATTCCGTAGGACTTGGAACAAGCATCAACACAACAACCAAAGTTTTTTCACAAGGTTCTATGCAAAACACAGACAGAAAAGCAGACTTGGCTTTAAGTGGAAATGGTATGTTTGTTGTTAGTAACAACGGCGGACTCACAAGAGCATATACTCGTGATGGTGCATTTTCCTTTGATGCTGTGGGAAATCTTGTAACAACAAGTGGTTTCATCGTGCAAGGTTGGTTAAGAGACCTTAATAAACTAGATTGTGCTTGTGGTAGCGGAGAGTTGAATCGTGTGGATTCCACAGGACCGATTAAAAATATCACGATTGACCCTCGTATGACCGTTCCTGCAAAAGCTACAAGCAATGTAGAGGGCAATATTAACCTTACAAGTGGTAGAAAAACAGAAAACATTACTTGCCCTAGCCCACTAGATAGCTCTGCTGCAAACAACTATATCGCAGGCGGACTAGATAGAATCTATGATACAAACGATAAACAATTAGAAGTAGAACAAGATATGGGCGTAATGTTTAATGGAAGTGGAGAAGCTCTAATGCTCCAAGAAGGACAAGGAATCTGGGTAAGCTACCAAACCGCGACTTCTAACCGCATTATGCTAGACCCTAATCCTGCGGCAGGTCCTGTTACAACCACTGTTACAATCAATGGGCAAACCATTACTTGGACGAATGATGCAGCCGTTTCTGGCTCTTCTCACCTACTTGCCGCACAAGTAGCGATTAACAACCTAAAAGACAAAACAGGTGTAGAAGCCCTCACACAAAATGGAATGTTGATTTTACAAAACCTTAACCAAATGGATGGCGATGGCTCTAATAAAAATATCCGCGCAAGTGGCTTTGATAATGGAATCTTTTTAAATGGTGGATTTCAAGATGCTGCGGGTAACTTATCTGATTCTCAAACCGTAACCACAGCATTTAAATACATCTACACCACACAAACCGATGCGGATTCCGCCTCTGGACAATTCCGCACCACAGAAGATTTGCGCTCTGTTATCCAACAAGACGCAAACAAAGTTAAAGCCTTTGGTGGAGATTCTGCGGCTGCAGCTGCGGGTATGGCTGCTGGTTTTGGACAAAGCAATTATAGCGTGAGTGTCATTTTGAACAACACAGGACAATTTGAAATCAACAACAAACAAGATGGATTAACCACACAGAATGATTGGGCAAATGGTGGTTCAGCTTATGATAATCTTAATATCTTTGTCTCTGCCTTTAACGATACGCTCAATACCACCAATGTGCTTTTCAAAAATGTAATGAAAGGTATGAACACAGGCGTTCTCGTAGAGGGTGGAAATGTAACAAGCTCTGGTGGAATCCGAATGGCAACTTTTGGACAAACCGTGGAGATTTTTGATAGTCTTGGAAACAAACACGAAATGCAAATTGAATTTACCAAAGTGCAAGGCAACCAATGGAATTGGCGTGTTACTGTGCCTGAACCTGCGGAATTACTTGGTGCGACTGCACAACGTCCAAATATCCTAGAGGGCGGAAATGTAACCTTTGGAGAGCAAGGGGAGTTGCTAGGATTCAACCCCTCTACGATTCAGTTTAAACCAAACAATGGAGCAAAATTCCCACAAGCTATTAACCTAAACTTTGGTTCAGGTGGAGGATACGATGGATTAACAAGCACAGCAAAAGAATCTGAAGCTAATAAAATAAGCGGGGACGGATATGCTTCTGGTATGTTAAAAGACTTCTATTTTGACGCAACAGGAACAATGATAGGTGTGTTTGACAATGGACGAAACTTTGCTCTTGCGCAAGTAGCGGTGGCAACTTTTGCTAACTATGAGGGCTTACAAGAAGGTGGAAACAATCTTTATACAGAATCTCCAAACTCTGGAGATCCTACCTTTGGAGCAGCTGGAACAGGCGGAAGAGCAAGTATTGAGGCTTCTAAACTAGAGATGAGTAACACCGACTTAAGTCGAGGCTTAACACAACTCATCGTGGTGCAAAGAGGATTCCAAGCAAGTTCTAAATCCGTTACGACTTCCGATCAAATCCTCAACACCTTGCTCCAATTAAAACAATAACCCTCTCTCATTGGCGTAGGCTTTTAGCCTACACTTTTTCTACAAGATTCTACATTAAGTTTGCTTTTTGTCATTGCAAGGAATGAGCAAAGCAAATGACGAAACAATCCATAATGCTACACACTTTACCACTTCATCATTGCGAGAAAATTTCAAAAATTTTCGTGGCAATCTATAATGTGGAATCTCGCCTTGAAAGATTCCATCGTAAAGGATTCTGTATGCAAGATTGTAGATTGCTTCACTAGCGTTCGCAAGGACGAGGTGGTAAATTTTGCGCCATTGTGAGGAATGAATACAATGAGGGACAAAGCAATCTATAATGTTGTTTGGATTCTGTCATTGCGAGACTTCGTAAGAAGTCGTGGCAATCTATAATGTGGAATCTCGTCTTGCAAGACTCCATTAAGTTAAGCTATATTTTACTTTTATAAAATTTTAGGCATAATGTAAAGTTAAGATTATTGGAGGAGGTAATCAAAATGTGGAACAAACTCTCTATGGCAAAAAAGTTTTTCTTTATTCAAATTCTCATCGCTTTTATCATTGGCTTACCCTTTGTCTTTTTTGTACAATATAGTATGGATTATCTCACGCAAAAACAAATGAAAGCACAAATCAGTCAAATTGCGTCTATTGTAGAAGGTAACTTTGAAGTGATTTCCAATCAAATCATCGGAGAAAGTGATAATTCTTTGAGTTTTTTTGAAAGCGACCTTGCCACGCGTTATGGAGAAAAGAGTGCTGATAGCTATAAAATAGAGGGTTCTACGAATCTTGGAGCAATCAATGTGCCTAGCCTCTATTACAATGGAATCAATCTTGTTAGCGATACAGATTTAGTAGATAATTTCTCCAAGCTAACAAATGGGGTTGCAACAATATTTGTGCGCAAGGACGATGAGTTTATACGCATTGCAACCTCATTGAAAGACGAATCGGGAAATAGAATGGTTGGCACTTCCTTAAACTCTTCCCACCCTGCTTTTGCAGATATGACAAAAGTGAATCCAACAATTTTTCGTGGCAAAGTGCGCTTGGTAGGCAGAGATTATATGTCTGTCTATAAACCCATTATCAATGGCGATAATCAGACGATTGGAATCTTATTTGTAGCTTACGATTTGAGAAATTTTTATCAGCTGATTTCATCAAAACTTCAAGGCATTCAAATCGGGAAAAATGGGAAAATTCTCATTTTGGATAAAACCAACAATACCTTTATTGTCGGTGCAAATGGCGCACCAAAAGATTATCCTTATTTGCAAAACCTCAAACCCAAGACTTCAATCCAATACACAAAAAATGGCAACAATTATGAAAGTTATGTGGATTATAACTCCTCGCTTGATTTATACATTCTAGCAGAAATCTTAAAAGCGGATTTCACAGAAGAAAATAATAAAGTCTCATTCACGATTATTTTTGGCATTGTCCTTATGCTTTTGCTATCTCTTATCTCGTCTTTTATGATTATGAAATTTTCTTTGCTTAACCGCATTAATGGAATCGCGGATTTACTCTTTGGCTTCTTAAAATATCTCAATTATGAAACGCCTAATCCGCCCCTACTTACAAAACCTAAAGCAGAGGATGAAATTGGAATGATGCGGTTGGCAATCAACCAAAACATTCAAAATGTCCAACAAGGCTTAGATGAGGACAAAAAAGCAGTAGAACAATCCATTCAAACAGCTAAAGCAGTAGAAAATGGAGACTTAACAGCAAGAATCATAGAGAATCCTCACAATCCACAGCTGATAGAATTAAAGAATGTGTTGAACAATATGTTAGATGTTTTACAAGAAAAAGTAGGCTCTAATATGAATGAAATCCATAGAGTTTTTGAATCCTATAAATCCCTAGACTTTACAACAGAAGTAGAGAATGCAAAAGGTAGTGTAGAGATGACAACCAATATTCTAGGAGAAGAGATTAGAAAAATGCTAAGCTCTTCAGGAGGATATGCAAAAGAATTAGCACAACAAACACATCTCTTACGAGATTCTATGAATAAACTCCTAGATGGTAGCTCCTCTCAAGCAAGTTCTCTCCAACAATCTGCAGCAGCCATTGAAGAGATTTCAAGCTCAATGCAAAATGTCAGTGATAAAACCACAGAGGTTACAAGACAAGCAGAGGATATTAAAAACATTGTAGGAGTGATTAAAGACATTGCAGACCAAACCAACTTACTTGCACTAAATGCAGCCATTGAAGCAGCAAGAGCAGGAGAACACGGAAGAGGCTTTGCAGTTGTTGCAGATGAAGTAAGAAAACTAGCAGAGAGAACAGGAAAGTCTTTAAATGAAATAGAAGCAAATGTCAATGTGCTTGTGCAAGGTGTCAATGATATGAGTGAATCCATTAAAGAACAAACCGCAGGTGTTACACAAATCAATGAAGCCATTGCACAACTAGAATCTGTTACACAAGATAATGTCAGTGTTGCGAATAACACCAATGATATTACATTGCAAGTCAATAGTATTGCTGATGATATTTTAGAAGATGTGAATAAGAAGAAGTTTTAGGGGATTATCCTTAAGGCTTCACACTTCGTCATTATAAAAAATAAAACATAAGGACAGAAAACCAAAGCGTCTCTTCTACATTCTTGCGTCCCTCTCTCTATCCTTGTGAAAGGAGTTAGCCTCGTGGCAACCTATAAAATGCACTTTCTTAAAGATTCCATTGTTGAATCTAATTTATATTAGATTATGGATTGCCACAGCCTCTAACGAGGCTTTGTAAAGACAGAGTAAAAAACTTACAAGTAATCCAAAATTATAGATTGCCACGATTCCGCTAACACGGAATCTCGTAAGGACAGAAAGACTAACCATTGCGTCCTCCCTTCTGTCATTGCGAGGAATGAATAAAGTAGGGGAATCCGTGGGTGTGTAGGTATGTAGTTATTTCTCCTCCCCTGATTCTTGTGCAACCTCTAGCCCTAGCCATTCTTCTTTGGTAAAGATTACTTCCACAGCCTCCATTAAACTCATTGCAATATCTGCGACAAAAGCACTATCATTAAGGATTGAAGTAGCATTTGTAGCGGTGATTTTTTCCTCTGAAATAAGCTTTTCTACATCACGCATTGTATGATAATCGTATTCTTTTAGTAAATCTTTTGCTGCACCAATTTGCTTGACAATCACATACGCACTTTCATCTTTCATTAGCTTCAACTCTTCAATACTGCGCAACAATTCACCCAAATCCTTGCGCATATTATTGTATTGCTCTGCCAAATAAGGATTAGAAGAGACAGAATAAATTTTCATATTTGCTTGGATAAGCTTTAAGTTTTTTGTGGCTTCTGTGATATTACGCGCTGCAATTTTAAAGGAATAAATGCGTTGGTTCTTGTTCTCATCTTCCACATATCGTTGCACTTTAGTAGAAAATTCAAGAATCGCATCAAATAGCACTTTAATTTTTCGTTTATAGAGATAATCCAAATCCACATTTCCGCTAAACCATTTTTTTGTTTTTACTATCGTATCAAAGCTTTCACTTCCGCGAATATCGCTACGATTAAAGCCGATTGTATGCGCAATCATCGCATAAGCATTGTTGTATAAATGCACCGATTCTTTTTGTAAAGCCTCTATGGCGGTATCCGAATATTCTATAATGTTACTATCCAAATACAAGGGCGCGTCCATATCTCTATCACGAGGTGCTTTGATGGTTTTATCCAAAATAAATACAATTTGTCTAATAAATAAAGAAATTATAATCACACCTATAAGGTTAAATAAAGTATGAAAAAGTGCTGTTTTAAGCCCCCAATTATCGGGTGCAAGTCCTAAAAAATCTGCTGTAATATTTACCAAAGAAACAAAATAAGGAAAAAATATAATGACGATAATTGCAATGCTAAAGTTAAAAATACAATTTGCAATCGCAAGTTTTTTCCCCTCAATATTCGCACTAAGACTTGCAATAACAGCAGTTACAACTCCTCCAACACTTGTTCCAAGCGTAGCAGCTAGTGCATTTTCAAATCCAATTTGCCCACTTACCAACGCAGAAATAATAATTGCTAAGGTTGCGTGGCTACTTTGCACGATTCCCGTCATTAAAGCCCCAAGCCCCACAAAAATAAGCACACCTTTAAATCCATCAAAATTAAAACGCGAAAGATCCATAATCTCTTTATAGGATTCAAAACCACCTTTGATATAATCTACACCTAAAAAGAAAAATCCAAGCCCCACAAAGATTAACCCGATCCCTTTAAATACCTTATCTTTTTGAAAATTTAACACCGTTCCACACACAATAAGCGGAATCGCTAAGATAGAAATTTTAATACTTGTCAAACCAACAATAAGCCAAGACCCAGCACTATTTCCCAAATTTGCTCCAAAGATGATTCCAATTCCTTGTGCAAGAGTAATAAGACTAGCAGAGAGGAAAGAAATAGAAATAACTGAAACTAAAGTGGAGGACTGCATTAACACTGTCGTAACTACACCAAATACAATACTTTTTAAACGCGTATCTGTGGATTTGGTTAAAATCTTTTCTAAAAGCCCCCCACTAAAAGACTTAAACCCCGTGCTTAGATTCATCATACCAATAAGCAAAATCGCAACACCCGCGAGAATTTGTGCCACCTCCGGAAACACAACCAAAAAATATAACATTAAGATAATGACAAAAATTAAAGAATATCGTTTAATGCTCTGCAAACTTCTTCCTTATTTCAAAAATTAAATCTTTAATTATAACTAAAAGTTTAGTTATTTTTGTAGTTTAATATAAATTTAAGTTTTTTAATTTTGAAATAGCTTAAAAAATAAAATAATCTTTAACCTTTTAGGATTTTATTAAGTTATTAAGAATAATATTTTAAGATAAGGTTTTGTAGATTAAAAAAGGAGTGCAAATGAGCCAAGAAGCTAAAAGGATATTAATTATTGGTGGTGGTTATGGTGGATTAAAAGTCGCTTTAGGCTTACAAAGAAAATATCAGGGCGATGCAAAAATCACTCTCATCAGCAAACACGACTATCACTACCAAACAACATTGTTACATAAAGTAGCAATAGGAACATTAAGTGCGCGAAAGGCAAGAATTTATTATCGCAAGATTCTCAATCCACAAAAAGTGCAATTCATCAAGGATAAAATCAAGGATCTTTGCCCACAAGAAAACAAAGTTATAGGTAATGGAGGAGAATATTTTTATGATTATTTAATCATTGGACTTGGTTTTAAGCCCGATAATTTTGGAATTACGGGCGTGGATAAATATGCCTACAAACTCTCCTCTCTTAACGCGGCACTCAAACTCACAAAAAATATTGAAAATAAATTTAAAGAATTTATCCACACAAAAAATCCAAGAGACTTGCAAGTTATTGTGTGTGGCACAGGTTTTACAGGTATTGAGTTTGCAGCAGAACTTGCGACACAATTAGAGGAACTTTGCCTTATCTGCGGAATTGACAGGAAGATTCCAAAGGTTACTTGCATAGGACGCTCTGCGCATATCTTGCCCGTATTTAACGAAAAACTTGTCCAAACAGCAGAATCTAAACTCAAAGCACTTGGCGTAGAAATCCTATCAGGTGCAACAATCAAAGAAATCAAAGAGGGTAAAGTTATCGTAGAGAAAGACGGGCAAAAGCAGGAAGTCTATGGAAATACGATCATTTGGAGTGCGGGCGTCAAAGGAAGCGATATTGTAGAAAATTCCGAGATCCCGAACAAAAAAGGACGCATTCAAGTCAATCCTCAATTACAATGCGACAAATTCCCGAATATTTATGTTGTGGGAGATTGCGCTATTGCCACTGATAAAGACGCAATTCACGCTCCTACTGCGCAATTATCGGCTCAAATGGGAGATTATCTAGCCGAACTCCTTTGTGCAAAATTAGCAAACAAAACTTTTGAAAAGCCTTTTAGATTCAATCATCGTGGCACGGTTTGCTCTATTGGACATACCGATGGCGTAGGAATCGTTTATCATAAAAATGTCAAAGGTGAAATGGCAGCATTTATGAAAAATACGATTGAAAACAAATGGCTTTATAGTATTGGCGGAATGGATATGGTGCTTAAAAAAGGACAATTCCGCTATCGCACGAGCAATTAACAAATCATCTAAAGAATTGTTTGCGATTCTGCCACTACATTAATTGCGAGAAAAATATAGTTTGGATTCTGTCATTGCGAGAGATTCGTTAGAATCTCGTGGCAATCTATAATCTTAATTAACCCAAAGATTCTATTACAAAGGCTTCTTTATGCTAAATTATAGATTGCCTCACTTTGTTCGTAATGATAAAATCCCAAGCGTCATTGCGAGGAATGAGCAAAGCAAATGACGAAGCAATCTATAATATTAAATAAAGAAAAATATCACAATGGAATCTTAAAGGTTTGGAATTGTAAGGTTAATGTATGCTAGATTAACAATAAAATATCAATTTGTTGTGTGTTGCTTTTTTTGATATACTTTCATTTTTCTATTCTCAACAAAAAAGTTCAATGGGTTTAATTCAAAAAGGAGACATAATGAATTTTTTTCGTTCTTTAAGCATTGGCGCAAAGATTATGCTTGGTTTTTCAAGCATATTAATTGTTTGTATGTTGGCTGTTACAATAGTGATTGCAAAGATTTCACAAGATATTCAAATGGGCGAGGCAAACAAAATGCTTGTCAATGCCGCTAAACGCGAGGCAAATTGGGCAGAGGGAATTTTTAATGGAATCTACACTGCTATGAATGCTTCAAGAGGATTTATATTGCGTGATGTGCAAAACGGCGCACAAGCTGTTTTGGAAAACGATTTGATGGATATGTTTAGTAGTAATAATTGGGGAAATTTTGCCTATATTTATATCAGCAAAGATGAGCGATACAGAGGTGAGAGGATTGTAAATCCTAAGCATAGATTGCCTAATGGTGATTTTATGATTTTAACCATTGGCGATGGAAACAATCAAAATCATATTATCCAATCCAGTGAGGCGATTGCAAATTTTAATAGTGTGAAAAAAACCTTAGAGTCAGGGAAACCAGTGGTAGGCTCGCCTTCGTGGCAAACCATTAATGGCAAAAAATATTTTGGTATGGGGATTAATCAACCTCTTATAGATAACAATGGCGTTGTATATGGAGTTTTAGGTGTATTTATTGATTTAGCAAGTGTTTCAGCAATACTTCAAGATCCTAATAATTCTATTTACAAAGGCGACTTTAAGGGTATGTATGCGACAGATTCTACGATTGCCGCTCACGGGAGAAAAGAATTTTTGGGTAAATTTTTACGAGAAGTCAATTCAAGCCCTACAATGAATGAGCTCAAACACGCAATTGAAAATCAAATTGAGGGAATCTTTAGTTATGTGAATTCACTAGGAGAGATGAGTTATACTGCTGTGGCAAATGTTTATATTGGTGATAGTAAAGACACGGCGGTATGGACAATCATTGTTTCAGCTCCAGAGGGTTCTATTTACGAACCTGTTTCAAAGCTTAGAATAGCAACGATTGTTGCAAATATCATTGTGATTCTTGTTGTAATGCTTGTAATGTTTTTCTTTATTCGCACACAAATTGTTGCACGATTAAAAAATATTTCTACTTTACTCTTTGGCTTCTTTAGATATATTCGCCACGAAGTAGAGACTCCTCCGGCATTATTGACTCCTAAAGCAAACGATGAGTTTGGCACAATGACAAAAGAAATCAACCAAAACATTCAAAATGTCCAACAAGGCTTAGATGAGGATAAAAAAGCAGTAGAACAATCCATTCAAACAGCCAAAGCAGTAGAAAATGGAGACTTAACAGCAAGAATCATAGAGAATCCTCACAATCCACAGCTGATAGAATTAAAGAATGTGTTGAACAATATGTT
>NZ_JHWC01000010.1 GCF_000687535.1 Helicobacter rodentium ATCC 700285
AACATATTGTTCAACACATTCTTTAATTCTATCAGCTGTGGATTGTGAGGATTCTCTATGATTCTTGCTGTTAAGTCTCCATTTTCTACTGCTTTAGCAGTCTCTGCAGATTGGGCAATGGCATTGGAATCTTGTTCTAAGCCTTTTTGGATTCCAACAATCGCTTTATTGATTGCGCTAGAAAGTTTAGCAATCTCATCGTTTCCAACGATTGCTTTTGTTTTGGGAGCATCTTTTCTTGTATGATCAATATATGCCAAAAATTCAAAAATCATTTCTGAAATACCATTAAGCCGCTTAATCACAATCCCTCTAATAGCGACCAAAGTCAAAATAATCATACTCACTAAAAGCACAATAATTGCAGCAATAGACACTTTTTCTAAATGGCTATTTGCCTCCGTAAAATCCTCTTTCAAGGCTTGTGTAATCACATAAATATCTAAAGGTTGATTATAATTGTAATAGGAACGATAGACATTGCCATTATATTCAAACTCTACGATTCCAGATTCCTTTAAATTAGAATAAAAGCCAAAATGATTATCTTGCTCGTTATAACCCAAAATAAACTTATTGTATTTCTTATCCAAAATCACAATGGAACCATTTTTCCCTACTTTAATATCGTCCATACTAGAGCGAATCAGATTATAGATGCGATCTAATTTGTAAGCAACAAATAAGATTCCAATCACTGTATTGCTAGAATTAGTAATGGGTTCATATACAGAAACATAATCCTTACCAAATAAAGTTACTCTACCATAGAAGCTTTGATTCTTTAATACTTTAGCGTGAGCGGGGTGTGTTGCATCAATTTTTGTTCCAATTAATCGCTCCCCTTTATCATTTTTTAAAGAAGTAGAAACCCTTATGAAATCTCCATTATCCTCCCTCACAAATACTGTTGCCTCTGCATTTGTCAGTGCAGCAAACTCATCAATAGCGAGAAAATTATTTGCCATTTCTGTGCCATTCAGTGTAAGGTTTGGAACAGACATTGCAATGGAATCCTTAAAAAGCGTTGTTTGTCCTTGAATCGCAAAACTTTGCGGCTTAATATCTCCAAAATGAATTAATAAATTTGTTTTTAAACTGCTAGATAGACTACCTGTATCGTCGGCAACTTTTTCCAACAAAAAATTATCTACAATCTTATTGTTTTGTGTAATTCTATTATTCAACTGCGTATCTGTAAAATCACTCATCAAAAAATGAAAAACGGCTAAAAAAATGCCTAACAAAACAATAGAAAGTAAAATCTGAAGACTTGCTAACTTTTGCCCTAGAGAAAAATTTTTCCAACCAAACGATACACTATGTTTTAACTCTTGCATAGAACCTCCCCATCTTAAATTTAAGTAGAAGGTAGTATTCTACATAACAAAACTTAAAATCTATCCAACAATGCTGCAAAAGGGAACCAAAGTCACACTAAAACGTATAAATCATCTTGACAATCGTTAAGATTCCTGCAATAAACACAAACGCATCTAAAAATTTATTTTGAAACCATTTTAGACTTTGTATAACTACTGATTTCAATATTGAAAAAGCTAGGATTATATCAAAAAATAGTTCGCAAATACTAGCGGTGTTCCAATCCCATATTTAATGCTTTTTCTAGCAATTCTTTACGCTTGGGATTTGCTTGTTTAAAGTTTCTTTCCACTTCTAAAATCAGCTTAGCATTTACACCTTTGTGTGAAGTAAGGATCGCAACGAAATCTAAATCAAAATTGGGCATTTCCTCCATATACTGCTTATAATGAATATACGCAAGATTGGAATATTGTTCTAGTTTGTTTAAATCATTCTTTTTGTCTTTTAATAATTCCAAGACTTCTTGTGCATTAGGAATCTTAACTTCTTTTTCTTTTAACCTATTTTTAATAGATTTATCGCGCAAAAATGCTACAAAAAGCGCAATTGCTAAAATAACAACAACCAAAACAATGACAATCAAAATCCAATTTTGCATTTTATTTAACCTTTGAGATTCTTTACATAATTATAATACACTTTCTCTCAAATTCCAAAACCAAACTCAAAACAAGATCGCACCACTTTCTTGCCATAACAATATGCGCTAGATTAATAATTGAACCAAATCTTTCCATCTCTAAACAAGATAATCAACCATTCTAAATCAAGATTACCTCCTCTTTTCGTAGCCATTTAATACATAAGCCAATGCGTCTTGCCCCTAATTGCCCACGAAATGCAATATCCTTTAACTTAAATGCCTAAAAAACATCACTGAAAGTTTATTGGTTTCAAATTGATTCCATTATGACAAGGTGTTAGCTTTGCATCATTGCGATAGATTCATTAGAATCTCGTGGTGTGCGTTGCGTAAGTAACTCACCCGCTTTAGCGCAAATCTATAATTTTGTAAAAAGCAAATCAAACAATGGCACAAGGGTGTCATAAAAAATTTATGATATAAAAGACTGCAATCTGTTGATTGGAACTTACGGGACAACATTTTTCATACAAGTTATATTAAACTGCATTGCGGCGGTTTGTGGAGTAACACTTGCGTTTTTTGCATTATTTAAGAAACCAAAAGAACGCATTATCGCCGATGATGGATACAGACCTATCTTGTGTAGGAAGTATTCTCTTGTTTGGCAAGGGAATATAGTAACACTATTTGTTGCCGATGGAGCATGAGGGAGCAAAGCAATTTCGGTTGCATTGGAAAAACGACGATAAATCCAATAATCAATTCAATAAAAGGAAGAAGGCAGGAATCGTGGGGCTGGTTTATTTTTTGTTATTTCTTACGATATTTGGGGCGTCTGGGATAGCAGTTGTTTTACTGAAAGTAGCGTGGGGAATTTGAAAAAAGCGCGGTTTAAATTTTTGGCAATTACTCCTTTGTTTTGGGGTGGTTACTGCGCTTTTGTAGCGTTTTATTTGTTTGTAATGATTTGGGGAGAGGGACTTTATTTGTTCTGATAGACTAACTGAATGGTTGTGAGAGAAAACTTTAAAGAGAAAAGAAAATGAGATTTTACTATATGTAATATTTATAGATTTTTGCTGAAGTGGGGAAATGTTAATGCAAATGCACACTATGAATGCTACGTACTCTAGTAATGACGAAGTAGAATCTCACTTGTAAAGTTTTTTACATCCAATCAATGATTTTTGTAACTTCTTGCACCTCAAAGCATTTGATATTGATTTTTTGTGTGGGTTTTTTGGGCAAAATTGCATTGGAGATTCCAAGAGATAATGCCTCTTTGAGCCTTGCCTCCACATTGGGAACATCTCTAATATCTCCTACAAGGCTTACTTCACCTAAGAATATGCTTCCATTAGAAAGTGGGCGGTTACGAAAGCTAGAGAGAATCGCCGCTACAACAGCTAAATCCGCTGCAGTCTCTAAAATTTTGATTCCACCTGTGATATTAATAAAAACATCGTAACGATTCAATGGAATCTCCAATTTTCGCTCCAATAGGGCTAAAATCATATTAAGACGATTGGAATCAAATCCCGTAGAGGATCGTTTTGGCATACCATAAGCGCAGTCGCTTACTAATGCTTGCACCTCTAAAACAAGTGAGCGAGAACCTTCCATTACGACACTTAACGCACTTCCGGGCGCAGAAGTCTTTTGGTTGAAAAAAATCTTAGAAGCCTCTTTTGCGCCCACTAAACCATTGCTTTTCATCTCAAAGATTCCAATTTCGCTTGTATTTCCAAAACGATTCTTGAATCCTCTTAAAAAGCGCAGTTCTCGGCTAGAATCTCCCTCAAAATAAAGGACGCAATCTACCATATGTTCCAAAATTCTAGGTCCAGCAATCGCGCCGTCTTTTGTAATGTGTCCGATGATAAAGACGCAGATTCCATATTCTTTGGCTAAACGCATTAATTCAAAGGTTACTTCACGCACTTGTGAAACACTGCCGGGACTAGAACTAATCTTTTCACTATAAAGCGTTTGGATACTATCAATCACAACCATAGAATAATTGTGTTCTTTTGCGTAGATTGTGCTTAAAATTTCCTCTAATTTTATTGCGTTGAGCAAAAAGAGGTTTTCACAAACCGCATTTAACCGCTCCGCACGCAATTTGATTTGCGAGGCACTTTCTTCCCCGCTGACATAAAGGACTTTTTTGCCTATTTTAGCTAAATTGCTTGAGATTTTTAACAAAAGCGTAGATTTCCCAACGCCCGGACTTCCTCCAACCAAATACATTCCCCCAAGAACGATTCCTCCTCCAAGCACAATGTCCAATTCCTGCTCTCCACTACCAAAGCGCACAAATTCTTCCTCTTGCACTTCTGTAATGGGCATAACTTTAAGTGTGTTTAGAGTTGATGAAGTTGCTTTGAATGCTTCAATTTGCTCTTCTTTAAGCTCTAAAAAGCTTTCCCAAGCTCCGCAATTAGAGCATTTCCCAAGCCATTTTGAACTTTGGAATCCACAATGCTGACATTCAAAAATTTGTATTTTTTTCTTTGTCATTTTGCGTTTTAATTTTCAAAAATGGAATCCAAAAGAGTAGTGATATATTCTTCCTCGTTAAATGCAATCATATCGTCCGCATTCTCACCTACCCCAATGTATAAAATAGGCACACGCAAAGTATGAAGAATACTAAAAATTGCCCCTCCTTTGCTTGTGCCATCTAATTTTGTAACAATCACACCATCTATTCCACCTAGCGTTTGGCTAAATATTTTTGCTTGTTCTAAACTAGAAGTGCCTTGAGTGCCATCTAAAATGAGGATTTTTTGGTGTGGAGCACCCGATTTTGCCTTATCGCAAATGCGCATAATTTTTTGCAACTCTTGTTGAAGATTGTTTTGATTGTGTAATCTACCCGCTGTATCAAGGATTGCAATATCCATATTTTTAGCAACTGCAGAAGTAATAGTATCAAAGGCAACTGCAGAGGGGTCGTGTCCAATTTTTGATGCAATAACAGGAATATTTAATTTCTGTCCCCATAGTTTAAGTTGCTCAATCGCGGCTGCCCTAAAAGTATCCCCAGCACCTAAAATTACACTTTTACCTTGTTTTTGATAGAGTTTAGCTAGTTTAGCGATTGTTGTTGTTTTGCCCGCGCCATTCACGCCTACAATAAGATGTATGCAGGGTTTTTCTTCTATGGTTTTTGCTTGAACTTTGTCATAATAGCTTTCTCCGCGAAAAAGCCTAAGCAATGCGACTTCAAGCTCATTGCGGCTAATTTCATTTCCAAGAGGACTTAGAATCATCTCTATTAATGTGTAATCCATATCTGTTGCAATCAAGACTTCTTCTAATGTCTCTTTATTAAGTTTTTTATGGGTTTTTGGGAGCAAATCACGGATATTTTGCGTGGTTTTTTGTAAAGTTTTTTTAAAAATCTCAAGCATTATCGCGCCTTTATTTTTGCTAGATTTTGCGAGAGGTCAAACTCAATCATTTCCTCTGGAATCGCACCTAGATAATGGATAATATATTTTCCCTCTTTGTCATACAATGCAATGAGTGGCACTCCTTCAATTCCGCCAAGAGCATTAAAAAGTCTTGCACGATTTTCATCTAAAACCATTGGCAAATGGACATTGTTTTCTTCGTTAAAAACTTGCATAAGCCCTTTAAAGTTTTCTACTTCCCCCACCAAGTCATCTATTGGGATTCCATAGAGCGCAATTTGTCCCTCAAATTGTTTTTGGAGATTTTCTAAGTGAGGCACAACTCCTTTACAAGGGTCGCACCAAGTCGTGAAAAAGAGCAAAACTTTAATATTGTCTTGATTGGAAGTAACGATAAGATCTTTAAAGATGTTTTCCTTTTTGGGTTCAATATTTTTAAAATTATTGTGTTCTTTGGGTGGTTTCTGATTAATAATTAACTCTGTTCCATCGTTACTTTTTAAAACAAGATTCTCTAAAATCTCTCGTTTTTTTTCTGTTATTATTTGACTTGCTTGTTCATTTTCTTGCTTTTGGCAACCAAAAAATCCCAAACAAAACACTAAGGCTAAACCAATCCCGATGTACCTCATTCTTTTTCCTTAAATTTAAAGTTGCGGATTATAGCAAAATTGCAAATATTATGGAATAAATAAAGATTTAAAGGGTGTTTTATCAAAATTTCCGATTTTTTCCATTTGCTCCAATGGAATCCTTAATTCAATAATTCCATAAGCATAAGGCATTATTTCATAGGGTTGATAGATAAACACAAAGGAATCGTAATCTATTAAGATTGCTTCTGAAACTTTAAAGGATTGAAAATCCACAAAAGCTTCTGTTTCCACACTTTTAAGATAATTTTGATATTCTTGCCATAATAAACCTTTTAACTCCGCATTATCAAAATCTATCCTTGCGTTTAGAGGAACGATTCCGTTTTCTTTGGATACTATTATGCCCCATTCGCTAGAGATTCCGTGTGCGCCACCTGTGTAGAGATAATTGCTTTTAAGAAACACAAGCAAATCGTTGTTAAAATAATACAAAGAATCCCTATCGTATTGTTCAAATGGAGAAGTTTGCAAATATTCCTCTATTGCATTTTCTTGATTGTTTGCTTGTAGCATTTCCTGAAAGTAGTTTCGCATAGAATCTTGTGCGTTTTTCAAAAATATTTCTTTGGCATTCTTACAATCAAAGGATTCCTTATACATAGACTGCAATATTTTTTGGGTTTTTGAATCCTTAGAGCAATAAAATTGTGTGGTAATGGACGCATTTTTGCTTTGTTTGGATTTTGCTGGGTATTGGTAAATTACTTCTTGTTGTTGCAAAACCATAGAATCTATCAATTTCAAATTCAATTTTAGATTTTTTGTAGCCGTGATTGCGCCCATAATAACGCCATCTATTACCTTCAAGGCTATGTGTTTGCATTGGAGGGTGCCATTTTTAAGAGCAGTTGTTTCTGATGAGTTATTTTCAAACAAAGGCACACAACGTCCTAAATTGCGATTACCAGCATATAAGATTCCATTTTTGGAATTTGCGACAAAAAGCATTGAATCTGTTTTGCCATCTGTTTGATTCAAAGACTTTGCATCAGTAGGCGAGAGAGCAAAGGTTTGATAAGTAAATTCTGAAGCCATAGTCATAGAATGTATGCCAACACACAAGCAAAAACCTAAAAATAGCCTAGTAAATAATCCCATTGTTAGTCCTTTTTGCAAAATTATAGAATAAATACAAGATTAGAATTTTATCATTTTTTTCCTAAAATCTCTTGATTTTTTTTAAAAGCATCGCTATAATTTTGCTCTCACTTTTATGCGGGAGTAGCTCAGTGGTAGAGCATAACCTTGCCAAGGTTGGGGCCGCGGGTTCGATCCCCGTCTCCCGCTCCATTTAAAATCATAAAAGTAGTTTAGCTGTAATTCAACGCCCGGGTGGTGAAATGGTAGACACAAGGGACTTAAAATCCCTCGGACATTGCGTCCGTGCCGGTTCAAGTCCGGCCCCGGGCACCACATAGCGGCGACATAGCCAAGTGGTAAGGCAGGAGCCTGCAAAGCTCTGATTCCCCAGTTCAAATCTGGGTGTCGCCTCCAATTTTATAACTTCAATATTGTTTCGGGAGATGGCTGAGTGGTCGATAGCGGCGGTCTTGAAAACCGTTGAGGGTCATACCTCCGGGGGTTCGAATCCCTCTCTCCCGGCCACTGCTTAGTTTTACCTAATCCAAATCTTATCATTTTTAGGTTTTTATACCTCATTGAATCTACACCAAAAAGATTTCTTTTCCAAGATTGATGTATGTCAAGTTTAGACTTCTTTTAAGTTTCTCACTTCTTCATTATGGGGGCTTGTCTGAAGCAATCTATAATACAGAATCTCGCCTTTGATAATTTTACTTTAGTTTAAGATTATAGATTGCCACGAAAAGCTAAAGCTTTTCTCGCAATGACAGAGAGGCAAAACGCAATGACATACTGCCACTGCGTCATTGCGAGGCTTTAGCCGAAGCAATCCATAATACAGAATCTCGCCTTTGATAATTCTACTTCAGTTTAAGATTATAGATTTGCGCTAAAGCGGGTGAAAATGCTACGCATTTGCACGCCACGAAAAGCTAAAGCTTTTCTCGCAATGACAGAGAAGGTGTATTTACGCATTCTTGCAATGGCAAACAAATAAAGCGCAATAACGCAATGGCTAGCTTTCTTAATTGTGAAAGAAATAAATGTTTTTATGCAAGGCTAAAGCCAAAACACGCTAGAATTGCGCGATTTTTTTAAAAAGGCAAAGCAATGAGTGCTTATGAAACCATTATCGGACTTGAAGTGCATGTCCAGCTAAATACGAAAACGAAGATTTTTTGTGCTTGTGCGACAAGCTTTGGGGAAGAGCCAAACAAAAATGTCTGCCCCACTTGCTTAGGACTTCCGGGCGCGTTGCCGGTTTTGAATCGTGAAGTTGTGAAAAAGGCAATCTCCTTTGGAAGTGCAATCAATGCGGAGATTAACCAAAACTCTGTTTTTGCGCGTAAAAATTATTTTTATCCCGATTTACCAAAGGCGTATCAAATCAGTCAATTTGAGATTCCAATCGTGGGGCGCGGGAGCATTGAGATTGAAGTGGGTGGTGAGAAAAAAACTATCGGCGTTACACGCGCACATATGGAGGAGGACGCGGGGAAAAATATCCACGAAAGCAGTTATTCTAAAGTGGATTTAAACCGCGCTTGCACCCCGCTTTTAGAAATCGTGAGTGAGCCGGATATGCGCAGTAGTGATGAAGCCATTGCATATCTAAAAAAGCTTCACGCCATTGTGCGCTTTCTTGGAATCTCTGATGCGAATATGCAAGAGGGAAGTTTTCGCTGTGATGCGAATGTCTCCATTCGCCCTAAAGGGGATTCCAACCTTTACACGCGCGTAGAAATTAAGAATCTCAATTCCTTTAAATTTATCCAAAAAGCGATTGAATACGAGGTAGAGAGGCAAATTGAAGCGTGGGAGGACGGAAAATATGCCGATGAAGTGGTGCAAGAAACAAGGCTTTTTGATACTGCAAAGGGCGTAACGCGTTCTATGCGCGGCAAGGAGGAAGCTGCGGACTATCGTTATTTTCCGGACCCAGATTTGCTTCCTGTATTTATTGATGAGGCGTTAATGGCAGAGGGGCGAGAGATTCCCGAAATGCCCGATGAAAAACGCGCAAGATATGTGCGGGAGTTTGGCATTAAAGCAAGTGATGCGGGTGTGCTAACCGGTGAGCTTGAAATGGCATTGTATTTTGAGGATATGTTACGTTTAGGTGCGAGTGCTAAAGGCGCGGTTACTTGGCTAACTACCGAGCTTCTAGGGCGATTAAAGGGAGAGAATACTCTGCAAAATTGTGGTGTGGATTCTGCTACACTAGCAACTTTAGTGAAGCGCATTGATGAGGGAAAAATTAGCGGAAAAAGCGCAAAAGAAATCCTTGATGTGCTAGTGCAGAGCCGCGGGGGCGATGTGGATAAACTCATTGTGGAAATGGGCTTGGAGCAAGTGAGCGATGATGGAGCGATTTTAGCAGTGATTGAGGAAGTTTTAAAGGCAAATGCCGATAAAGTCGCCGAGTATAAAAGTGGCAAGGATAAGCTTTTGGGATTCTTTGTTGGGCAAGTGATGAAAAGCGCAAAGGGCGTGAATCCCGCAAAAGTGAATGAGTTGTTAAAAGAAAAGTTGAAATAAAATTTTTGTGGTGTGGGAGATTGTTTGATTTCTTTTTTGTATAATTATGGATTGCTTTTAAGTTTCTTTCTCCATCACTGCAAGGCGTTAGCCAAAGCCACACATCGCATAGTAATTTGCCCATACTTGCAAATCTATAATCTTGCAAAAAATAATCTTTGCAATGAAATTTGTGTTTGATTTTGCTACGAAATATAACCTAAATGGTAATGTTCAGGATTTTGTGTAATATTACTACAAAAGATTGCTAGGCTTTATATTTTAAGGGATTAACTTTGCACTTAAGAAAATGGTACGCTCAGAGGGAGTCGAACCCCCAACCCTCAGATCCGAAGTCTGATGCTCTATCCAATTGAGCTATGAACGCACTTTTAGAAAATTTAGGGTAGAATAATATCTCAAAAATTTTAATAACTACTTTAAAAAAGGATAAAAATGAAAAAAGCATTTTTAATTTTGCTATTTTTAAGTCAAATTGCGTTCTCGCGTGAAATTATTGTTGTAAGTATTCCTATGCAACAAGAATTTGTGCAAAAAATCATAGGGGATAAATACGAAGTAATTTCGCTTGTAAAGCCGGGTGTAAATCCACACGATTTTGAGCCAAAGTTTTCAGATGTTAAAAAAATAAATTCTGCTTTGGCTTATTTTGGTATAGGCATTGAGTTTGAGGGAGTTTGGTTAGAGCGATTTAAAGCGCAAAACAAAAAGATGAAAATCTATGATAATAGTTTAGGAATCGCAAAAATTAATTTTGCGCATTCACATAAAGAATACGAAGAACATCGCCACGAAGAGGGAGATACACATATTTGGCTCTCTACCCATAATGCTAAACAAATTGCAAACAATATCTATGAAGCTCTAAAAGAGCTAGATTCCAACCAAAACTACACAGAAGCTTATCAATCCCTCATAGCCGAAATTAACCAAACCGATTCGCAACTCAAACTAATCTTGAGTGCTTTGCCAGAACATCAAAAATTTGTCGTTTTTCACCCAATGCTTGGATATTTTGCCAGAGATTACCACCTAGAGGAAATCGCAATAGAAATTGAGGGCAAAAGTCCAAAAATACAAGAAATGGCTAATGTGATAGAAGCCATTAAAAAAAATAATTTGAAAATTATTTTTGCCCAACCAGAGTTTTCTACAAAGGCAGCAGAATTTATTGCAAAAGAAAGTGGTGCGCAACTTGGATTCTTTTCCCCGCTTCAAACCCCTTGGAGCGAAAATCTTTTGGAGTTTGCTAAAACCTTAAAAGAAAATGCACTCAAATGAATTGTGAGAAGCAAAAGGGAGTCTTGTATATAGAAAGTTCCACCATTTTGTCATTGAATCTTGTGTTTCTCTGCTATTGTGAAGCTTTAGCCAAAGCTATCCATAATCCCGCACACTCAAGATTCTCCCACCTCGTCATTGCGTTCCCGCTTCTGTCATTGCGAGGCGTTAGCCGAAGCAATCCATAATACAGAATCTCGCCTTTGATAATTCTACTTCAGTTTAAAGTTATAGATTGCCACGAAAATTTTTCAAATTTTCTCGCAATGACATACTGCCACCGCGTCATTGCGAACGAAGTGAAGCAATCCATAATACAGAATCTCACCTGTTACTCTACAACTTTAAACTTTTAAGATTCCATTGTTGAATCTAATTTTTGCATTATTATAGATTGCCACGATTCCACAAGTGGAATCTCGCAATGACAGAGAGGCAAAACGCAATAACGAAAAGCAAACCACCGCGTCATTGCGAGGCGTTAGCCGAAGCAATCCATAATACAGAATCTCGCCTTTGATAATTCTACTTCAGTTTAAAGTTATAGATTGCCACGAAAAGCTAAAGCTTTTCTCGCAATGACAGAAAATAAAACGCTCTGTTTGTAACATTGTAGATTGCCACGACTTCTTGCGAAGTCTCGCAATGACAGAGAAGGTGCATTTACGCATTCTCGCAATGACAGAGAGGCAAAATGCAATGGCAAGGTGGGGATTAATTTGTTTTGATCATTCCTCGCAATGACAATCTGTATAACCCAATAGCTTAGCGATTCCTTGTTTTTGGGCTTTCATCTGTTCGCCACGCGCAATAAGCTCATAAAAGTTTTCATTATAATCTTCTAAAACTTGGGAATCCAAAAATTCTTTAGGTAAGGGCATTGCTTTGATTTCTTTTTCACCAATGCGCTCGTTATTGCTTTGATAAATTTTGCTTAATTGTGCAAAACCAACAGAGGATAAAAAATAAAAATAGAGTGCTTTGGCTAAAAGAGGGTTTCGCACTCTAAGCACGAGGATTCCAGCATTTGGCAAGAGAATCTTTTGTGCCGCACTTTTGCCTATAATAGCTACTTTTGGAGTTACACCGCGTATGGAGAGCAAAATATCATAAGGTTGCACTCGGAGTTTGTATAAGCTCTCAAGATTTGGTTTTAATACATAGTCGTTAAAGGAATTGCTAATGCCATAGGATTCAAAATCTTTAATTCCCAAATCATAACAGCCAATCAAATCCTTATCTTGCTTGTTTTCAATGCGCGTTCCGCGATAACATTTCTCCAAGATTTCATCTAAAAGAATTGTTTGGTTCTTTGATTCGGCTTTCATAT
This sequence comes from Helicobacter rodentium ATCC 700285, assembly GCF_000687535.1. GTDB lineage: Bacteria > Campylobacterota > Campylobacteria > Campylobacterales > Helicobacteraceae > Helicobacter_D > Helicobacter_D rodentium. The sequence continues at coordinate 12,280 of NZ_JHWC01000010.1, forward strand.
AATAAGAGGATTTGAGATTTTCTGCATTTAGGTTTTGATAATCCAAAAGACACGATATTTGTGTATTTTGTTTAAAGGTATATAAGTCTAATATTTCCTCTAAATTAATCAGTTTATTGTATTTTCCCTCTTTTAAATAAAAGTTCTGTGCATTAATGAAAAATATGCGTTTGTTGTTATGTGATAAGACAAGAAGGCAAAATTCTCCCATTTGATGAGGGAATAGATTAGTGGGTAATTCAATGATTGTTTCTATTAAATGTGAATCCATAAGAAAGTGGCGCAATCGTTCTCCTATGGGCTTGTTTAATAATGCAGAACGCACGATAATGATTGCCTTTTGTGTAAAACTTGATAACACAAAATCCAAAAATGGAATTTCAGGAGTATTTTTAGCATAAGGGGCTAGAGGAGAGCCTTTGGGGGCTTTAAGATTCAAATGTTGGAGCAGTGGAGGGTGGCAAAAAACTTTGTCAAATTTTCTCCCCCCCTCCTTTTCTTTGGATTTTTCTCCAAAATGAATAAATTTTTTAAAAATATCCGCGACTTCCAAATGGCAATTTTCAAAGCCTAAAAGAGCGGCTAATACTTTTGCGATTCTGATGAGTTGCGGGTGAATATCTACGCCGAAAAATTGGCATTCCTTGCGGTATTTACTTAAGCTTAAAAGCCAAGAACCAAGCCCACAACAAGGGTTATAAATACTCTCGTTTTTTTGCAAATGGAGCAGTTTGCATACTAATGCGTTGATTTCTGCGGGTGTTGCATAGTCATAAAATTTTAGAATCGTCTTTTGTAATGCAATGGTTTGGATAAAGTCTTCTAATTCTTTTTCTTTGATTGCAAGATCTTGCACTTTTTTTAAAATCTTTTTATGGTTTAGTTGGGGATTGATTTCCTCTCTTTGTATGTCGTATTGTTTTAAATAAAGATAAAAATTTTGTGGAATTTCCCGCCCTTTAGTGTTCAATAATTCTAAAATCAAGGCTTTGTTTTGTCCTACCAGCAGAAATTCCAATGTTAAACATAATGTGTCTAAATTGTCTTCATTGTGTTTTTGAATGTATTGAAAAATCTGCAATAATTCTTTCATCTTAGTTCCTATTTATACATCGGCAGTAAATCAAAAACAAAAAGAATATGACATACGCCCACAACACAGCCAAAAACCAATAAAGTATAAATAGTCCAATTTCCGCCCTTAACGCGAAAATCATTTGTTTGGGATTCTGCTTTTTGCGCTGCTCGTGCAATTCTGTTTGCTCTAAGTAATAATGCAGGAATGATAACAGACCAAATCGTTGCTGCAAGTCCTGCCCAGCCAATCGCCAACAAAAAACCATCAGGGTAAATCATACCTGCAATAATAGGAGGGGCGAAAGCCACAATTAAAGTTTTTGTGCGTCCTAATCGGCTATCATCAAATCCGCATAAATCTGCCATATAATCAAACAATCCAAGTCCTGCGCCCAAAAAAGAAGTTGCAACAGCTAAAAAGGCGAATCCCTCTAGCATTCTTAGCAAAAATGCCCCATTGAGGTTTAGGCTTGCCGCTTCAATGAGGTGGCTTACATTGCCCCCTGCAGCAATTACATCTTTAAAAGCAGTGCGCTCAATATTGCCATCGCAAGCTAGATTCCATATTGTGTAAGCAAAAAGCGCAATCAATGTGCCATAAATTAAACATTGGTTAATTTTTTTAGGTTCTTTGCCGAAATACTTTACAAGACTTGGCACACTTGCGTGGAAGCAAAAGGAAGTGAGATAAGTAGAAAGTGCCACAAAAACAAAGATTCCATAAGGATTTCCATCAAAATTTAAATCCAACAAACGAGACATTTTTATTTCGCTTAACATTCCGCTCATAGCAAAAATAAAAGTCAAAACCATTCCGCCAATCATCACAATAGAAAATCTATCCACCACATAAGTACTCCACCATACACAACCACTAAGTAGCAAGGCAAAGAATAAACCAGCAATTAATTTGGGTGGCTCATAATCTAGTGCAACCATTGAAATATGCACAACCATAGAACCGCCCCCGCTCACATAAGCATAGATTAAAATATAAAGCACAAAGGCAACACTTAAGCCATTAATGAGATTCCAGAATTTTCCTAAATTATCCAAAACAAGTGTGTGAAAACTTGAGCCGGGATTATAATGCAAATTGACTTCTAGCAACGCTTGAGAGGAAAGCAACATCATAGACCAAGTTAGCACCAACAAGCCCAAAGAATACCAAATCCACATTCCAGCACTAATGGTTGGTAGTGCCAACATTCCCGCTCCAATCGCAGTCCCAGCAATAATCATTGTTCCACCAAATACACTTGGTTTGCGGTTTAAATTAAACATAAAATCCCTTTTGTGTTAAATTTTAATATTATATCCAAGTTTCAGCCTACTTTCACTTGAGGGATTCAAAATTTGATTTTTAGGCTTACTTTATGTAAAATTTCAGTTTTTGAATTAGGATTATCAATGGAACAAGCTTTAGCACTCAAATATCGTCCAATGGATTTTGATGAACTCATTGGTCAAGAAGCGGTAAGTCGCACTTTGTCCTTAGCATTAAGTAGCAAACGACTTTCACACGCTTATTTGTTTTCAGGTTTGCGCGGAAGCGGTAAAACCTCTAGTGCTAGAATCTTTGCTAGAGCATTGCAGTGCGAAAATGGTCCTTGCGCCAAGCCTTGCGGGGTTTGTGCTAACTGCGTTGCTGCAAATCCTCACAAAATGAGACATATTGATATTATAGAGTTAGATGGTGCTTCCTCACGCAAGATTGATGATATTCGGGATTTGATTGAGCAAACAAAATACCACCCCAATATGGGACGCTTCAAGATTTTTATCATAGATGAAGTGCATATGCTTACAAAAGAGGCTTTTAATGCGCTCTTAAAAACCCTTGAAGAACCACCAGAATATGTGAAATTTATCCTAGCCACAACAGATCCACTAAAGCTTCCTGCAACAATTCTAAGCAGAACACAACACTTCCGTTTTAAGCGCATTTCTGATAAAAGTATTTTGGAGCATTTAAAAAATATTTTACAAAAAGAACAAATCACTTATCAAGAAGAGGCACTTAATATGCTTATTCGTAGTGGTTCAGGTTCTTTGCGTGATACTTTAACCTTGCTTGACCAAGTGATTATCTATTCTAACTACAATATTACTTCTGAAGCTTGTGCAAATATGCTAGGGTTGATTAATCCTCAAAGCCTTAATGCGCTTTTTGAATGTATTTTCAAACAAGATAGAGGGGTTTTGTTGCAAGAAATTGAAGCTTTTTTTGAATATGAATGCGAAATGCTTTTAGATGAAATGAGTATTTTTCTAAAAGAAAAGCTTTTAAAAGGAGAGGATTCTCGCTACAACACATTAGTAATAGATAGATTTTTCCGGATTCTAACCCAAGCAAAAGAGTTGTTATTTTTAGGTTCTGAAGATGAGTTTGTCTTGACGCTTTGCGTATTTAAAATGTTGGAAGCTTTGCAAATAGAGAAAATTGATGTTGCGATTAAAAATTTAGAAAAAGGTTTGTTTGAAAATTTACCCAAACAAATCCTAAGCCCCTCTAGCGTGGAATCTCCTAAAATACAAACTACCCAAAGTCAATCAGTGGCTATGGATTCCACAACACAATCTTTACCTAGCGCAAAACAAGAGGAGACCTCTAAAGCTTCTACTCTCTTTTCTATTCTAAGTCAAAAAATTTATGAACGCAATTATGAGTTGGGAGAAATTTTTGCAAAAGAGATTCGCTTCGTTTCTTTTGTGGAGGATACGCTCACTTGGGAGAGTTTCGCAAGTGGTAGCAATCGCGAGAGATTGAAAAATAGCTATTCTATTATTAAAAACCTTGTTTTAGAGGTTTTTGGTTTGAATACACAAATTAAGTCTATCAATGGCGTAAATCAAACTGCACAACCCACAAACGCCCAAGAATCTAATGCTTTATTGAATCCAAAAGATTCTAACATAGAATCCCAAAAGGATAACTCTAAGATACAAGATTCCTTTACACCTCCACCGCAAACTTCACAGCCTCAAAACACTATCCAATTAGAAGTAAATGCGGCTTTGGAGTTGCCTTTATTGCAGAGTGCTAGAGAGATTTTGGAAGTTAAACAAATCAAAGTGCGTCCAATCCAAACTAGTGAGTGAAGTATGGAGTTTATTTTAGCTAAAAAGGAATTATGGAGGCTTTGTGAAAGTTTGGATTTAAAGAATCATCGCGGTATTTATCTGCTAAGTGGTGATTTGGCAAGTGGGAAAACGACATTGGTTCAAGCAATGGTGGAATCTCTAGGGAGCAAGGTGCAGGTTACTTCTCCTACATTTTTAACTGCAATGGATTATGGGAATCAAATCTATCATTATGATCTTTATAATAAAAATTTAGAGGAACTCTTTGCACTTGGGTTTTTGGAGGAAATTGAAAAAGAGGGTTGGCATTTTATTGAGTGGGGCGATGAAAATTTAGCTAAAATTCTACGACAAATTGGTTTGCCATTTCGACGTATTTTGATTAGTTTAGAATCCAATAAGAGAAAATACACCTTTCAAGGACAATGAATGCACACATTAGAAGCAATACACTTAAGTAAAACAATCAAAAAAGCAAAAATCATTCAAGAAATTTCTATTCGTGTGCAAAGTGGCGAGGTTGTGGGGCTTTTGGGTCCAAATGGTGCGGGTAAAACGACAACCTTTTATATCATTTGCGGACTTTTAAAGGCAAGTGGTGGCAAGGTTTGTTTTGACAAGGAGGACATTACACATTTAAGTTTGCACCAACGCGCACAACTCGGAATTGGTTATTTACCGCAAGAATCTAGTGTTTTTAAGGATTTAAGCGTAGAGGAAAATCTCTTGATTGCCGCAGAAGTGTGCTTAAAAGACGAATATGAGAGAATGCGCCGCATTGAGGAGTTGTTGGAGGATTTTGGAATTGAGCCGATTCGGAGTCGCAAGGGGATTAATCTAAGTGGGGGCGAAAGGCGACGTGTAGAAATTGCACGCGCTTTAGTTAAAAAGCCAAAATTCATTTTACTAGATGAGCCTTTTGCAGGTGTAGATCCCATTGCGGTGCTAGACATTCAAAATATCATCAAAAAATTGCTTCAATTAAAGATTGGGGTGCTAATTACCGATCATAATGTGCGTGAAACTCTTAGAGTGTGTCATCGTGCTTATGTTATCAACAAAGGCACTTTACTTGCTAGTGGGGATTCCAATACGATTTATCAAAATGAGCTTGTGAGAAAACATTATTTAGGTGAAAATTTCAAAGTATGAAGCTACGCACACAGACACAAACAACCCTTAAAGCAAAGTTGTCCTCCACATTAAAAAGTTGGCTTCCCATTCTTCAAAGTGGAATGAGCGATTTGGAGGAGACTTTGAATGAATTTAGCAAAGAGAATCCATATTTTGATATTAAATCTAATATCGCACAAGATTTTAGCTCACAAAAATCTAGTCAAAATAAGCGTCAAAAAGAACTTTTAAGAGGAGCGAAAGGTTCTAGCGTAGAGGGGGACGCAATAGAGCAATTTTGCGTTCAAGAGGATTCATTGGAGGTTGTGTTAAGTGAGCAAATTGTGCCACCCTTGTTTCCCACGACTAATTCTCAAGAAATTGCAAAAAAAATCATTGAAAATCTCAATGAAGAGGGTTATTTTGAAGGAGATTGTGAGAAAATTGCACAAACTTGTAGTGAGCTTCTTAATGCGACTATTAGTGCCACAGAAGTGGAGAGAGTGCGCAAACGCTTTGCTTATCTTGACCCGCCCGGAATCGCTGCGCTTGATTTAATAGAATCCTTTTGTTTTCAGCTAGAAAATTTAGATGTGCCAAGTGAGGTTTATTCTTTGGTTTGTGAGATTTTACAAGATTTAGAACATCATACAAAGCATAAAGACGCCAAACTTTACGATAAAGCAATGAAAGTAATTCAAAGCTTCAAAAACCCACCAGCACTTGATTTTTTTCAAAAAGAAGCCGCAATTATTCCTGATATTTTAGTGCTTGAGGAAAAAAACAATATCCAAGTGCAAATTAATGAAAAATATTATCCAAGCATTGAGATTCAAACCCAAAGCAAAGAGGATAAAGCTCAGCTCAAAGAGGAATTTATTAAAACCAAAATTAAAGAAGCGCGCGACCTCGTAGATGCGCTTGAAATGCGTAAGGCTACACTTTATAAAATTGGACTTATGCTTGTAGAGTATCAATACGAGTTTTTTAAAGGGGGTGAAATCAAACCGATGAAGTTGAAAGATTTAGCAGAAGAGTTTGGACACGCCCCAAGCACAATTTCTCGCGCTATTTCTAATAAATTTTTAGAGTGTTCTCGTGGAATCTTTCCTCTTAAAAACTTTTTTGCCACAGCGATTGATGAAGAAACTGCAAACACAACGATAAAAGATTTTGTAGCAGATTTAGTCAAAAACGAAAACAAACAAAAACCGCTAAGCGATAATAGAATCCTAAAACTTATTGAAGAAAAGTTTAATATTAAAATTGTGCGTCGCACAATTACGAAATATAGGGCTCAACTCAATATTGCAAGTTCAAGTGAGCGTAAAAAACTTTATAAAATTGCTCCCGCTTCACATTGATTTTACTTTTGTTTCACATTTCTTTCACGCTTGAAAACTATAATTCCGCTATCCAAAATTTAAGGAGTAAATTATGAAAACAAAAGCTATCTTATCTCTTGCCTTAGTTGGTGCTTTGGCTTCAAGTGTGTTTGCGGCAGATTATTCCAAAACAAGCAATGAGGAATTAATTAAAATGTCAGGAAAAGTTGCACCCAAAGATTATCCAGATTATAGAATGGAGATTCATAAGCGTATGCAAAATATGAAAGTCAAAGACGCAGGAGAATTTGGAGACAAGTTAAGAGAGGCTCATTGGAGCGTATGCGGTAATATGACACAAAAGGAACATCAAGAATATCACGATGCAATCCATCAAGAAATGCAGAAGCGTTTAAACTCTATGAGTGAAGCGAAAGCAAGAGAAAGCGGATTGATAGGCTATGGATATTATGGTTATGGATATTATGGTTATGGTCATCACAGAGGTGGCGAATATGGTAGAGGAGCAGGAAGGGGCGGACATCGTGATTGTTATAATCCAAAGGGATACCGTCATTCTTGGTAACCTATTGACTTACGCAAGAACGAAAGGTTAAATTTCCTCTTGCGTCTCCCACTTCTGTCATTGCGAGGCATTAGCCGAAGCAATCCATAATCTAGCATAAAGTAATTTTTGCAATGGAATCTTTAAAGAAGTGCAACATTATAGATTGCCACGAAAAGCTAAAGCTTTTCTCGCAATGACATACTGCCACCGCGTCATTGCGAGGCGTAGCCGAAGCAATCTATAATACAGAATCTCGCCTATTACTCTACAACTTTAAACTTTTAAGATTCCATTGTTGAATCTAATTTTTGCAACATTATAGATTGCCACGAAAAGCTAAAGCTTTTCTCGCAATGACAGAGAGGCAAAACGCAATGACAGAGAGGGTGTCTCAAGAAGTATCACAATGATGAAGCGGGGGGTTTGGTTTGTTTTGCCTACTGCTTACAATGGCAATGGGAGCTATTTTAAGTCGCCCCAATGTTTTGCCATACTAATGGAGCATTGTAAAGGAATCTTGAGTGTTGTAATGTTTTCCATAATGGAAGCGATTTTTTGCGCTTCGGATTGTGCATCATCCTTTGGGGATTCAAAAATTAATTCATCATGCACTTGCAGAAGCAGTTTAGACTTCAAATCCGCTTGTGTGATAGCGTTCATCGCCATTTTGATAATATCCGCCGCACTGCCTTGAAAAATCGCATTAATCCCCTCACGCAAAAATGCCGCCTTTTGGTATTCTTGGATTCCGTGAAAGTCAAATTTGCGCATACGCCCTAGCAGAGTGAGAGAATAGCCGTTTTCTAGGATAAAATCCTCTTGCGCCTTTAAAAAATCTTTCACGGTGGGGAACGATTCAAAATAGTTTTGGATATAGGTTTTTGCCTCTTGGTAGCTGATTTTCAATGTTTCGGAGAGTTTTTTGGGTCCCATACCATAAATCAATCCAAAATTAATACTCTTTGCCACTGCGCGTTTTTCTTGCGCTTTTGCCTCGCCAAAGATTTTTTTAGCTGTTTCAAGATGAATGTCTGCATTATGACAAAAGGCTTCAATCATCGCCTTATCCTGCGAGAAATGCGCCAAAAGTCGCAATTCAATTTGGGAATAATCTAAACTCACAAGCAAGTGGTTTTCTTGCGCAATGAAGCCTTGCCTTATGCGTCTGCCCTGTGTGGTTTTAACCGGGATATTTTGGAGGTTTGGGTTTTTGGAACTTAGGCGTCCCGTGCTTGTGCCTGTTTGCATAAAAGAAGTATAGATTTTATGCGATTTGTTTAGTTTGGCGTGTTCAATAAGGGGTTCAATATAGGTGCTAAAAAGCTTGAAAAGCTCACGATATTCAAGGATTTTTGGGACGATAGGGTGTGCATCAACAAGGGAGTTTAGAACCATTTGAGAGGTGCTTAAGCCGGATTTTGTCTTTTTGCCACTTTGTAATTTTAAATCCTCAAATAATACAATGGAGAGTTGCTGGGGCGAATTGAGGTTGAATTTCTTTTGCGCAAGGGAATAAATCTCCTCTGAAAGACTAGAGAGTTTAGCGGACATTTCTAGTTTTAATTCTTTAAAGTATTCAATGTCAATTTTTGTCCCGCTTAACTCCATATTGACAAGGCATTGGATAAAGGGAAATTCTGTGGATTGCGCAACTTGAAGCAAGTTTTGTGGGAGTAGGTTGGTTAGCTTTTGGTAGAGTTGATAACAAGCTGCGGCGTCCTCACTAGCGTATTTACAAGCGTATTCTATGGGGATTTGTGAAAAGTTTTCTCCCTTTTTCACCACATCTTTATAATGAATCATCTCGTGTTTGAAATAGCGCAACATTAGGGAATCCAAATTGCAAGGCAAGTCGCTTTGGTAGAGCCAAGCAAGAAGCATACTATCTTTAATATTCTGGAAGCTTGGGGGGGTAAAATCAAAGTTGGTGCGCAAGATTTCTAAGTCGTATTTGAGATTATGCCCAATGATGGCTTTAGCATTAAAGAGTGCGCGGATAAAATCAAACGCAACTTGTCTGCTCACCTGTTCCTCTACGCCTAGATAATTGTGCGCTAGAGGGACATAATACGCATTGATACCATCAAGGCAAAAGGAGAATCCCACAATCTTAGCATTTAATACATCTAAATTTGTTGTTTCGGTGTCAAAGGACACGATGGAATCGCTTGAAATGTTGGGAAAGAAAGCCTGTAATTTCTCATCGGTATTGAGGAGATGAGAATTAAAAGCAAAGGGCGTTGGTTCTGGAGTTTGTGGCGTGAAGCCCTGCGATTCTCTGATTTTTGTTGCATTTTCAAAGAAATGTAGGGAATTTTTGGGCGAATCTTTGGGCAGAATCTTTTTAAGAACGCTATTGATTTCGTAGGCTTTGAGAGATTCTGTGATTTTTAGCAAGGGGTTTTGGTGTGGCATTTGGCAATCTTGCAGATTAAAATTTTCTAACAAATCCTCACGCAAACGCACGAGTTGTTGGCTACGATAAGCGTCCTCTTTGTAGGTTTTTAGCAACTCTTGTGTGCGTTTGGAGGCAATTTTGTCAATATTTTCATAGATTCCATCTAGGGTTTTAAAGTTATGCAACAATCCCGCCGCTCCCTTTGCGCCGATTCCTTTCACGCCCGGGACATTATCGGAATTATCACCCACAAGGCTTTGAAAATCCACAAATTGCGCAGGTGTAACCCCATATTTTTCTATGCAATCCACTTCGTGAATTTCTTTCTTTTTTTTAGGATCAAACAAAAAAGTATCCCCGTCAATGAGCTGATATAAATCTTTATCGTGGCTAATAATGCGCACATAGACATTTAATGCGTTCGCGCATTTGTTGATAGACGCAATCACATCATCTGCCTCGTAACCCGCAATGGAAATATTCTTAAATCCCATTTGTTCCACCCATTCTATGGCAACTTTTAGCTGTAATTTAAGGTCTTGCGGGACTTCTGGGCGGTTTGCCTTATAAAGTGGGTCAATGTTTTTGCGGAAATTTTCCTCTTTGGAATCTAGCGCAAACACTAGATAATCTTGCGGATAATCCTTGTGTAATTGCATAATGAGTTTTGCAAAGCCTGTGAGCAATCCTGTGGGGAAGCCATCGTGGTTTTTCAGTGGTGGCAAAGCAAAATAACTACGAAAGAGGAATCCAAAGGTATCAATGATGGTGAGTGTTTTCATTGTATGCCTTTAGGGTTTTGCAGTTTGCGCTTTTGCGTGATTGTGATTCCGCCCACTCCATAGTTGTCGCAGTCTATTTCATCAATGACAACGACAAGTGAAGCGGGATTCCTACCTAAAACCTCGCCTAGAAGCTCTGTAACTCCTTGTATAATGCGTTGCTTTTGCTCTGTTGTTGGTGTGCCATTTTCGCGTGTGATTTTGATATTGACATAAGGCATAGGATTCCTTTATTGGTTGTTTTTATTCAGTCGTTTTTTCTTGATATAGATATTAATGGATTCCACACCAAGAGAAAATGCCATTGCAAAATAAATATAAGCCTTAGAAATGTGAAATTCTAAGCCTTCTGCGACAAGGGTTACCCCAATGAGAATTAAAAAGGCAAGTGCTAGAATCTTAATGGTAGGGTTGTTATCCACAAACTCGGAAATGCTTTTACTTGCAATCATCATCACGCCCACTGCTACAATGACGGCAATCATCATAATTTCAATGTTGCTCACCATTCCAACCGCAGTAATCACAGAATCAAGTGAGAATACAATATCCAAGATTGCGATTTGGATTAACACAGCAAAAAAGCCCCTTTTTGCGCCCTCTTGTAATGGGTTGTCTGACTTTGAATCTCCTGCGTCCTCTATGTCGTGGTGAATCTCAAGTGTGGATTTGCCAATTAAAAATAATCCTCCCAAGATTAGAATTATATCGCGTCCTGAAATTTCTTGTGTAAAAATAGTAAAGAGTGGGGCGGTGAGTTTCATAATCCAAAAGAGTGAAAGTAGCAACAAAAGGCGGGTAATCATCGCTAAAGAGAGTCCTAGTATCCTTGCTTTTTGTCGCTGTTCTTGGGGCAATCGTCCCACAAGAATCGCAATAAAAATGATATTGTCAATGCCTAGCACAATTTCAAGGGCGATTAAAGTCGTTAATGCTATCCACATTTCAGGGCTTGTAATCCAATCAAACATTTAAGATTCCTTTAAAAATAAGCGACATTATAAGGGATTTTTAGTAAAAACCTCTTAAACACAATGAAAAACTTTTTATTGTATCTTGGAATATTGCTCCTCTTTCATTGCGTCTCCCACTTCTGTCATTGCGAGGCAAAGCCGAAGCAATCTATAATCTAGCACACATTAATTTTTGCAATGGAATCCTTAAAGAAGTGCATTATTATAGATTGCCACGAAAAGCTAAAGCTTTTCTCGCAATGACAAAAAGCAAAACGCAATGACATACTGCCACCGCGTCATTGCGAACGAAGTGAAGCAATCCATAATCTAGCATAAAGTAATTTTTGCAATGGAATCCTTAAAGAAGTGCATTATTATAGATTGCCACGAAAATTTTGCAAATTTTCTCGCAATGACGAAAACCACCTCGTCATTGCGAGGCGTTAGCCGAAGCAATCCATAATATAGATTCTTGCCTTTTAAGATTCTCTTTCAAGTAATCTTAATGAAATTTTAGATAGAATCCCGACTTTTATTAGCTTTAATAAAAAGAACTTCAAATTTTAAGGAATTGTATAATGTATGCAATCATCGCGAATGGAGGCAAACAATACAAGGTGAGCGAGGGCGATGTTATTTTGCTTGATTGCTTGAACCTTGAGCCAAAGTCAAAAGTTGAAGTGAGCGAAGTTTTAGCAATCTGCGATGGCGGAGATATTACGCTTGGTGTGCCTTATGTAAGTGGTGCAAAAGTGGAATTAGAAGTCATCAATGAGGGCAGAGGCAAGAAAGTCATCACTTTTAAGAAGCGTCGTAGAAAAGATAGCAAAACAAAACGAGGCTTTAGACGAGATTTCACGCGTGTGCGCGTTGTGAAAATTTCTGCTTAAGATTGTTAAGGAGTTGAAATGGCACACAAGAAAGGTCAGGGTAGCACCCAGAATAATCGCGATTCCGCGGGGCGTCGTTTAGGCGTTAAAAAATTTGGTGGGCAGTTTGTCCGCGCGGGTAATATTATTATTCGTCAAAGAGGGACAAAAGTGCATCCCGGAAACAATGTAGGAATGGGTAAGGATCATACGATTTTTGCATTAATTGATGGAATCGTATCCTTCGAGCGAAAAGATAGAATCCGCAAAAAAGTTTCTATTATCCCAGCTTCTTAAGGCTTCTTTTATTCAGGATTTAGGGGCGGGATTCCTCTTTGGGATTCTGCCTTGAATGGTTTTTTGGGTTTTGATTTTAATGTTAATCCCTTTTAGTATTGTAATTAGTATTCAAATCACAATCAATCCTAGAGTTAAACTTTTAAGGTTATTTGATGTTTGTAGATCGTGTTGAAATCTCTGTAACTTCCGGTAAAGGCGGGGAGGGCGCAGTATCCTTTCGCAGAGAAAAATTTGTCTTAAATGGCGGACCCGATGGCGGCGATGGTGGCAAAGGTGGTAGCGTGTATTTTCAAGTGGATAAAAACACCGATACGCTTTCGCATTTCAGAGGGCATAAGACTTTTAAAGCTCAAAATGGCAAACCCGGAGAAGGGCGCAATAAATATGGCAAAAAGGGCGAGGATTTAGTGATTAAGATTCCGCCCGGGACGCAGGTTTTTGATAGTCAAAGCGGAGAACTTTTGCTAGACTTGGTGGAGGAATCCCAAAAGATTTTGTTTTTAGAGGGTGGTAAAGGGGGCTTAGGCAATGCGCATTTCAAAAGTGCCACAAACCAACGCCCAACTTATGCTCAAAAAGGAATCGCAGGGGTTACAAAGCAAATCCGCTTGGAGCTGAAGCTAATTGCTGATGTGGGGCTTGTGGGCTTTCCAAATGTTGGAAAATCCACGCTTGTATCGGTGCTTTCTAATGCAAAACCCGAAATTGCAAATTATGAATTTACGACACTCATTCCAAAGCTTGGAATCGTCAATGTTGGGGAGTATCAATCCTTTGTGATTGCGGATATTCCCGGAATCATTGGAGGTGCGAGTGAGGGCAAGGGCTTGGGACTAGAGTTTTTGCGACACATTGAGCGGACAAGATTTTTGCTCTTTGTGCTAGATTTGGCAAATTACCGCACATTAGAGGAGCAATTTAGAATCTTAAGGGAGGAGCTAGAGAAGTTTAGCACAGAACTTTCTCATCGCCCTTTTGGCATAATGTTTTCCAAGATTGATTTACAGAATCAAGATTTGCTAATAGCGGATAATGCGGAGTTTAAAAGCCATAGAGATTGCATTGTGGAGTTTTTAAACACTTTTGGATTTTCTTTGAAAAACAAAGCGGAATCCTTGCAGTTTATACAAAAGGATAAAGAGGATTTTGGGGTGGATTATGACTTGAATACTCCTTTGTTTGCGCTTGGGGTTTCAAGTGTGAGCAAGGAGAATTTGGAATCCTTGCGATTCCTTTTATATGAGAGTTTAAAGGGGTTAAATGTGTAAAAATAGAATTGTCATTAAGGTGGGTAGTGCGATTTTAGTAGAAAATCAGAGGATTAACCTTGCAAGGATAGAATCCCTTGTGCAGCTTATTAGCGAACTTAATGCAACTTATGAAGTGATTTTAGTCTCCTCTGGGGCGGTGGCTTCTGGATTTACCGCATTGGAATTGGATAAAAAGATTTTAGCAAACAAACAAGCCCTTGCGGCAATCGGACAGCCGCTTTTGATGCAGACTTACGCAAAAGCACTTGAAAAATATGGAATCCTAAGTGCGCAGGTTTTGTTTTCGGGTTATGATTTGGATTCTAGGAAACGCACACAAAATGCGCGCAATGCAATGGAAGTATTGCTGAAAAACAAGGTTTTGCCTATTATCAACGAAAACGATGTAACCACAACGGGAGAGTTAATGTTTTTAGGTTTTGGCGATAATGACCAACTCTCCGCGTATGTTACACATTTTTTTGACGCTTCACTTTTGGCGATTCTAAGTGATATTGATGGGTATTATGAGGAGAATCCAAAGGAGAATCCCAACGCAAAAATGCGAAAAATTGTAACAAGTATTTCTGAAAAGGAGCTAGAAGCGGAGGCAACGCCGAATAATGCCTTTGCCACAGGCGGAATCGTTACAAAACTAAAAGCTGCAAAATTTTTGCTAGATAATAAACGCGAAATGTTTTTATCTAGCGGTAAAGATTTGTCTGTATTGCGGGATTTTTTGCTACACAATCTCCACGAAAAAGGCACTTTATTTACATCTAATCCTTGAAGGTTGTGTTCAAATTTGTCATTACAAGAGGAGCGGAATCTCTCCTCAAAGATTCCATTGTTGAATCTAATTTTTGCAACATTATAGATTTGCGCTAAAGCGGGTGAAAATGCTACGCATTTGCACGCCACGAAAAGCTAAAGCTTTTCTCGCAATGACAGAGAGGCAAAACGCAATGACAAAGTGGAGACTTTATTTTGCAATCAAAAGCAATGGCAAAAGGTTAAGCAAATTTTTGATAGAATCCAAATTTTATATTTTAAAGAAAATTGCTACGGATTGCTATGGAAGAATTATTTACGCAATGGCTACAAGAATACGGCTACATTATTTTGTTTATTTGGAGCACTTTAGAGGGTGAGTTGGGATTGATTATGGCTGGAATTATGTGTCATACAGGGCATATGACGATTCCTATTGCAATTATTGTAGCGGGACTAGGCGGGTTTGTAGGAGATCAAGTTTATTTTTATATTGGACGATACAATAAGCAATTTATTTATAAAAAGCTCAAAACCCAAAGACGCAAATTTGCTCTAGCGCATTTGCTTCTGCAACGTTATGGTTGGCCTATTATTTTTGCTCAAAGATATTTGTATGGTATGCGCACAGTGATTCCAATGAGTATAGGGGTTACGCGATATAGTGCAAAGACTTTCGCTTTTATTAATTTGATTAGTGCGCTTGTGTGGGCGGCAATTACTATTTTATTAGCTTATTTTTTCGGAGAACAATTATTGCAAATTGTGCATTATGGTAAGGAACATTATTATATTGCGATTCCATTTGCATTGATTTTAGGTGGCGGAATCTATTATTATTTACATAGAGCAACTGCAAAGGTTGAACAAAAAGTTATAGGAAAGTGAAATGAAAATCTTATCAAAACTTAAACAAGGGGAATTAGAAATTATCCTTTTGCGTGATAAAAAAATACCAAAAAATTTAAGTAAAACAGAAAAAGAGATATTAAGGATTCGTCATTATGAGGGTGAAGGGTGTTGTTTTCTTGAGGAGAGTAGAAAGGTTTTTGTAGGGGTTGAAAGTTGTGATTATCCCTTTCCTAACGCCTTGCGTGATGCGTTAGCAAGTGCAATTGGAATGATCCAAAAACTAAACATCAAGTCTCTTTCTCTTCAAGTAGAATCCCAAAAAGAAGCGAAAGAAGTTTGCGAGGGAATTTTGCTTGGCTCTTATGGGTTTGATACTTTTAAAAGCAAGAAAAACAAAAGTGAGCTAAAAGAAATTTATCTCCATTCTACAAAAGTGGAGCAAACGAAGCTTGAGGCAATCATCAAAGAATCCAAAATTATAAGCGATAGCGTAAATAAGGTGCGTGAGTTGATTAATACTCCTCCAATGATTGCAACACCAAAATATGTGGCGGACTTTGCGCAAAAAACCGCAAAGGATTCTGGATTTGAATGCAAAATTTATGATGAAAAATTTTTAGAAAATGAAAAAATGGGTGCATTTTTAGCAGTTGCAAAAGCAAGTGTAAATAAGCCTTATTTGGTGCATTTAAGCTATAAACCTAAAGGAGCAAAGGGCGAGAAATTGCCCAAAATCGCGCTAGTTGGAAAAGGCTTGACTTATGATTCCGGTGGTCTTAGTTTAAAGCCGGGCGATTATATGACGACAATGAAAGCGGATAAAAGTGGAGCTTGTGCGGTAATTGGAATATTAGAATCTGTTGCAAAGCTTGGCATTCCAATGGAAGTGCATGGCATTTTGGGATTAGCTGAAAATATGATCGGTGGGAATGCGTATAAGCCTGATGATATTTTGATTGCGCGGAATCAAAAAAGTATTGAAGTGCGTAATACTGACGCAGAGGGGCGTTTGGTGTTGGCAGATTGTTTAAGTTTTGCAAGTGATTTGAAACCCGATTTTCTGATTGATTTAGCCACGCTTACAGGAGCTTGTGTTGTTGCATTGGGGGATTATAGCACGGGAATTATGGGTTACAATCAAAAGCTTAAAGAAGAATTTAGTAAAGCAGCATTTGAAGCAGGAGAGTTGAGTGGAATTTTGCCTTTTAATCCTTATTTAAGGAAGTTGTTTAATTCTGAAGTGGCGGATTTGTGCAATATTCCCTCTAGTCGCTATGGAAGTGCAATTAGTGCGGGAATGTTTTTAGGTGAATTTGTTGAAAAATCGTTGATTCAAAAATGGTTGCATTTGGACATCGCAGGACCTGCTTATGTAGAAAAAGCTTGGGGAGTGAATCCTTTTGGAGCAAGTGGCGCAGGAGTGCGTTCTGTTGTGCAGTTTATTTTGAATCAAGTAAAATAAAGGGAAACTATGGGGTTATCTATTGGAATCGTAGGGCTTCCAAATGTCGGCAAATCTACAACTTTTAACGCGCTAACCAAAACGCAAAATGCACAATCTGCAAATTATCCTTTCTGCACGATTGAGCCTAACAAAGCAATCGTTCCTGTGCCTGATATACGACTTTTGGAGTTAGCAAAAATCGTTAATCCACAAAAGATTCAACATTCTGTGGTGGAATTTGTGGATATTGCGGGGCTTGTAAAGGGTGCTAGTAAGGGAGAGGGTTTAGGGAATCAATTTTTGGCAAATATTAAAGAAACAGAAGTGATTTTGCATATTGTGCGTTGTTTTGAGGATTCCAATATTACGCATGTGGAGGGAAGTATTGAGCCTTTGCGTGATGTGGAGATTATTGAAACAGAATTATTGATTGCTGATATGCAAACCCTGCAAAAGCGCGTAGAAAGACTTGCGAGAGCTGCAAAAAGTGGCACAGATAAAGAAGCAAAGGCGCAGTTAGAGGTTGCGAGTTTGCTTTTGGCACATATTGAGAGTGGTGCGCCTGTTCGGACATTTCAAGAAAAAGAGAATGAGTGGTTTTTGCTTTTGGATAAAGAGTTGCGATTCTTGACAAACAAGGAGATTATTTATGGCGCAAATGTTGATGAAGAGGGTTTGGAATCCGATAATGACTTTGTGTTGCAATTAAAAAAATATGCAAAGGAGCAGGGAGCAGAAGTTATTAAGCTTTGCTCCAAAATTGAGGAAGAGCTTGTGAGTTTAAGCGAGGAGGAGCAAGGAGAATTTCTTAAAGAATTGGGTGTAAGTGAGAGTGGATTGGACGCGATAATTCGTTTGGGATTTGAGAAGCTAGGCTTGATTAGTTATTTTACCGCCGGAGTAAAAGAAGTGCGTGCTTGGACGATTCATAAGGGAGATAAAGCACCTGTGGCGGCAGGAGTGATTCATAAAGATTTTGAAAAAGGCTTTATCCGCGCAGAGGTAATTTCTTATCAAGATTTTATCCAATATGGTGGTGAGACAAAATCTAAAGAAGCGGGTGCAATGCGCGTAGAGGGCAAGGATTATATCGTGCAAGATGGAGATGTAATGCACTTTAGGTTTAATGTGTAGGTTTTAAAGATAATAATAAATATGCAAGTAATTTTTTAATATCGCAACTTAAGGGATTGAATACTTTTGCCATTGAAGCTTGTGTTTCTCCGTCATTGCGAGGCGTTAGCCGAAGCAATCCATAATCCTGCACACATAAAATCTTACCATTTAGTCATTGCGAGGGCTTTGCCCGAAGCAATCTATAATCCCGCATACATTAAACTTTACAAAACTTTACAATTCCAAACTTTTAAGATTCTATTGTGATATTTTTCTTTTTTCATTATTATAGATTGCCACGATTCCACAAGTGGAATCTCGCAATGACAGAGAGGTAAAACGCAATGACACAAAGCAAACCACCGCGTCATTGCGAGGGCTTTGCCCGAAGCAATCCATAATCTAGCAAATAGAAAACTTTACCACCTCGTCATTGCGTCTTACTCCTCCGTCATTGCGAGGCATTAGCCGAAGCAATCCATAATCTAGCAAATAGAAAACTTTACCACTGCGTCATTGCGAGAATGCGTAGCATTCGCGGCAATCCATAATCCCGCATACATTAAACTTTACAATTCCAAACTTTTAAGATTCCATTGTGATATTTTTCTTTTTTCATTATTATAGATTGCCACGAAAATTTTTCAAATTTTCTCGCAATGACAGAGAGGCAAAACGCAATGACGCAATGGTTCTTGTCATTGCGAACGAAGTGAAGCAATCCATAATACAGAATCTCGCCTTTGATAATTCTACTTTAGTTTAAAATTATAGATTTGCGCTAAAGCGGGTGAAAATGCTACGCATTTGCACGCCACGAAAATTTTACAAATTTTCTCGCAATGACAGAGAGGCAAAACGCAATGACGCAATGGTTCTTGTCATTGCGAGGGCTTTGCCCGAAGCAATCCATAACACAGAATCTCGCCTTTGATAATTCTACTTCAGTTTAAAATTATAGATTGCCACAAAAATTTTACAAATTTCCAACAAAGATAAAAACCAAATCAAAAAATCTTGAAAGGGTGCAGATAATGAAGTTTCAAGGAATCCAAACACAAAAACAAAAAAGCAGAGAAACACTTTAAATTAAAAAAATCTTAAAATTAGACTTGACACCCCCCCCCCCCCTATTTGCTAAAATTTCAGTCTAGCTTTGTTAGGTTAGAAGTTTCCAAAGCTAGATCTTACTTGATTGATAGGACAAGGGGGCGAGAAGTATAGCCTTGCTTCACTTTAAGCTTCCTTAGTCTTAGGCAGTTGTAATTTCGAAATTCTAACAAAAAAGGAGATTAAAATGAAATTTCTAAAATTAAGTTTAGCAGCAAGTGTTGCTCTAGGTGCTTTCTCTACTGCAAGTTTTGCGCAACCCTTAGAAGAAGCAATCCGAGGGATTGATGTCAGTGGTTATCTAAGATACAGATACAATGATGATAGATATGATGGCAATGGATTCAATAAAGATTCTGTGGCTAATAGTAACGCTACTCACCGCTGGAAAGCAGTAGCAGACTTCAAAACTCCTGTGGTAAATAACATTGCATTAAACTTTGGGATTCTTTATAACAACGAATCCAACAATGTAAATCACGGAAATGGTGTAGCTAATGGTAATACTCCAACGATCCCTAATCCAAGCTATAACCCTAAAGATCCTACTAGTATTCCAACGATTCCTAATCCAAGCTATAACCCAGCAATGCCCTCTACTATTCCCGGTGTAGGACTAGGACTTGGTTCAGGTAAAGACGGAAGCTTTGGTGTAAGCGTATTTAATGCAGTGATTACTCCAGATAGCACAGCTACTACAGTGATTCTTGGTAAGCAAAGACTTGCAACTCCTGTAACAAATGCAGGTGATGACGATAGAGGAACAGGTATCCTAGCATTAAACAGCGACTTAGAGGGATTTACCTTTGCAGCAGGTGCATTTGATTCTTGGAGTATTGATGATGTTCATCAAGGATACACTTCAGGTGGCAACGATGGCGTTTCTGTAACTAAGCCTCTCTATGTTCTTGCAGGTATCTATGGTGTAGATACAGCTTATGGACGCTTTGGCGGACAACTTTGGGGATTCTATATCCAAGACGCAGTTGATGCACTAGGAGTAGGTGAGCTTACTTGGGACGGAAGCACATTTAATGCTGCATTGCAATATGCGATTGCAAAATTAGATAATAGTGATAGCTCAGTCTTGGGTGCATTGCATGGTTATGCAAATATAGATAAAAGAACAGGACTTTACAATAAATCCAACATTACTGAAGCAAACGACTTGTTTGTATTCAATGTAGGTGCAGATTTCGCTCAAGATTTTGGTGTGCCACTAGATGTTAAACTAGGTTATGTTACAAACTTCCAAGATGGAACAGCAGTTACATTGAACGATGATGGCACAATCTTCAAATACGCTGGAGCAATCTGGTGGCAAAATAATGCAACAGGTGTAAGCACTTCTGCATTGTTAAATAGAGGTGTGCATGGATTTGGAAGTGAGCAAGATTTAAGCGTATTCTATGGTGCAATCGGTTATAGAATGGTAGATGAGAGACTAAGAATCGGCTTAGATTATGTTTGGGGAAGCAATGATGTTAGCTATAAAGGAGCAAATGGTTTTGGAAGTAAAAGAGATGTTGATTTCCAAGAAATCACTCCAAGATTCAGCTGGAAACACAATGCAAACCTTACAATCAGCGGTTACTATGCTTACTTGATGACTGATAGACCAGATTTAGGTAGCCCAGCTCCAGCAGGTGCTTATGATAATGTAACTGACGAAGACAGACAAAGAGTGAGACTAGAAGTAAAATACAGCTTCTAATTCCTCCTTTTTCTTTGATGAGGGTTCTCCCTCGTCATTGTCTTTCTTTTGTCATTACACTTTACCACTGCGTCATTGCGAGGCTTCAGCCGAAGCAATCTATAATCTAGCACACATAAAATCTTACCATTTAGTCATTGCGAGAATGCGTAGCATTCGTGGCAATCCATAATCCCGCATATATTAAACTTTACAAAACTTTGCAATTCCAAACTTTTAAGATTCCATTGTGATATTTTCCTTTTTTCATTATTATAGATTGCTTCGTCATTCGCTTTGCTCATTCCTCGCAATGACAGAGAGGTAAAAACGCAATGACACAAAGCAAACCACTGCGTCATTGCGAGGGCTTTGCCTGAAGCAATCCATAATCTAGCACACATAAAATCTTACCATTTAGTCATTGCGAGAATGCGTAGCATTCGTGGCAATCCATAATCAAGCATACATTAAACTTTACAAAACTTTACAATTCCAAACTTTTAAGATTCCATTGTGATATTTTCCTTTTTTCATTATTATAGATTGCCACGATTCCACAAGTGGAATCTCGCAATGACGCAATGGGAAAGTGCAAGGCATATAAGGTTATAGATTGCCACGATTCCGCAAGTGGAATCTCGCAATGACAAAGTGGTTAGCTTTTTAGTTCATTTTGTATTATAGATTTGCGCTAAAGCGGGTGAAAATGCTACGCATTTGCACACCACGAAAATTTTTCAAATTTTCTCGCAATGACGAAAAATAAAACGCTCTGTTTGCATTATTATAGATTGCCACGAAAATTTTGCAAATTTTCTCGCAATGACTGGGATTCCTATTTTTTAGGCAATACAACACTTAAAAAGATTCCTGTAAATAAAATAAAAGCAATGACATATAAGCTAATAAGGGGCGGAATCTCAAATCCGATTCCAAACATATTGTATGAAGCGTTGAGCAAGATTTTTATTGCAATAAAAAAGAGTAACACAATCACTGCTTTTTCTAAATAGATGAGGTATTCTTTCAAGGCTTCAAGCACGAAATACAACGCCCTTAAGCCAAGTATGGCAAAAATCATCGCCGAGTAAATAATGAGCGGTTCTTGTGAGACGGCAATCACGGCTGGAACGCTATCAAAGGCAAACATTACATCGCTAAATTCTATGATACACAAGCACAAAAAGAGAGGCGTTGCGATGATTGCGCCTTTATCTGAAAAATTGATATTTGGATTCTCTTGCAGTGCGAGTGCAAGTGTTTTTCTGCTGATAAAAAAATAATGCCCAACGATTTTTGGAAAGACTGAAAAATATTTATACACAAGCTTATAGGCTAAATGGCTAGAATAATCCTCTATTTCCTCCTTTTCATCGCCTTTTTTAAGCATTATAATGGCAGTCCATAAAATAATCAAGCCAAAGACGAGTTGCACCCAATGGCTAAGAAAAAACAAACTGCTTCCAATCGCCACAAAGATTAGGCGAAAGAGGATTGCGCCAAGGATTCCAAAATACAAGACCCTATGGCGATAATCTTGCGGAATCTTAAACCAAGAAAAAATCGCCATAATCACAAAAAGATTATCCACCGATAAGGATTTTTCTAGGATATACCCCGCGAAAAATAAGGAAGCCATTTCTTTGCCGTGTTCATAATATACAAATAAGCCAAAAAGAATGGAGATAAAAACCCAAAAAAGAGACCAAATACTAGAGGATTTTAAACTCATCGGTTTATCGTCTTTGTGTCCTAGAAAATCAATGCCAAGAGAGAGAATGACAAAAATTGTAAAAATCGCGATTGTAAGCGGGGGGAATCCTAAATGCTCCATTAAACTCCTTTATGAAAAACCCTAATCATATTCTAAAATTGAAAAATAAATACTTAGTAAATGAAAGGGAGATTTATTTTGTTAATAGTGATAATGTGGATTTTAAGTGTAGCTTTATTTTGAGGCTTTTATAATTTTATATTTTATTTTTTGGGATATTTATGCGCGTTTTAATCGTTTTTTTGTCTAGTTTTTTGTATGCAAGTGTGGGGTAACAATATTGAAAATGCCTTAAAAACTTTAACCTTAACTCCAGAGAAACAGGAAATGTTAAAAAAAGCAATGGCAGAGTTTTATGCAGAAAAGCTTGTTTATCAACAAAATAGCTATCGTATTCGCAATAGATTATTGTTGGATTTAAAGGGGCAAACAAAAGTGGATTTAGGACAATACGAACAAGCATTTAAAGAAGTGAGTGATGAGTATATCAAGGCTAGAATCGCATTTTATAGCGCAATCGCAGAGGTTTTAAACGCGGAGGATATGGAGAAGCTTTTAGAGAAATTTGGGAGTAATTAATGTATAAGATTTTGCTTGTAGAAGACGATTTGGAAATGCAAAAACTGCTAGTAGATTACCTGCGTCAAAGCGGTATGGAAGTTTTTGCGACAGATAGCCCTAATGCCGCATTGGATAGTGTGAAAAACAAGGGCGGATTCCATTTAGCTGTGTTAGATATTATGTTGCCCGAAATGGACGGACTGGAATTGTGTCAGAAATTGCGCAATATTAGTGATATTCCAATTATTATGTCTTCAGCTCGTGCAGATATTAGTAGTAAAATTTTAGGTTTTGAACGAGGAGCTGATGATTATTTGGCAAAATCCTATGAACCCATTGAGCTTGTTGCGCGTATTAAAGCGTTACTAAAACGTTATTCACAACATCAAAGTGTCATATACAAAGATTTAGAAGTAGATGTTGAAAGACGCAAAGTGAATATTTCAGGTTATGATATAGACCTTACACCAGCAGAATTTGAAATCTTAAGCTTGTTGATTGCACATAAAGGTAAGCCTTATTCGCGTGAATCGCTATTACAAGCGATTTCCAGTATTGCTCCGGATTCCTCTTTGCGAAGCATTGATACGCATATTAGAAATTTAAGAGCAAAATTGGGCGATGACGCAAAAACTCCAAAATATATTCAATCCATTTGGGGAATTGGCTACAAATTTTGCGATTAAATCTTGTCCTTAAAGCAGAGGATTTAAAATGAAAGATGACTTTAAAACGAGAAGTTTTATCCCACCGCTTTTTGTCCAAATTTATTTTTTATTTTTTATTTCTATCTGCGTGAGTGGAACTATCATTTATTTAACTAATGTTAATAATTTAAAGAAAAGCGAAGAGGCGATTCTTGCCAAGACAAATTTATTAGCCCAACAATCTTTGTCCGAGTTTATTGGCGGTAATACTGCGCGTTTGCGCGAAATTGCAAGGAACAATCATTACAAGATTATTCGTAAAATGCCACCCAATGTAGCTATTTTATCAGAGATTCAAGATTCTTTTGCAGAAATTAAAGTTTTTAAATCTCAAAGTTATTATGGTTTTTATTTGGAATATTTGGATATGACTTTTATTGCATTAAAAGACTATGGAAGCGAATTGTCTATGAGTGATAGTTTGAATCTTTGGATTCTTTTTGATTTTTTAATTCAGCTTTTAACTTTTGCGATTCTTTTGGCTCTTTTGCACCCATTGAAAATTTTGCAAAGTGCCTTGAGGGAATTTACAAAAGGAAACTATAAAATCAAAATCCCAGTGCCAAAAGAACCGCAACAAGCTCAATTAGCATTGAGTTTTAACGCAATGAGCAGAAAGATTTCCAAATTAATGATGGCGCGAGAGTTTGTATTGAGAAATATTGGACACGAGTTAAAAACTCCAATCTCCAAAGCAAAACTTGCATTAGAAATGATGCCAGAGAATCCTCAAAAACCTCTTGCGATAAAATGCGTTCGCAATTTGGATACTCTTACAAGTCAGATTCTAACTTTTGAAAAAATCCAAGAGGGTGGAGATTTGCTTGTTTGGAGTAAATTTGATATTGAAACATTGATTTTAGAAACTTTGCAACACCTATTTTTAGAGGAAGAGGAACTAGAAGTAAAAATCCAAGAGAATTTTAAAATTTATGGGGATTTGCAATTTTTATCCATTGCATTAAAGAATTTGATTGCAAATGCACAAAAATATAGAAGCAAGGGAAAGATTCTTATCCAAGTGGGATTGGAAAAAAATCTGAAAAATATCGTAACTTGGGGTTTAAAGCCAGAAATTAAAGAAGCCTTTGTGCTAAGTGTTTGCAATGTTGGAACACCCTTAAAGCAACCCATTTCTTATTATTTTGAGCCTTTCTCGCGTGAAGATTCACACGCTTTGATTCAAGGTTATGGGCTAGGATTGGCAATCTTAAAAGGTATTTTAGAATTGCACCATTTTGGGTTTGGTTACCAATATCTCCCGACAGAGCAAGAAAACAACTCAAAAGAGAATGGAGAGATAATGCAAGAGGGTATGCATCATTTTAAAATTATTTTTCCAAAAGGAATAGAATAATGGAAGTTATAGGGATTGATTTAGGTAGTAATTCTTTACGCGGGGTGAAAATGCAAATCAAAGGGGCGGAATCCCAAAGGGAGTTTGTGTTTTTGGAGGAATACGATACCACCGTGCGCACAGCAGAGGGATTAGAAAAGAGTGGAGAAATTTGCAAAGAGGCAAAAGAGAGGATTATTCAAGGCTTGCTTGCGTTAAAGAGCGCATTGAGAATCACACCACAAGATAAGGTGGTGGCATTAACGACACAGGCAATGCGTAAGGCGCGGAATCGTGAGGAGATTTTACAATCTATTTGGGATTCTACACAGATTAGATTTCAAGTGATTTCAGGGGAGCAAGAAGCACAAATCACCGCACTTGCCCCCAAAATTGCTGTGCGTAAAATCGCTAAAACAAATCCAAAATATCAACAGGATAGTTTTTTGCTTGTGGATATGGGAGGGGCAAGTAGTGAGTTTATTTTTTGTGGAGGAGATAGGGATTTGTCAAGGAGTTTTGAGATTGGAATCGTAAGTGCCAAAGACCGATATCAAACGATAGAAAATCTTTTAAAACACAAAGAGGAATTTTTGAATCCCATTACTGCATTTGTGCAAGAATGTAAAAAGAAAGGTAAAAAAGCGCACTTTATGATGGCAAATAGCGGAACACCCACAATGGTGTGTGCCTTTAAGTTAGGGCTTCAGTCTTATAATGCTAGAGCGATTTTTGGTACAGAATTAACAAGAGAGGATTTTGCGGTGGAGCTAGAGAAGTTTTTTAGGCTTTCTAGGGAATCACAAATAGGACTTGTTGGAATGTATAAAGCCGATGTTGTGCCATTTGGAATCGCATTATTTACTTGCTTTATGGAGGCTTTGGGATTCCAAGAATGTTTAGTGGTTGATGAGGGTTTGCGTGAGGGAGCAGTAATTGCGCATACGCTTGGGTTGTTAGAGTAAAATTAGGATTCTTTCTCCAATCCGCTAACAACCGGCACAAACACGCAACTCTCTAGCTCCTCTTTTTGCGTTAGGATTCCATTTTGTTTGAAAAAACGCGTAATAATTTGCATATTGTTTTTTACCATTGGTGCAACGAGGATTCCGCCCTCATTTAGCTGTGAAACAAGGCTTTGTGGAATCTCTGCAATGGAAGCAGAAAATAAGATTCTATCATAGGGCGCGAAAGTGGTCCAGCCATTTTGCCCATCATCAAGCTTGGTGTTAATATTGTAAATTCCGCAGAGTTTAATCCGCGCAATCGCTTCTATGAGTAGTTTTTCAATGCGCTCAATGCTAAAAACACGGCGAATGAGTTTGCTAAGAATCGCAGCTTGGTAACCACTCCCGCAACCAATCTCTAGCACGGAATCCGCACCCTCACATTGTAGAAATTCTGTCATCTTTGCCACGGTTAAAGGAGAGCTAATCCATTGACTTGCCCCCATAGGAAGTGCGTCTAGTGCGTATGCGAGATGCTTAAAGCCGTTGGGGACAAAAATTTCACGATTCACACTTAAAAATGCTTTTTCAACATTTGGGCTTAGGGGGAATCTCTTAGAGATTTCAAGCACCATATTTGCAGTTTTAAGTGCTTGCATTCCTATTTTAGCCCGATATTAATGTATTTGCGCACTTGTGAAACAGCATTGAAGTCCGCACGCATCGCAACCACTTCTTTGCTATCATCGGTAAGCGCAAGTCCAAAGGGTGAGATGATTCCGCTTCCCTTTGCGCAGGTGTCGTTTGCCCCACTACTTGCTAACACAAAGCTTTGTGTGGTAATGGCTAAGGCTTTGCACAGAGTTTCAAAGTTGTCTTTGCGTTCCTTGCCCCATTGCGCAGGGACAAAAATCAAATCACAACCCTTTACCCTCTCCCAAAGCTCAATAAAACGCAATTCAAAGCAGTTAATCGCACCGCAAGTTAAATCGTCAATTTTAAAAGGTGCAATCTCTGCAATATCGCCACTTTGGAAGTGTAAATGCTCATTGCCAAGTGGGAATAGCTTATGTTTGCTTTGTTTGTGCAGTAATTCGCCTTTGTGAAAGACTTTTAGGTTATTGTAGAATCCATCGCGGTATTTTTCAATCATTGTGATAGCAATCGTGCGGTCGCTAGAGAGCCTAAGTAGCGTCTCTGTTGCGACTTTTGCAAATTCACTTGCCTCGTCCATTCTCTGATAACAGAAGTTTGTCAAGCAAACCTCGGGTGCTAAAATAATAGAATCACTTTCGCAGTCTAAAATAAGATTCTTTAAATGCGTTAGATTCTCCTCAAAATTCTGCCCTGTTTTAACCTGTAATGAATAAAGTTGCTTAGAAATCATCAAAATTTATACTCCCTTTTGAATAATTAGCTGGTTGTGTTTCAAAGAAATTTGGCTTTGTTTCATTAATTGCACTAAAAGCATCTACCCACTTAATGGGGTGTTTAGCATTATAAAGCGGGGGCAAGCCCACGCGTTTTAATCTATCGTCGGCAAGATAGCAAATGTATTCGTGGATAATCTCGTCTGTAAGTCCTAGAATCTGTCCTTGTGTAATGTATTCTCCCCAAGCGGATTCCACTTTCACAGCCTCTCTAAACATTTCAATCACTTCTTCAATTAAGTCTTTAGTGAAAAGTTGTGGCATTTCTTTTTTTAGGGAATTGATGAGGTTTTGAAATAGCAACAAATGTGTTACTTCATCGCGCTGGATAAAGCGAATCATTTGCGCACTTCCTAGCATTTTGCCACTTCTTGCAAGCGTATAAAAAAAGGCAAATCCACTATAAAAGTAGATTCCCTCTAGGATTTGATTGGCGAACATTGCCTTTAGAAGTGTGGATTCTGTGGGATTGACTGCTAGTTCCTCATACACATTTGCAATGTAGTCGTTTTTGTTTCTTAACTGCATATCTGTGCGCCACATTTCATAGATTTCATCGGTATTTGCCGAGATGGATTCTACCATTACCGCGTAGCTTTGGGAATGCAGGGCTTCTTCGAAAGCTTGACGCACTAAGATAAGGTTAATCTCTGGGCTTGTGATATAAGGATTAACATTGTCAATGAGGTTATTTGTCTGCAAAGAATCCATAAAAATGAGTTGCGCTAAGGCTCTATCATAACCAATCTTCTCCTCTGAAGTTAAATCGTTTGCATAGTCGCGTTTATCTAGCGTCATATTCACTTCTTCAGGAAACCAAGTGTTTGCAAGCATTACTTTCCAAAGATTATAAGCCCATTGGTATTTGATTTTATTTAGCTCAAAAATGCTGGTGGGATTACCTCCAAAGATTTTGCGTTCATTCACGCTTTCTTGGGAGTTTGGATTGTAGATTTTTTTGCGGTTTATCATAAAATTACCTTAAGAAATTATAAAATATTTAAGTATAAAATAAAAGCAGAAATTATAAAATTTTAAAGCTTTAAAACTCATCAATTATTTATTAAAGTAAGCATAAAGGCAAAGAATGAAAGTGGTTAAATTAAATATTAGCGGAATGCATTGTAGCGCGTGTTCTGGGGCGATTGATAAAAATTTACAAAAGATTCCAAGCATTACAAATGTCAAAATTAATGCCATTAGCGGACTTGCAAAAATCGCCTACGATGAGACAAAAATCACGGAATCGCAAATTGCAGAGTTGATTACTTCCTATGGCTTTCCGACAAGCTTGGATAACTCCAAAGCCCTTGAGATTGCTTATATTAAGGGCTTGAAGCGTAGATTGTGGGTTGCGATTCCATTGTTTATCGTAATTTTCGCGTTGCATATGGGTGGATTCCACACCGCTTGGAGCGGAATGGTTCAGCTCCTTTTGGCAAGTGTTGTGCAGTTTTATTGTGGGTTGCCCTTTTATCAAGGCGCAAGGAATTTTTTTAAAACAAAATCGGCGGATATGAATGTCCTCATTGCGCTTGGCACGAGCGTGGCGTATGTGTATTCGGTTTATTTGTTTTTAAGTGGCGCGGAGGGATTCTACTTTGAGGGGAGTAGTGCGGTGATTTGCTTCGTGCTTGTGGGGGAATATCTCAAATCTAGCGCAAAGAAAAAGGCAAGTGATGCGTTAGAGATTCTAGCGAAACTTTTACCCGCTAAAGCAAGGTTGGTTCAGGATTCCAAAGAGGAACAATGGGTTGCTATAGATAAAATCCAAAAGGGAGATAAGTGCCTTGTTGTAGGGGGAGAAAAGATACCATTAGATGGCATTGTTTTATCAGGCAAGGCTGAAGTGAGTAGCGCACATATTAATGGAGAGGAAGTGCCAAAGACATTAGAGGCGGGAGCGGAAGTAATTGGCGGGAGTTTGGTTCTCAATGGCGAAATTGTTGTAGAGGCAAATAAGGATTCCAACGCGTTTTTTGTCTATGAAATGTTAGATTTATTGGAATTATCCCAAAGTCAAAAGCCACCTATTGGCGCACTTGCGGATAAAATCGCTAGTATCTTTGTGCCTAGTGTTGTGTTGCTAAGTCTTGTAGTGTTTGTGGTGTGGTTGTTTGTGGGGCAGGGTTTAGCTTTTGCGCTTTCAATTGCGGCGTGTGTGCTTGTGGTTTCTTGCCCTTGTGCGCTAGGACTTGCAGTGCCTCTAGCCATTGTGTGTGCAAGTATGCGTGCTAAAAAGGCGGAGATTTTAATTAAAAATCCCGATGTTTATGAAAAGGCTAAGAAAATCAAAACTATCGTGTTTGATAAAACCGGCACACTCACAAAGGGAGAAATTGTTGTCCAAGAGTTTAAAGTTTTATCTGCAAATCAACCAAAGGATTTGATTTTAGGATTAAGCTATGCAATGCAAAGCAACAATCCTCACCCCATTGCAAAAGCAATTTTAGGCTTTGCTAAGGGTTTTGCTACTATAAATTTGGAATCTAAAAACTATGAAATCGGCAAGGGTGTGCAAGCAAGATTTAAGAACACAGATTATTTTTTGGGTTCTTTAGAGTGGGTAGAATCACAATGCAAAAAGCCATTACAAGGAGTTTCACGCGAGGATTGTGTAGCACTTGGGAATCAGGAGGAGATTTTAGCGTTATTTTATCTGCAAGATTCTATTCAAATCAATGCAAAAGCCACGATTGAAGCCTTAAGAGCGCGTGGAGTGGAATCCGTCATTTTAAGCGGAGACAATGCAGCAAATGTAGCAAAAGTGGCGCAGGATTTGGGTGTGGCGCAGTATTTTGCCGGTGTTACACCAACACAAAAAGCCGATAAAATTGCACAGCTTTCGCAAAGCGGGGCAGTTTGCTTTGTAGGAGATGGGATTAATGACGCGTTAGCACTCAAGGAAGCAAGTTTTGGAATCTCATTTATTGAAGCGACAGAGTTAGCGCAAGAAGTGGGCGATGTATTGTTGCTGAAAAATGATTTATGGGGAATCGTGGAAGTTTTTGATATAGCGAATGCGACTTTAAAAAACATTAGGCAAAATCTCTTTTTTGCCTACATTTATAATATTATTTTAATTCCATTAGCGGCGGGTGTGCTTTATCCTTATTTTGGAATTGTTTTGCAACCTGCATTTGCTGGGGCGGCAATGGCTGCAAGTTCCTTAAGCGTCGTTACAAATGCGCTTAGAATCTCAAATTTAAGGCTTAAGAGTTGCGCTTAATTTTTGTTTTTTTATGTTTTATCTTTTTAAATAATGCTTATCCGCTTCCTTATTCTGTGCTAGAGGAAGAGTATAGGTTTAAAAATCAGACGATTTATGCAAAGGATTTATTGCCTAATTTGCAAAATAACTTTGTGCTTTTTGAGATTCCTAAAAGCTCCAATAGCTACCAAGTGAAAAGCTCTCAAATTGTTGAGAAGTTTGCAAATGAGGGAATCTCTGTGGGGGCAAAAGCCCCGATTATCACTTTTAAACGCGTAGTAGGTGGAGAAATTGAGGGGATTCGCAAATATATTTTGGCAGAATTTTTGCGTGAGTATCAGCAAAATCAAATTCAAGTCAATGCGGTGCATTTAGAGCAAATTACACCCATTGATTTCAAAGAAGAGGCGATTTTATCCATTGATTTTCATTCTAAGTTGCTAAAACGGAGAGAGGGAAGTTTTGATATTATCGTGCAAGAGACGAATAATGATAAGGTAAGGAATCGCAAAGTTTATTTTAAATACGCAATAGACGCGACTTTACAGGCGATTCAAACTAGCGAGTCTATTAGCGGAAGGCAAAGTGTGAATTATAGCAATGCGCGTATTGTCCGGATTCCTTTTGATCGTATTAGCAGTGCTTTGATGAAAGAAAGCGAAATGGGTAAAGTGGCGGTGCGCTCTTATACACCAAAAGATGTTTTAATTACTAAGGATCGTTTGATTCTTAAACGCGTTGTAAAGAAAGGAGACAAGATTTCTGTAAGCGTTATGGAGGAGGGTGTATTGCTTGAATTTATTTTAGAGGCGCAAAAAGATGGCGCAGTGGGCGATATTATCAAGGCACGTGCTTTGCAAGGAAAAAAAACTTATGAAGTAGAGATAATAGGAGAGGGTAGAGGGAGATTGCTATGAAGCGCATTGTTGTAGGAATTAGTGGTGCAAGTGGGGTAGAGTTGGGTTTGAAATTTTTACATTTTTTGCCACAAGAGATAGAAAAGTATTGTGTCATCACACGGGGTGCTAAGGATACAATATTGGCAGAAATTCATAAGGGCAGGAGCGATTCTGTGAGCAAGGAGGAGCAAATCTCTTGTGTTTTAACAAAAGCCTTGCAAGGGATTCCTAATCTCACATTGTTTGAAGATAAAGATTTAAGCGCAAGTATTGCAAGTGGTTCGTTTATCTGTGAGGCTATGGCGGTGATTCCGTGTTCGCAAAATACTTTGGCAAAAATTTCTTATGGGATTTGTGATACTTTGCTCACCCGCACCGCAAGTGTGATGATAAAAGAGAATCGCAAGTTGCTCCTTGCGCCGCGTGAAATGCCTTTAAGCCCTATTGTGCTAGAAAATATGTTAAAGCTTTCAAGATTGGGCGTCCAAATTGCACCGCCCATTTTTGGTTATTATGCTGGAAAGAGTTTAGAGGAAATAGAGAGATTCTTAATTGGCAAATGGTGTGATAGTTTGTCAATTCCCTTTGATTATGTGCGTTGGGGGTAAAGCAAGAATCCTAAAAAATATCACACAAAGATTCACCATTGTGCAAACGCGCACTTTTTGCGTGTTGGCATTCTAAAATGAGATTTTTTAGCACAAAATAAGCCTTGCGTCCATTATCGTTTGCGATGAATCCGTTTTTTTGCTTCTCAAAATAACACGCGCTAGGCTTTAAATCAAGGTTTTGATAGAGTGCGTTCCAATCTGTTGTGATTCTTTGCTGTTTTTGTGCTTTGAGGGTTAGTTTGAGATTTAGGACTTGGAGTTGCAATTTTTTGATACAAGCATTTTGAGTGTATTGGCTAAAATGTGGAATCCCAAAGGTAAGTAAAATACCAAGTAGAGATAGCACAAGCACTAATTCTAGCAAAGTGAAAGCGGATTTATGTTTTGGCATTTTAAAAGATAATAGAGCTACTAAGTAGTGGAATCCTAAGTGTTTGGGTAAGATTTATACTCTCAAGCAGTTTTTCACAAGTATCACCTTGCGCATTAGGATTTGTCTGTGTAGAGAGTTGCAAGAATTGCACATCTTTAGGAGTGTTGGCGGTAGTCTGTTGCGCATTCAACAAAGTTGCGTTGATACAAGGATTTCCATTCTTGTCTTGTAGTTTGCTTGTAATAGTGTAGTCGCTAAGATTCCAATTTGCACTACTAAGCGTAATAGCAGTGATAAAAGTTCCCTCTCCTTGAGCAAGGAAGTAGGCGGGGAAGGAAGTTTTGAGTGTGTTAATATCGCTTTTAAGCGCGACAAGTTTCGCATCATCGCGACTTGCAGAGATTTTTGGAATCGCAACTGCGGCTAAAATACCCAAAATCACTAAGATAAATACAAGCTCTAGCATTGTAAAAGCTTTTTTGCTTTGCATACCTTTCCTTATTAAATGCGGAATCTTAGTCTTGGACTTTTTTGTTAAAGTCTGCATTGTATCGGTTTTTGAGTGGTTTGTAAAGATTTCGTGTGAAATTTAATGGAATCCTTAAATTTGCTTTTGATTTGAATGATAGATTGCCACGGATTGCGTTGCAATTCTCGCAATGACGAATCCCACGCTATCATTGTGAAGTCTTTAGGCTGAAGCAATCTAAAATGCGGAATCGCATTTTAGATTCTATTTGCAAACTTGTTTCTTTGCGTAACAACCTTGAACAAGCTAAAGAAAGTTAAAAAACTTTTACACTTTATTTTAAGATTCTGTAATTTGTAATGAAATGTTAAACTTTTAAAGGAACAAAAATAAAAAAGCTAATTTTAGGAATTTTGTTAAGTTTAGGAATCTCAAGCACACTCTTTGCAGAAGTAGATTTTATCGCACTTGCAACCAATGGAGAGTTTAACAAATAAAGCGCAGGTGTAAAAGTCTTAAACGATGAGGAAATGAGTAAGGTTGTAGGTGGGGCGTATTTGAGTGGCTATATTCCTAAACACTATGGCGTTGTAAATAATTTAGGGCAAAATATTTATTATACTGCGTATTACAAGGTTGAACTAGAAGCTGGAGATTCTGCATATTTATTATGCAGCAGTTGCTACAACTTATAACTTTAGAACAAATAGCACTTCTGCTGAAATTGCAAAAATAAACCTTAACAATTCAAGTGATATTCAAAGGATAAGCAATGCAAGTGCATTCTCCATATAATTTTTGCTTTAATTCCGCAAATACAGAAAATACCACCACTTTAGCCACGCAGGAAAAGAATTAAAAATCCATAAAGCAAGATAATGTAAAGGCAAAAGAGAATCTGTATGAATTTATTAAGGAATATTCCAACATTCAAAACCTTGATTCAAGCCTAATTATAGGCAATGATAAACTCTAATGCCCTCGCAACCTCCATTAGTGGCTTTTTCTATCAGGCGGAATCCTTTCATAAGATTCCACAAAACTATAAAAAGACTATCCAAAATGCTTTAGAAAAAGTTGCATCTTATTTATTCAATCAAGGCGGGGGTTTTAGATAATAAATCTTTCAAGATAGGAGATGCGACTATCTCTATGGAATGGGGACGATTTGCCTTTTAAGGATTATTATAAAGGGGAAGTTCAAATTGTTTTTACAAAAAGTGCTTTTCTTGCTTCTAGCTTTGATTCCTCACAAACTTTCTTTGAAGTCTTAGTGCAAAGAGACAGATTAGAAAAAGAAAATCAAGAGCTTAAAAACAAAGAAGCCTCTATTGTCTATGGAATCTCTCAAAATGCTTTTACAAAAACAGATTCTCAAAGCGATTCCATAATACAAACACTGCTTAAGGAATCTAAAGAGGCTTAAAAAGAGAGATTATAAGCTATGAAATTATAATTAAATCAAATAAGTTGTTGCGTATAGTGCAGCAGTTTCGCTTCGCAAAATATTGCATTTGGGTGCGCTAAAAATGCGTTTATCTTGTAAGATTCCGCGTTCTTTTGGGCTAAATCCTCCCTCACAACCGACCATTAAAGGAATCTCTAGGTTTTGCGTTAAGGATTCTCCTCCAAAATTCAAAATTGCAAGGTTTGGATAACTTTTTAACACTTCATCTAAATTGGGTAAGACTTCAATCTCTAGCTTTATAATGCGTCCGCATTGCTCACACGAGTTTTTTAATATTTTGTCCAAACGCTTGTGGTCTAATTTGAATTGTTTTTGTGAATATTGTGCGTAAAAAAATGTGATTTTTCTCAAATTTAACTCATTTAGCAAAGGTATAGTTTTTTCAATATTTTTTGGTTCAATCATTGCCCAAATCAAATGCCCTTTTGGAGGATTTTTAAGTGGTGTGGTTTGGGTTTCTTGCAAAAGCAACTTCGCGTCTCTTTTGTTGATTTCTATAATTGTGTAATGGTAAAGATTTAAATCTTTACCATTGCGTAAATATAAGGATTCTGATTTACGCATTCTGCGAGAATGAAAAAGATGATGATAGTCTTCATCTTGAAGGATAATTTGTGAATCTCCCGCATTTTCGTGAAGTATGAATTGCATTAAATCGCCCAAAAAAGCAGAATCGCAAAGGCGCATAAATCAAAGCTGTATTTGAGTTTTGCCCAAAGAAAGAATGCCTCGCGTTTAAGTTTGTCCGCTTCTACTTTGATGAGCTTTTGACGTTTGTGTCGCATAATTTCAAGCACAAAACAAACAAGCCATAACACAAGCATTGTGAGAATTTTAAAATCCATTATAAATCCTAACATTGCCCAAATCACAAGCCCACTAAAGATACAAGCACTAAGTAGCATATAATATGCGGGTGCAGTAATGGCTAAAAAACGAAGTTTTTGCGTATGGGATTCTTTGGTAAATAGGCAAAAGAGATTCCAAAGAGGTGGTAAAAGCAGAGGAAAAGATAACAATAAATGTATAAAAAGCAGTTGGTTTCCGACAAATTCCATTGTATGACTTTTGGGTAAAATTTGTGCGAATTGTAACAAATAAAAGATTCCTTTGTAAAGTATCTAGGATTGTGGAGTTTTTAAAAATTAAAATATGTTAAGATTGCTTTAAAAATTTGTCAAAGGAGCTAAAATGTGGATTTTATTTTCTCCAAGTGAGAAAAAATGTTTGGAACACAAAAAGGCATATCAAGCAAAAGAAGAAACTTTTTATAGAGACTTTATTTGCAATATTGGTTTAGATGAGGCTTTAAAGGCATATATTGGAATATTGCAAGGTGGTAAAGAATCAGAAATCAAACAAATGTTTGGCGTTAAGAATATAGATTTAGAAGAGTTAGCAGCAGCGCAAAATTTAATGCAATCCCCTTTGCTACCCGCAGTTTTGCGCTATATTGGAGTGGCTTTTAGTGCATTGGATTTTGAGCATTTGGAGAGTTATGCTAGGGATTATTTGAATGAACATTTGTTGATATTTTCTAATCTTTTTGGTTTGTTAAGGGCGGAGGATAAAATCCCTTATTATGATTTAAAACAAGGAGAGGGGTTTGAGCGGGGTTTAGTAGAATTTAACACAAGGAAATTTTACGCCAAAAATACAAAGAATATTTGGGAGTATTTGATAAAGCAACAAAAAGAATCTTTAGAGATTTTGGATTTACGCGCAGGATTCTACCAAAAATGCTTTGATTTAAGTAAGATTCCAATTACTTTAAAGATAAATGAATTATTGGTATATGAACCAAATTTTATAAAAAATGGTAAAGTGGTCAGTCATTATGCCAAGCATTATCGTGGCATACTACTTAGAATGTGTGCAAAAGAAGAGTTGAAATGCTTACAAGATTTGAGTAGTCTTTATGTGGAGGGTTTGGAGTTGGAATCTATGCAAACAATTCAGGACAAAAAGATAAAGCGCATTGTTTTAACTTATGCAATAAAAAGCAAATGAAATAGTGTATAATATGCGTTACCTTTTTTAATTTTAAGGATTCAAAAATGCAATTTTGTGGAAAAAATGTTTTAATCACAGGGGCAAGTAAGGGAATCGGTGCGGAAATTGCCAAAGTCTTAGCAAAAGAGGGCTTGAAAGTGTGGATTAATTACCGCTCCAAGCCAGAACTTGCCGATACTTTACAAAAAGAAATTCAAGATAATGGCGGAAACGCCGCTGTTGTGTGTTTTGACGCGACAAAAGAAGAGGAGTTTATCGCAGGGATTAATGCGATTATTAGTAGCGATGGAGAATTAGCGTTTTTAGTCAATAATGCAGGAATCACAAACGATAAGCTCTCTATGCGAATGAAAGTAGAGGATTTTACCTCTGTGCTGAATGCAAACCTCACTTCAAGCTTTATTGGTTGCAGGGAAGCATTAAAGGTTATGCGCAAACAAGGCTATGGAGCGGTGGTAAATATTGCTTCAATCATCGGAGAAATTGGGAATCTTGGGCAATGCAATTATGCAGCAAGTAAAGGCGGAATGATTGCAATGACAAAATCCTTTGCAAAAGAGGGCGGAAGCAAAGGAATCCGCTTTAACTGCATAACGCCGGGATTTATAGAAAGTGATATGACAAAAAGTTTGAAAGAGGAAATCAAAGAAGCTTATGCGCAAAATATTCCATTGGGAAGATTTGGCACAGGAGAGGAAGTCGCTAGTGCAGTGGCATTTTTGCTTTCAAATAGCGCAAATTACATTACCGGCGAGGTATTAAAAGTAAATGGCGGATTGTATATGTAGCAAACTAAGAAGTTTTTTAAGAAAAACTTAGCTACAATACTAAACTTATTGAATTTTTAAGGAGAAAATAATGGCAATGTTTGATGATGTAAAGGCAGTTGTTGTTGAACAACTCAATGTAAATGAGGGCGAGGTAAAGCCAGAATCTAAGTTTGTAGATGATTTGGGTGCAGATTCTTTAGATGTTGTAGAACTTGTAATGGCATTAGAGGAAAAGTTTGAAATTGAGATTCCAGATGAGGAAGCGGAAAAAATCCAAACTGTTGGCGATGTTGTGGCATATATTGAAAAGGCAAAAGCTTAATTTCTATAAGACATAACCATCAAATTTTAGCATACCTGCAAAGGCAGGGTATGCCTTAGCAAAAATAAGGAGAAATATGAGACGCGTAGTAGTTACCGGGATAGGAATGATTAATGCTCTTGGATTAAACAGAGAAGATTCTTTTAAAGCTATTGTAGATGGAAGATGTGGAGTTAAAACAATCTCCTCTTTTGATGTCTCGGAATTTCCTGTAAAAATTGCCGCTGAAATTACAGACTTTGACCCAAGCTCTGTAATGGACGCTAAAGAAGTCAAAAAGGCAGATCGCTTTATCCAGCTTGGAATCAAAGCTGCAAAAGAGGCGATGGAGGATAGCGGTTTGCTAAATAATGCGGGTGAATTGCTAGATTCCATTAATGCCGAGAGATTTGGCATTAGCTCTGCTTCAGGAATTGGAGGATTAGGAAATATTGAGAAAAACTCTGTGATTAACTTTGAGCGCGGACCTAAACGCATTTCGCCCTTTTTTATCCCCTCTGCGCTTGTAAATATGCTTGGAGGATTCATCTCTATTGATTATTCTATTAAAGGACCCAATCTAGCAAGTGTTACTGCGTGTGCGGCGGGAACACACGGAATCAGCGAAGCGGGTAAAACCATTATGCTAAATTGTGCGGATAGAATGTTAGTTGTCGCGGCGGAATCCGCAATTTGTGGTGTTGGAATCGGCGGTTTTGCAGCAATGAAAGCATTATCGGATAGAAACGATGACCCACAACACGCAAGTCGCCCCTTTGATAATGAGCGCAACGGCTTTGTAATGGGCGAGGGTGCAGCGGCATTGGTGCTTGAGGAATACGAAATGGCAAAAGCTAGAGGAGCGACAATTTATGCAGAATTGGTTGGTTTTGGTGAGAGTGGAGACGCAAACCATATCACAACACCAGCCCCAGAGGGCG
Source organism: Helicobacter rodentium ATCC 700285 (assembly GCF_000687535.1). GTDB lineage: Bacteria > Campylobacterota > Campylobacteria > Campylobacterales > Helicobacteraceae > Helicobacter_D > Helicobacter_D rodentium. Next base: position 50,802 of record NZ_JHWC01000010.1, read on the forward strand.
AGGGAGCGTATCGCGCAATGAAAATGGCGTTGCAAATGGCAGGGATTCCGATTGATTATGTTAATGCGCACGGAACAAGCACGAAATACAATGACTATTACGAGACTTTAGCTCTTAAAAAAGTCTTCAATGGTGCTGTGCCACCTGTGAGTTCTACCAAAGGACAGATTGGGCATTGTTTAGGCGCAGCAGGAGGCATTGAAGCAGTGGTTTCTATTATGGCGATGCAAAAAGGAATCCTGCCACCAACCATTAATCAGATTCAAAAAGATCCCGATTGTGATTTGGATTATATTCCCAATCGTGCAAGAGAAGCAAAAATTAATGCGGTAATGAGCAATTCCTTTGGTTTTGGCGGAACAAATGGTGTTGTGATTTTTAAAAGAGTGTAAATCGTGGCAACTTATTTAGATTTTGAAGTGAAAATCAAAAATATTCAAGAAAATATCGCAACAGCGAGATTAAAAGGCGATACACACGCGATTGAAATTTTACAAAAAGACTTGGATAAGGAAGTTAAAAAAGTGTATTCCAATCTTTCAGATTATCAAAAACTCCAACTAGCGCGCCACCCAGACCGCCCTTACGCTATGGATTATATTACTCTGCTTTTAAAAGAGCCATTGGAGATTCACGGGGATAGGCACTTTAGGGACGATAATGCCATTGTCTGCTTTCTTGGTAAGATTGAGGGGCAAAAGGTAATGGTGATTGGAGAGGAAAAGGGACGCGGGACAAAAAACAAATTGCATAGAAATTTTGGTATGCCCAATCCAGAGGGCTATCGCAAGGCATTACGCGCAGCAAAAATGGCGGAGAAGTTTAGGATTCCACTTTTAATGTTTGTAGATACTCCCGGAGCGTATCCCGGAATCAGCGCAGAGGAGCGTGGGCAGAGTGAAGCAATTGCTAAGAATTTGCAAGAGTTTAGTAAGCTTAAGATTCCAACTATTTCTATTGTGATTGGAGAGGGTGGAAGCGGTGGCGCACTTGCCATTGGCGTGGCAGACCGCCTCGCAATGATGCAGTATTCCGTCTTTAGCGTGATTTCTCCAGAGGGTTGTGCGGCGATTTTATGGAACGACCCTGCGAAAATTGAAAGTGCTACACAAGCATTAAAAATCACGCCAGAGGGTTTGAAGGAAGCTAACTTGATTGACGCAATCATTCAAGAACCCGGAATCGGCGCACATCGTGATAAAGAAGCCGCAGCAGGAGCAATTAAAGATTATTTTTTAAATGCGTTAAAAGAAATACAATCCGATTCTAATTATCTCCAAAACCGCTACAATAAACTAATGGCTTATGGGAGCTTCCAGTAATTCTAAGCTAGAAGTGTGGGGATAAGTTTTGCAAGAGATTCCAAAGGTTGCAATCATTGGCGGGGGAGCAAGTGGAATTTTTTGCGCGATTAGTCTTTTGTCTTTTGGGATTCCGGTGGTTTTGTTTGAAAAAAACAAGACTTTAGGCAAGAAGCTCCTAGCTACAGGGAACGGACGCTGTAATATCCACAACCAATACACAAGTGCAAAGCAATATCAAACTTCAAGTTTTAGCACACAAGAGATTCAAAGCATTTTAGAAAAATTTAACTTTCAAGCATTCCATAAATTTTGTCAAAAACTTGGAATCGCATTAGCGATTCAAGAGGATGGCAGGGTTTATCCCCTTAGCAACTCGGCAAAATCCGTGCTAGAGATTTTTACTGATTTTTTGCAAAATTCTAAGCATGTTACAATACATTTGGAGACAGAGATTATGGATTTGCACCAAATGCAAGGGGGATTTGGATTAAGAAATGCGCAAGAGGAGAGGATTTATCCCTATGTGGTTCTTGCTTGTGGAAGTGAGGCGTCTTTGAGGCTTGGTGGCAGTGATAAGGGGTTGCAGTTAGCAAGGGGTTTGGGCTTAAGAGTTCTGCAAACTTATCCTTCTTTAGTCCCCTTAAATGTGGAATCCCAATGGCTTAGTAGCCTAAGTGGCGTGAAAATAACCGCTAACATTACCTTAAAACAAGAGAATCAAATCCTTAAAACTCTGCTAGGCGATGTGCTTTTTACGGATTATGGAATCTCGGGCTTTGGGGTGCTAGATATTTCCTCTTTTGTGCAATCAAAGCAGAATCTCAAAATCATTTTAGATTTTTTGCCAAGTTTGGAGGAGAGAGTTTTAGAAAACCAACTTGCAAACCTTATAAAAGCCTATCCGAATCGGAATCTTATCGCGCTTCTTAGCGGATTCTTGCACCCTAAAATTGCCAAAGCCTTTGCGCAAAACTTTTCTTGGAATCCCAAAAATACGAAGCAGTTGAAGCAATTAGCGTATAGACTGAAAAATTTTGAGCTTAAAAATCCAACAACAAGGGGCTTTGAGAACGCGGAAGTAAGCGGTGGAGGCATAAGCGGAAAGGAAATCAATCCCAAAACAATGGAATCCAAAAAATGCCAAAATCTCTATATCATCGGCGAAATGCTTGATATTGTTGGGAATCGCGGAGGATATAATCTAGCCTTTGCTTTTGCGAGTGCGTGGGTGTGCGCGGGGGCAATAAGGAAGAAGTGTCTGAAATGACGAATCCCACCGCTCTGTCTATGTTTCCACTTGTCATTGCGAGGTGCAAAGCAATAAAGTAATCCATAATACAGAATCTTGCCATTAAAGATTCCATTGTGAAAGTTAATTGTTGTTAGATTATGGATTGCTTCACTTCGTTCGCAATGACGAAGTGGTTTGCTTTGTGTCATTGTGAGAAAATTTGAAAAATTTTCGTGGCAATCTATAATGTAGAATCTCGCCATTAAAGATTCTATTATAAAGGCTTCTGTATGTTGAATTATAGATTTGTATTAAGCAACTCACCTGCTTTAGCGCAAATCCATCGTCTTATCAATCCTCACATTAAGCACTATTCCAAATACTCCGTAATATCTTTTTTAGAAGTCTTCCATTCTCCAATGTGTTGCCATTTCATTGTATCGCAATAACGACAAAAGGGCAGTGGCTTTGCCATAAAGCTTAGAATCTCTTGATAAGTAAGATTGGGCTTGTGAATGTCTATAAAATCCAAAGGCGTGATTTGCAAATTTTGTGAGAAGTGCTTGTTAAAATGTTCAATATAAGCGGTGAAAGTGCAAGGATAAAGTTTTCCATCATAAAGCTGTGCGCATTGATTGAGCGTGCAACCAATGAAGCTGTAAAAAGGATTAGAGTTACCCTTAGGGTTCAAAATCATTTTAGTCATTACCTTTTGTTTTTTATCAGAATTCATAAAAAACTTTAAAACCACTCCTTGCTCTTTGCAGATTCTTTGTATTGCGCCCCAATCTATATTTATAGGATACTTTGTTGGGTGTATTTCTATTGCATTTTCTCTACAAGATTGCCAAAACTCTTGATTTTGCTTAAGAAGTAAAACGCCATTGGTTACAAGCCAAATTGGCACATTGGGGAAGTATTTGCGCGTAAGGGCAAAAAAATCTTTGCAATTTGGATTCAGTAGCGGTTCTCCTCCCATTAATTGAATTTTGCCTATAAACCCTTGCGTAATTGCGCTTGAGGCTTTTATGTCTTTTTCGTAAGTTTGTAGTGTTGGAAATTTTGGTTGTGCCACTTGTGAGAAATGAGAGCAACCAAAGCAGTTTAGATTGCAATGGTCGGCTAGATGAATATCAATTTTTTGTTAGGTATGTGGGTGGCGTTAGCTTTTCTACATAATGTAATAACCTAGAATTTAATCTTTTTTACGCCTAAATCTTTGAAATTGTTGTTTTAATTTCAAAATAAAAGGAAAATTTAGCTTATTTTGCCCCCCCCCCCCCGATTAATTGCTGAATGGCTTGTTTCATTTGGTGCGCCTTTGTGAATTTATTTTTTGCAATCATAGGGAAAAATATATTATTTTTCAAGCAAGGAGTGTAAGGATAGTGGTTCTTGATTATGGATTTGCAGCTCAAAGCAGGTGAGTTGCTTAATGCAACGCACACTAAGATTCCGCTAATGCAGAATCTCACAATGACAACAATCAAGAATCCCAAGCAATCCAAATTGTTCTTAAAATGCTTATTAGCGCGGCAAATAGCGGTAATGATGGTTGTAATGGTGGCGGTAATGATGATAAGGAATCCAGTCGTTCCATTCTGGAATATTGCATTCTGTCTCATCAAATTTTTCAATCCCAAAGCGCATTTTGTAGCTTTCAATCCTTTCTTGTATGCTTCTTGCGCCACCATAATCTCCGTAATACATTGCCCTTTCTTTTTGTCTATAAAGGTTGCAAAGGCTACTAAAATTCCTATCCTCATAGGCATTAAAGCCAAAGAGGAAAGAGGGAATTATCAAGCAAATGCAAAGTTTTAGCATTACTGACCCACTTTAAGAGTTCCGCCTTTTCCTAATCCACCTTTCACTTCTTGCGCTTTATAGTCTTTGAGTGCTATCACAAGCTGATTCATAGAATCCAAAAAGGCATTGACAAGCGTTTTGCCCTCTGGAGTTCTGGAATATCCTCCTAAAGCACCTCCAACATTGCTTCCGCCTGCTCCACCAAGCCCAAAAAAGTCAGTGTGTGAAGCGACTCCCACCGCAGCAGCGAGTTGAACACCGGAGCGATTCTCAATTAAAATTAATGTTGTTTGGGTTTCTTTCTTGTTAAACCCACCCGCAAGTGCTCCAACAACTCCAAGCCAACCCCCGGTGCTTGCCGCTACTCCACCAGCTCCACCCGCGACATTTTCTCCGCTAAAGAAAATCTCTGGAGAAATTGTGTAATCCGCCGCTACCATTTTCCCCTTGCCGAATCCGGAGCCACTTCTGCTTTCTCCGCTTCTAGCTAAGGCTCTTTCTTGCATCATATTATCCATCATTTTTCCCCGTTCTACGATTACAAAACAATTTGTTTGTTGCGCTAGTAATCTTAACACAGGCAAAGTAGAAGTGAGTTTGTAGTTTCTTGTCAAGTAAGAATACCAATCTGTGTGCTGATCTTCGTAAAATGCGAGAGTTCCTAATGGCTTAGAGCATTTTTCTACTTGTGTGCCACTTGCGTTGCTTCCGGCTGCACTTCCACTAACACCACCTGCATTGCTGCTTTGATTAGCAACACAACCTGTAAGCATAAAAAGTCCTAAAGCCACAATGAATGCGGTAAATTTTGAATGGGATAAGATATTTTTCCTCATCGTTTTCCTTTGTGATAAATTTGTAAGTTGAGATAATACAAAAAAAAAAAAACGATTGTCAATAAATTGAAGGCTTAAAAAGATAAAAAGATTAAAGTTTTATTTCCCTCCTTCTCCTTCCATTGCGATTCCATATTTTGCGAGATTGAAGTAATTATCATCTACATAATAGATATTATGGAATCCTTGCTGTGTGAGCTGTGTTCCAAAGTCCGCCGCAGTCGCCCCGCTATGGCAATAAAGCAAAATCTTTTTGTCCGTATTTTCCTGCGCGATAAAAGCAATGCGTTGCAAGGATTCCACATTGATTGCATCTTTGATGTGGCTAATCAAAAAATATCCTCTTGAACGCAAGTCAATCACAATAAAACCGCTTAAATTAATGTTTTCTAAATCTGCTGGTGTTGCTAAACTTTGATTTTTGATATACATTTTTGCCTCTTAAAAATTTTGTAAAATTTTGTTAAAATAAAAAAATGAGAACGATTTATTATATCACAAAAATACCTCCTGATTTGCAAAGTTTTAGCGAGGAATTAAAGGAATCCATTACGATTTTACCGCTTTTGGAGATAAAAACACTTGTGGATTCTCAAATTTTTGACAAACTGCAAATGTGTGATTCCTTGATTTTTACTTCCAAAAACGCTATTTTTGCTCTAAAAGAAAATTTAGAATCCCTACCAAAAGAGGCAATGCAGAGGTGGCAGAATCTGCCAAATTTTACTCTAGGTAGTGGTTGCAATGAAGCCTTGAAAGCCTTGAATCTTGAGTCTTTTTTTAGCGCAAGTAAGGCTTATGGTGAGGAGTTTGCTAAAGAGTTGATTTCATATTCGCAGAATAAAAAGCCTCTCTTTATTCGGGCGCGTAAAATTGCCTCCAAACTTCCGCAAATCCTAGAAAGCGCGGGAATCTCATTGCAACAAGCGATTCTTTATGAGACTTTACCACTTCAACTACAAGAATCACAAAAAGAACCTTTGAAGCAAGATTGTGTAATATTTTTTAGTGCGCCCTCGCACATTAGGGCGTTTTTGCTAAACTACACTTGGGATTCTCGCTTTATCGCACTATGTATCGGGGAGACTACGCGCAAGTGTGCTTTGGAGCTTTTGGGTAAAGAAGCAAAGATTCTGCTTTCTCCCAAAGTCAGCAAGGAAGCTGCGTTGGAGTTTGCGATGAGCCTTTAAAGGGTGGGATTCCATAATATAGATTGTTGTGAAAATTTTTCAAATTTTCTCGCAATGACATAGAAACCACAACCTCGTCATTGTGCATAAAGTGAAGCAATCCATAATTTTGCATAAATTAATTTTTACAATGGAATCTTTTGAATAGTCAAGATTATAGATTGCCACAAGATTCTAAAGAATCTCTCGCAATGATAGCAAATTAAAATGCAATGCAGAATCTTGCAGTAACTGCCATCACTTCGTCATTCCATAAAGTTATGTTATACTTCTAACCCTACTTTGGTAATAATACTAAATGGAGTAATCTTTGCAAAAACAAAAACCAAATCTTAAAACAACAGCCATACCAAAGTTATTTTTTTCTTATTTTTTGCCTTCTCTTGTTGCTATGCTTGCCCTTTCTACTTATTCTACGATTGATGGAATCTTTGTGGGCAAAAAACTTGGAGAAAATGCACTTGCTGCCATTGGAATTGCTTGGCCTATTTTTCCGATTCTTATTGCTTTTGAATTGCTCTTTAGCGTGGGTGCAGCGGCAATGGCTTCTTATTTTCTAGGACGCGGAAAAGCCTTTCGCGCTAGGATTGTGTTTAGTAGTGTGTTTTATTTTGCGTTAAGCACAAGCGTGTTTGGTGGGGTTGTTTTGTATTTTTATAGTGATTCTATTGCGCTTCTCCTTGGGAGTAGTGCAACACTTTTACCACTCGTGCAACATTATACAGAAGTGATTTATCTTGGAGCTTTTATTATTGTATTGCACCCAATGTTAGATATTTTTGCGATTAATGATAAGCAACCCGTGCTTGCGATGTTTGCTATGATTGCAGGTTCATTGACTAATATTATATTAAATTATATTTTTTTGTTTGTGTTGGAACTTGGAATCGCAAGTAGTGCATTAGCAACACTGCTTGGACACGGCGTTGGAATGTGTATTTTGCTACAACATTTTTTGCGTAAAAAAGGGGATTTGTATCTCATTAAAGCTTTTGATATTTACGCGCTTTTGAGTGCGACTAAAAATGGAATCCCGCAAAGTAGTTCAGAGATTAGCGTAAGTCTTATGATGTTAATCTTTAATCGCACGATTTCAGAGATTGCAGGGGATAGGGGATTGGCAATTTATAGCGTTTTAATGTATGCAGGGATTATTCCTTTTACGATTCTGCTTTCTATGGCGCAAGGTGTGCAACCTATTGCAAGTTTTAATTATGGTGCGGGTCTTATGAGTCGCGTAAGGGGAATTTTTAATTTTGGTTTAGTTTTTAGCTTCGGAGGCGGAATCGTGCTTTATGTTTTGTTTTTTATTTTTTCCCCTTATCTTATAGCTTGGTTTTTGCCTAGTGATATTGCAATGCGTGATATAAATTTGCTAAAGGATACACAAAATGCAATGCAATTTTATTTTTTGGGCTATATTCTTTTAGGAGTGAATATCGTAAGTGCAATTTTCTTTCAATCCATTCAGAGAACTTTTAGCTCTTTTGTAATTACTTTTGCTTATACATTACTTTTTACGTTTTGTTTTGTAATGATTTTACCTAGATTGTATGGGTTTGATGGGGTGATTGTGTCTTATCCGCTTGGAATTTTGTGTGCTACTTTTGTTGTATGTGGAATCATTGTTTATGAATATAAGAAAGGAATTTTAAAGAATCTTTAAAGAAATATAAATTTTTTTTATTAATTTCATCTTTTTATAGATATGATAAAGCATTAAGAGTAATATTCGCGTATAAAGATTATATGCAAGTAATCTTTAAAATTTAAACTTTTGAAAGAAGGGTTATCATGGGAACTAGAAAAGAACATGACTTCATTGGCGAATTAGAAATTGATGATTCCGTGTATTATGGAGTGCAGACTTTTAGAGCTGTGGAAAACTTTAAGATGACAGGAAGAACTCTTAAAAATTATCCTTTTTTTGTTAAGGCTTTTGCGCAGATTAAAAAGGCAGCGGCATTGGCAAATAAAGAAGTAGGAGTGCTTGACGCAGAGAAAGCAGACGCAATCGCAAAAGCTGCAGACCGATTGATTAAAGGTGAATTTATTGATCAATTTGTCGTGGATATGATGCAAGGAGGCGCAGGAACATCTACTAATATGAATGTGAATGAAGTTATTACCAACATTGCATTGGAGAGTATGGGACATAAAAAAGGTGAATACCAGTATCTTCACCCTAATGATCATACAAATTTAGGACAATCTACAAATGATACCTATCCAAGCTCTATCAAAGTTGCAACCCACGAGAAATTGGGACATTTGCTTGAAGCAATGGAGGAACTTAAAAAAGAGCTTGAAAAAAAAGCAAAAGAATGGAAAGATATTATCAAGATGGGGCGCACAGAGTTAGAAGATGCTGTGCCAACAACACTTGGAAATACATTTAACGCATTTGCAAGTTACATTAAAAGTGATATTGCAAAAATTAAAGCCGCAAGAGAGTCTATGGCGATTCTTAATATGGGTGCAACTGCGATTGGAACAGGGATTAACTGCCACCCTGATTATAAAATTGTCGTAGAGAAAAAATTAAAAGAAATCACGGGTGTAGAGTTTAAACCCGCAGAAGACTTTATTGCTGCTACGCAAGATACAGCAGATTTCGTGCATGTTAGTGGTGCGCTTAAAACTGCGGCAGTCAGACTTTCTAAAATTGCGAATGACTTAAGATTGATGAATAGTGGTCCTAGATGCGGACTTGGTGAAATCAATTTACCTAAAATGCAACCCGGAAGCTCTATTATGCCCGGTAAAGTAAATCCTGTTATTTGCGAAGTTGTCGGTGAAGCTTGTTATGAAGTAATCGGTAATGATGTAACGATTATGCTTTGCAGTGAGAGAGGAGAATTTGAGTTAAATGCGTTTGAACCCGGAATTGCTTATGCGCTTTTCAACTCTGTAACAGTGTTAGAAAATGCAATGAGAACTCTTGCGCAAAAAGCAATCAAAGATTTAACTGCAAATCCTGAAGCTTGCAAGAATGCAGTACTTAATTCTATTGGAATCGTAACAGCATTTAACCCAGTGCTAGGCTATGAAAAATCTGCAAGTATGGCAAAAGAAGCATTGCAAACAGGAAAATCAGTAGCGGATATTTGTTTGGAGAGAGGATATTTACCAAAAGAGGAGATTGACAAAATTCTAAATCCCGAAAATATGCTTAATCCACAAATGAAGAAAAAACGAGACGCTTAAGTCTTGTAATTGAAAGGATAAATAAATGGATATTATGTTGATTCTGCAAATCGTCGTCCTGCTTGGTGCGATTTTTGTTGGTATTCGTTTAGGCGGAATCGGGATTGGTTACGCCGGAGGTTTAGGTGTTGTAATTTTGGGATTAGCACTTGGTATGAAGCCCGGTGCGATTCCGTGGGATGTTATCTTAATCATTATGTCGGTTATTGCGGCAATTTCTGCAATGCAATTAGCGGGTGGTTTGGATTATTTGGTTCAGATTGCGGAGCGAATCTTGCGTTCTAATCCAAAATATATTAACTACCTTGCGCCAACCGTTACTTATTTCTTGACTATTTTAGCAGGGACAGGACACACAGCGTTTTCTATGATTCCTGTTATTGTTGAGGTTGCAAAAGAGCAAAACATTAAACCTTCTGCTCCATTGTCTATTGCGGTAGTTTCTTCTCAAATTGCGATTACTGCAAGTCCTGTAAGTGCGGCAGTTGTTTATATGACAGGTGTGTTAGAGCCTTTGGGCTGGAGCTATCCGCTTCTTTTAGCCATTTGGATTCCAACTACTTTTATTGGTTGTATGCTGACTGCGCTCATTATTACAATGTTCTCCAATCTTGATTTAAGCAGCGATCCTATATATCAAGACAGACTAGCAAAAGGCTTGGTAAAACCATCAGTGGGTGCTCAAAATATGCAACTAAAAGAAGGCGCGAAGCTTTCTGTTGGAATCTTTTTGATTGGGGTTTTGCTTGTTGTTTTGTATGCGACTGCGATTTCAAAAATTGGTGGCGAACCAGTATTGATTGAAAATGTGATTGTGCCTAGAGATGCAGCAATTATGAGCTTTATGCTTTCTGTTGCAACATTTATTGTTGTTTTCTGCAAAGTTGAAACAGGCAAAATTGTGGAATCTAGCGTTTTCAAAAGCGGTATGGTTGCGTGCGTGTGTGTGCTTGGTGTGGCTTGGCTTGGAAATACCTTTGTAGAAGGCTATACAACACAAATCAAAGCATTATCAGAAGAATGGGTTAAACAGGTTCCTGCGCTTTTGGCGGTTATTTTCTTCTTCGCAGCGACATTGTTGTATTCTCAAGCGGCAACCGCAAAAACAATTACTCCTGTGGCTATTGCAGCACTTGGTATTAGTGTAGCAAATCCGGGAGATTCCTATATGATTGTTGCTTCTTTTGCAGCGGTTTCTGCATTGTTTGTATTGCCAACTTATCCTACATTACTTGGTGCGGTGCAAATGGACGACACGGGTTCAACAAGAATTGGGAAATATATCTTTAACCACGCATTCTTGGTTCCGGGTGTGTTAGCTATCGCATTTAGTGTCGCTCTAGGATTCGCGGCGGTTGCTATCGTTTAATACTTAAAGGCTCAAGCTCTCCTTGAGTCTTTATTCTCTCTTTGCTTTTATTTACCAATTATTTACTTTTTGATTTAAGTCAAGGAATTTCTTTGAGAGTTCCATTACAATAGTATTCTTGAATTTAGAATCTCTTTATACAATTTTGGTTTTAGATTCAAAAATACTCTAAGGAGCGTCAATTTGGTAGGTAAAGAATCTAAAAAACCACTCTCATTTGTCGCTTTGTTGCTTGGGATTCTTTGTGTATTTGCTTGTGTAATAGGGCTATACACTTTCTACAATGCAAAGGGTATGTCATATTTCAGCAATGAAAGTGAAGCCTGTAATAATTGTCATATTATGAACGAAGTTTATAATGACTATATCAAAGGCTCACATTCAAGAAAGATTGCAGGAAAGCCTCTTGCAACCTGTAATGACTGCCATTTGCCACACGGATTTGTGGAAAAGTGGATTGCAAAAGCAGAAAGTGGCGTGGGACACGCGTATGCCTTTACTTTTAAGTTAGATGTGTTGCCGACAAATTTGAGTGCAACGCAAAAGTCTAAAGGTATGATTCAGGATAATTGTGTGCGTTGTCATAGTGAAATGGTGAGTAATGTCGTAAATCCTACGACTAATCCGCACGGAAATGGCTCTCTTAGCTGTGTTTCTTGCCATACAGGCGTAGGACATAGACGAGGTTTTTAAATTATTTAGGAGGTTAAAATGCAAAAAAAATCGCCTTTAATGCCGATTTTGGTAGTGATTGTTTTAATTGTGATTGCAGGAATGTTTTGGCTAAACTCTGACATCAGCAAGAAACAAGCAGAAAGCACAGGTGGGTTAAGCTCTAAGGGCTTTGTAGAAATGAGTGATGAGAATCCAACTTTTGATCATTGGGGTAAAAATTTTCCCGATTATTTAGATATGTATTTAACGGTTGAAAAACAAGCTCCCATTTCAACAGAATTTGGTGGAAATTTAGCATATTCCAAATTAATTCGTTATCCGCAGCTTACAATTCTATGGGCGGGGTATCCTTTTAGTATGGACGCAAATGAGGAGAGAGGGCATTTTTGGATTCAAGTGGATCAAATGGATACCGCAAGAAACAATAAAGATTTCTTGAATGCACACGGATTTGCAGGATTTGGCGGACAACCTACAGCTTGTATGAATTGCCATAGCGGTTGGAGTCCTTGGTTGCTTAAAAATGTCGGAATCGGAAACACTCCAGAGGAAAAATGGGTTTCTTTTAACTCTACAAAATATTGGACAATGATTAAAAATGTCCCAGCAGTGAATGGAATAGAGCCAAACTCTGAAGCGCATAGCGGACCGCACGGCGGTAAAAGAATGGGTGTAACTTGTGCGGATTGCCATAATCCAACCGATATGCAGTTGCGTTTAACAAGACAAGCAGCTATCAATGCTCTTGCAAGTCGCGGGTATGAAAAAGATCCTGTAACAGGTATCAAAGCAAGTCGTGATGAAATGCGCACACTCGTTTGTTCTCAATGCCATGTAGAATATTATTTCAAACCCACAGGCACAAAAGTGAAAGTAATGGGTGAATCCATTGCTAATGATGCAAGTCAAAAATGGTGGAATGGCACACAAAAAACTTATGATGAGTTTGATTCTTGGAGAAATGGCAACGAGCCAACTGAAATTGAAGTGGCAGGAATTGAGTTAGTATTCCCTTGGAGTGCTTGGAAGAAAAATGAGCCATTTAGAATTGAAATGTTTGATGAGCATTATGAAAAAGTGCGTGATATTTTTGCCCAAGATTGGCAACATAAAATCACAAAAGCTCCAATGCTAAAAATCCAACACCCAGAAACAGAACTCTTTAGCGGTGGTGTGCATGCAGCAAATGGTGTAACTTGTGCGGATTGCCATATGCCTTATAAACGCAAAGGTGCAAAGAAAATGACAGAACACAATATCACTTCTCCATTGCAAGATATTAATGCAGCGTGCAAAACTTGCCACACACAAAGCGAGGAGTATTTAAAAGCACAGATTCTTGATATTCAAAAATCTATTGCGTTTGACTTAAGAAGTGCAGAGTATGCAACTGTGAGCTTGATTGAGGATATTAAAAACTTACGCGCAAAATTAGGCGAACTTCCAGAATATCAAACCGATGGAAAAGCAGATGACAAGAAAATTTCAGCTGCGCTTAAAGAGCCATTAGAATTGCACCGCAAAGGACAAATGAGAGGAGACTTCGTAGGGGCAGAGAACTCCACAGGATTCCACAATCCAAGAGAGGCAAGCAGAATGCTACTTCAAGCAGTTGAAATGGCTAGAATGGGACAGACTAAGCTTGTAGAAATCGCAAATGCTAATGGAATCAAAGGCTTTACGACTTCTAACCTAGGCTTTGAGGATATTCAGAAATTTAATCCGGGCGAGATTCGCTACAAAGTGGATTTGAACGGACATAAAGCAGGAGACCGCTACTACGAACACGCGGAAATCAATGGGGCTGCTCCAAAAGAGTTAATGGAATTGGATAAAAACAACAAACCTTATAACTATAAGGCGATTGATTCCAAAACTTCTTCTTATTAACAGAGATTTTTCAAATGCCTCTTGTAGGTATTTGAAATCTCTACACCACTTAACGATTTGCGTTTTTTATTAAAGTTAGTTTTTGGAGACTACTTTTTAAGAGATTGCGCACTAGAACTTCAAAAATTTATTAACTTTTAGTTTCATTAATTAAATATTAAAAATTTAAAGGTAAAATTTCACAAATTTAAAAAAAGGTTTTAAAAATGAGAAAAATTCTTATTAGTTCAGCAGTGGCATTAGCGTTATTGCAAGGAGTGAGTTTTGCGAAAGATTATGCAAATGTAAATGGTAAGCCTATTACCGAAAAAGATATTGCGCCTTTAATGCGTTCTCTACCCGGTGTGGCATTTGAGCAGTTGCCAGAAGATGCCAAAGGACAAATTATCAATCAAGCAGTGGAGCGCAGACTTTTAATCAACCAAGCCAAAAAAGATGGGATTCAAAGCTCCAAAGAGTATAAAGAAGCACTTGCGAGTGTAGAAGAAGAGTTGGCACTTGAAGTTTGGACTCGCAAACAAATAGAAAAAATTAAAGTAACAGATGCGGAAATTAGTCAATTTTACAATCAAAACAAATCAAAATTTGTCCAACCAGAAATGGTAAAAGCAAGTCATTTGTTGTTTAATAGCGAAAGTGAAGCTAAAGCAGTGATTGCAGAGCTTAAAAAAGCAGGTAAAAATGCAAGTGCGCGTTTTGATGAAATCATTAGAGAAAAAATGCAAAATGGTTCTGCAAAAGATGGTGGGAATTTAGGCTATTTTGCAAAAAATCAAATGGTGCCAGAGTTCTCTAATGCAGCTTTTAAGCTAAATAAAGGGGCTTACACCGCAACGCCTGTTAAAACGCAATTTGGTTATCATGTGATTTTGGTTGAGGACAAAAAAGCATCGGGAACTTTAGCTCTAAACGATATTAAAGGGCAGATTGAACAGAATCTAAAAATTAAAAAGTTGCAAGAAAATATCAAAAAAGAGGGTGAATCTTTACGCAAAAAAGCAAAAGTTGAGATTTACAAATAAGGAATCCTAATGCTAGTTTGTGGAAATGCGATTTTAGATAAGGCAAATCAGGAAAATTATGGTGTAGGAGCTTTTAACTTCGTAAATTACGAAATGTTAAGCGCGATTTTTGAAGCAGCGAATCTTAAAAATTCCCCGATTATCGTTCAAGCAAGTGAGGGCGCAATCAAATATATGGGCATTGATATGGCAGTAGGAATGGTGGAGATTCTCTCCAAACGTTACCCGCATATCCCAGTGGCATTGCATTTAGACCACGGAACAAGCTTTGAATCCTGCGTGAAAGCAATCCGTGCGGGATTTACTTCTGTAATGATTGACGCAAGCCATCATTGCTTTGAGGAAAATTTAAAAGAAACTAAAAGGGTAGTGGAAGTTGCGCATATTGCAGGAGTGAGCGTAGAGGCAGAGCTTGGACGCTTAATGGGGATTGAGGATAATATCTCCGTAGATGCAAAAGACGCGTGTTTGGTAAATCCTAATGAGGCAGAAGAGTTTGTTAAAGAATCCAAAGTAGATTTTTTAGCCCCAGCCATTGGCACAAGCCACGGGGCTTTCAAGTTTAAAGGCGAACCCAAGCTAGACTTTGAACGTTTGATTGAAGTGAAAAAGCGCACCAAGATTCCGCTTGTTTTGCACGGCGCAAGTGCGATTCCACAAAATGTCAGTGAGGCATTTTTGAAAAGTGGAGGAGATTTAAAAGGAAGCAAGGGTGTGCCTTTTAGCTTTTTGCAAGAAGCCATTAAAGGTGGAATCAACAAAATCAACACCGACACAGATTTAAGAATCGCATTTATGTCTGAAGTTCGGCGCGTTGCAAATGAGGATAAAACGCAGTTTGATTTAAGAAAATTTTTCGCTCCTGCAAAGGAATTTATGGTAAAAGTTATAAGCGAGAGAATGGATATTTTAGGAAGTTCTAACAAAATTTAAATAAAGGAAAAAAATGGCATATTCAATGGGAGATTTAAAAAAGGGTTTGAAGGTTGAATTGGAGGGGGTTCCTTATAGAATCACAGAATATCAACATGTAAAACCGGGCAAAGGTGCGGCATTTGTGCGTGTGAAAATGAAATCCTTTTTAGATGGCAGAGTGTTAGAGAAAACCTTTCACGCGGGAGACAAATGCGAAGAGCCGAATTTACAGGAACGTTCTATGCAGTTTTTATACCACGATGGCGACCATTTTCAGTTTATGGATAACGAAAATTACGAGCAAATCGGCTTGAGTGATGAGCAAGTGGGCGAGGTTGCTAAATGGATGATTGACGGAATGGCAGTAAGCATTTTGTTTCATAATGGCAAGGCAATCACCGTGAGTGTGCCACAATCTGTGGAGCTAAAAATTACAGAGACGCCTCCAAATTTCAAGGGCGATACGACAAGTGCGGGGAAAAAACCTGCTACGCTTGAAACCGGTGCAGTAGTGCAAGTGCCTTATCATATTTTGGAGGGCGATACAATCCGCGTGAATACGGAAACAGGCGAATATTTAGATAAAGTGAAATAAGGTAAAACAATGTGTGCAAGAGTTTTGATTCCGCTTGGAAAAGGATTTGAGGAAGTTGAAGCAATCTCTGTGATTGATGTGTTAAGGAGAGTGGGCTGTAAGGTTATCTTAGTAGCAGTTGATGAGGAATCCCAAAAGACTTTGGTGGTGGAATCTCAAGGGGGTGTGAAGCTTGTTGCGGATATTAGAATTACAGAAGTTTTATCTAGCGGTATTGATGGTATTGTCTTGCCGGGTGGTTGGGAAAATACACAGAATCTTATCCAATCTAAAGAGCTAGGGAAGCTTTTGGGGGATTTAAACAAAAGAAATAGAATCATAGGGGCGATTTGTGCCGCTCCCCTTGCGCTTTTTAAACACAATATCTTGACAACACAAAAATTTACTTGTTATCCTAGCATTGAAACAGAGATTAAAAATCCTCATTATCAAGCAAGTCCAAATGTTGTGCAAGATGGCAATCTCATCACTTCAAGAGGACCTGCAACTGCATTGGAATTTGCCTTTTTCTTGGCGCGTATTTTTGCAGGAGAGCAAAAGGCAAAAGAAATCCGATTGGGAATGTTGAGCGTTTGAAATCTTTTAAAATAATCCGAAATTTAGGTATTGTTGCAGGAGTAGGAATCCTAATGAGCGGTTGTCTAATGGGTTATAGAGATTTGATTTATAACCCACAGATTTTCAAGCAAGGAATCTCTAAAGAGCAAGTCATTAGAAAGGTGGTGGATTATTCCTTGAATCCTGAACAACTTGAAAGAGATATTCAGAGCCTTCAAGCAAATTTTAAAAAAGTTGTCGTGGCTTTAACACAAAATGCCGCAAAAAAATGGGGTGAGGACAACGCGCCCACCGCTTCACAAGATGTGTATGTTAAATACACAGATTCCTACCTCTCACGCGCCCAAGTGGATTTTAGCAAAGGGGTTATTTCTGTGGCGACTTTGGATACAAACAATCCCAAAGAATCCCTAAAAAAAGCGATTGTAACGACATTGCTAACGCCAGAAGATCCAGAAGATGTGGATTTGTATTCAGATAAAGAAATTGCCTTTAGTGGCAAGCCTTATTTGGCGGATTTAGTCAAGGATAATGAGGGCGAAGTTGTGCTATATCCTTGGAGAGCGAATCGCTATGCGGAATATTTGATACAAAACAAACTGCAAACCACAGAAATCACAGAAAAAGGCGAGAAAAAAAAGGTTTATTATGTGCAGTTTGATATGGTGGAGGACCACACGATTCAAAGTGAGCATAAATACGGAGAGTATGTTGCGCTTTTTGCGAAAGAATACAAGCTAGAACAAGCCCTGATTTTTGCAATCATCAAAACAGAATCTAGTTTTAACCCTTATGCAGTTAGCCATATTCCAGCTTATGGATTAATGCAAGTTGTTCCAGCAAGTGCCGGACGCGATGTTTATAAGGCATTAAATAACCGCGATGGGATTCCGACAAAGGAAATGCTTTTCACGCCTAAAACAAACATTCAATATGGTTCTACTTATCTAAATATCCTCTTTACGCGTTATATTAAGGGGGTGAAAAACTCCCTTTCGCACGAATATTGCGTGATTGCAGCGTATAATACAGGAAGCGGAAATGTGCTAAGCGTGTTTCATAAAGACAGGACAAAAGCAGTGCAAGTGATTAATTCTATGACTTCTGCAGAGGTGTATCGTAAGCTCCGCACTTCCTTAAAATACGAGGAAGCAAGGAATTATTTGCATAAAGTAACCAATGCTAAAAAAGAATTTCAAGCACAAAATCGTGCGCAAAATACACAATCCCAAACCATTCCAAACCTTTATTTGAGCGCAAAATAAATCAATGGAAGTTTATGAGTTAATCCAAACCCCTAGACCTTGCAGTTATTTGCCAAACTTAGAAGCCTTGTTTCGTTATTTTTATATTAAAGATTGCACAAAATCTTTGTATAACGCATTGTTGGAACGCGGTTGGAGACGTTTTGGTAATTATTTTTTTGTGCCAATTTGCAAGGCTTGTGATGCTTGTATTTCTATTCGCCAAAATTGCCTAGAATTTACCTTTTCAAAATCCCATAAGCGTACCTTAAAATCTCCTCTAACCCTAGAAATTACGCGCCCAAGAGTGAGCGATACGCATTTAGCACTTTATGCGAAATATCATCAGAGAATGCATCAAAAGAAAGGTTGGGAATGTCAAGAAGTTGCTTTGGATTCCTATTATGACACTTTTGTGCAAGGGTTTTTGGACTTTGGTTATGAATTTGATTATTATATCAAGGATAAATTAGTCGGCGTGGCGTATGTGGATATTTTGCCCACCGCAATTTCTGCAGTTTATTGTTATTATGACCACGATTTTGAAAACCTCTCTATTGGCACTTACTCTATTCTTAAACAAATAGAAGTTGCAAAAAGGTATAATATCCCCTATCTTTATCCGGGATATTGGATACAAAATCATCACTCAATGGGCTATAAAGAGCGTTTTAAGCCCTTTGAGATTCTTTGTAATCGTCCCAATTTAGGCGAAAATCCTCTTTGGGTTAAGGAGTAGTTTTGCATTATACCAATTTCATATCCAAATGTTTTGAAAAGTTTGCTTGCCACGCGTTTCCAATGTGCATACAATTATGGATTAACAAAGCATATATTAGATGGTTTGATGTTAAAATGGAGGAATTTGACACAATCGCTAGTTATCCGACATTAAATGCGCTTTTTACGCGCTCTTTGGTTAAAATGCGCTCCTTTGACAAGACAGATCGCAAGATGATAGCCCCTTGCGATTCCACAATTATGGAGCTTGGTGCGTGTAAAAATGGAATCGCAATGCAAATTAAAGGCAAAACTTATTGTGTGAGAGATTTTATCAAGAACGATTTAGGGGAGGGCTATTCCTTTGTGAATTTTTACCTCTCTCCTAGTGATTATCACCGATTCCACGCCCCTTTGAATTTAAAAATTAAGCGTTTGGAGTTTGTGAGTGGTAAATTAAGAAGCGTCAATGAAAAATCCCTCTTGAAATGTGGTGATGTTTTTGCACAAAACAAACGCGTTATATTAGAATGCGAAGATGATTTTGGAGAGACTTTATATTTTGTTGCGATAGGTGCGCTCAATGTAGGTAAAATACAGATTCATTTTGCACCGAGTGTGGCAGAGTTTGAGGAATCTCAAACCCTAGAATTTGCAGAACCGATTTTTGTGAAAAAGGGCGATGAAATGGGAAGTTTCTTAATGGGTTCAACCATTGTGCTTTTGAGTAAAAATTGGGAATATCAGTTAAAATTAAAAGAAAAAGTGTATTTTGGGCAGTGTATTGCTAAACTTCAGGATAAGGAATCTTATGCAGACAAAAATTAAGGCATTATTGCAGGATTTAGACGCGCTTTTGGTTGCGCATTTTTATCAGCGCGATGAAGTCGTAGAAATTGCGGATTTGACAGGCGATAGTTTGGAGTTAGCGCGTAAGGCTAGTGCGAGTGAGAAGCCTAACATTATCTTTTGCGGTGTGGGCTTTATGGGGCAGAGTGTGAAGATTCTAGCCCCAAATAAGCGCGTGTTTATGCCAAGAATCGCGTGTTGTTCTATGGCAAGAATGATTGATTGTTCTTATTTTGATAAGTCTATTGCGGAGTTAAAAGAATATGGAATCCCAGAGGTTTTTCCTATTACTTATATCAATTCCAATGCCGAAGTTAAGGCGAAAGTTGCCGAGCTTGGAGGAGTGGTTTGCACAAGTTCTAATGCTGCAAAGATTTTAGATTTTGCTTTGAAGCAAAACAAAAAAATATTTTTCTTGCCTGATTATTGTTTGGGGCAGAATCTAGCTGCTAAAAATGGGCTTAAAAGCGCAGTTTTGGGCGTGGATAGTAAGCAACAAGTGCAGGAAGCCGATGTGATTTGTTACAATGGGTTTTGTTCGGTTCATCAGCTTTTCACTCCACAAGACATTGATTTTTATCGTGCGAAATATCCAGAGATTCTCATTGCTGTGCATCCAGAATGTCGTCCTGATGTGGTAGAAAAAGCGGATTTTGTAGGCTCTACAAGCCAGATTATCCAATTTGTGCAAGGCTTGGAGGAATCTCAAAAGGTTGCGGTGGGGACAGAATTTAATCTTGTCAATCGCCTAAGAAAGCCTGTCAATGGAGTGCAAAACACCTTTGTGCTAAGTTCTACAAAGCCGGAGTGTCCTACGATGAATGAAACAACATTGCAAGATGTGTTAAAATGCTTAGAATCCATTAAGGCAAATCAACCCATTAATGAGATTCTGCTAGAGGAAAGTGTTGCAAAAAAAGCAAAACAAGCATTAGATAAAATGCTAGAATTATCTTAAATAAGGAGTTTAAATGCACAAGATATTGTTAGATGATTTTTTAAAATTGATTTTAAAAGAGGACATAGGACGCGGGGATTTGTATGCGCGAATACAAAACAATACGCAAGTAGAATCGTATGTGGTTGCCAAAGAGGGAGGTGTATTATCAGGACAAATGTATATTGAGCGTCTCTGTGAGCTATTAAACATAAAGTGTCATTTTGTTTTTGACGATGGTATGGTGTTTAAAAAAGGAGAGAGAATCGTCTCTTTTGAGGGCAAAATGAGCGAACTCTTAAGCGTAGAACGCACCATTTTGAATCTGTTGGAGCATTCTAGCGGGATTGCGACACTTACACACGAATATGTGAAAAAAATAGAAGACACAAATTGTATGCTGTTGGATACAAGAAAAACGCGTCCATTGCTTAGGGATTTTGAAAAATATTCTACACGCAATGGGGGAGCAGTGAATCATCGCTTGGGGTTAGATGATTGTTTAATGTTAAAGGATACGCATTTATCAAGAATCCTCTCTTTAAAGAAATTTATTGAGGACATACGAAGCAAAATATCTATTGTTACAAAAATTGAAGTGGAATGCGAGAATGCCTTACAAGCTAAAGAGGCATTAGAATCCCAAATAGATATTTTGATGTGTGATAATATGAGAGTAGAGGAGATTAAAGAAGTTGTAAAAATGCGCAATGCAATCGCCCCAAATGTTTTGCTTGAAGCAAGTGGAAATATTACTCTTGACAACATTAGGGAGTATGCCACAAGCGGTGTAGATGCGATTTCTGTGGGGGCAATTACGCATCAAGCAGGTTGGATAGATTTGAGTATGAAAATTGACTAAAGAATAATGCGGGATAGAGAAAGTGTATTGATTCGCACTTTAAAGCAAAGTGGCGCAACTTTCGGAATCGGCGATGATGGCGTGGAGATTGGCGCGTATATTATCGCAAATGACGCATTTTTTGAAGATGTGCATTTTAGGTTTGCGTGGGCGGATTTAGAATCGCTCGTTGAAAAGTGTTTTTTAGTCAATCTCTCGGATATTTATGCGATGAATGCGATTCCGCGATTCGCGCTTTTAACGCTTTGTTTGCCGCGCACTTTTAAAGAAGTGGCGAAGTTAGCGCACATTATAGGGAATTGTGCGAAAAAACACAAGATTCAAATCATCGGTGGCGATACGCTCGTGGGGGAGAAACTACACTTTTCTTTAACGCTTTTAGGGCAAAGAGGGCGCAAGAACCTTTCAAGAAAGGGCATAAAAAGAGGAGATATGCTAGGCTATATCACGCCAAGCAGTGTTTTAACGCTTTGTCAAACGCAATCTTTGGGTAAAAATACGCGCCATTTAAGGGAGGCGTTGCGATTCCATAAACGTACAAAAATCCCTAAAAATACGCGTTTTGCAAAGCCCATTTTATACCCTAAAATGCTTTTTGCGCTCAATCCTATCGCTAAAGCAGGAATGGATATTTCTGATGGAATTTTTATGGAATTATCGCGGCTAAGCGCAAACAATCGCGTGGGATTCCGCCTTTTAAGAAGTAGGGGGGAGTGGTTATATTCTCCAGAGGAATACCAAATGCTCTATGCCATAGAGAAGCGGAATCTTAAAAGAATGCAACACATAGCGGCGAAGTTCCGCCATCAATTTGTGCCTTTTGCGGTAGCGATTCGGGGCAAATATTCTTTGAATAAGAAAAATTGGCATTGTTGAGTGATAGCAAACCACCTCGTCATTGCGTCTTACTCCTCTGTCATTGCGAGGGCTTTGCCCGAAGCAATCCATAAT
>NZ_JHWC01000011.1 GCF_000687535.1 Helicobacter rodentium ATCC 700285
TAAAGAAATTAGAAAATCCATTAAGATATTTGTTGTTCTTAATGATTTCCTGCTTAGTTGTCAAAGATCATTTTAACTTCTGATTGTATCATTTAAAGTTAAAGAACATTTTTACAAATCCATTAAGACTGACGCTTTATAAACTAAAGACTAAAAACTTTTAAACTCTATCAATTAAACTTTTAAAATCCTAAAACCCTATATTAGGCTTTTAAATCTTTTAAACTTTAAAACTTCAAGTTACAAGCTTTTTAACCCGTTTAAGAAAGAGAAAGTTAAAAATTTGCAAAAAAGGAAGTGGAATTATATCTAAGAAAGCTTAAGGGGAGGTTAAAGGGGGGATACATATTCTTCAAATTTTGCTATCATCTCATTGTGGGGTTGGCTTTTACGTTTAAGGGAATAGAAATGATAATCCAAGGCAAAATCCTTGATTTGGACGGGAAAGAGGATTTTATTTTCTAACTCTTCTTGAATAGCAATTTTGGAAAATATAGAGAGTGCATTTTCATAGATAATAAGATTTTTAATGGCAGTTGTGCAATTTAGCTCAAGAAAGATTGGAATCTCAACCCCTTGTTCTGCTAAAGCGTTTAAAAAAAACTTGCGTTGTTCTGATCCGTATTCACGCAAAACCCAAGTTTTATCCAATAAATCTTGAATCTTTCTAGTGCGTGAAGCTAAAACAAAATCGTTACTTGCCACCACTAAAGAATCTGTATATACCATCTCACTGATTAATCCTTCTGATTTTGCGTATGCAGCAGAAATTTTACCCTCAACAAAGGCTAAATCTGCTTCTCCGTTTTTGATTAACTCAAAACACTCTTTTGTATCAAAAATCTGTAATTTTATTTTAGCTTTTGTATGCGCCTTAGCAAACTCAAAAATCATTCTAGGCAGAAAATATTCCCCGATTGTATGCGTTGCAACGATATTTAGCTCTCCTATAATCTCTTGCGACTCCATACTCTCTAAGCCCTTAAGGCTTACATAATAGCTTTGCACCACTTCAAGCCACATTCCCCCTAATAACAATGCTCTAGAAGTAGGTACAAGCTTCTTGCCAATGCGTTCAAAAAGTTGGATTCCTACAAGCCTCTCCAAACGTTTAACAATCATTGAAACATTAGGTTGCGTGATAGAAAATTTCTGGGCTGTCTGTGTCGGGCTTTTACTTTTCAATAAATCCAAAAATATTTCTAAATCTCTAATCCTCATTTTACGCCCTTTATCCAAAATAGCTTAAGGAGCTTTTGCCAAATTTTCTACTTTTTATCAAGCCAAAAGAACCAATATTTGCAGGAATCGCAAGTGATGAGATATGCTCTAACACAATCAACTCAAAGAGGCTTTTATCCAAATTTGCTATCATTTGATAACATTTTTCATAAATATCTTGCATATTTTCACGCGAATGAAAAGGCGGGTCAATATAGCCAATGCAAGGATATTGCAAATCTTTAAATGCAAAAGGATAGTGCTGAAAGGTATCGCCAAAAATGACACGATAATTTTCTCCATTCTTGCAAATGGTTTGTAAATTGAATCTTAAAACATCGCAAGCGGCTTGGTCTTTTTCAAAAAATAATGCAAAATGCGCTCCACGACTAATAGCTTCAATTCCTACACTACCGCTTCCCGCAAAAAATTCTATAAAATTTACCCCAAAAATACTATGACTTAAAGTATCAAAAAAAGATTCTTTTAAAATCGCTTTGGAGGAACGCGTAGTTTCTAAAGAAGCCATTTGCAATTTGCGCCCTTTGTAGATTCCGCCCAATATTCTAAGCGTAGGCTTATTCATATCTTTTTATCCCCATAATGTTTTAAAACTATCTCTTCAATTTCTCTAGCGTAACGGAGCAAAACTTCTTCTATTTTAGCACTCAACACAGAATCCCTAGGAGTAAGTTGGCTTGAAGTTTTTGTTGGGACATTAGAGAAACTCGCATCCTCAAAATGGGAAGATTCTACTATTTTGGGAATATCAAAACTAACACTTGAAACATTTGTTGCCTTGATAAATCTCTCTTCTTGTTCCCCTGAATAAATTTCAGAATCTTCATTTCTTGATTCTTTCATTGTTCTGCCCCTTACTTGCCTCTCAAAAGTTTCTAGCTCTTGCAATAAGAGTTCTCGCGTAAAGGGGATTTTAAGGTTTGCACCTTCAAAATCACCGATTAAAAATACCGGCTTTTGCGATTCCACAGGCTGTGTTGCCACAACAAAATCACAAAGCTTATAGCTGGTTAAATATTCTTTTAAATACATTTCCAAACTTCTATCTAGCAACAAAGAATCACAAATGAGTGCAATTTTCATCTCTTTAAGCGTTCCATTTTCTTAAAATATTTTGTCAATTATAGCGGAATCTTGACAAAAATTTGAGAATTTTTGCCTAAAGATAAAGTATAAAAATTTATATTTTAGAATCTTTTTTGCTATAATTTAAAAATTTTTAAGCACACAAGGAGCAAACAATGAAAGTAATGGTAATCCAAGGTCCAAACCTTAATATGCTAGGAATCCGAGACCCTCGCATCTATGGAGCAGCAAAGCTTGAAACCATTCATCAAAACATCAAACAACACGCCGAACAAATGGGCTTAGAAGTAGATTTTTTCCAAAGTAATTTTGAAGGCGAAATTGTAGATAAAATTCAAGAATGTTTGGGACAATACGATGGAATCATCATTAATCCCGCTGCGTATTCACACACTTCTGTTGCAATCCGCGATGCAATTTCTGCAGTGAATTTACCAACTATTGAAGTGCATATTAGCAATATCCACGCAAGAGAGGATTTCAGACACAAAAGTTTAACTGCAGCAGTTTGTGCAGGGGTAATTGCAGGGTTTGGTCCAATGGGCTATCATCTTGCATTGCAGGGATTAGTTCAAATTCTAACAGAGCTAAACGCAATAAAAGAAGCACGCAAACAAGCCACCAATCAAAGCGCACAGCCACAACAATAAATCTTTTAGGAGGGCAAATGGAAAATTTTATCATCAAAGACGAAAATGCCCTTTATTTTGAAGTGGGTTATAGTTGTGATAACGCGCTATTTTTAGCCTTTGGAGATGAAGGATATTTCATTACCGATGGACGCTATGCCACCGAAGCCAAAGAAAACATAAAACAAGATAAATTTGCAGTAGAAATTCTCATTTCTAGCGATTTGGTGCGTTCAGCGCGTAAGATTCTAAAAAAATACGAAAAGCTTCAAACGCCCAAAACGCAAGTAATTTACAATCCATTAGAGTTTTCTGTTTGGACATTTGAAAAACTCACAAAAGATTTTTTGATAGACTTTTTGCCCAAACCAAACTTCCACCAAAAAAAACGGATTATAAAAGATAAGTCAGAAATTGCTTTAATTCACCACTCTCAAAAATTAAATTTTAAAGCTTTTGCCAAGTTTGCACAATTCTTGAGCCAAAAAGGCTTGCATTGCAAGGAATCGTATTTGCACTACAAGGCACAGGGCTATTTAACCCAAAAAGGTGCATTTGATTTGAGCTTTAACCCCATTGTTGGAATTAACAAAAATGCAGCAAAGCCCCACGCCTTACCCTCTAATGACAAATTGCAAAAAGGCGACTTATTGCTTTTGGACGCGGGGTTAAAATACAAACGCTATTGCTCGGATATGACGCGCACAGGATATTTCAGAAAAAATGAAATCCATTTCTCAAAAGAACAAAAATTTAAAAATGCGCAACTGCAAAAAATTTACGATATTGTCTTAAAGGCGCAAGAAGTAGCGATTAAGGGTGCAAAGCCCGGAATGTTAGCCTCTGAAGTGGATTCTTTAGCGCGTAATGTGATTGATAAAGCAGGGTATGGCAAATACTTTGTGCATTCCACAGGACACGGAATCGGGCTTGATATTCACGAGCTACCAATCATTTCGCAAAAATCTCAAACTATTCTACAAGAGGGAATGGTATTCTCCATTGAACCGGGGATTTACATTCCAGATTTTTATGGTGTGCGCATTGAAGATTTGGTTGCATTAGATAAAAATGGCGCACATATACTTGGAATTTGAAAATGGAATCTTTTGCTTTCAATACAGATTTGCCAATAAAACCAAAAAGGAAATCCTATTGTCCTAAAAAAATTGCCCAAAAAAGCTCCCATTACTTTGGAATCAAAACTTATCAACAAATAAAAATAGGCTCTAATATGACATCTTTTATTCCTGCGATTCCTTTGTGTAAAACACAATTTTTTGCATTGCATAAAATTCCACGATTCTATTTTGTGCGCTCCCCTAATCCTTATTGTGCATTTAAAGCATATAAAAAACTAAAAAACTATGCCATTTTAGGAGTTGGAGCAAATTGCGGAGAATGTTTGGTAACATTTTGGAAGCTTTTTTACAAGTTAAAAAATAAAAATGCTATAATTTCTATTTCATCTATCTTAAAAAATCCGGCTTTTGGTTATACTGCACAAGCAGATTTTTATAATGCGATTTTATGGATAAAAACTAGGCTTGGTTATGCGGATTTTTGGAGCTTGTGTGCATATTTAGAACGAAGCTTTGGACGGAATCGCAAACGCCCCTTTAAAAATGCACCGCGCACACTAGATATTGATATTATTGGTTTTAAAAATCAATATCTCAAATTTAAACATTTGCAAATTCCGCATATTGCGTGGTCTCAAAGACTAAGCGTTAGGATTCCATTATTAGAGAGGAGAGTATGAAGTTATTTACTTACGCAGGAGAAAGCTCAACTGCAGCACTAGCACTAGCAAAGAAAGAACTTGGCGATGAGTTTTCAATCATCTCACAAAAAAAATTAAATGATGGGAGTTATGAAATTTCTGTTGCCATCAGTGAGGAAGACTTGAAAGAAGCACAAGCTAAAGCTGAACAAGAAAAACAAAGAAATGATGCTTTGGTTACAAAAAACAACAATATTGCAGACCGCCTAGAACTCATCGCACAAAAAGAGATTGAGCGCAAACGGCTTGCGCAAAATGCACCCACGCTTCCAGAAGATGTTTCCTTGCAACTCTCCGATGCGGTGCGTCAAATCTCACAAATTGCGGGTGTTGCTAGTAAGATTCCTCCAAAATCTCCCTATCCACAAATCACTAAAGAATCCGATTCCACTAATCCTGCCAACAAAGAAGCCCCAAAAGAAAAAGAGCAAAAATCAAAGGAAAACAAAGAATCCCAAACAGAAAACAAAAAGAAAGATTCCACATTAGAATCCAATGATTTGCGCATTATACGCGGCGAAATTGATAGGCTAAACGATAAGCTAAAATTGATTCAAAATATGTTTTGGGAGGAGAGAGGACCTAAACGCGATGGTTTGATTATCCCGCACGAATTTGCAGAGATTTACAGAATCACCAAAGCAAGTGGTATGGCAAAGGAGCATTTGGAGAAAATTATGCAACTCACCTTAGAGTTAATGCCGATTAAAATGCGTGAAAACTCTGTGCTTATCAAGCGATATTTTAGAGAGGTTTTGCGCAAAATGGTGTATGCAAGGGCAGAGAATCTAAGCAGCAATGCAAAAAATATTATGATGCTAGTGGGTCCCACAGGTGTGGGAAAAACAACCACTCTTGCAAAACTTGCCGCGCGTTATTCTAGGCTGCTGAATAAAAACTACAAAGTGGGAATCATCACATTAGATACTTATAGAATCGGTGCGGTGGATCAGCTAATGTTTTATGCAAAAAAAATGAAACTAAGCATTGATACGGTGGTGGATACAGAGGAGTTTGTCAATGCGCTAGATTCCTTGAAATATTGTGATTATATCTTGATTGATACGGTGGGTAGCTCCCAGCACGATAGAGCAAAGTTAGAATCCCTAAAAAGCTTTGTCAATGCCGACCCAAATACAAAGATTGATGTCAGCCTTGTAATGAGCGCGACAACAAAATATGAGGATTTAAAGGACATTTACCATACTTTTTCTATGCTTGGGATTGATACTTTACTCTTTACAAAACTTGATGAAACGCATAGTTATGGAAATATTTTCTCTTTAATTTATGACACCAAAAAGCCGGTGAGTTACTTCTCTATCGGGCAGGAAGTGCCTAATGATTTGAATGTTGCAACCAGCGATTTCTTGATTGATTGTTTGCTTGATGGTTTAATTAAGGGCTAAGATGAAAAACCAAGCGGCAAACTTAGATCTTCTTGTGGAATCCCCAAAAGCTTCTAGCACAAAGTTTATCACGATTACAAGCGGCAAAGGTGGGGTGGGAAAATCCACTTTTAGTGCGAATCTTGCCTACAAGCTTTGGCAATTAGGCTTTAAAGTTGGAATCTTTGATGCGGATATTGGACTTGCAAATTTGGATATTATGTTTGGAGTGCGTTGCGAAAAAAACCTCTTGCATGTCTTGAAAAACCAAGCAAAGCTTAAGGATATTATTGTCCCCATAGAGCGGAATCTCTATTTGATTCCGGGCGATTCAGGCACGGATATTTTTCGCTACAAAAGCGAATTTATGTTTGAAACACTCATTGAGGATTCTGCATTTTTGGACGGATTGGACTTTGTCATTATTGATACAGGAGCAGGAATTGGGGAATACACACAAACCTTTTTGAAAAATAGTGATGAGGCGATTGTCATTACGATTCCAGATCCTGCAGCAATCACAGACGCATACGCAACCATTAAACTTGCGGCAAACTTTAAAGAGCGCATTTTTATGCTCATTAATATGGCAAAAAACAACGAGGAAGCACAAATGATTTTTCAAAAAGTGCAAAAAATCGCCCAAACAAATATCGGCAATGTGAAGCTAGAACTCATTGGAAAGCTAACTAAAACAAACCTCATTAATTATTACAGCAAGAATCGCGGAATCTTTGTGAAAATGGAGCCAAACGCTGCACCCTCTTTAGAAATTGAGGAGATTGCAAGAAACCTTGCGAAAAAATTGGAACGAAATGTGCTAGTGCAAGAAGATAAACGATTTGGTAGATTCTTAAAAAAGATTCTAGGTCATTTTTAGGAAACAGAAGGAAACAAAATGTCTTTAAAAATGGATAATTTCTTAAGTTTTGCGATTGTAAATGGATTTTTTATCGGACTCTTATTATCCTTTTTGAAATTTGATGACCCCGAAATGATTGTAGTAGGCACACTCGTTTCTACGATTGGATTTTACTTAATCACCCTCGTAAGTGTTTCATTGTTTGTGCGATTCTTAGGCGATCAAGAACATACGATTAAAAAACCTGCTTACAACGACTTGCTAGAAGAATACATTGATGAGTTTGATAAACGCGAAAAGATTACCAACAAGATTCGTGGATTCTTGCGCACAATGGAAAAAACAATGCGTGAAGACGAGGAGGAGGAAGCACGAACACATAAAAACAAAAAGCACGAAACAGAAAAGACCACCTATGTTGATGACTTCTAATGGCTACCAAACCGCATTAAAGCAATCCCAAGATTCTCTAGCACTAGACTATCTACCTGCCCTCAAGGCTATGGCGTTTCGCCTCAAAGAGCGATTGCCTGCGAGTGTGGATTTTTCTGACTTGGTATCTGTTGGCACAGAGGAGCTTATCAAACTAGCGCGTAAATACGACAATAAAATCAATGATTCTTTTTGGGGCTATGCAAAACCGCGTGTGCAAGGGGCTATGCTAGACTACTTGCGCAGTTTAGATAACATTTCACGTCAAACGCGCACATTGATTAAACGCATTGACAAAGCAGTTGCAGTTTATTATAATGAACATCAAGAGGAGCCAGACAACGCTTATTTGAGCAAGATTTTAGAAGAAGATGAAGACAAAATCAAAGAAGCAAGAATTGCTGGAGAAATCTATGGAGTAATGCCCTTAGATGACCAATTAGGTTTAGGAAGCGAAGAAACATTAGAACGAGTAGAAAAAGAAGAATTAATTGGAATCATAGAGCAAATTTTAGAGCAAGCCACAGAAAATGAACAGCTCGTGATTCAACTTTATTATTTTGAGGAATTAAACTTCAAAGAAATTAGTGAAGTGATGGAAATTACAGAATCAAGAGTTTCACAATTACACAAGGCTGTGATTCGCAAGATTCGTCAATACCTTGAGGAAGGGGGATTTAATGGCTGATATTCTAAGTCAAGAAGAAATTGATGCGTTATTAGAAGTTGTAGATGATGATGGTACAGAGCCAGAAACAATAGAAAAGCCGACAAATGTCGTCCAACAACATCAAATTACACTCTATGACTTCAAGCGTCCAAACCGCGTTAGCAAAGAGCAATTAAGGGCTTTTCGTGGAATCCACGATAAAATGGCGCGTTCCTTATCCTCTCAAATCTCTGCGATTATGCGTTCCATTGTAGAGATTCAGCTTCACAGCGTGGATCAAATGACTTATGGAGAATTTTTGATGAGTTTGCCAAGCCCTACAAGCTTCAATGTTTTTTCTATGAAGCCACTTGATGGCACAGGGGTTTTGGAGATTAACCCAAGCATTGCATTTCCAATGATTGATAGGCTTTTGGGCGGTAAAGGCGATCCCTATGAATCCACGCGTGAATTTAGTGATATTGAATTAAACTTGCTAGACACAATTTTGCGTCAAATGATGCAGAATCTCAAAGAGGCTTGGGGTCCTGTTACAGAGATTTTTCCAACGGTAGATGTGAAAGAATCTAGCCCCAATGTCGTGCAAATTGTTGCACAAAACGAAATCGTTATTATGGTGGTTATGGAAATTATCATCGGACATAGTAGTGGTATGATGAACCTCTGTTATCCTGTTATTTCCCTAGAATCCGTGCTTTCGCGTCTTGCAAGTCGGGATATTATGCTAAGCGAAACAAGCTCTAAAAAATCCCGCAACAAAGAATTGCAAGCACTTTTAGGGGGCGCAAAGGTGAATGTTGCAGCAATGCTTGGTGAGACAAAACTCAATATGCACGAAATCTTGGATTTAGAAGTGGGCGATATTGTGCGTCTTGACCGCCCGGCAGATGACACCGTCATCATTAATGTAGATGGACGCGAGAAGTTTTTGGCAAGTATCGGGCTACATCGTTACCGCAAAACCATAGAAGTGAAAGAAATGATTAAAACAGAAAAAGATCAAGTAAAAGAAATCCTAGAGATGCTTGAAACACAACGCAAATCTAGGGCTAATGAAATTGAAGAAGATTAGGAGTCAATATGCTAAATGATTTTTTAAAACTCATTATCCAAGAAACAAGCGCAACCATTGAGGGTTTGCTCGGACAAGCACCAGAAGTAAGCCATATTGAGGCGCAAGATGGCAAAAATGATTCCATTAAACCCCCAATGGCAAAGATTGATATTAGCACAGATGATGGTGCAACACTTGCTCTCTTTATCTCTCCCAAAGTTGCCACAGCTCTAGCGGATATGATGTTAGGGGGCGAGGGAGAGAGTCAAGACTCTATGAGTGCAGACGATTTGGATGCCACAAAAGAAATTGCTTCCAATATTTTTGGGGCAATCTCTACATCGCTTGGAGGACAAAAAGAGCTACCAAAGCTTAGTTTTACCCTTAACAATATCAACTTCTTAGCTGATGGTGATTTGGGTCTTTCTCAATTTAGGGGATTCTATACTTTTGGCTTCCATATTGGTTCTGTGCAAGACTATTTATATTTTGCATTTTCTAGCGCATTTGAAAATCATTTCAACCCAAATGCAGCAGCAAGTCCTGCTCCAACAGATACCGCAGGTGGTGCAAACAGCAGCGAAAGACCCGCAAAAGTAGAGCTAAATAATTCTGAAATGAAAAATATGGCAATGCTCTTAGATGTGCGCCTACAAGTAAAAGTGAGAATCGGACAGAAAAAAATGCTTCTTAAAGATGTCATTGCGATGGATATAGGAAGCGTTGTGGAATTAAATCAACTTGCTAATGACCCGCTAGAAGTGTTAGTAGATGACAAAGTGATTGCTAAAGGCGAGGTTGTCATCGTAGATGGAAACTTTGGAATCCAAATCACCGAAATTGCCCCAAAAAAAGACAGAATAGAACAACTTTTATAAGGAATCACACATTAAGTCTTTTGAATTTTCTCTTTATTTGCACATTCCCTTTTGTGATAGCAAATGTGGATATTGCGCTTTCAACTCTCAAACGAGCAAGAATCATCTAAAAACAACCTATATGAAAACTTTAGCAAAATACCTATCCTATAAATTAGCAACTCTAAAAGAAACAACAAAAATTAAAATCACTTCTGTTTATATTGGTGGCGGGACTCCAAGCACAATAGAATCTCATCTTTATGAACCAATATTTAAAGAATTTTTGCCCCTCTTACAACCAAAAGCCGAAATCACCATTGAAGCCAATCCCAACTCTTTAAGCCAAGAATGGCTCAACACACTCCAAAGCTTTGGAGTCAATCGCTTAAGCTTAGGCGTGCAAAGCTTCAATGACAAAAAACTTATCTTTTTGGAACGCAACCACAAAATGGAATCCACTTATAACGCTATGGAAACAGCATTAAAGGCGGGTTTAACAAATCTCAATATTGATTTAATCTACGGAACGCCTTTATGCAATGTAGAGCTTTTAGAGTATGAATTAGAAACTGCTTGTTCTTTGCCTATTAACCATATTTCAGCTTATCACTTAAGCCTAGATAAGGGAAGTAAATTTTATCAAAAGGCAAACAAGGAATCCTTTGGTGGTTTAATGGATTCCGATGAGGAATTTGGTGAATTCCTAAGCATAGGACATTTTGTAAAATCTTTTTTGCAAAAGCAAGGCTTTACACAATACGAAGTAAGCAATTACACCAAAACTCACCCCTCTTATCATAATCTTAGCTATTGGGAAGGCAAAGAATATTTGGGAATCGGGGCTGGTGCAGTAGGCTATGCAAAAGGTGTGCGCACGACAATGCCAAAAAATATTGAAAAATTTTTGTCAGGATTCTATGAAGAAAAAGAGGTTTTAAATACGCAAGAAAAACTCTTGGAGCATTTGTTGTTAGGATTCCGCTCCTGCGTTGGCGTTAAAAGAGAAAAAGTCCCCAATACACAGAATCTCAAAATTTTGCTAGAGGAGCATAAGGTAGAAAAGAGGGGGGAAAGAATATATGCAAAAGATTATTTCTTGGGTGATGAAATTGCCTTATTTGTCAGTTAATAATAGGAAAAACAAATGCAAATCATCTTAGCTTTAGACATAGGCTTAAAGAGAATTGGAGTAGCAAAAGCAATCCAAAATATCCCTTTACCCCTGCCTCCAATTTTTCGCAAAAATCGCAACCAAGCAGCACAAGAAGTAAATCATCTGATTGTAAAATCTAAAGCCGATGTGTTAGTTGTTGGAATCCCTATACAAGATTCTACTTCCATTTTTGATTCCAACGATTCTATTTTAACAATGCAACGTAGGATTCAACATTTTGTTAGCCTACTTACTCTTCCACCTCATCTTAAAATTGTCTTTTGGGACGAAAGCTTCAGCTCCTTTGAAGCATTGCAAAGGCTAGAGGATAAAAAATCTCGCAAAAAAGCACATAGCAAAGACGGGAGCTTGGATTCCCTAGCCGCTCTTGTGATTTTAGAAAGGTTTTTAGAACGCAATCACCTTAATTCTTAATTTTTTTTGAAAATTTGGATAAAATTCCACAAAAAAACAAAGAATGCGATGAAGACAAACGATATAAAGGCGATTCAACAATTCCAACAAAAACAAATCCACGCCCTCTTGCAAGAAAAAGAAAAGTTTGGTAACTTTCAAAAATCAATTCCAACTCTTACAATCCTTTAGGCAGGAGCTTAAGCCCTTTTATAGGTGGAAATTATGGGATAGATTTGTAGGATACAGGAACAAAAAATCAAATCTGGAGATTTTATAGACCACCATATTACAGCTTATTTTGCTCCTTTTTGCTTTCAAGCAAAAAGTTGGGGGGGGGGGCAAAAGAAGCCCTGTGGAACATATTGTTAGGCTTAGTAATGCCCTCAAAACAAATCAAATGCTCTTTATTTATGTTTCTCTCCCTTTAAAACTTAGTGTTTATCCTGAATTGGTAGCAAGAGATTCTACCTTTTTAATGGGTGCTTCCACTTTGCCACAATTCAGGCAAATGTACTTGGAGCTTTTGCAAGAAGGTGTAGAAGTAATAGATTTTTTCCCAACTTTTATGAAGGCAAAATAGGATTCTTCAATTCCTCTTTTTGACCTCACGCACAATATTTCGCAAGAGGGTGCTAGAATTGTTGCTCAAGCAGTTGCGGACCATATTAAAGAAACGAGTGATTTCGCTCCCAACGAGAATCTACAAGCCTTAAAAGAAACAGCAAAGCAAACTATTCTTAAAGACAAAAAGCCTTATATTGTCAAAAATAATTTGGATTCTCCTTTTTGCATTTTTGGAAATTGCAATCTACAAGCATTTCACGAAAAAGGCAGTGGAATCGCATCAAATCTAGCGTTCTATTTGCAACACAACATAGATTATTTGGGTAGGAAATTAATCTTTTGGGGTGGAGAGAGTGAAAATTTTGATAAAGAAACTTTCCAAGAATGCTGCAAAAGAGAAATTGCTATTTGCATTAGTTTTCTTACCGGTTCGTTTGTCCGTACATCTGCAATTCACAGCAAAACAAAGAAAAAAATGCTATGGGATATTTTAAGAGGAAAGCAAAAGCTTACGCAAAAATGGAGCACACTCACACTAGAACCATAAAAAAACTAATGACAACCTTTAAGATTCCATAAAAATATTTTATTAATGTGCCAAAAATAAGACTAAGGATTTATTGTTTAAAAGCAAATTGATTTGCACACCTTGTTTCCCAGATAACATTTGTTCAATCTCATCTTCGTTTCTAAAGGCTTTTGGCAAGGAGATTCCAATGGAAATATCGTGTTCAGCAAGAACTGCTTTAGAGCGACCTGCGATAATGTTTGTAAATTCCGAGATTACAT
The DNA here is from genome assembly GCF_000687535.1 of Helicobacter rodentium ATCC 700285. Classification (GTDB taxonomy): domain Bacteria; phylum Campylobacterota; class Campylobacteria; order Campylobacterales; family Helicobacteraceae; genus Helicobacter_D; species Helicobacter_D rodentium. The sequence goes on from NZ_JHWC01000011.1 coordinate 12,930, forward strand.
CCAACAACTCTTCATCACTTTGGGATTCTTCACCCAAAAGCATCATACTTGCCTCTTTCACGATTGCTTTGCTAAAACACAAAGCTACGATTCCATTCACATCGCCCTCAAAAGCAATCATTGCCGCCATAATATCCGCTTGATTGCTTTTATTATATTTTGTTACTTTATAATCCGTGCGCTTTGCTTCGCCACCTGTTAAAGAAGACAATGTTTCAATTGCTGCATTAACAAAAACGGGTAATTGAGCCACCAAATGCTTGGTTAATCCTTGGGTTTTCTTTGTAGCAGACTGGTGGGCTTTAGCGAACTCTTTAATTTTTGGATCATTAGTGCATTTATCCACACTCTCAAAAAACAAAATATTACTACGCGCACAAAGCTCTTGTTTGCTGTGGTCTAAAGGAACTTTTAACCCACAAATTGCAATACAAGCTTCAAATTTTGCATTATTCAGTGCCAAAGACATAATAAAGTCAATCACTGCCACATTGAAGTCTTTTGTATCACTTGCATCAAAAATAAATACTTTATAACCATCTCTTAAACGCGCATTATGCGCTTGGATATTAAAAAATAATGAAATATTTTTATCCGCTTTTTTATAGAGTGTGTAAGTTACGATTCCATTCTTGATAGTAATAGGAATAAAGTTATTGGTTACATCAAAATAAATATCATACAAATAAATGGCTTTGTCAAGATATTGACGCCGTTTATCCATAAATTCTTCATCACTATTAACACAAATAACATCATACCCTTTAGCGGTAAGCTCACGCGAAATAAGTGTTTGCATCATACCATCAACATCGTAATAGATGATACTCTGATTCAATGGAGGAATTTTTAGTCCAAGTAAAAGATTTGCCATATGTTCAGTGCGAAAGAGTGGCAAACTCTTGTTTGGAAACAAAGATTTCAATTTAGGAAACTGCGCATCATTATAGCCTACAAACGCCACTGCAATACTGACTTTATTCTGCATTGCAAGCAAGGCTTTAGCGACAAGAATTGTGGCTCCTTCATCAAACTGCGCGATATGCTCAAATGAAAAATAAACAGCCTTTAGCGCAAGCGAACGAATCGTTGCGCTATTGGAAATAAGCACTCCACAAATTTCTTTGGCTTCCTTCATTTCTAAGCACACATCTGGTGCATAAACAGCAATATCGTGTTTGATAACAGGTCTCAACCCTAAAATCCCCTTAAACTTTATTTAGTATAGACTTCTGCCTCAACTCTTCTGTTTTGCTTTCTGCCCTCTTTTGTGGCATTATCTGCGATTGGTTTTGTCTCGCCATAACCTCTAGCATCTAATCTATCAGCAGCAATTCCCTCTTCTATGATTTTATTCTTAACTGCTGTTGCGCGACGTTCAGATAATTTTTGATTATAAGCTGGATTTCCTGTGGAATCCGTATGCCCATTAATAATTGCTGTTTGATTTGGATTTTGCTTCATATACTCTGCAAAATCTGCAATCTCTGCATTATACTCTGGTGCAATATTTGTAGAATCAAATGGGAATTGAACAGAGAATGTATGAATGTGAGATAATGCTGGTTCTGGAGTTGGTGCTGGTGTTTCTGCTTGTGCATAAACTCCAAATGGAATCGTAAATCCAACCATTGCAATCACATCACTGCGTCCATCAAAACTAGCCAAATGGCGAATTTCTGTTTTTAAATGAAGGTATTGCGCAACTTCGTGTCGTAATCCCACACCATATTGCCCAAAAAAGTCGCTGTCCATATTCTGGAAATTGCTACTTAAATCCTCATACCCAAGACCTCCCAAAACATAGAGGGAAGTTTTGTCCCATACATCAAACTCTTTAACGAGATTCATATAATAACGATTAATATCTGTAGATTGATTTCTTTCGCTACCTTTTGCGCTATCTGCGCGATCATAACCAATCTCTGCAAGCACACTTGGCGCAATACGACTAGCAAATTTTAAGCCATAACTTAATTCTGCACTATCTTTATAGCGGTCATTATCAATATGGAAAGTGCCACCAACCTGTGGTGTAATTTCAAACAAATTATTAGCCGCAAAAAGTGAGCCACTTAGCACAAGTGAAAGTGCAAGAAACTTTTTCATATTTTTCTCCTTTAAGCAAAATTAAAACCTATATTATATCTAAAAAATGAGATATAATATAGGTTTGATGAAAATTTTATATTTATTTTTAAATCCAAAAATAAACATTATCCAAAATAAAGGCAATTTAAAATGAGAGATTTTGAGGCAATCAAGCAAAACCTTATCCAATTTCTTATCGCAAGAGTTCAAGAAAAGGGCTTTGATTCTGTTGTATTTGGGTTAAGTGGCGGGATTGATTCTGCGGTCGTTGCGCGTCTTTGCCAACTTGCTTTTCCTAAAAGTCATCAAGCACTTTTAATGCCCTCTAAACAATCCTCTAAAACAAGTTTAACCCATTCATTGGAGTTGTGTCAAAAGTTTGGAATCTCTTATCAAATTCTCCCTCTCAATCAACTTCAAAACGCCTTTGAATCTACTTTGCAAGGATTAGATTCCACGCCCTTACGATTAGGAAACCTTTGCGCAAGACTGCGAATGGTATATTTATACGATTATGCTTTTGCCAATAATGCTTTAGTAATTGGGACAAGCAACAAAAGTGAAATCTTGCTTGGTTACGGCACAATTTATGGCGATTTAGCCTGTGCAATCAATCCAATTGGCAATCTTTATAAAACAGAAATCTATGGACTAGCGCACTGCTTAAAAATCCCAAAAAATATTATAGAAAAAGCACCAAGTGCAGATTTATACGAGGGACAAACCGATGAACAAGAGTTGGGATTCTCTTATGAAGTGTTGGATAAAATTATGTTACTATTAGAGAGAAATGTAGATGAAGAGGAGATTCTACAACAAAAGCTACCCAAAGACGCATTAAAGTTAGTTAAAGATAGAATTTTGCGTTTTGGATTTAAGCGCAAAATGCCAGAAATTGCTCAAATATAAGGAAAAACTATGCGAAATATCCCCTATTTTATTCCAGACATTACAGAAGTAGAGAAACAAGCAATTTTAAATGTGTTAGAAAACCCAAGCCATAATATCGTTTTAGAGCTTGAAAAAGAATTTAAACAATACATAGGCGTTCCATACGCCATTGCTGCAGTTAGTGGAACAGCGGCTTTTCATTTATGCCTGTTTGCAATGGATTTAAAACGTGGTGATAAAATCTTGTGTCCCGTAAATTGCCATCCTAGTTTTCCAGAGATGATTCGGCATTTTGATGCAGAACCTATTTTTGTAGATATTGAAGAGGATACCTTTTTGATTTCTCTACAAAAATGCAAAGAAACTTTGGAAAAAGTTGGGAATAAAAAATTGCGCGCCATTATTGTGAGCCACACTGCGGGACAAGCTTGTGATATAGAGCCTTTTTACCAACTTGCAGAACATTATAATATTAAAATCATTGAAGATGCCACAATGGCATTGGGATTAACCCAAAATGGTTTTAAAATAGGTTCTCGTTATAGCTTTGCGACTATTTTTAGTATTGTGTTAGATTCTGCAAACCCAGTTGCACAAGCGGGTATGCTCACAACACAAGATGAAAAACTCGCCTCACAAGCAATACTATTGCGTTATCACGGAATCGTAAGCGAAAAAATTACTAGCACACGCCCACAATATCTTTATGATGTAGTTGGGATTGGAAACAAATACAACATCAGCTTTCTTGATACGGCACTCTGCTTAAGTCAATTAAAACGGATTGATTGCATTATTAAAAAGCGTCAAGAAATCGCTAAATACTACATTCAAACATTATCTGATGCTCCTCATCTCTTTATGCCAAGCATTAAATCCGAGCATATCTTTTTTCATTTTATTATTAAAATAGATAAAAATCGCGATCATTTTGCTCGTGAGCTAAAAGAGTGCGGCATAGAAAGCGCATTGCATTTCGTGCCATTGCATTTATTAAGTTACTATAAAAATAAATATAAATACAAGATTAGCGATTTTCCTATTTCACTCAAAAATTATCAGCAGATTTTAAGTTTGCCAATTTATAGCGCAATGCAAAAGGAAGATATAGACTATGTTTGCAGACAGGTTTTGCGTCTTGCGAGTGAGCGTGTTTAATGCGTGGGATTGAACGATATTTTTTTGCACCAAGCACCCCACAAAAAATCCTTGCCTTTTGCCTTTTGCCTTTTAGCGTTCTTTATTGTGCTATCGCTACTTTAAAGCGTAAATTTGCGCGTTTTTATGATTTTGAGATTCCAATTATTAGCGTAGGAAACCTTGTTTTAGGTGGTAGTGGCAAGTCTCCCTTTATTATAGAAATTGCAAAGGATTATCAAGAATCTTGTGTGATTTTACGAGGTTTTGGGCGCAAGAGCAAGGGATTAAAAATTGTCAGCATTCAAGGCGATATTCAAGCCGATGTGCAAAACGCAGGAGATGAAGCAATTATGATCGCTAAAGCCTTAAATCATTCTAGCGTTATCGTGAGTGAGAATCGCAAACAAGCCATTTTAAAGGCTAAAGAATTAGGAGCTAAAGTAATTTTTTTAGATGATGGATTCCGCTTTAATTTCAAAAAATTAAATATTTTGCTTCAACCAAAGCTAGAACCTTACTTTGATTTTTGTATCCCAAGTGGTGGCTATCGCGAACGCAAAAGTGCCTATAAAAGCGCGGATATTTTAGCCAAAGAAAGCATAGATTATGAGCGCAAAGTGCAACTACTCTCTCCCACAAAAAGAATGTTGCTTCTCACAGCAATCGCAAATCCTTCCCGACTGGACGATTATCTACCCAATGTGGTAGGAAAAATTATCTTAAAAGACCATTCCTTTTTTGATAAAACCACAATCTTAGAAGAATACGCAAAGCTAAATGCAACCTCCTTATTGGTTACGCCAAAAGATGCAACCAAACTTGAAGAATTTGGGCTACCGCTTTCTATTTTACATTTGGAAATCAAGATTAACCCTGCAATCAAACAAAGCATTCAAGACTATATCACAAAAGAATCTCAAAGCTTATTTTCGCAGAATAAAGCCTAAGAATTTCTTTTTATATCTGCGTACTTCTCTAGCATTGAGTGAAAAGTAGATTCCACAAGCCAAAAGCAAACAACACGCAATAATCAAAGCCAAAGGAAAAGGCGTGTTTGCCTCTAAAGCCCCCACAATAAAGGAAATCGCCCCCGCAAACACAAATTGCACCATTCCCAAAACCGCTGAAGCACTCCCAGACATTTGCTTAAAACGCGCCATTGCCAAAGTTGTCGTATTGGGTGCGATAAAACCATTCATTCCAAGCATTAAAAACAAAAGAATCTCAAAAGGCAAGAATCCCAAATCCAACCAACCCACTACAATCAATGCTAAAGCAATACCAAGCATCACAACAAACGCATAAGGCAACACCGCATAAGGCGAATATTTACGCACAATTCTTGCATTAATATTGGCAAAAATCATAAAACTAAGGGCATTCACACCAAAAAGGATTCCATAGTTTTTTTCGCTTAAACCAAAATATTCTCGGAAAATAAACGATGAGCCTGTAATATAGGCAAAAATCGTTGCCATAACAAAGCTAAAAGATAAGACATAAATGCGAAATCTGCGGTCTTGCAAGATATGAAAATAATTTAGCATAATGGCTTTAAAGTTTGGTTTCACACTCTGTGCGGATTTTTGCTCTTTAATCCCAAAGATGATAAAAATTAAAAGCAGAATCCCAAGCGCAAAAAGCGTTACAAAAATGCTTTGCCACGGAAAATAATCTAGCAAAAATCCCCCAAATACAGGGGCTAACATCGGTGCTAAACTAGAAACAACCATCATTAACGCAAAGGCACTCGCGGCTTCTTTAAGCTCAAAATTATCATTGATAATTGCACGCGCAATCACCACTCCCGCACAACCGCCAAGTGCCTGTAAAAAACGCCAAGAGATAAAACTATCCACGGAATCAAAACTAATGCACGCGATACTTGCGACAATAAAAAGTGTAACTCCAACATAAAGAGGTTTTTTGCGTCCATAAACATCACTTAAAGGTCCATAAATTAACTGCCCAAACGCAAAAGCGATGAAAAAGACGGCAAGAGAGAGTTGCGTATAAAAGGGCGTGGTTGCAAAGCTTTTCTGCACCTCCCCAAGTGCTGGTAAATACATATCCGTAGTCAAAGGAGCAAGACTAGACATAAAGGCTAAAATGATGATGAGTTTCGTCTTTGCAAAACCTTGATAAGTTGTAACTTTTTGCATAGAAAATCCTAAATTTTCTCATTTTAAAAAACGATTATAATGCTTAAAATTTTAGGAAAAAATTAATCAACCTTTTGTTTTGGGGATTCCATTTTGAACAATGGATTAAATGCACTAAGGACGCAGCAGTCATTGCAAATGAAGTGTAGCAAAATGAAGCAATCCATAATCTAAGCAACCAAAAACGCTAACAATGGAATCTTTAAAGCAGTAGAATCCTTAAAGCAATCCAAAATTGTAGATTACCACGAAATACTGCGTGTTTCTCGCAATGACGGAATAGTTGGCTTTTATTTTATGCAAGATTATGGATTGCCACGATTCTACCAATGCAGAATCTCGCAATGACGGAAGAATATGCTTTAAAGGCAAATTTGCATTATGGACTGCTTCGTCCTTCGTTTTGCACATTCCTTGTAATGACACAAGGGGGAATAACGTAGCAGTTAGCGTTTTGTCATTGCCCCGATTCAAAAAAAGCTAAAAAGTAGTTTGAAATAGAATCGTTAGCGCGTCAAATGCGCTTAAAAATTCGCGCTTAAAATGCAAGATGATTGCAGGAATAATAACAATCAAAACAGCAAAAGCCACCGCAATTTTCACAGGAAATCCAATGGCTAGCAGGTTAAATTGCGGGTGCGCTTTCATAATCATACCAAAAATAATATCGCTTAACAAAATTAAGGCGATAATAGGAAAAGACATCGTAAGCCCAATCACAAAAAGGTGCGCAAAAGACTTGACAATGTATTCTATATAATTTTGCGAATACATAAACCCGCCAAGCGGAATCTCTTTGATACTTTCTCCCACAAAATAAAAGAACAAATGGTGATAATCAAGCCCCAAAGCAATGAGCAGAGCAAGAAGTGTAAGCAGTTGCCCCACGATAGGCTTTTGCGCACCAGTGATGGGGTCATACGCATTGGCAATCGTCAATCCCATTGCAAAAGAAATCAACTCCCCACCAAAGGAAATCATACCAAAGACAATTTGCAATGCCATAGAAGCAAGGAATCCGAGCATAATTTCTGAAAGTCCTGCAACAATAAAGCGCAAAATTGTCCAATTTGCAGGTGGCACAACATCTAAGAGGGGGATAAAAACAATCGTAAGCCAAAAAATGAGCGCACCCTTAATGGAATTGCTAATCATTTGGTTTTCAAAAAAAGGAAAAAACGCAATGATTCCCGCAAAACGCAAGAGTAGCAACAAAAAGTTTGCAACATTACCCTCTGTCAAATAAGCTAGAAGTTCCATTAATCAAGAATCTCTGTGAGCAAATCCCATTGCAGCCTAATCAGCCCGTTTTAATGTGGCATTCTCAAGCCTGTAAGCATACATTGCCTTTTTAGCTAAAATCGGGTCGTGCGTTGCAAAAACAAGCAAGGATTGTGTTAATTTCGCATAATCAAACAAAAGTTCCATTACACTAAAAGCCGTTTCTCTATCTAAATTCCCCGTTGGCTCATCGGCAAAAATAATTTTGGGTCTTTTAGTGAGAATCCTAGCAATAGAAAGCCGCTGCTGCTGCCCTCCGCTTAATGTGCCAATGTTTTGAGGGAGAATCTCTAAGATTCCAAACAAGCTTAAGAGTTCGTGGTCTATTTTTTCGCCACTCAAGAGGGACGCAACCTCTAAGTTCTCTTGTGCGTTAAATCCGGAAAACAAATAATGGGATTGAAAAATGATACCAATATCATTGCGCCTTAATGCAAGAAGCTTATCTGCAGGCAAACGATAAATATCATTACCCAATATCATTACTTCGCCACTTTGGGGCTTTTGGAATCCAGAAAGAATATGCAGAAGTGTACTTTTTCCACTTCCGCTCACACCCATAATAGAAAGTGTTTCTCCAGCTCCTAATTCCAAAGAAACATTTTCTAAAATTGGGCGGTCATACGCAAAGGATAAATTCTTGGCAACAAGCATTATAAGCTTAGCCTAATTGTGCCGCTACTTCATCTGCAAAGCTACAAGCTTGTTTCTCGATTCCCTCGCCAAGCTCAAAGCGCACATATTCCACGACTTCAATAGAATCTCCGAGTTCTTTGGATTTATCCGCTAAAACTTGTGCGATTGTTTTCTTGTCGTCCATTACGAAGAATTGTCCAAGTAGCGTAAGCCTTTGGTCTAAAATTGTAGAATCTGCTTTGAATCTCTCTAATTGTCCGGGCAAAATCTTATCCCAAATCGCTTCGGGTTTGCCTTGCGCTTTCAATTCTGCCTTCAAAGCTTCCTCTTGCTTTGCTAGAATCTCATCTGTTAGCTCTAGCTGACTAATGTATTGTGGAATCTTATGCAAAGGCTTTCCAAGTCTTTTTAGCTCTTCATTTTCTTTTTCAAGTTCCGCAATGATTGCTGTTTTTTCACTCTTAATGAAGTCTCTATCAAAGGAATGATAAGAAATCACTTGAGGTTTCATTGCCGCTGCGTGCATACAAAGATTCTTTGTAAAGTCCGCTAATTTTGCTGCATTAGCTTCGTTTTGGCATTTGAGTGCAATAATCACGCCCACACGCCCGTTAGAATGCACATAACCATTCACGATTCCACTACCTTGTGCTTTAATCTTTGCGATTCTACGCACAACAATATTCTCACCAATTTTTGCAATTTGAGACTTTAAGTATTCCTCAAATGTCGCTCCCTCAAGGGTTAAAGTGTGAAGCTCCTCTGCACTGGAAACATCAGAATCCTGCACCAATGCAATCGTCTTTGCGCTTAGCTCTTTGAAGCCGTCATTTTTAGCAACAAAGTCTGTCTCGGAGTTAATCTCTGCCATACTCACTTTTTTGAAATCAGGAGAAACTTTAAGGCTAATTGCACCCTCTGCTGCTACTCTATCAGCCTTTTTTGCTGCTTTGCTAAGCCCTTTTTCTCTTAAGTATTCTACAGCTTTATCTAAATCGCCACCCACTTCTACAAGGGCTTTTTTGCAATCCATCATTCCCGCATCTGTCATATCGCGGAGTTGTTTTACGAGTTGTGCGCTAATCTCTGCCATTGCCTCTCCTTATTCTGCTTCTACACTTTTGGCGAAATCTTCTTCGCTCATTGCTTCCTCAAGCACTTCTTGTTTCTCCTCTTCACTCGCAGGTTCTACCACTTCAGATACCGGTGCTTCACCACCTGCGATTGCGCGTCCTTCTGTAATAGCCTCTGCCATTTCCTTGCAGAATAGTTGAATAGAACGAATCGCATCATCGTTTCCGGGAATTGGATAATCCACCATATCGGGGTCGCAGTTTGTATCCAACGGCGCAACCACAGGGATTCCAAGTCTTCTAGCCTCTGCCACAGCGATTTTTTCTTTTGCCGCGTCAATGACAAAAATCATATCTGGAGCTTTCTTAAGATGACGCACACCACCAAGATATTGCGTTAATTTCTCTTTTTTGCGCTGAATCATCAATTTTTCTTTTTTTGTTAGCAAATCAATTTGTCCGCTAGATTCCATTTCCTCAATGATTTCAAGCTTACGAATGGACTTTTTAATGGTTGAAAAGTTTGTGAGCATTCCACCAAGCCAACGATAATTCACATAAGGCGCATTCACACTATCCGCGTAAGCTTTAAGTGTCTCACTTGCTTGTTTTTTCGTCCCTACAAACATAATTGTCTTACCCTCTGCTGCTGCATCACGCACGATATTATAAGTGTAGCGAAAATAACGCAAGGTTTTTTGCAAATCAATGATATGAATATTCTTGCGCACACCAAAAATGTATTTTTTCATTTTTGGATTCCATCGTCTTGTTTGGTGTCCAAAATGCACACCGCATTCCAAAAGATCTTTCATTGTTACCATAGTATTCTCCTATTTGTTTTGGTTTTCCCTCCACGCTCCTTAAACGCTTAAATTCATTGCGCAACCTAAACTAGGATTAGCGTGTGTGAAATTTGATAAAATAAAAGGTGTTTATTTTACTAAAAAATTATTTAAATTTAGCTAAATTAAAGCTAAGCTTTTATTCGTGAGGATTTATTCCAAACAAATTCCATTGCACCACTATGCATACAAAGCGCTCTCCAATTTCTTGATTCCATTTATTCCACATACTCGGCAATTTGGATTACGCTTAATAGCAATTTTACGAAAATCCATTGAGCGAATATCACAAGTAAGCAGTTTATCAAAAAGAGGCTCACCCACTTCTGTGATAATCTTAATAACCTCTGCTGCTTCTAATATGCCAAACAATCCAGCTGTGGCACCCAGAATCCCCACACTTGCACCCGTTGGCATTTCAGTTGTTGGCGGAGAATCAAACAAACAAGAATAACACGCGCTTATTCTTGGCTTCACACTCATTACCTGACCACCAAAATGCAAGGCACTTCCGCGCACCAAAATCTTATTAGACAAGATACACGCATCATTAACAAGAAACTTGGAGGTAAAGGCGTCTGTGGCTTCTACTACCAAATCATAGGGCTTAATAACCTCTTGAATATTCTCTGCATTCAACCGATTTCTATAAACTTGCAAATTTAAATTTGGATTCAATGCAGTAAGCTTCTGAAATGCAGAATCTGCCTTGTTTTTTCCTAAATCTTGCATATTGTGCAAAACCTGTCTCTGAAGATTGCTTAAATCCACAACATCTCCATCGCAAATACCAAGATTCCCCACTCCAGCCGCCACAAGATAATAAAGCACACTAGAACCTAACCCACCAGCCCCGACTACAAGCACACTTGCAGATTTAAGCTTTTTTTGTCCCTCTATTCCAATCCCGCTCAATAAAATATTGCGATGGTATCTTTCTAATTCCTCTTTCTTTAATTCCATTGATTTTCCTTTAAATGTTGATTCCATATTTCAAGAGCAAATAAGCTCCACAGCATTTTTGCGCGTTTTTCTCTAGGATAAATTTGTGGCGCATTACAAAGCGATTCTATCAAACTTTTAGGCAAAAATTCGTGAGAAATTTTAGGATTTTGCAAACTATCTAAAATACACTCCTTAAGCTCCCCATCTACCCAAGAACTAAGAGGAACTTCAAAGCCCCTTTTAGGAGCATTCACAACTTCTTTGGCTAAATATTTTTGCGCTAATTTCCTCAATAAATATTTAGTTGTTTTCCCGCGCACTTTTAAATTATCCGCCAAAGTTGGTGCAAACTCCACTAAACCTTTAGACAAAAAGGGAGAACGCGCCTCTAAAGAATGCGACATTGTAGCAATATCCATTTTGGGCAACAAATCACACAAAAGCAAATGCGAAGAATCTAGGAGCAACATTTGCGAAAGAGGAGAATATCCACCCTCAAAAACTGCTTTTACCTCTGTTTGAAATCCTCGTAAAGATTCACTTTTAAAAGAATAGAATCCTGTAAAAATATCTGTACTTGCACTCAAGTAATATTCACTCACATCGCATTTATACGCTCCAGCCATTTGTAAAAGTCGGTAGAAATAATTATATAAAGATTGCTTGGATTGAGGGTTTGGAAGAAAATTTTTAACAAAAACAAAAGGCAAAACTTTAGGCATTAACAAATGCCCAACATACCGCCTATAACCACCAAACAACTCATCTGCTCCATCTCCATTTAAGACAACACTCAAATGCTCTCTTGCTGCTTTTGCCACATAAAAACTAGGAATCGCAGAACTATCAAAGAATGGACGCCCATAAGCTTGTAAAATTTTTGGCACATCTTGGGTTAAATTCGTGCTTATCCTTAAAACTTGATGAGAAGTGCCAAACTTCCTTGCCGTATTTTGCGCTAAAGACGATTCGTCCAATGCAGTTTTTTCAAAACTGATTGTAAAAGTGCGCAAATTGGGCTTCATTTGGGAAGCTAAAGCCACGATGAGAGAGCTATCAATCCCGCCACTTAAAAATGCCCCCACTTCCAAATCAGAGGATTCTATACGCATTTGAATACTTTGTTTAAGCAAATTCTCACAAATACCTAACGCCTCTTTTTCATCGTTTATTTTTGGCATTTTATAGCAGGATTCTAACTTAAAATAAGGTTTTAATGTTAAAGAAAAAGTATCCAAATCCAAGATGCCATAATGCGCATTTGGAATCGCAAACACATTTTGATAAGGTGCGCCATCTTGATAGAAAAAACCGCTTTGCAAATAAAAATTAATCGCATCAAAATCTATTTCTAAAGGCAATTTTAAAAGCTTGAGGATTCCACAAAGCGTATTTAATTCACTCGCAAAAACAAGTTTAGAATCTTTCCTGTAACAAAAAAGTGGCTTTTTGCCCATTCTATCCCGAGCAAAATAAAGTTTTTGATTCTTTTTATCATAAAGCACAAACGCAAACATTCCATCTAGCCGATTTAAATGCTCCAAAAAATCCTCTCCAAACTTGGCAAATAAAGCAAGAAGCGTCTCTGTATCGCTATGTGTTTTAAAGTCAAACTCCAAACCCTCGCGCAATGTCAGATGATTATAAATCTCCCCATTGAATATCAGAGACAGATCCTGATAAACCATCGGTTGGTGCGCTAAAGCACTTAAATCTTGAATGCTAAGACGCGCGTGAAAAAGCTGTAACAAACCGCCTTGTGTGGAATCGTAAAACATTCCCTTATCATCAGGTCCGCGATGCTGCATTAATCCATACACTTCATCTAAAGAAATTTTTGAACAATTTAAAGCACCCGCAATTCCACACATTCTACACTCCTTAATCCAATCGCAATATGCGCACAATGTCCCCACTAACACTAACGCGATTGGGATAATTTGCAAAAAGTAAAATTTGAATGATATTACTTTTTAAATAACAATCGCTTAACAAAAGGGAGTTTTTACCAAAATTAACTTGAGTTAATAATATCTGATTTTGCCCTATCGTGTATTGCGTGTAAAAGTTGTCATAAAGGTTAATAATCGCTTGAGGTGTTGAATTAGGAGGACTCTGTTTAGAATCCCAAAAGACAAAAGTGTTGGAATGCAGAGGTTTTCCATTTTTTAAATCCACATTAGCAAAACTATAAACATTTGCCAATAGAGGCAAAATGCGCAAGGGTAGAATCCAATATACTTTTGCTCCCTTAACCAATGTTATGGGTGTAGATTCCGATTCTAATTCCTTTAAATAATCCTCTGCACCTTTGTCTCTTGCAAGGATTTCAAAGATTTTATTCCATTCTTTTGAGGGGTGAGTTTGCATTGCGGTGGCAAGTTGTAAAGAAAAATTATAAAACAATGTGGGCGAGGAACTAAATAGAATCTTTGCAATTGGAAAATTTATAGCTCCCGAATGTCTTGCGCCATCAAGCAAGACCTGCGCCTTTGTAAAATAACGCAAAGCATATCCATAATCCCACCAAGAAAGTAAAATATCTTGAGGATTTAACTTGGAATCCAAATCTTTCAATGCTTGAACTTCTGTATGCGTTAAAATCGGCTGTGGTATTCTATAATTTAAATTTGCAATAAAAAGAGCAGATATAGCACTTACCACAAGCAAACTTGGGACAAGGAATCTTGCAAAAAGACTTAAAAATTTCAACAAAAAAAATGCAATACCTAAGGCAATAATGGGAGTTAAGAAAAAACTAAAACGCATACCTAGTTGAATGGAAGCCAAGCCCAAGAAGCAAAAGGGCAAAAGCAAAAAAAAGAGAAATTTGCACTCCTTAAATTTCTCACCATACTTAGCAAAATCCAAAGAAGTTTTTAGATTCCACCCCAACAATCTTAAACGATAGGGATTAAATCTTGGGAAAACACTCACAACTCCAAAGGACATAAATCCAAAAAGTGCCAAGCTAAAGATTCCAACCCCTCCACTGCGACTTATGAGTGTTGGCAAATTAGAGGGCATTGTTTCTAAAATTCCATTGACCACAGAGGCATAAACATAAGTCTTTGCATATTGTGTTGCGCCAAAAATATAAGCATTGATTTGCGCTAACAATGGGTTAAGCAATCCAAAAGCCACTGCATACACTACGGCAAAAAGTAGCCAAACCCAAAACCATTGCGGAAACCTTGCAATTCCAAAAAGGAGAAAAATTAATACAAGGAAACCAAAAGGGGAGGGTGTAAGAATCACCAAAAAAACAGAAATTAATAGAATGCTCTTAGGTGTGATTCTTCGCATTTTAAAGAAATTTATAAGCTCTAAGCACAGAAAAAATAAAAATCCCAAAAGCAATAAATTTTGGATTCCATTGTGCCAAGCAATCGCCAAATAACCAAAAAGCGCAAAAAGCACAAGGTGCTTTAGAGACAAGCGGGGTGTGCTTAAAAATTGCAATAAAAAAAGTAGGGCAAACAAAGGAAATGTAAGCAATAACATATCTGTATCAAAATATCCCACTCCTACGCGCTGATAAAAACTAGGAGAAAGAATCGCAACTAAACTCGCCAAAAACGATAACAAGGGGATAAATGGGGCTAGAGAGAGTAAATCTTGACTCTGTGATTGCAATTTTAGGGAAATCCATAAATCATTGCGTAAAACTTTGATAGAAATTTGATAGACCAACCAATAAAGCCCAACAGCTGTGCTTACACTAAAAAAAACACTGCTCCAAGTCAAAACAAATCCTAAATTTGTGCAAAACGCAAGGATTCCACCAAGAATTGCAAGAGGGTGCAAAGTGTTAAATGCCCTCAATATCTCCCCCAATTTAGGGTCAGTATTTAACAAATCAAGGAAATCTCGCGCACCTTTTGCATAATGGTAAGCGTCCATTGAAGTAAGAATCAATGTCCCTTCAAAAAAATTTTGAGGTATTTGCAAGTGTAAAAAATCTATAAAATGGAATACAAAATGAATCCCACACAACACCGCAATAAAAAAGAAATGAAAAAACAAAATTAGATTAAAATTTGTGCTTTGAGTGCTTAGATATTTTTTGAGAGTTTTGAGCATTCATTATTCTCTTTGGTTTTTGTAAATGCTTGTAGAATCTTTCCAATGATTGCCAAATATTCTATCAAAGCAAAAGTATAGATAATAATAGAAACTAATCTATCCAAAAGCCAACAAGGAGCTTTTGGAATAAAAATTTGATTATCTTTTTGAGAATTGTGGGCTTCTTCTTGCTTTGCGTTTTCCGTATTTTTTACGCTCTACCACTCTTGAATCGCGAGTTAATAAGCCTTTAGGCTTAAGAATTGCTCTAAAATTTGTATCATAAAGTGCCAATGCTTTAGAGATTCCGTGTCTAAGTGCTTCTGCTTGAGCAGAATATCCACTTCCAAAAGCAACTGCCACAATATCCACACTTTTTTCTTGTTTTGTTAAAAGCAATGGCTGCATTACTTTCATTTTAATCGCTTCGTGTCCCCCTAGCCAATCGTTAAGACTTGTTTCATTGATACTTAATTTGCCACTACCCGGGGCTAACCATACTTTTGCGATAGCTGTTTTTCTTTTTCCTGTTGCATAAATTTTTGCCATTCTTTAATCCTTATTTTGATTCTTTGGAAACTTGCGCACTATGCGGGTGATTTGCATCGCAATAGACTTTTAGTTTTTTAATCATTGCGCGTCCTAGTTTTGTTTTAGGAAGCATACCACGAACAGCTAGTTTATAAAGCTTTTCTGGGTGCTTTTGTAACATTTCTTGAAGAGTTTTTGATTTGGTGCTACCAAAATATCCTGAATGCGTGAAGTATTCTTTATCTTCTAGTTTCATTCCGCTAAATTTTGCTTTAGGCGCATTTACAACAATCACGAAATCGCCACAATCCACATTGGGAGTATAGATTGGTTTGTGCTTACCTCTTAAAAGAGTAGCAATTTCAGTGATGAGACGACCAAATGTTTTACCTTCAGCGTCCAAAACAACCCAATCGCGTTTAATTTCATTGGCTTTTGCCATTTTGGTAATATTCATAATTTTACCTTTCATTATAATTTGCTTCAAAAAAGTTAGAATTATAACATACTTTTATAATTTTTTCCTTAAATTAAGTTTTATTTTATAAATCTCACTTAATTGGATTGCAAAAATACACTTGCAAAGATTATACTATAGTAAAACAAGAGAGATGGAATCAAATTATTTTTTGCAATAATACACAAACGCGGGGGGAATATTATTCCATACAATTTTAGATTTTTTAATCTCACTAAATATTTTATCTCCATAGATTCTTTTACGGAATCTCTTTGCGCCCATTGTAGGCAAAATATAAGCAAAAGTAGCAAAATATCCGCCGGGCTTGAGGGCTTCATAAATATTTTCTAAAATGCGCTTTTGTGCGACTTTGCTTAGAAGAGCCCAAGGAATCCCTGACACAATCACATCAGCAGATTCTATTTGCCTCTCTTTCATCATTGCCTGTAAGGATTCCGCAGAGCCTAATGCAATATCTAAACTTGGGAATTTTGTATGCAACCTTTCTGCGATTTTAGGATTGATTTCAACAGCAAACAAACGCGCGGAATCTGACTTTTTACGCAAAATAACTTTTGTAAAAGCCCCCATTCCGGGACCTATTTCAATAATAGTAGAGGCTTTCTCAATGCCGATATTTTGTGTAATCATTTCTGCGAGATACCTAGAACTAGAGCATACAGCACCTGTCCGCTTAGGATTTGTAAGATAATAATGTAGCAATCAACCCTCCTAATTTCTTGTTTGCTTTGATTAAAAGTCTGTGTTCTATCCTTATAAAAGTTAAAAGGCTTTAAATATTAAAGTGCATTTTACTCAATAAAAAGACAAAAGTTAAAGGCTTAATCCCATTTTTGCCACAATAAATTTCCACCCATATCAAATAATAACTCCAAACTATCATTAATTTCAATCTCATAACCAAAACCCTTATAATCCACATCGGTAACGAATGAGCCGGGATACATTTGCTGAACTTTAGCAAAAACTTTTTGCAAGGAAGCACCACCATAGCCTCCTGCCATATTATTGGGATAGGACATATTATGCATTGGCTGCATTGGAGCAGGTTGCTGAATTGCATTATTCCCTTGTGCAGAAAGTGTTTGTTGCATTGGTTGGGTTGGAGCCTGATTCTGTGCTGACATAGTAGCATATTGTGGGGTTTGTGATAGATTGATAGTTTCTTCTGCGGGGGGATTAGGATTTGCCAACAAGGCAGAACTTAAAAATAACAGAGATAAAAGTTTAGCATCCATTATGTGTCCTTTAAGATTAAATTATGCAAAAGTTTATAGCGATTTTGTCAAGTTTTTGTGAAGATTTTTAAAATATTTCGTCAAGCTATATCAAGAAACGGAATCACTACCTTGCCCTTAGCGGAAGATTCACAGAATCTCATCTATAAAGATTCTATCGCAAAAAGGTTTCTGCATACTAGATTATGGATTGCTTTGCTCGCGATGACAAGGTGGCTGACTTTCTATCACTGCAAGAAATCCCTAGTTTTCGTGGCAATCTAAATATGGCAAAACAAGCTTTTACAATGGAATCTTGCTTTTTAAGATTCTATATTTTTTCCATATTTTTGTTGTATCCACTCACTAAAACGCGCAAGATACATATAAAATAAAGGTACAAAGAAGACTGCCAAAAAAGTCGCGGCAAGCATTCCACCAAGCACACCTGTGGCAATAGAATGTCGGCTTAAAGCTCCTGCCCCGCTACTTAACGCAAGAGGCAAAACGCCTATGCTAAAAGCTAATGAAGTCATTACAATAGGGCGGAATCGGAGTTTTGCTGCACCAATAGCGGATTCCACAATGCTTTTCTTTTCCTGCTCCCTTAAATGTGTGGCAAATTCTACGATAAGAATAGCATTCTTTGCTGCAAGGGCGATTAAGACAAGTAATCCAACTTGAAAATAAATATCATTTTCTAAACCTCTTAAAAAGGTTGCTAAAATTGCCCCAAAAAGCGCAAAAGGAACGGCACTAAGAACAGATAGCGGCATAAGCCAACGCTCATATTGTGCAACAAGAATCAAGAAAACAAATATTAGCCCAAAAACAAAGGCTGTTGCGCCACTGCTTTGACTGACTTTTTCTTGATAGGTTGAGCCTGAATAGGCAATGTCGTAACCCTGAGGTAGAATCTTTTGAGCAATTTCTTCTACTATGGCGATTGTATCTCCGCTAGAATAACCTTCATTTGGATAGCCAACGATTTGTGCCGCAGGAAAGAGATTGAAGCGATTGACGATTTCTGCACCTATGGTATAATGGAATTTTATAAGAGTGCTTAAAGGCACAAAGTTTCCATCTCTTGATTTCACAAAAACAGAATTTAAGTTTTCTGGAGTTTTTCTAAAGTCTTGTTCGGATTGCGCAATCACTCTAAAGGTGCGATTAAAAAGCTCAAAATTATTAATATAATAATTCCCAAAAGTTACCTGCATTGTCCTAAAAACTTCGTTAATATTGACATTAAGGGCAGACGCCTTTTCCCTGTCTAACTCTATGGCAACTTGCGGAGTATTGACAGATAAATTTGTAAAGATATGACGAATCTCTTTGCGCTTGAGGGCTTCTTGCACCATTAAATCGGCATATTTTTTAAGGTCTTCTAGGCTTCCACCCTCTTTACTCTGAATATAAATATTTACACCACTAGCATCTAAACCGATAATTGTTGGTGAAGGAGTTGCGATAAAACGCGCATTAGGATAATTCTGTAATCTTTGGGTAATCTCGCGTATAAAAGCCTTGTCGCTTTGGGAGGATTCTTTGCGCTCACTCCAATCAATGAGGCGATAAAATCCTGTTCCACCGCTACTTTTAAGCCCTTGAGATAATTGGCTATATCCCGCAATCGTTGTCATTTCTGCAATGAGGGGGTTTTGCTCTAAAATAGCAATCAAATCCTTTTGCACTTGCGTTGTGCGAGAAAGGGAAGCTCCTTCAGGCAAAAGAGTGTTGATATTGACGATTCCCATATCTTCTGATGGCACAAGTGAGCGGGAAACTCTGCTAAATAAATCGTAAGTAACTACAAGCATTCCCACCCAAAGCAACATAAACAATAACCCTCTTTTTAGCACTCTTGCAGTCTGTGAAGAGAATTTTAAAGTAAATTTTTCAAAGAGTGCGTCAAATTTAGCAATAAGGGCGGGTTTCTTTTCTTGTTTTTTAAGATACATTGCACAAAGACTAGGCGTGAGTGTGAGTGCGACACAGCCGGAAATTACGACTGAAATTACGATGGTGATTGCAAATTGACGATAAATTTCTCCGCTAAATCCTCCCATAAACGCCACAGGAATGAAGACTGCACTCAAAACAAGCACAATAGCGATCACGGGAGTTGTGATTTCTTGCATAGATTTTATTGTGGCATCTTTCGCGCTTAAATGCTCTTGATGCATAATGCGTTCTACATTCTCAATGACAATGATTGCATCATCTACCACGATTCCAATCGCCAAAATCAACCCAAAAAGCGTTAAAAGATTGATTGTAAAGCCAAAGAGATAAAGTCCAATAAATGTCCCAATTAACGAAACAGGAATCGCAATGCAAGGAATAATCGTTGCTCTAAAACTACCCAAGAAAAGATAGATAATTAAAACAACTAGAATAATGGCTTCCACAAAGGTTTTCATTACTTCTTTCATAGATTCCACGATAAATTCTGTCGGGCGAAAAGGATTAGAATATTTCATTCCTTCAGGAAACTTCAATGCTAGTCTTTCCATTGTCTTTTGCACATTGTTAGCAACATTAAGAATGTTTGCGCCGGGTTGTAGAGTGATTCTAATGGGAATGGAGGGGGTATTGTTATAAAAGTAAGAAGTGAGATATTCTTGCGCTCCAAGCTCAACTCTTGCAACATCTTTTAATCTAAGTGCAGAGCCATCGGGGTTTGCTTTAATAATGATATTTTCAAACTCTTGTGGGCTAGAGAATAAACCTTTAGCAGTGATTGTATAGGCAAAGTCAGCTTGCATTATGGGTTCTACACCAAGTTTTCCGGGTGCAAACTGCGAGTTTTGCTCTTGGACTTTGTCAATAATGTCTAAGGGTGTTAAATCCAAAGAGGCTAATTTATCAGGCAAAAGCCAAATTCGCATTGCATAATCCGAGCGTCCCCACAAATCCACATCGCCAATTCCAGAGATTCGCTTTAATTCATCAATCACATTGAGAATCGCATAATTTGCCAAATAAAGTTGCGTGTGTTGCGGATTATCCGAATAGATATGATACATTCCTACTACTGCAGTGGAGCGTTTGCGTACGGTAACACCTAGCCGCTGCACTTCGGTAGGAAGCTGATTTAACACAGCTTGCACACGATTATTCACATTAACAACCGCCATATCTGGATTTGCCTCATTGTTGAAAAAAACACTAAGATTCATTGTACCACTAGAAGTCGTAGAGGTTTGGATATAAATCATATCCTCTACTCCATTAATGCTATTTTCTAAAATACTTGCAACATTTGTAGAAATTGTCTCTGCACTAGCTCCGGGATAATTTGCGCTCACAACCACTTGAGTGGGGACAAGCTTTGGATATTGTTCTATGGGGAGATTAAAAGCGCAAATAAGCCCAGCAATTACAATGATGATAGAAATTACAGCAGAAAAAGCCGGACGATGAATAAAAAACTTTGAAAACATTAATCTAATCCTATCCTCTTAAACAAAAGCTGTAATTATATCTCATAAGTGTAAAGGCTTCGTGAAGCGCACTTATTTTATTTTTGCATAACTCTTGCCTAAAAACACTCCAAGCAACCCCCAAACAAAAGAAATCGCAGCACCACTTAGCAGCACACACAAGATTCCAATGTTTGCAAGTAGGCTTTCTACTTGAGCAGAGAGTGCGTCTCCTCCGCGATATACGACAGCATCAAGGAAGTTTTTGACTTTATATTTAGAATCCGCATCAAGTGGCACAAAGAGCATTTCGCGTCCGGGTTTGACGAGCGCATATTCGCCTACACGGCGGATACTCATCACCACAGCCAAAGGCAAAAATGCAGGGTGCGTGAAGCTAAGGACGATGAATCCTAGCGCAATGACAAAACCAAGAATACTTAAAAGGCTCGTGATTCCAAAAAATTTTGCAATTTTTGCAGTGAGGAATATTTGAATCAGCAATGCAGAAACTTGCACAATGAGGTCAATATTCGCAAATGCTGCGATTCTTGCCTCTCGCGTGGGGAAAACTTCGCGGACAATCCTTGCTTGTTCCATATACAAAAAGGTAGAAACGCTTGTAAGCAAGAGAATAAAGGCGCAAAGTAGCAACAAATATTTAGAAGCAATGATGAGCTTAAACCCCACAAAGGGATTGCTTGAACCAATGGTGTGTTCAAATCGCTCTAACGATTCCGCATTTTCAAAATGCCGCAATTCACGCAAAATAAGATTCTTTAGCACGATTCCAATAAGAAGCAGAGCAACAGAGAGAAAGACGAGATTCGCCACACCAAAATTTGCCACCAAAACGCTTACGCTACTTGCCCCCGCAATGCTCCCAAGACTTGCCCCTGCGGAGATAATGCCAAAAAGCCTTGTGCTTGCCTCTTTGCTAAAAACATCGGCAAGTAAGCTCCAAGCAGAAGAAAAAGCAAAGAGGTTAAAGACGCTAATTCACACATAAAACACGCGAGAAAGCCAAATAAATTCGGGTGTGTGTGGCGCAAAAACTTGCATTAACGCATAGAAAATAAGCAGATTGAGCGCAAAAAAGATAAAGACACAATCCGTATAGAATCTCCGCTTAATCCTGCCACTTAGCCACATTAGAAGCAAAGACGCAAGGATACAGGAAATAAAAGTTGCCAAAAAGAGCCATTTTAGCTCCTCTTGCCCTCCCTCTAGCCCAAAAGCATCGCGCATAGGACGCAAAATCGCATAAGAGCTAAAGAGCATAAAGATAAATCCGCAAGAAAGAGCTAGAATCTTAAATTCCCCCTCTTTAAGGCTAAAAAGTTTATGGATGAGGGTTCGCATATCTGTCCTTATCAAATGGATTTTATAATTATAAAGCCTGACACTTAGTGTTTGTCAAGGGAATTTGAGGAGAATATAAAAAAATAAGATTTTGCTTGATTCCTTTGCTATGAGATTGGTGGGGGGGCTGAATTTACTAGATTCCTCTTTAGTGAATGAGAAATTTTTAAAAATTTTTGATTATTCCCCTAGTCATTTAAAAAAAGCAAAGAGTAAAATAGGGGGATTCCTTACAAACGCCACCGCCTAGATTCACAAAGCACAAAGTTCTTTATAGCTTTTCGCCCCTGCTCGTTTTAGGCTCTCTTTATCGTTTAATGCCATATCCAAAACACTTTTTTGTTTATCGGTCGCATTCACATCTGCACCAAGCGCAATGAGGGCTTTTATTGCTTGTATTTTAGGGAGGAGCTAGAGAGAAGTAGAATCATCAAGGGCGTTTGGGAAATCTTATGTTTGCCTATTTGAATCTGCGTCCTTGAATCAATGTTTGCACCATATTTACAAGCAATTTTTAGTTTTTCTATTTCTTGCTTATTGGCACAACGATGCAAAAAATTCCAGCCGTCCTTGCCATAGCTTTCAAACTCTACCCCTCTCTCAAGCAAAAAGGAGTCTATAATACCACTTTTTCTAGCGTAAAGGTGCTATCTCATCAAGCGCACTTAGGGCATTTAGGCTTCTAGGGTAGCCGATATAAGGCACAAGTGCAGTAACAACTGCAATGAGTTTGTTTCTATCGTTGCCAATTCTTAGATTCCCTGCAATATGCGCTCTCACTTGAGAATCCGCCCCACCCATTGAGAGAATATATACAAAGGTTAAAAGCTCACGAAATTTTAAAGGAAGCCCACCACGCGTGTAATAATCCCCAAAGCAGTTTGCGCTTAAAAAGGTGCGGATATGTTGATAATCCTTTGGTGCTGCTGCATTGCCTTTATCAATGGCTTCACCAAAAAGTGCGCGTTGGGTTTCAAGCCCCTTTTCTCTCCTTTGGGCATATTCTATCTTGCCTTGAGATTCTAAAGGCAGTGCGATTCCTTGTTGTGTAAAGATTTCATTGCTTGCATTAATGAAGTCTATGGTTTTTCCCATACCCACATAAGGCGTGGCTTGGTAGAGAATTTCCTTGATTGCCACAGGTTCAACACCATTTTTCAAAGCTGCCTTTAGAATCGTTTTAAACTCACTCAAAGCCGGAATCGCCACAAGTGAAGCAAGGATAATCATCAAATTTTCTTTAAGCTCAAGCTTGGATTCTGCGGGGACTTCATCAAAGGCAAAATTCACATAATTGGTAAAAAACTCGGGGTCGCTCTTTGCAAGTGGCACATTAATGTTGCCAAAGAGTTTTTCAAAGGTTTGTTTTGCTTTGGGGGTAAGATTCATTGTTTGTTCCTTTAGTTGGATTGGATTTGTCGCATTCGCGCTGTTTTGCGTTAAATATACGCCACTGATACCTAAAACTCCTAAACCTGCCGCAGTTTTTAGTGAAGTCTTTAGAAACTTCCTGCGCTCTAGGGATTGTTTATTTGTCTGCATCGCGCCTCCTATTGTTGAAAAATAAAATGATATTATAAAGCCTTACACTTGGTGTTTGTCAAGGGGGTTGAATTTGCAAATCTCATATCACTACTTCTACACAATATAAACGATGGTTCTTTTTTTGGTATCCAACCTTTATCCCAAAATACCTAAAAAGCACTAAGTTATCTTTACTCCTCTCTAGGATATTTTTCTATCGTGAGGATAAAATCTTGCTTTTGGGCTTTTAGGTGTGCAATAAAAGATTCTTTTTCTGCCTTGGGTGCGCCCAATTTAATTAAGCCCTTATAGGGAGGCTGTTTGGCGTAAAAGATTCCGACATTGCCCCAAGGGGCGAAATAGAAAAAATCACCGCTTTGCGGGTTGTATTCTCCACTCTCTTGTGTGCTTAGGCTTTCTTCAAGCCTAGCAATCTTTTCCTTGCCTACATAATCGCTAAAGCTTAAAGCTAAAGGTAAAAGCGCGTAAAAGTCCTTTGCGGTTGCATTATTTTCTAAAGACAAAATAAAGCTTTTGCTTTGAAATTGCATTTGTATTTGCATTTGTTCCTCCAATTCCCCCCTTAAGTCCTTGCCTAAAGCACATTGCGTTAGCAGCGCAAACAACAAACAAAGAAAAGTGTATTTGCGCATATTGTTCCTTCGCATTTCTTACTTCAAATTTGCATTAAAAAATGCTTCTATTTTGTCAAAAGGAATCTTTTGTGTATTGTCATATAAGTCTGTATGATTTGCGTCTTTGATAAGCAATAACTCTTTATTTTTACCCTTAAGTTTTTTGTAGGCATCTTCGCTGAAATATCTGCTATGCGCATTTTCCCCGTGGATTATCAAAACTGCATTCTCTATTTCATTGCTGTATGCAAGAATGGGCATATTAAGAAAGCTTAGAGAGGAAGTGAGATTCCACCCACTATTGGAATTAAGTGAGCGTTTGTGATAGCCACGCGGAGTTTTGTAATAGGCGTGATAATCTTTCATAAACTGCGGCGCATCACTAGGCAGGGTTTCAGGCACACCCCCAGCGAGTGCATATTTGCCACTTTCATAGTCTTTGATTCTTTGTTCTGCTAGAGTTTTGCGCTTTTGCGCTCTTGCTTCTTTGCTATCTTCTTTATCAAAATAACCCTTTGCATTCACGCGGCTCATATCATACATTGTGGAAGCTAGGATTGCTTTAATGCGTGGGTCATTTGCCGCTGCATTGAGGGCAAATCCACCCCAACCACAAATTCCAACAATGCCGATTCTCTCTTTATCCACATTCTTTTGTGTGCTTAAAAAATCTACCGCTGCACTAAAATCCTCTGTGCTAATATCGGGTGAGGCGACATATCTTGCCACACCTCCACTCTCTCCCGTGAAACTTGGGTCAAAAGCTAGGGTGATGAACCCGCGCTCTGCCAAAGTTTGCGCATAAAGTCCGCTAGATTGCTCTTTGACTGCGCCAAAGGGACCACTCACCGCAATGGCAGGAAGTTTGCCTTTTGCATTTTTAGGCACATACATATCTGCTACGAGTGTGATTCCACAGCGATTATGAAAGGTAACCTTGCTATGCGTAACCTTATCGCTTTTGAGAAAAGTTTTATCCCACTCTTTGACAAGTTTTTCTGGCAAGTCGCGCACTTTGGAATCTTTTGCATTCATCACGCTAAAAGCACCACTAAGCACCACTATACCCGCGCCAATACTTGCAGATTTTAGAATATTTCTGCGTGTTTTATTAAGAGATTTATTTTGCATATTCACTCCTTAGAATAAAAGATAAATTGACATTATAAAGCCTGATACTTGGTGTTTGTCAAGGGAATAAGCGAAAAATAATAAAAATTGATTCTATTACTTTGCGCCCATTTGTTCTAGGCGGAGGATTCGCTGCTCTAAGGGTGGGTGCGTAGCAAAAATCATAGCACGGCAAGGCAGGAAAAACATATGTGCGCAAGAACTTGCTTTGGGATTGGTAAGATAGGTGGGCTTTTTGGGAGAATCTTCACTTGCTTCATAGGTGCTTGAAACCTGTGCGATTTTTTGCAGGGCAGATTTTATGCCTTGAGGATTGCGTGTGTATTGTGTGCTTGAGGCGTCAGCTAAAAATTCCTTTTGACGCGAAATTGCCGCTTGAATGATTTGCGCAAAGAACATACCGACATATCCAAGCGCATAAAATACAAATGCAATGGCAGCAAGTGCGGCAAAGCCTTTGCCATCATCTTTAGAGCGAGAAGTTCTTTTAGAGCTATTGGACATCGCCTCAAGCAATATTTCACCCGCTACCACTACGCAACTTAATGCAAATACAAGCGCGAAGATTCTAAGATTGAGTGCAACATCACGATGAAAAGCGTGTGAAAATTCGTGTCCTATTACGCCTTGAAGCTCATCACGACTTAGAATATCTAGCGCACCTTGCGTTACAAAAATTGCTATTTTTTCTTTCTCTTTGCCAAAATATTCTCCGCTACACATTGCATTGATACCTTTCTCTTCTTTGAGAATAAACACGCGTGGCATAGGGCAAGAGGAGGCAATTGCCATTTCTGCAATCACATTTAAAAGCACTCGTTCTTTTTGTTCTAAATTACTAGATTCTGTAATTTCTGTGGCATTGAGTGTTTTTGCGAGTTTGTCAATGCTGTGCTTTGCCAAAGAGAATTTTTGAAAAACAAAGGCGCAAAAAATCACCGCAACTAAGACAAATGCTAAAGCTAGAGAAATAAGAAAATTTTCAGAAGAATTATCCGCTACAAGAACCATTTTTCTAGGTGGCAAATCAAAAGAAGATGGCACAGCCACATTAAACTGACTAGGATTATCTAGCAAAGTAAAAATGAGCCCAAAACAAGAAAAAGCAGTCAAAAAAATCAAAAAAAGCATTATGAAAAAGAGAGCGTTGCACCATAAAATCTTAGATTGTGCAGCGTCTTTATGCTCCCAAAATGTATTGGATAGCTTCACTTCCCTACCCAAAATAGTGCGTGTGATAAAGAATAAAATGAGTGTGCAGAATGCGACAAAGACAAGAAGTGCAATGAGGGTTTTGATATTAAAAAAATACCGAGTGGGCGCATCAAAACCTAGAGATGTGCGTATGTCTGCAAAAAACCTTGTGCAAGAATTTAGGAAATCTACAATTTGTGAAGAAGAATTAAGCAACACACCCGCAAATAAGATCAGAAAGAAAACAGAAAGAAGTTCAAACGAAATACCACTTTTTTTGGGAAGTTTATTATAGGTAACTATCCACACCACAATGATAAATGCCATAAGCAAAGCCTTAACGCTTAGAGGCAAGGCTAAAAGAAAATGATTATCCAAAAAAATAGAATCTACTAAATCCATAAGCACACCCTATAAGATTGCAAAAAACCTTAAAACTGCACTTTGGGTGCTTGGTTTAATACCTCGCGATTCTCCTCAAACTCTAACAGAGGTAAATCTTTCGCAAATTGCGAAAAGAATCCTACAATAAGGTTATTTGGAAAGATTTGTCTGCAGGTATTGAAGTTTGTTACATTATCATTATAGGCTTGACGCGCAAAAGCAATTTTATTCTCTGTGGAAGCTAACTCCTCACTTAGCTGTATCATCGTAGTATTCGACTTTAAGTCAGGGTAGGCTTCCATTGTCATATTGAAATTCATCAAGGCATTTTGCAAGGATTTTTCAGCACTATTCAGTGCATTGATAGCATCGGGTGCATTTTTTGCAACATTGTCTAGTGCGCTTTTTACAGTGTTTCTTGCCTCTATGACTTTCATCAAGGTTTCTTGCTCGTGGCTTAGATATTTTTTAGCGATTTCAATGAGATTTGGGATTAAATCATATCGCCGTTTGAGCTGCACATCAATTTGCGAAAAAGCATTTTGTGCGCGGTTTTTTAAGGTTACTAGAGAATTATAAGCACTAATAAGCCATATCACTCCAAAAGCAATAATACCAACAATGATAAGAATGCTCCCAAATACCATTCTTTGCTCCTTTGTTGCAACTTAAGGCACGGATTATATCTTAAAATAAATTAAAATCTTATGCTATGAGTGTTTTTTAGACTCTCAAGCTTTCAAGCCATTTTGTGAGTTTTGCCTTGCTTGTGCCAAAGTTAAAGCATTTGCCCTCTTTAAAAATCGCATTAGGAGCACACTTTGCCATATCACGCGGGGCATTGCTCAAATCACTCCCACCGCTTGTGCAAAAAGGCACGATGACTTTGCCACTAAAATCGTGGGATTCTAAAAAGGTAAAAATAATCTGTGGCGCACTATACCACCAAATAGGGAATCCAATAAAGATTGTATCGTAGCTTGAAATCTCTATGTCTTTAGCAATTTTTGGACGCGAGGCTTTGTCCTTGCACTCTAAGGTGCTACGACTCTGCTCATTGCGCCAATCCAAATCCGCTTGAGAATAAGGAATCACGGGGATTATCTCAAAAATTTCCGCATTTGCGGCTTTTGCTAAAGTTTGCGCAACTTCCTTTGTGATTCCACTTGCGCTAAAAAATACAACTAAGTTTTTCATTTTTACTCCTTTTATGGATGGAATCTTAAAAAGATTGCATAAATTATAAATCCCAACACTTTGTCAAGGGGATTTAAACTTTCTCTCTTTTTGTTTCACTTCCCGCCAAATACAGGAAAATACGAATGTGTGCCACAATCTTTAAAGGTGAGCTTTTTAAGTGCCTCTAAATCTGCGCTTGAAAATGTGAAATCCACCTGTGCATTCTCTGCAATGTATTTGGGAGTTTTGCTCTTTGGCAAAGAAACAAGCCCTAGCTCCAAAGTATAGCGGATACAAATCTGCGCGGGGCTGACATTGTATTTTTTTGCTAACTCTATCACACGAGGGTCTTTCAAAAGCTCTCCGTGCGCAATGGGCGAATACGCTTCTACGAGGATATTTTGACTTTTGCAGTAATCTAGCAAACTAAAAGGCGTGTTGCCAATATGGCATAGAATCTGATTTGCTGCGGGTTTAACTTTGCAATTTTTGAGGATATTTTCTAAATCTTTTTGTAAAAAGTTACTCACTCCAATGGAGCGCACCTTACCCGCCTTTTGTGCGTCCTCTAGCGCGTTATAGACTTCTACATTTTCTTTAAAATAATCGCCTTGTCTAAAGCTATTCCAAGGCTGTGGGCTGTGAATGAGCATTAAATCAATGGAATCTAGCTTCATTGTTTGAAGTGTTGTATCTATGGAACCCCTCGCGCTTTTGTAATCCTTGTATTCTGCGCGGATTTTACTTGTGATGAAAATCTCCTCGCGTGGAATCTTGGAGCTACGCACTGCCTCGCCCACGCCTCTTTCATTGCCATAGGCTTGTGCGGTATCAATGTGGCGATAGCCTACCTTAAGAGCCTCTTGCACCGCTGCTTCCACCGCATTATCCGCAATGCGCCAAGTCCCAAGCCCAAGCTTTGGAATCTCCTTGCCATCGTTTAGCATAAAATCGTCCTTTAAAATGGATTTTGTCTCTGTTCCTTGCGCACCAAACAATAAATTGGGCGCGAAAAATGCCATTCCTGCTAGGGCTGCACTTTTGCCTAAAAATTCTCATCTTGTGTTTTGCATTGATTCTCCTTTAAAACTTCTCTTTATGAATCTCAATCAAAAATTTCGCGGTTTGGGGGTCTTGATGGTTCAAAAACAAGCTTGTTTTGTTATCAAGTGCCGCAATAGTTTGCATATCTTGCGCACTTAAGGCAAAGTCAAACACACTCAAGTTTTCAATCATTCGCTCTTTTCTTGTCGTTTTTGGAATCGCGATAATCCCCCTTTGAATCTGCCACCTTAAAATCACCCGCGCCACGCTTTTATTGTATTTCTTACCAATTTCGCTTAATGTGGGATTGCTAAACATATTGTTTTTGCCCTCGCCAAAAGGTGCCCAAGATTCCATAGCCACATTATATTCTTGCAAGACTTTTTGTGCTTCAAACTGCGCGTGGAGCGGGTTGCATTCTATTTGATTGAGGGCGGGTTTGATTTCATTATTCAAACAAAAATCTGCGATTCTATCGGGGCAAAAATTACTCACACCAATGGCTTTGAATCTCCCCTCTTTATAAAATCTGCTTAATGCTCTCCACGCCCCATAAGTATCGCTAAAGGGCTGATGAAGCAGCATTAAATCTATATAATCTAAGCCTAGTTTGCGCAAAGATTCCTCGCACGTTTTGAGTGCCTTTTCTTCGGGGTAGTTGTTAATCCAAAGCTTTGTTGTAATGAAAAGCTCTTCGCGCCTCACTCCACCATTTAGGGCTGTTTTTATCGCCGCGCCCACACCCTCTTCGTTGAAATACGCTTGTGCGGTATCAATGCTCCTATATCCCACGCTGATTGCGTCCTCTACGCACCTTTGCGTTTCTTTGGGGTCAATTTGGAAAACTCCATAGCCTAAGATAGGCATTTTAATGCCATTGTTTAAAGTTACAAATTCCATTGTGTCTCCTTGTAAATGATTTTGCATTTTGGATTCTCCCGCGTTTTTTGTGTCTTGTAGATTTTGTGTGGAATCTTTTTTGTCCGCTTTAGAATCACACGCGCTTAAGGCAAATCCGCTCAAACTTGCTAGACTTGCCATTGCGCCAAACTTTGCAGAGGTTTTGAGAAACTTCCTGCGCTCTAGGGATTCTTTATTGTTCTGCATTACACCTCCTTTATTGAAAAGATGAAATGGTATTATAAAGCCTTACACTTGGTGTTTGTCAAGGGCAGAATGAATAAAATGGAAAACTTCGCTTATCTTGGTTGTGCTATAATTTGATGACTTTAAGGATGTGCAAGTGAGAAAATCAAAGACAGAAATTTTTTAGAATTAGCCAAGCCTGATAAAAATGGTATTTCAAGGTGGGTAAGCGTGAGTGAGTTTATAGGAGAATATAAAGCACTTGCGCTTGGTAATGGTGGGAGTTGGTGTCGCGCAAGTAGTGCGTTAGCAAAAAAATATATTTTAGAATTTGATAAAAGTAAGAGTGCGGGGAATGCCATTGACGCAATAAGGCTAAAGGGATTTAATACACAAAAAACTTTCAATCAAGCCATAAGAAAAGATATTAAAGATTTTTATAAAAATCAAAATTGTGTAATGTTAGGAATCTGTGGCAAAAGCGAAAATACAAAGATAGAAATCGACCACAAAGATGGACGCAAAAATGATTTGAGAATATCCAATCAGCAAACGCAAAAATTAGAGGATTTTCAGCCTTTATGTAAAGCGGCAAATGATGTAAAAAGACAAATTTGCAAAGTTTGCAGAGAAACAAATAAGCGATGGAATGCTAAAAACATTAAGGGTAATCTTTACGCATTTTATCAAGGCGATGAAAATTACACACAAGAACTTGGTTGTGTGGGCTGTTATCAATACGACCCTGTGGCATATCGCAAGGAAAGCGCAAGTGGAATCGCAAAAGAAGCTGCAGATTTTATTGCTCAAAAACTTTATCAAGACGAGCAATAAATGAACTACATAGGCTCTAAATTCAAACTCTCTCACTTTTTGCAAACAAGCATAGAATCCGCGCTGCAAAAAGCTAATGCAAAGCCCCTTAAAGATTCTATCTTTTGTGATATGTTTGCTGGAACTGCAGTAGTTGGGAGGCTTTTTAAAGCACAAGTCAAGCAGATTATCAGCAACGATAAGGAATATTATAGCTTTATCTTGGCGCAAAATTATATCGGCAATCATCAAAAACTAGCCCGATCTAATGAGCTGCTAAGCATTCTTAATGATACGATTCAAACGCCACCACAAAAGGGCAAAATCTATACTTACTATGCGCTTGGTTCTGGGAGTGGGAGGCAATATTTTAGCGATGAAAACGCACAAAGGATTGACGCTGTGCGCTCTCAAATTGCGCAATGGAAAGAGGAAAAATTCATCAACAACCAAGAATATTATTTTCTCCTTGCCTCTCTTTTGGAATCCGCCGATAAGGTTGCAAACACCGCTTCCGTGTATGGAGCGTTTTTAAAGCGGCTTAAAAGAAGTGCGCACAAAGCCTTTGTTTTAAATCCTGCAGAGTTTGAATATAATGAAAACGAACATTTGGTATTTAATGAGGACGCAAACACACTTATTACCAAAATAAAGGGCGATATTCTCTACCTTGACCCGCCTTATAATGCGCGAGAATATGGTGCGAATTATCATCTTTTAAACACGATTGCCTTGTATGATGACTTTATCCCAAAGGGCAAGACAGGCTTGAGGGAGTATGAAAAGTCGGCTTGGTGCAAAAAGGCAAAAGTCGCGGACGCGCTAGAAAATCTCATCAAAAATGCAAATTTTGAGTGGATTTTTTTAAGCTATAATGATGAGGGATTGCTTGGTTTAGGGCAGATTCAAGATATTTTTGAAAAATATGGCAAATACTCTTTTGTTACCCAAAAGCACCAGCGGTTTAAGGCAGATTCTAAACGAATCCAAAAGCAAGATTCCACTTTGGAATATCTGCATATTTTAAGAAAGTGAATTTAGATTTATCTTTTTTCTCATTGCCCTTTTGCACTCACTGAAGCTAGAATGCCGATAATCCGCTCCATTTTCAATCAAATCTACATAAAGCTGTTCTTTGTATTCAAGCATTGCAATATTTTCTTGTGCTTGTGCAAGTTGTGCGAGATTCTTTTTCTTTTGAGCTTGAATGATTTTTAGTCGTTCTCTTAATGTATCATCGCCTTTCTCACACAAATCTTTGTAATACTTAAGCTCTTTGATACTCATTCCAAGCTCACGATAAAGGTTTCCAACACAGCCAATCAATATCTTTTTGATTAAAAAGCCGCACACTATTTTTATCCTTATAAATGTTTGGAAAAAGTCCCTTATCCAACCAAAAACGAATCCTGCGTGAGGGAATGCCACTTTTATGCTCTGCTTCTAAAATCGTATAAGTCATTTAAACTCCTTTTAAAAGTTTTAGCCAAGTTTGAAGTTTGCGAAATGGCATTATAAATCCTAACACTTAGTGTTTGTCAAGGGCAATCAAACAGATAATTCAGATTCTTTGAGCTTTTGCAACAATTCCTCTGCGCTAGTAAATTCATTCTCTTTTAAGGCGGATTCATTCCATTTAGCTTGGAGATAAGGAATCCCGGCATTTTGTGCTGCTCCCTCATCTTTTATGCAATTTCCTACAAATACAGACTTTGCAAAGGGGGCATTTTGCAAGATAAGATGAATCATCATTGGATTGGGTTTAGATTCTATTGTAGCGTTTGTGCCGATGATTGCATCAAAATATTCCTCCAATTTATGCCTTTGCAAAATAGGCTTTAAGGCGGATTGTGGGGCATTAGAAGCAAGGGCTAAAAAGTAATTTCTTTCTTTGCAAGTTTTTAGCATTGCACGCACACCCTCAAACAGCACCGCACTTTCGTAATATTTATCAAAATAGGATTCAAAACCTACTTTATAGCTTTTATGCGGAAAATTGTCTATATGATAAAAAATCTTTGCACAATTTAAATTGGGCGTGTGAATCGCGTGTTTGATGTCTTTATGAGAGAGCATAGGAAGCCCTTTATCTTTCCTAATGGCGTTAATGGCTTCACAGATTGCATTTTCACTATCTAGCAGTGTCCCGTCCATATCAAAAATAACATTTATCATCTCTGTCCTCCTATGCTAATTTTGCAGAATCCCTAGTGTTTTGTAAAGCGCAAGTTCGTTTAAAAACTGCTCCACTAAATCCTCAAAAGATTCTTGTAAATTTGGAATTGCATTGCGGACAAATTGCATTAGGGATTCCTTTTTGCAAACTCCTTGTGTGTAGCCCTTTAGACAAACCCAAGTAATAGGTTCTATAAAAATGCCCCCAATCAAAGGGGAAGCGAGAAAGGGCTTAAGAAGCGTGGTTTGTTCCGCAAAAAGCAGTTGATTGTAGGCGTTTGCTTGTGCTTTGGCTTTTAAAGTCATCGTCCTTGTGGGGTGGATTGCCTCTTGTGTCATTAACGCACAAAGAATAGGCAACAGGGTTTCTTGTTCAAGATTCGAGGATTCTATGAGGTTTTGCAAAGTCTTTGGCGCATAAGAATCCCTAGCAAAAAATTCTAAAATCTGCATACAAAGCGTTTGTAGAATCGGTGGTATGCTTAATTGCAATAATGCAAGAGGCTTAAGCAGGACAAAAGAGGTTTGCAAAAGCCTTGTGTCGCGCTCTTTTTGTGTGAGCTTTTCCCCTCTCCTCATAAAAATATCCATTCTAAAGGATTCATTTAAAAAATAATCCTTGAGTTGCTCTTGCAATGTAGAATCCTTAACTTGCGTTAAGAGTGCTTGTTGCTCCTGCGTGAAAGTCTGCGGGTCAAAATTCCACATTAGTTTCGCACTACACGCAAACGCGCATTGCACTTCAGCCATAAAGTGCGCCATTTGACTAAAGAATACACAATGCCAATCTTTGTTAAAAAATTCGTGGCACAGATAGTTTGTTTCTCTTGTTTGCAAAGTATGATACATTTCTTGTGTGCGAGGATTCTGTTCTATATAAAGAGGATTGGATTCAAAAAGTTGTTTAGCAAAATGAATGCTTTGCTCTATTCTTTGTGCTTGGTTGCCTTGTGCGTTTTGCTCCACCAGTTTTAACAAATGGCGAAGAGAATATTTGCCCTCCCAACCCGGAAAGCAATTATAACTTACATAAACTATACCTTTTTCCTTTAGGTGTGTGGAGATAATTTCTAAAATCACCCTTTGATTTTCTTGACTAATCCAGCTCCAAACTCCGTGCAATACGATATAATCAAACTTAAGATTCTCTCTATCTAGCCTCTGTTTTAATTGTTCAAAATTGTCTTCATAGACTTTTGCGTTTGCTTTTGCGGCACAGATAAAACTTTGTGCATATTCACAATGGGCAGGAATGAAATCGTTTCCCACAAATCTCCCTTCGCTACAACTTGCATTAAGAGTAAGACTATTGCCTTTGCCAAATCCAAGCTCTAAATAATCAAAACTTGTAGAATCGTGGTGCGTGGGCGCGTCAAATCCTGCAAGGAGTAGGCAAAAATCTATCCATAGGGGATTGAGTGCTGGGATAAAATCATTGACATATTCTAACTCTGTGGCATAACCATACGATTCCATTTTGTCCCTTTACTTAAGGTTGCCTTGCTGTTTCTTTGGACTATTAAAGCAATGAAAGGCAAAATTATAGCACATTCCTTTATTCTACGCTTTTGGGGAGTGCGTTTCTGTTTTGTTTGCCCCATTCACACATAGCAACCAAAATAGGAATCAAAGTTTTATAAATCAATACCCTTGCTCCGCAAAGGGGCTTTGTGTGGAATCATTGAAAAATCCATTGTTTATAATGGGGTAGTTGCGATTCTATGGAGAACTTACACGCTTGAGATTGTAAGGATTTGGCAAAAAAGTTTGGTTTTGCATAAAGGAATCGCATTGCAAACACCATAGAATCCTTATCGTTTAGGGGGATTGTGATTCCGCCCTTGCCTATTTCGCAATGTTTTTGCGCATCTATAAATTCTCCTTGTGGTGCTAAAATCTCACGCGGAGCGCAATTAGTCGTAATAATTGGAATTTTTAAACTTAAAGATTCCACAAGCACATTAGGAAAGCCCTCGTGATTGGAAGCAAACACAAAACAATCCGCAACACTTAAGGGCGCATAAGGATTGGGAGTTTGCCCTAGCAAATGCACACAGGATTCTAACTCTAGTGCTTTAATTTGCTCCTCTAGCGCATTTCTTTTTTCACCCTCGCCGAGAATAAACAAATCTGCCATTTCTTTAAATTCTCGCATACAATCTATGATTAAGCGGTGGTTTTTTCCGCTATCTAGTCGCCCAATACTGATAAAGATAAATCTGCCTTGCGCCTTTTTTGCTAAAATTTTTTCTTTCAAGGAGGAATCTTCTAGGCTTTGTGTGGCGATTTTTGTTAAATCAAAAAAGTTTGTTAGTAAAGTGAGTTTATCCTCCAAGATTCCGAAATTTTCTTTTAAATCTAGCAAGTTTTGTGGAGAGTTTGCACTGATTTTGTCCGCTTTGTTGTAAAGCAAGGAGATAAGGAATCGGTTAATTTTAGAGGAGGGATTTGAGTATCCATATTGTTTGCTTGGGTGGCTTCGTTCGCAGATTAAAATTTTAGGGCTTTTGTGTGTCAATCTACAAAGCATACCCGCTAGAATATTAATATAATTAGGACGCGTCATTAAAGAGAGTGAAATATCACTATTTTGAATGATTCTGCGATATTTAAAAGCAAGCAAAGGAAGTTTAAGCAGTTTTTTAAATCCACTCTCTCTTGTTGTGTTATGCCCTAAAATGACCTTTTGCACACCTTTGGCAAGTGAATAATTATTTATATCCTCCAACAATACAAGGGTGATTTCATACTCATTAACTAAGTTTTCCAACAAAAGCGAGGTGATTCGCTCTGCACCACCTGCGCCCAAGGAGTAAAGTAACACAACAAGCTTCATTGCGATAAATCTTGCCTTGAGTTTTTATCGGAAATATCTTGTTTGTCTATGTTTAGGGATTCTAAAGTTTTAGATTGCACTAAATGCGTTAAGATTTTCGAGGTTTTACTCACCATTGATTCTACGCTAAATTGCTCTACAATGTGTTTTCGTGCGGAATTTTTGAGAGATTCTAATTGACTAGAGTTGTGTAGCAAATAGAGAGATTCTAGGCATTTTAATGCGCTTTTATCATCTCTTGGAGAAAAGGAGAAACAATAGGAATCTTGCCCAAAATCCGCAATCGTTTTGCTCTCTCCCACATCGCTAACGATAGGCACACAACCACACGACATTCCCTCTGCAATGGAATTAGAAAAACTCTCCGTATAAGATGTAGAAAGTATGCAATCAAAAAGAGGGTAATAAGCCTCCACATCGTTTTTTGCTCCTAGAAACAGGACTTGATGTTGAGTTTCACCCAAAATCTTTAAACATTCTTTTAAAATTTTCTCATCGCACTTTCCAAGCGAAACAAAAGCAATTTCTGTATTTCCTTGTGCCTTTTGTTGTTCTATAAACCCTTTTGCAATATGCGCAAATAATGGATAATCCTTGACTTTGTCCATTCGCGCAACGATTCCAAAAACAAATGTATTTTCTGTAAATCCAAGCTCTTTTTTAAATCGCTGAATATCTCTTCTGTGGAATCGCTCTGTATCAATTCCATTATAAACTACAAGGGCTTTTTTCATATAGTAGCCTTTGGACTGATAAAAGCTTAGCGCATCATAAGAGTTACAAAGAATCGCATCAGCAAAGCGACTTAAAAATTTCTGTGTATAAAAATAAAGCTTAGAGGCTAAACCAAGCTTGTTTAGCTCAATGGCGCTAGAACGGAATCCAAAGATAACTTTAGCTCCCAAAAATGGGCTACAAAGCCGACTAAAGACATTCATTTCAGGCATAAAAGCATAAATGCAATGCGGTCTGAATTCTTTAATAACTTTGCGATAGGAGAACAAAAAGCCTATATCACTGCGTCCTTTTTTGTGCAAACAAATATGCGGAATCCCTGCGATTTCATATTCTAAACGTCCGCCACCATAAAGTGTGCAAAGCCGCAATTCTATTTCAGGGCATTTGGCAAGTTCTTTTGCAAGAAGCACCCATTGTCTTTCTGCGCCACCAAAATTTAAAGAACGGATAGCTAATAAGATTTTAATTGGTTTCATTGGTTATTTCTCAACCCTTTGACGAATTTTTAACTTTGGCAAGAAAGAAGTGGGCAAAAACAAACAAGCAAAGGCTTGTATTGCGAGCCAATTTGGATAAATTGCCAAACTTTGTAAGATTTTTTTAAAAGATTTTTTGCGGTCTCCTCCTTGACGATAAAGCAATGCTGCAATGGCGCAAAGCTTTGCTAAATGGCTTGGGCAATGCTTTAAACGCTCTTTATAAAAAAGCAAAATGTCTTGCTCATAGTTTTTTACCATTTCTAAAGGCTTATATTTGAGACTTTGCGTAAGCGATTCTGCGTGGATTCTATAAAATTTCAAAGGTTTATGAATATAATAGCAAGGACGTTGTTTGTGGAGTTTTAGCCATAATAACCCCATATTTCCCCTTTGCAGGTTTTCATTAAAACGCCTTTGCCCAAGCAGTTTGCGCTCAAACAATGTTACAAACTCCCCATCTAGGCGACCTGCAAGTACTTCTTGAAAGCTAATCTCACGCGATTCATCTAGCCCTTGTCCAGAGAGGAATCCATCATCACTTCTTGTGCAATTTGCGATAATAATGCCATATTGTTTATCAAAGCGCAAATAAACTTCTACCATTTGCGAAATCGCCTCTTTAAACAGCAAATCATCATCATCTAAAAGCAACAAGAGTTCTCCACTTGCATAATCTAATCCATTATTGCGATTACCAGCACTTCCGTGTGTCCTTGCATTGCGCACGACTTTTATTGAGGGATTGTCTTTTGCGTATTCCCCTGCAATGTTAAAGGTGTTATCTTCAGAGCCATCATCGCTTACGATAATCTCCAAATTTGGATAGTCTTGTTCCAAAATGCTTTCAATGGATTCTGTGAAAAAATACTCCCGATTGTAAGTCGTTAAAATCACGCTAATCTTTGGAAATTGTGGATTCTGCGGAACCTCATCTAATAGTTTTTGGCTAAATTCTTGTGGCAAGTCTTTAATGTCAAATGTATGAGAAGGATTCATTCTTTAACCCCTTTCTTAAAAACATTAATATCGGCTAAAAATCTTAAAACTAAATGTTTAAATTTCTGCATAAGAAACCTTTTTTAAACTTCCATTTTGCAAACGATAGACAGAATCGCAATGCGCAATAGTGCTTAGTCGGTGTGCAATGATAAGCAATGTTTTATCCTTGGCGATTCTATAAATCTCTTCCATAATCTTTGCCTCCACTTCCATATCTAACGCACTTGTCGCCTCATCTAGCACAAGGATTTCAGGATCCCCATAGAGCGCACGCGCAATGGCAATGCGCTGTTTTTGCCCCCCACTAAGTGCAATACCACCATCTCCAACTTGCGTTTGCAAACCCTCTTTTGCCTGTAAAAAATCATAAATCTTCGCACTTTTTAGGCAAGTAATGATTTTTTCTTCATCAAATTCTCTCCCAAAAGAAACATTTTCTGCCACACTTCCAGCAAACAAATAGACATTTTGTGGGATATAGCCTATTTTGCTACGCCAACTTTTTAAATTTGTTTCGTTAATTTTAACATTATCTGCACAAATTGTTCCACTTTTTGGAGAAAGCAAGCCAATAATACAATCCACCAATGTGCTTTTGCCACTTCCAGATTCTCCAATAAAGGCGACTTTCTCACCTTTGTGAATCGTGAGATTAATTTCCTTTAGCACAAGTTTTTGTTGATAACCAAAAGAGAGATTCTCTAGTTTAATTTCTTCTTTAAATTCCGCCACACTATCGCCTAGCTCCTGTGTTTGTATTTTTAAATCTTGGTAGATAATCTCTAAAGAGCGGAAGTTAAATAGAATCTTATTGTAAGAATCTAAAATGCGATTAATAGAAGGTAAAAGACGATAGAGTGCCAATACATACATAGAAAGTAATGGCAAATAACTTGTTACATTGTTAGGGTTTTGGATAAACAAGTAAAGCACAACTAAAATCATCATACAAAACCCAACCGCCTCTAAAAGCAATCGTGGAATATGAAAAAAGGTTTGATTTTTAATGTTTGCCAAAGAATATCCGGACAAAGATTCCGAAAAATTCTGCCAAATAGAAACGCAATCGCCTTGAAGCTTAATAACTTTGTAGTTACCAAAGCTAGAGGAGAGTGTCTCAAAAAAGGCTTTTTGGTGTGATTCTTTTTCTCTGCCTTGCCTTTTGATTTTTAATGCGATAAAACGCGCCAAAAGGAATCCCAAAGTAACCAAAATCAATGTGAGTCCAAGCGTTATTTTAAAATCCACAAACAATAAAGTGCCATAGATTAAAAGGACAACAAAAACTTCAGAAGTCATAAACAAAAAGGCTGCAAGTAGAATCGTAAGGTTATGCGCTTCAGTTGTAATGGTTTTTGTTAGGTAGCTAGTGTTTTTTGTGATAAATTCTTCATAATTCATTTTTAAATAATTTTGGAATAGTTTTTTAACGATGAGATGATAGCGTCCAAAAGTAAAACGAGCCAAAAGATGTTGGTAGAGCAAATTAATAAAACTTCTAAAAATATAAAATATGAGCAAAGCAATACCAAACCAAAAAACAAATTCATAAGGGGAATGGAAGTTTAAAAGTTCGTAAAAAAAGGAAAAATAAGCCTTACTATGGATTAAGTTAAAATCACTTGCCACAGCAATAAAAGGGGCAATCGCCGAGATTCCAATTAACTCTACCATAGAAACAAGCAAGGAAAGCAAAAGCAAACCATAAATGTAACGCCTATCGTAACTAGAGAGAATAAACTTGAGTTTTGAAAACATAAAAGCCTTAAACAATAAAATAGTGTTATTTTACCAAACAAATTTTTAAGATTGACAAGCTTCAAGCAGTATGCTAAAGATTTTGTTTTTTTGATTCAGAGAATCAATAGAATTATTAATTATTATTATTTATTTTAAATATTTTTTTAATTGTATAAAATATCTTAATTTATGTGGTTATAATCGCTTTATATAAAAACCATTATTATTTTATTAAGGATAATTTTATTCTTTTTGTTTTAGAATCGCAGTCAATTTATTTTTAAAGTTTAAAGATGGAATCGCAATTGGTCAATCAATTAAAAACACTCAAAGTTGCCCCTAAAGATTTAGAAATTTTAAGCGATTATTTCTCTATCGTGCATCACACCAAGGGTAGAATCCGCTTGAGGGCAAGTTTGAAACTTAAAGAAGTCGCCAAAACCACCAATCCGCAAGAGCTTTTAAAGCTTTTGGAAAAAATCCCTTGCATTCTCTCTATCAAGTTTAATGCGCTAATTGGGTCTTTGACGATTCATTACGATTCTAATATCATTGAGCCAAAGCTTTGGGAGGATTGCCTCAAAGGCGAATCTTTGGAGCAAATTGCGGAGATTATCAACACTAATTTAAAGGAGATTGTATGAGCGCAGAGAATCTGTTAAACGCGTTGGACGACGAGTGTAGAGCCTATGCTTACTATACCCTTGCAAGTTCTTTTGGAGCGAGTGCTTTGGGAGAAATATTTGCAAATTTACAAAGCGCGGAATCCTCGCATATTGAAGCCCTTAAGTTTCATCTCCAAAGGCTGAATGTCGCGATTCCAGAGAATCCTTATTTAAATACTTTGATACTTCCTAATTCCTTAGAGGAGGTGATTCAAACTGCGATAATGCGGGAAAATGAAAATGTCGCGCTTTATAATGCGCTTCTTGCAAACGAGCAGGATTCCACTATTATAGATACTTTTTATCGCTTACAAGCGGCAAGTTTTAATCAACACATTCCTGCATTACAAAATGCGCTAACAAAAACGCAGAATCCACAGAATTTACAAAATATCCAAAACGCAATGGAAGCTCTTAGCAATGGCAAGGAAATTTTAAAAGAAACAGGCGCGATGATTACGCAGTTAAAAGAAGGTACATTGCAACAAGAGCAGTTGGAGAGTTTTTTGGGGAGACTGAATTATTCCCTCGTCGGTGGCGTTGTCGCGGGTGTATTGGGTGTAGCAGTTTTAAATGAATTTTTAAATCAAAACAAGGAGTAGAGTATGTTACCATTTATCGCAGGAATCGCAATGGGCGCAGGAGCTGCACTTTTATTTACAAAACGCAAAAAAGTAAAAGAGGCACTAAACAATAGCGC
Organism: Helicobacter rodentium ATCC 700285; assembly: GCF_000687535.1. Taxonomy (GTDB): domain Bacteria; phylum Campylobacterota; class Campylobacteria; order Campylobacterales; family Helicobacteraceae; genus Helicobacter_D; species Helicobacter_D rodentium. Next base: position 54,397 of record NZ_JHWC01000011.1, read on the forward strand.
GGTGTGTGAAAATATCCAAAAGAGTGTGCAAGTAGGCTTGGATAGAGGCAAGGAATTTTCTACAAAAGCCTTGCAATATGCAAAGGACAATTTTAATTCTTTGACGAGCGCAAGAGATTCCATAAAGGAATCCAAACGCACGAACAAAGCAGCGCAAACGACTAAGAAAGCAAGAAAACCACGCGCAACAAAAACAACAAAAAAGACACAAGAAACAAAAATAACGGAGGGTAATCTATGATAATAAACACAGGAACACCTAGGTCTATCACAGGACACGCGATTAGCGGAGGATTCATCGCATTAATGTTAAGCGGAGCGTATGCATATAGGAAATACAAAGACAATAAAATTACGAAGCAAGAAGCTATCACAGACACACTTAAGGCGACTTTAGAGGGTGGAATCATCACCGCCTGTGGAGTGGCAGCAGCAAATGCACTTGGCAATAGCGCAAAAACTTCTGCGCAAAGTTTAGTGGAGGCTACAACATTTGTGGCAGTAGGTGCTGCGAGCGTTTATGGAATCCAAACACTGATACGCAAAGAAAATTGTATTCTCAACAAAAACAATAAATTAATTCAAAAGGACTAATATGACACAACCAAACCCTAACAATCCCTATATCAACCGCACAAATAATGCGGATAACAACACGCAAAATACACAAAATGCGTCAAACAATTTCTTAGGTGGTTTGCTAAATTCTGGAAATTCTAATCAAGATTTTTTAAAAGGTGCGCTCATTGGAGCAGCTGCGACTTTTATTCTAACCAACGAAAACGCACAAAAAGCGATTTTTAAAAGCTTTGCAAAGATTACTAATCTCTTTGAAGCGGGTGTGGAGGAGCTAAAAGAGCGATATGAGGACGCAAAAGCAGAAGTTAGCGATGCGGAATCCCACTAGGTTTTAAAATGCAATTATTCCTAATCCACGCTACTTCCAAACGCGCACGTTTTAAATATGTTTGTGAATGCGGATTCCGCATTGACCCCTTGCAATTGCGCATTGCTTTAGAGAGCTTGCCAAATATTAGCAATGTGCGTATCAATGCGATTTTGCAAAATATTATCGTGTGCTATGAAGGGGATTTGGAATCCTTAGGGCAAACGCTTTATGAAACCTTGCAATCTGTTTTATTAGAGTCGCAAAAGTCCAAAAAAGAGGAAAGTTATCTTGCTTTACGAGATGAGATTCCAAGTGCTTCGGAGGTTGCTAGAGCTTTAAGCGCATTGCTTATCTCACCCTTTCTGCGAAGCACGACAGCACAATTTGGATTCTCCCTTGTTGCCTCTGCACCCCTACTTTTTAGCGGAGTGAAAGAAACCTTGCAACACGGGATTAACTCCCGCTCACTAGAAGCAATGGCGGTTGCGATTTCTTTGTATTTAAAAGACTTTAAGACCGCAAATTCTACGAATTTTATGTTGGCACTTGGCGAATACATTGAGGAAATTGCAATGTATAAAAGCGATGATTTAGTTAAAGAACTTGCGAAACAAAAGAGTGGTTTGGCGTGGGTGGAACATATAGAAAATGGCAAACATACGCTAGAGCAGATTCCAAGCGAATCTTTGAAAGTCGGCGATATTGTCGTGGTTGGTGCAGGGGATACGATTCTTGTAGATGGGCATATTGTTTGGGGAGAGGCGTTAGTCAATCAAATCTCAATGACAGGAGAGGCGACGCCCGTGCAAAAAAGCAAAGGCGATAAGGTGCTATCTGGCACTATCGCGCAAGAGGGTAAAATCAAAGTTTGGGCAGAATCTGTCGGCACACAAACCGCTATGTCGAGGATTAAGCACTATATTGAGGAAACCCTCGTGCAAAAATCCAATCAAGAGCTAAATGCTTCTAAAATGGCGGATTCTCTCGTGCCTATTACGCTTGGGTTATCTGTGCTTTCTTATGCACTAACACGGGATTTAACGCGCAGTGCAAGTGTCTTACAAGCGGATTATTCTTGTGCGCTAAAACTTACAACGCCCGTAACCTTTAAATCTGCAATTTCTAGCGCAGGAAAAGAGGGCATTATCGTCAAAGGGGCGCAAAGTTTGGAATCCTTGCAAGAAGCAGAAGTGTTTATTTTTGATAAAACAGGCACACTTACAAAGGGCGATTTGGAAGTGCTTGATGTGTATGTGTTCCATAAGGATTGGAATAAGGAAATGGTGCTAAATCTTGCGGCTAGCATTGAGGAGCATTATTTTCACCCTGTGGCAGAAGCAGTTGTAAAAGCTGCAAAAGACGGGGAATTTAAGCATTTTCATCACGATGAGGTAACCTTTATCGTCGCACACGGCGTCAAAAGTGAGCTTGAGGGAAAACCTGTCATAATAGGTTCACGCCATTTCTTAGAAGATGATGAGTGCATTAACTTCAAGCCACACAATGCAAAGATTCAAAAGATTCTTGAGAGCGGGGAAATGCCGCTATTCATCGGCTATGGTAAGGAACTTTTGGGCGTGATTTTACTGAAAGATTATTTGCGAGAAAATGCTAAAACCGCACTGGAACGTTTGCGTAAAAGTGGCGTGAAAGAGATTGTTATGCTAACAGGCGATACAAAACAAAAAGCAAGTAGAATCGCAAAAGACTTGGGGATTAACCGCTATTATGCGGAGTTGCTTCCAACGCAAAAGGCAGAGATTTTAGAAGGCATTATGCAAGAGGGGAAAAAGGTTGCCTTTGTCGGTGATGGAATCAATGACGCCCCTGCGCTCATTCGTGCGGATATTGGAATTGGAATGCATAAGGGGGCAGATATTGCTAAGGCAAGTGCTGATGTGGTGCTACTGCGCGATGATATTGAGGCGGTTGCAGAGGCAAAGGAACTTGCAATTACATGTCTTGAGAAAGTGCAAAGAGGATTTAAAATTACCGTGGGGGTTAATTCTATGATTCTAATCTTGGCAAGTTTAGGGAAGCTAAACCCCATTCAAACAGCGTTTATGCACAATGGCACAACAATTATGTTGCTTCTAAACGCGTTGCGCCGTATTCATCTTAAAAAGAACTAGAATGCCATTATTGATTTTAGCAACATTAGGTAGCGGATTGCTGGTAACGCAAACACTGAAACAAAGCTATTTGAAATATAAAAAACATCAACATAAAAGGAAAAAAGAATGGAACGAGGGCTAGTAGAAATCGTAGCACAAAAAGAAACAGAAAGGAATCCACTTGCTAAATTTTCCTTAGAGCAAAAAAGGGAGGCTGCAAAAATTGGTATGAGTGCAAGTTTGTTGCTAACAGCTGGAAGCGCATTGTTTTTGCGCAACAAAACCGCTAAAGCAGTGCATACAATAGCGGGCGTTGCGCTTGTGGGATTCTCACTTTGGCACGCTTCTTTGTATCCAAAAACTAAAGATAAGCATAAGGAAGAGGATTAAAACCTTTGGAGAATCCACTTTAATCTAAACTTATGAATTTGCACTAAAGAGAGCGCGAAGCTGTGCAACGCACACTTAATACTTGCAAATCTACAATCTAGCAAAGGGCATTATTGTCTTAGTCATTGCAGGGAATAAAATGACGCAGTGGTTTGCTTTGTGTCGTTGCGTTTTATCGCCTCGTCATTGCAAACGAAGTGAAGCAATCCATAATCTAATAACAATTAACTTTCACAATGGAATCTTTAAAACAATCCAAAGTTATAGATTGCCACGATTCTGCTAAAGCAGAATCTCGCAATGACAGAGAGGTGTGTAAGAAGTGAAACATTATAAATTGCTTTGTCTCTCACCGCGTTCATTCCTCGCAATAGCAGAGAGAGGGACGCAAGGACGAAGTGTGAAGCCTTAAGGATAATTCCCTAAAACTTCTTCTTATGCACATCTGCTAGAATCTCATCAGCGATTTTATTGACGACTTGTGTAATATCATTGGTGCTATTAGCAACACTGACATTATCTTGTGTAACAGATTCTAGTTGAGCAATGGCTTCATTAATCTGTGTAACACCTGCGGTTTGTTCTTTAATGGATTCACTCATATCATTGACACCTTGCACAAGCACATTGACATTTGCTTCTATTTCATTTAAGGATTTTCCTGTTCGTTCAGCTAGTTTTCTTACTTCATCGGCAACAACAGCAAAGCCTCTTCCGTGTTCTCCAGCACGTGCAGCTTCAATAGCAGCATTGAGTGCAAGTAGATTTGTTTGGTCTGCAATGTCTTTAATCACACCCACAATATTTTTAATATCCTCTGCTTGTCTTGTAACTTCGGAAGTTTTATCACTGACATTTTGCATTGAACTTGAAATCTCTTCAATCGCTGCAGCAGATTGTTGTAAAGAACTTGCTTGAGAGGAACTACCATCTAGGAGTTGTTCCATAAAGTCTTTTAACTTTGCAGTTTGTTCTGCGAGTTTCTTTGCAGATTCATCAGAGGAGCTTAGCATTTTTCTAATCTCTTCTCCTAGAATATTGGTTGTGGTTTCTACTGCACCTTGTGCATTCTCTACTTCTGTTGTAAAGTCTAAAGATTTATAAGAATCAAAGACTCTATGGATTTCATTCATATTAGAACCCACTTGTTTTTGTAAAACATCTAACATATTGTTCAACACATTCTTTAATTCTATCAGCTGTGGATTGTGAGGATTCTCTATGATTCTTGCTGTTAAGTCTCCATTTTC
>NZ_JHWC01000012.1 GCF_000687535.1 Helicobacter rodentium ATCC 700285
TTACAAGAACAAAGAGGCTAATGGAATCTTTAGAATAGTTGTAAGAGGATTAAACTACTTCTTATCCTCTAAATCTTTGCAAGTTTTTGTGGAGAGGCAATTGATATTATTCTTTTTGCTTTGGCACAAGCCATAGAAACAAATCCTCCCCTATTTGTTCTTGATGAACAAAAGAGAAGGATTGATTGAGCTGCATTGTGAGAGAGAAGTTTGCATTAATGCTAGGGTTTAATATAACAAGAAGAATATCCACAAAGGGGTGCAATGTTGTAAGCAGCCCTGCTCCTCCTTCGCACATTACAAAGCCCTTAAGCCCATTTAGTGTGGAATTTATATCGTGCGCTATTTTAACCTCTCTATCGGGTATATCAAAAAGCGGAGCATTTTTAGCAAGATTTTTATCTGATGTTAAGATGATAATATTGGGAGATTTTTTGGGTTGTAGGGTGGAAAATCTCACATCAAGAGTTGGTTTATCTATTCTTATTGTTTTGCCAGAAGTTAGCAGATAATTAGCTTTTGTGCGATAGTTGTGCATTTGTATTTGGGCGGCTTTAGAGCTGATTTGTCCGCCATTGATGCTTCCATTGAGCCTACACGCATATTTGTAGAGTATAAATTTCCCTTTTGTTTGCAAGGCTTTGAAGGGTAATAGAAGTGTATTTGCCTTTTGATTGATGGAGGTTAAGTTTTCTACTTGCCAAGCCTTAGTTACAGCGATTCCGCTTTGCTCTAATTCTTCCGCTCCACCCTTTGCTGTTTTGTTAATGTCTTGGGCTGCAATCACTACGCGTTTAATTTTTAACAATTTTAAGAGATTTGCACAAGAGGGAGTTTTGCCACATTTTAAACTGCTACAAGGCTCTAAGCTCACATAGATAGTGGAATCGCAAAAGAGGTTCTTGGAGTGCTTTAGTAAATAGTTGTGGATTTGTGTGGAATCTTTTAAAGATAGAATCGCACAATCGCCACTCAAATTTGCATAGGCTTTTTGGAGTGCGAGTATTTCTGCGTGTGGTTTGCCGCATTCTTGGTGGGATTCTAGGCTAAGGATTGCGCCATATTTGTCCAAAATAAGCGCACTAACCGCAGGGTTTGGCAGGGTGATAAGTTGATTTTTCCAAGCATTTTGCAAACAAAGGTTTAGATAAAATTCATCTTTGTGGCTATTTTGCAATCTTTTACCACTCAAAATAAGTCTGTGCTTTTTTAATGGAATCTAGCGGGATTGTCTGATTATTTTCTAACATAAGGGTATTTTCATCAACCTGTAAGAGTTTGCCTCTAAATTCCTTTTTATCTATCGTTTTCACTCTTACAAACTCTCCTATTGCGCTTTGGTAATGGATTGGAGTTTTTAGTGTGCGTTCAATCCCCGGGGAGCTAACTTCTAAAAAGTATTTTTTAGAATCTGGCATTTCAACATCTAACAAGGGTGAAAGGGCAAGGCTAACTTCTTGACAATCCTCAAGAGTAATAGTGTTTCCCTTCTTTGTGTCGGGTTTTGTAATGCAAATACGCAAAATTTGATTTTCATTTTCTTTCACATTGAGAATATCATAGAGCGCAAAGCCTAAACTTTCCACTAATAGTTTAATTTTATTCTCTAAATCAGGAGCAAGTGTCATTGATTTCCCCTTTTTGTTCGCGTTCTTTTTGAATGGTATCAAAGATTTCATCTAACCGGTTTTCTTTTTCTAAAATAGTGTCAAAGTTAAATTCAAAGTCTGGACAGCGAAACCACCCTGTCTCTTCTAGGCAGTATTCCTTAATGATTCTATGCGCTTTTTTGAGTTGTGAGAGAATCTCTAGTTTTTCTTGCTTGGTTGCAAAAGGAGCGTTGAGAAAAACTTTGGCAAAATATTTACCGCGCGAACACTTTACATCTACAACATTTAAGGCATTAAGACGCGTATCGTTGAGATTGGCTAATGCACTTGGCAAAATCTCTTTTAACAAGGATTGTGTGCGAGCAAGCTTAATGTCTTGCATTAAAGTGTCCTTTGCTTTTCCACTTCTTTGTAGGTTTCAAAAACATCGCCTATTTGAATGTCGTTATAATCTTCTAGCATAATTCCGCATTCAAAGCCTTTTGCCACCTCGCGCACATCATCTTTAAACCGCTTTAAAGACGCAATATTGCCATTATGAACAATAACTCCATTGCGAATTAAGCGCACTTTGATTCCCCTTTGAATAACGCCATCTGTTACAAGACACCCTGCAATTGTCCCAACCTTAGCAATATTAAAGGTTTCACGCACTTCGGCTTGTCCTGTATTTTCTTCTTCCAAAACAGGAGAGAGCAAACCGCTTAGAAGTGCTTTAATATCATCAAGCAGTGCATAGATGATAGAATAAGTTTTGATTTGGATTCCTAATTCTTTAGCCTTATTCTTTACGCTCCCTGTTGGTCGGACATTGAATCCTAAAATTACGCAGTTTGCACTTGCCCCTGCTAGAGTTAAATCACTCTCTGTAATTCCTCCAACCCCTTTATGAATGATATTAATTTTTACTTCTTCGTTTTGTAGTTTCTCTAAACTTCCGCGTATAGCTTCTAGGCTACCTTGCGTGTCTGCTTTAATGATTACCGGTAAGTTCTTGAGCTGTCCAAGTGCAACCATATTACTAAGTTCGTCAAAAGAAACTTTGGTGGAATGTGAAAGCTCCTTTTGGCGCAAGTGTGCGGCACGTTTTTGCGCATAATCCCTTGCAATATTGTCGTTTGCTACCGCAAGGAGAATGGAACCAGCAGGGGGCACTTCGTTTAGCCCTGTGATGACCCCAACGCCCGATGGAGGGATACTGCTAATGGATTTACCCATATCATCGCTAATGGCACGGACGCGACCAAATGCGGTATCAGCAATAATGCTATCCCCTATTTTTAAAGTTCCATTTTGAACAATCAATGTTGCTACGGGTCCTTTGCCTTTCTCCAAACTGCTTTCAATCACAACGGCACGAGCAGATTTGTTTGGATTGGCTTTAAGCTCTAAAATTTCCGCTTGCAATAAAATCGTCTCCAATAAATCGTCAATGCCCTCACCTGTTTTTGCTGAAATATGCACAAACTCATACTCCCCACCCCATTCTAGTGGCGTAAATCCAAGCTCTGCTGCCTCTGCTTTGAGTTTATCGGGATTTGCATCGGGTTTGTCAATTTTATTTACTGCAATGATAATGGGAGCATTGGCGGCTTTAGCGTGGTTTAGTGCTTCAATGGTTTGAGGCTTGACACCATCATCTGCTGCAATGACAATAATGGCAATATCGGTTACTTGCGCCCCTCTTGCGCGCATTTCGCTAAATGCCTCGTGTCCGGGCGTATCAATAAAGGTGATTTGTTTGCCATTTTTATTGATTGTGTAAGCTCCAATGTGTTGAGTAATTCCTCCTGCCTCACCCGATGCAATTTTGGTATTTCTAATGTAATCTAGCAAGGAGGTTTTTCCGTGATCTACATGCCCCATAATTGTAACTACGGGAGCTCTTGTGATGGAGTTGCTTTCATTGTCCTCTTTGTCCTCTAATTGCGTGTAGTCTAATTCTTCTGCATTGCTGATGAGTTGGATTTGGATTCCAAATTCTTCAGCTAAGATTTCAATGGCATCTTTTTCTAAGAAATCATTTTTGGTTATCATCATTCCAAGAGAAAAGAGAACTTTAATAACTTCTCCTGTGCTTCTGCCAATTTTTTCTGCAAACTCATAAGCTCGGATTTCTTCAGGAATTTTGACGATGCCACTAATAGTTTCCTGCACCTTTTGCGCTTTAGGGGCTTTTTTGCGATTAGATCTACGTGTGCTACCTTGCTCCATAAAAGGATTATGCCTTTGAGTCTTAATGCGTTCAGTTGTGGCTTTGCGTTCGTTATCTTCTTCTTCTATGTCATGTTCGTCTTGCACACTTAGATCAAACAAAATAATATCTTCTTCTTCGTCATCATGTGAGCTGTAAAATTCTCGGTTGTCTAGCAAATCTATTTTTTGCTGCCCCAAATTTTTGCTTGTGTGCGCACTAGGTTTTTTCTTTTCTTTTTTCTTTTCCTTGTTGTAAGCGGGAGTTTCTTCCAAATTGCCTAGCAAGTCTTGTAATGTACGTGGGGATTCTTTGCGATTTTCTGCTTTAGGTGCTTCCTCGTTCTTTTCGCGCACATCACGTTTTTTGATGATTCTTAATCCTGTTCGTTTGATTGGTAGGTTTTCTTGTGGGATTTGAGGGTGCGCTTTAGACTCATCTATTTTGGTGGATTCTATTTGTTGGCTTTCTGCAATGAATTCTTGAAAGGAATCACTGCTAGGTAAAGTGTCTTGAAATTCTTGAAGGACTTTTTGGACATCTTCTTGTATTGGCAAATCTGATTCTTGGTTGTTTTTAGCAGAATCTTTTTTTATTCTTGATGTTTCTTTGTGGGTTTTTTTTGCTTCTTTGTCTATTGTCTTGGGGGCAGGGGCTTTCTCTTTTTCTTTTGCCTTTTCTTTTTTGGGTGTTTTGTTCTTTGTTTCTTCGGAAGCCTTTTTTGCTTTTGTGCTTTTTTTGCCTTCTTTTAAATTTGTCGTTACAGATTCTACAATGGGATTAACACCAGATACAATATAATCATATAAAATAGCCGCTTGTTCTGTTGTAACGCTGCTTGAAGCGGTTTTGGATTCAAAACCTAATTCTTGGGCTTTTTGTAACACTTCTTTGCTGGTTTTGCCTAGCTCTTTAGCAATCTCACTGATACGGATTTTATCCATATAGAAAAATCTCCTTTAATACAAACTTAATCGTTTCTTTGTGTTTCTTATCCAATTTACAAACTCTTGCTATGCATTCATTTGTTTTTGGTGTCTCTTTGCAACGAGGACAAAGATAAAAGCTCCTGCCTGTGCCACTAAACTTCATCAGCGTAGAATCCTTGTATTGCAAACGGATTAATTGCGCTTGTGGAAAGCGACCCCGACATACGATACACATTCTAATTGGATTAGACATAAAAACTTTAATTATAGCAATCTAAAGCTTAAATTCATCATCAAAAACAACGCCAAGATTGTCAAAATTAAGCGTTAGAATTTTGAGTTTTGGAAACTTTTGACTTAGACTTTTTTGGATTCGCTCACTATCTTCTTTGTAACATAGATTAAAGAAAGTAGAGCCACTTCCAGAGAGTGTGCTCATTAATGCACCACAAGAAAGAGCGCATTTTTGGACTTCAAAGAGCAATGGAATTTGCTTCATACGATAATATTGATGGAATCTATCCATACTTGCTTCTCGCAATAATTCAAAACGTTGCGTGATAAACGCACTCGCTAAGACACTAGCATGAGAGAGGTTAAAGACTGCGTCTTTTTGATGATATTTTTTGGGCAAAGTCTGACGCGATAGATGAGTAGAGATAGATTGATTGGGAATCACAACAATCGCTTGAATAGAATCTGGCAAAGAGGTTTGCACAAAGCGCACTTCGTGCCGATTTGTGAGCATACAAACATTAAAACCCCCCATACAAGCGGGAGTAATGTTGTCTGGGTGTGGCTCATAATGTAGGGCTAGATTTAAAATCTTTTGTTTATCCAATGGAATCCTAGCCACTTTAAAAGCTGCGCTAATTGCTCCAATGATCACTGCAGAGCTGCTTCCTAATCCACGCGAAATCGGAATTGAATTATTAAAAGTGAATTTGAAATGTAAAGTCTCGCCCGTTAGCCTTTTTAATTGCTCATTAAAGATTCTAACAAATACATTGTCTATGCGCAATTTTGGATTTTTTGCCCCCTCTCCGTGAATCTGAATGGAAGTAAGTTTGGAGGGTTTTAAGCTAAAATGGTTATAAAGCCCCAATGCAAGTCCTAAGCTATCAAAACCCGGTCCCAAGTTTGCGCTTGTTGCAGGAACGCGAAACTCCATTGCCACTCCTTATTTTAAGTTGGCAAATTTAAGCGTAAATTCTACTTCGCCTTTGCCAACGCGTAATTCTTTTGCAATGGAATCTATGCTCCAACCATCTTTAAACATTGCAATAATGCGTCCCTCGTCTATATTTGTAGGATTGCTTGGAGTATAGGCAAACTCTTTCAATCTTTCTTCAAGTTGAAATATTTTGTTTTCTAACTCTTCTACATTGGAGAGATTATTTTTGCAATCATTCCATTGCGTTTTTAGGGATTCCATTTCTACTTTAATGGGCATTACTTGTGTATGCAAATTGGAATCTAGTAGATTTTTTATCTCCAAACGCACATCTTGGTAGATTTGCGCCTTAATACTAGTTTTGAAATGTTCTAGCTCGTTTTCTTGTTCTTTGATTCTTTTTTGTAAGCGATACACTTCTTTGTTTAACTCTTCAATGGATTTCTCATAACGTCTTGAGCGTTTGGCATTTTCCCCTTCTTTTAAATACAAATATACAATGAGTAAGATAAAAACTATCGCGATTCCGATTCCACTCCAAAGCAGTAGGTTTGCGTCATTGATCATCATTTACCTTTTTGTTAAGTTTAAGTGAGCGAATTAGCGCACGTTCTTTTCCAGCTACATACCCGTCCCATTCAATTTCATCTCTTGTGTGGATTTGTTCAATCCAAGCTAGTTCTGAATGATAGATAAAGTATATAGGCACAATCCGAGTAGGAAAAGTTGGAAGCTCTATTCTGCCATAGTAGAGAGTATTTTCTGAAAGATTTGCGTTCAAAAGTGCAAAACAGCCGTGCCCAATCGTTTGTACAATAGATTGATTTCCCAATGGCACATAAACTTTGGCAGTTCTCTCCATACGATTTTCTAATGCCTCTATTTTACGATAAATTTCTACTAAAAGCTCCAAAATAATCGCATTTTCGCCCTCTAAATTTCCCTTTTTTGCACGCATTAGGCGTAACCATTCTCCAATGGGGTCTTCATCGTTTTGTGTGAGCTTGTTAAATTCTAGTGCGTAAGATTCTGCATTGGTATGGACTTTATCAAATTCAATTTTTAAGGCAGTGCTAATCAGACGACTTTTAACGAAGTTTTCCATATTTAAGCCATTAAATCTAAAATACAAAATCCTAAAAACGCAATTCCTAGATAGGCATTAATCGTAAAAAATGCACGCGGAATATGGTGAAAATTTTTAGAGACTAAATATTGTTCAAAAGATAGTGCGATGGCTGAAATTGTAAGTCCAACCCACAACCAAAAGCCACGTTCTGATTCCACAATAAACAACGCCCAAAACACGAGCGTTAGCAAATGAAAGGAGCGTGAAATCCACAATGTTTTTGCAATGCCAAATACACTAGGAATGGAATGCAGCCCTTCTCTTTTGTCGTGTTCAATATCTTGTAGAGCATAAAGCAAGTCAAATCCTGCAACCCAAAAAAGCACACCAAGACAGAGATAAATGCTCCATAGTGGAATCTCACCGCTTGCTGCCGCGACACCCGCAATGGGAGCAAGCCCTAAAGAAAGCCCTAAGACAAGGTGCGCTAGACTTGTAAAACGTTTCATCAAGGAATAGCTTGCAAGAATAATTAAAATGGGAATGGAGAGATAAAAACATAAATCATTGATAAGGTATCCCATAAAGATAAAGATTATGGCATTGATAAAAATAAATAATAAAATTGTTTTTGGAGAGATTCTACCATCTACGCTCGGGCGATTCTTAGTGCGGGGATTTGTACTATCAAATTTGCGATCCACATAGCGGTTAAATGCCATAGCAAAATTTCTTGCGCTAACGCTTGCAATAATGCCAAAAATCAACAATTTCCAGCCAAACCAACCATTAGTTGCTACAAGAATAGCAATAAAAATAAAGGGCATAGAAAAAATACTATGCTGAAACATTACAAGTTCGCTTAAATCTTTTAATTTTTGTTGGAATCGCATCACTATTTTACGCCCAAAGAGATAATTTTTTTGAACCCATCACTAACGGATAAATCAGAAAGTTTGATTTGATTTTTTGGCAGCTTTAAGAGGAATCCTGAAGTTGGATTGGGGGTTGTTGGCACAAATACCCAAAAATCATCATTTTCTTCTTTGGTGATGAATCCTATTAACTCCATATTGCCAACATTGACATAAGCGACACCCAAATAACCCTCTTTGTTTTTACCAAGAAAAATACTTAAAACTTCTTTGATTCCGGAATAAACGCTTTTAACCAGTGGAATCTTGCCAATAATCATTTCTGTGATTTTAATAAGTAGAACTTCTTTGTTTCTTTCTACTAGCAATCCGATATAATAAAGCAAAGCAAGGCTTAGAATAAAGATTAAAATTGTGATAAAAAGATTAGCGTTGGTGATTCCAAAAATAGAATAAAATATTTTAGCGCAAAATGTATAAACAAAAGAAAAAATCCAAAAAAGCAACAAAAAAGGTAGAATCGCAAGGAGACCTTTGCTGATTTTTGAGACAATGTTATTCACAATCCAAACCTTAAATTAAATAATCTTTGCATTTTAACCTAAAATCCATAAAAATACAAATAGATTCCATATCCATAATAGACTAGATTAATAAAAAGAAGAATCCAAAACGCGCGAAAGTAAAAAATGGCTAGAAATGTCAGCGCATTGCATAGGATAAACCATAGAATGTTGGGCTTTAATAAAATGGTGCGGGTTTCTAAACTTACCCATTCTAGCAAGACAGAATCCAAGATTCCACCTAAACCAAGCAAGTGGAGTAATAGTTCCAAAGGATAATAAACCACAAAAAGTGGAGTGATGAGAAGAGAAAAAAGCGATAAAGGCGAGAAATAAGGGAAAAAATAATAAATAATAATTCCCATTAGAAAAAAGGTAGAAGCACCCAAAAGCACACCATAAATCAATCGTTTAAAGAAAGTTTGAGGAATCTTAAAATATTTGAAAAACAAAAAAATATACAAAACACCCAAACAGGAAAAATAGAATCCCACAGAAAAAATAAGTTGAGGAAAAAATGCTAGTAATGTCAGGGCGCACCACATTAGAGATTCTATTCGCAAGACATCTAACCCGCGCCATAATAGGAAGAATGTTACGCCGCTCATTGTTACAGCACGCAAGTAAGAGGGTGATTGCGTGAGTAAAAAATAATAAGCAATCAATCCCAAAACAACTAAAAATCCCAAATCAAAAAAAGCATTACGATAAGGGAAAAATCGCTTATGCAATGGCTTATAAAGGAATCCTAAAGCAAAAAACCCCACAGCACTTAGGATTCCGGTATGGAATCCAGAAATGGCAAAAAGATGCGAGATTCCATAACTTTGAGCTAAGTTTCTCCAATCTTTAGGCAAACTATCAGACAAAAAAAGCGTTAAATAATATTCACCCATCAGTTTTGTGTCGTGTTGCTTTAAAATAGCTTCCCTTAAGGGTTTTTTAAAGTCTTGATTTGGCAGCAAAACAAGATGAAAGCTTGGAGCATAGAATCCTCCTAGAAACTCGGTAAAAGAAATTTTGTTTAAGACAACGCGCAGGGATAGAAAGCGATATTTTAAATCTCTCAAATCTTCTTTTGAAGTTGTATAAAAAATTCCAAAATCACTCTTTAATTTCAATACAAAATACTCTTTATTGTTTTTGTTTTTTGTGTATTGTAGCAATACTTGTGCTGTGATTTGTGGGTTGTTTTGGGATTTTAAAGTGTGGAATTGATAGAATTTAAAGCCAAGTGTGCAGCATAAAACTAAGCATAAAAATCCAAGAAAAATAAAACGCTCTTTGAGATTAAAAAACAAAGGCGGAGAGAGGTTTTGCATAGATTGCCTTTGTTTAGCTTGATTCAAGAAAGAAAGACAGAATCGCCCTAGCGCAAAATCAAATTTTGCGACTTTGCAACTCTAAAATAATCAAAAGATCCGATTAAAATTTCCAAATCAACACATCTACATTGGAGTGTTGTAAGACATCTAATGCAAAGAAGCTAACCTTTCCGCTTGTTGGCAATGCAATAAGGGAGACATTTTTGGATTCTGCTACGCTTAAAAGTCTTGTATAAGAGAGGATTCCGCTATCAAGCACCATTTCATTTTTGCCTGATAAGTTGCTTAAAAATTCTTTAGAACATTCTCTTGCGTCCTCTTCTGCGCTTTTATTGAATTTGGAGATTTGCTCATCGTCTGCTCCATAACGACCTAAACGCAACTCAAATGGGCGTGAAATCATATGATAAAACACCAAATTGGCTTCCGGGAAAAACTTTCTTGTTGTCTTGGCAAGTTTTAGGGAGCTATCCGAAAAGTCAGTGGGTGAAAAAATATTGATATAATCCGGAAGTGCTTCATTTTTGGTTATAAGAACAGGAATTTCAGATTTACGAATAATTTTTTTAGTTACTGAACCTAGCAAGACTTCTGTTAAATATTGCGTTTCTCCTGTTGCCCCTACAAGTAATAAGCGGCATTCACGATCTTTAGAGTGTTTATTGATTTCTTTGTGGATTGTGCCTACATAGCAAAATTGTGAGATTTCTACTTCTGGCTTTGGAAAATTATCAGCAATAAACTTAGCAAGTGCTTCTTTGCCTACTTTTTTGTCTTTTTTGGGGTCGTGGAAAATGGAATATTCTACAACATGCACAACATCAAGCGTATATTTATGCTTTTTGGCTAAAAACATTGCTTTTGTAAGTGCAGCTAAACTGCTTTGTGAAAAATCTGTTGCTACGACAATTCTATTTTTCATAATCTGAACCTTTATTTTGTGAGATTGCTTAATATACTGCAATCTTGCTTAAAAAATGATTTAAAGTTGGCTTGGATTCTATTCGCGTCAGTTAAGATTCTATGCTTTTAGAGTAAAATCAAGCATAAAAGTGGAATAGAAACAAAGGAAAATACAATCCCAAAGGCTATTGAGCTTACTGCAAGATTAGAATCTAATTTTGCTTTAATTACCATTGCTCCTGCAAGAGCCATTGTGGGCATTGAGGATTCTATAATTGCGAGAATGCTATTGGGGTTAAATTCTGTATTGAAGAGTTTGAGGATTCCAATAAATAGTAAAGGCGTAACGAGTGTTTTACACAAAATAACAATGGTTGCAGATTTATAGGAGCTTTTGATTGCACCAAAGCCAAGTCCAAGCCCGATGGCAAATAAGGCTACTGCGGTGGTTGCGTTGCCTAATGTGCGGATAGGTCCAAAGATAAAATCGGGCAGCTCAATGACTTTGCATAAAAATCCGAGCGTTAGCGCGATAAAGGGAGGAAAAACTATGATGCGCTTGAGGTTTTGCGAGAAACTTATGGGCTGATTGCCTCCAAAAGATAGAATAAAGGGCGCAAGAAGCGAAAAGGGCAAAGCAGTGGCAAAAGCATCATAAAAAACAACTTTTCCCACAAAACTTGCATCATAGATTCCAACAATTACAGGAATCCCGATAAAAAGCGTGTTACCAAAAGAAGAGAGCAAAAACATACTAAGGAGTGTAGGGCGAGAAAAAGAAGCAAAATATCCAATTAAAACCGCAATTACTCCAGCAGATAAACTACATAAAAGCCCCGTGAGGATTAATAAAGTGAAAGTGAAATCAAGCCTAAGATGATAAATGCCATCAAAAATCAAACAAGGAATTGCAAAGGTAATAGCAAAATCCAAAAGGGTGTGGGATTGCTTTTGTTTCAAAATTCCGACAAGTTTTGCAAAATAGCCACCCATAAGCAAAGCAAAAATTGTCCAAAGTGGATTGAAAACAAACATCGGAATCCTTTAAGGCTTAAAAATTTAAAAATAAAATTATAATTTGCAAAGATTAAGTTTGCATTAATAATTTTATTATTGCAAGAAGCAAATGCAGTGAAAAACGAAGCAACTTTTAATCTTGTAAAAAGTGGATTCCACAATGGAATCGCAAAAACAACTTCACGGGTGAGATTTCATATTATAGATTGCTTCACTTGGTTGCAATGACAAAGTGATTTTATTTTGTATTAATCTTTATTCCGACAATATTATAAGAATGAATACAGCAAAGGAGAGTAATGCAGCAAACAATTTATTTAGCAGGTGGCTGTTTTTGGGGAATGCAGGGCTATTTTGATAGATTGAAGGGTGTAATAGAATCGCAGGTGGGTTATGCAAACTCTCAAGTAGAATCCCCGACTTATGAACAAGTTTGCAGTGGCGCAACAAACGCGACAGAAACGCTCAAGCTTACATTTGATGAGAAAATATTAAGTTTAGAGGAAGTCTTGGCGCGATTCTTTAGTGTGATTGATCCTTTTGCGCTCAATTATCAAGGGAATGATGTTGGCACACAATACCGTAGCGGCATTTATACGCAGGATTCTAAAATGTTAGAGACGATTCAAAAGTTTGTGGAATCTTATCAAAAAAAGTTATCCCAAAGGATTGTTACAGAGGTGGGAGAGTTAAACAACTTCTATGTAGCAGAATCCTATCATCAAAAATATCTTATGAAAAATCCGCAAGGGTATTGCCATATTGACTTGAGTGCTGCATTGCGCCCTTTGTCTTTGGAATTTTAGGGATTTTTAGAGGCGGGGCGATAAAAAGTCTGCAAATTACTTGCAGACTTTTTTAAGGGCTTTGCGAAGCTCTTTGGCTTGCTTTCTAGGAATAACAACCTTCCATTGTGTTGGGGTGGAATCTTGATCTTCTCCCCCTTCTAATTCCACTGCAATAGAGATAGCTTGATATTTTTTATCTTTTTTGCTTGGAATATCAAAGGATTCTACAATGATACTACCATCTTTTGCCAACTCTCCACGCAATGGAATCGTATAGGCTACTTTTTTGATTTTTTGTTTCATTGTGGTTGCTTTTTTGTGCTTTTCGCTTCTTTTTTTGGTGCGCTTGTTTCTTTTGTTGCCTTAGCTTCTTTTGATTTTTTTGTCTCTTTATTTTTGGGTTTTTTAGCAGTTTTTTGCTTTTTGCGCGCTTTTCTTGCATCTTTTAATGCTTGGCGAACCTCTTTAATTTGAGAAAAGGGAATATGAACCTTCCAGCTTTCTTTGCCTTCTCCTAAAGACGCACAGATGCTAATAACCGCTTTGCTTCCCTCTCCATAAGGCTCTTCAATGATGGCAAAATTTAATGTCCCGCCCTCACTCTCTTTTAGTGGAATTGTTTTGTAAATCTCTGTCTCTTTCATCTGAAACCTCCTACACTTAGAATTAATATTTTAGAGATGTTAAATGCTAACCAATAGTAACTAAGAATACACTTAAACATTTTAACTCAAGTTTATTTTTTGAGCATTCTTTTAAGTAAAGCTTGGAGTTTCAGCCAATCTTGAATGGGCAAAAGTGGGTGTCCCGAAAATTTGCCAAATGCGGGTAAGCTCTTACTAATCGCCCCTCTTGCTCCTATTTGTGTAAAATCACCAATATGTAAATGCCCAGCACTGCCGCTTTGCCCACCTAACACAACATTGCGTCCTGTTGTTGTAGAACCAGAGATTCCAGCTTGTGCAACAATGATGGAATATTCTCCAATGTTACAATTATGCCCAATTTGCACCAAATTATCTATTTTTGTCCCTTGTTTGATTCTTGTTTGCCCAAATACTGCGCGATCAATCGTTGTGTTTGCTCCTATTTCTACATCATTTTCAAGCACAACTTTGCCATTATGATGGATTTTAATATGTTTTCCGTCTTTGGTGTGTGCATAGCCAAATCCATCACTGCCAACAACACTATTGGCGTGGATTCGGACATTATTTCCTATTTCGCAATCATTATAAACACACACTCCCGGAAACAACACGCAATTTGCGCCGATTCTAACATTTTCTCCTATGGTTACACCTGACATAATGACGCAATTTGCTCCAATTTTACTGCCATTCCCGATTATTGCATTGGGGGCAATGTTTGAGGATTCATCAATGCTTGGTGATTCTTTGGAGCTAAAAAGTGGCTTAGCAAAGCGTTCCGTGAGATACGCCATAGCAAGATAAGGATTTTCACAAAGGAGTGCAAAGGCTGAATGTGGAATCTTATGTAAATGCGCTTTGCGCACCAAGACGGCTTTTGCTTTGGTTTGTGCAATCTGTTCAAAGTATTGCTCTTTTTCCAAAAATGTAATGGAATCGCATTTTGCATCTTGGGGTGATTCTAAGTTATCAATAGGCACAGAATCAAAGAAGTCTGAGTGCTTTGTCCATTCCGCGCCATTATATTGCATTACGCATTCTAGTGCCTCATTTTTTTTTAGAGTCTCAATGATATTTTTAAGTTCCATATTGAACCTTAATTGCTAGTTTCAATGGCAAAAATTCCGCTACGCGTAATGTCTTTTGGCTTGTGTATTTTAATAGCATTCAAGAGCGTATTAATGCGTGTATGCGTATCGCAAGCGACAAAGATTGCGCATTTATCATTAACTTCTAAAAGCATTCCGTTAAAGGCGTTAAAAATCGTGCTAATTTCGCTTAAATTGCTTTCTAAGCTAAATTTTACAAGCAAAGATTCTTGTTCAATCATTTGTTCATTTTCTAAGACCTTCAAGACGGGAATGAGCTTGTGCAACTGCTTGATGATTTGTTCTAACACCTTGTTGTCGCCTTTGGTGGAAATTGTAATGCGCGAGAGATTGGAATCTAAAATCGGTGCAACGGTAAGGGATTCTATATTGTATCCTCTGCCTGAAAACAATCCACTAATACGAGATAATACGCCGTGTTCATTTAAAACGGTAACTGCAATCGTGCGTCTAATTTCCATTGCCTACTCCTTATAATCCAACATCATATTAAATAGTGCGCCACCCGTTGGCACCATAGGTAAAACATTCTCCATTCTGTCAATGCGGACATCTAAAAGGGCTGGTTTTTGGGAATTGATTGCGTTGTTTAATGCCGCAATAAATTCTTCTTTGGTTTGGCACACATAGCCTACCCCGCCAAAAGATTCTACCAACTTTACAAAGTCTGGTTGTTTTTCCAAATCTGTTTCTGAATAATGTTTGTCGTAAAAAAAGGTTTGCCACTGGCGCACCATACCCAAGTAATTGTTGTTCAAGACAATGTTAATCACAGGGATTCCATAAGCTGCGCAAGTCATTAGTTCTTGAATATTCATTAAAATAGAGCCATCTCCGCTGATATTAATGGAGATTTTTTCTGGGAATGCACATTTTGCTCCCATAGCAGCAGGCAAACCAAACCCCATTGTTCCCAAGCCTCCACTGCTGATGAATTGACGAGGAAAGCTAAAGGGGTAAAATTGTGCTGCCCACATTTGGTGTTGTCCAACATCTGTGCTTATCAAAGCGTTTTCCCCTACGATATCTCCCAATTTTTCAATTACCCATTGGGGTTTGAGCTGTGCAGTGGAATCTTGATAATTGAGAGGGTGTAATTTGTTGTATTGCGCTAAACGTTCCCGCCAAGCTAGGATATTTTGTGTCGTATAATCTTCGCGCAAAAGCGGTAAAAGCTCCTCTAACACACTGCTTATATCGCCTACAATAGGGAAATTTGCATCCACAATTTTGCTAATACTGCTTGGGTCAATGTCTATATGGATAATTTGTGCATATTTGCCAAATTCGCTTAGCTTTCCTGTTACTCTGTCATCAAAACGCGCCCCAAGAGCAATAATAAGGTCAGCTTCACTCATCGCCATATTTGCAACATAGCTACCGTGCATACCCACCATACCTAAGGAATCTGGATTGTTTGAGCTTAAGATTCCAAAAGCCATAAAAGTATTCACGGCAGGAATATGTGTAATTTCACAAATCTCACGCACAAGTTTAGCGGATTTGGACGCAATACAGCCACCTCCCAAATACAATAAAGGCTTTTTAGCCTCTTTTATTGCAAGGGCTATTTTCTTGATTTGTCTCGGGTTACCTTTGTAAGTAGGCTTATAGGTTTGTAGTTTAATTTCTCTAGGATAATTAAACTCGCCAATAGTTGCAGTAATATCTTTTGGAATATCAATATGCACTGGTCCGGGTCGTCCGCTACTTGCGATATAGAATGCTTCTTTTAGGATTCGTGGAAGCTCCTCAATACTTTTGACTAAAAAATTATGCTTTGTGCAAGGGCGTGAAATGCCCACCGCATCAATTTCTTGAAATGCATCTGTTCCAATCAAACTTGTTGGTACTTGTCCGCTAATTACCACGAGAGGTATGGAATCCATATATGCCGTTGCAATACCTGTGATAGTGTTTGTAAAACCCGGTCCGCTTGTAACAATGGCAACCCCTACTTTTCCACTCGCCCTTGCATAGCCATCTGCGGCATGCACCGCAGCTTGTTCGTGTCGCACTAAAATATGTTTAAAAAAATCCTGCTTATAAATTTCATCATAAAGATTCAATGCCGCCCCACCCGGATAACCAAAGACAACTTCTACGCCCTCATTTTTGAGTGCGTGCATTACCATTTCAGAACCATTTAATTGCATAAAAAATCCTAAATTTTAATATTTTTTATTATTTTAGATTTAAAAATCTTTAATAATGCTTTATTTAACAAAATGAATCTTGTAACTTTATCACAGATTGCTAGAGGAGGTTTGCATTATAATTTGCGTCTGTAATGATAAAAGGAGTAAATTATGCAGAAAAATAAAGAGAATTTCAGCAGAAGAGATTTGTTAAAAGTTCTGGGCGTAAGCAGTGTCTCTCTTGGTGGTATTGGATTGACAATGCCGACAAAAGCTCAATCAAAATCTGATAAATCTCCAACGATTGCAATTATTGGAGCGGGTCTTGGAGGTATTTCTTTATCTGCAAAATTGGTAAGTGAATTGCCAAATGCTAAAATTAAGCTTTTTGACGCAGAGGAGATTTTGTATTATCAGCCGGGATTCACGCTGATTGCCGCTGGGCTTTATAGTAAGCAAGATACGCAATACAACAAAAAAGACTTGATTAATGATAAGGTAGAGTGGATTAAAGAAAATGTAAGTGCAGTAGAGCCAAATGCCAATAGGCTAACAACCACAAGCGGACAAGTTTATGTATATGATTATTTGGTGATTGGCACAGGAACAATTAATCAGTTTGAGAAGTATCAAGGATTAACAGAGGAGTTTGTCAATGATCCTAATACGAACGTTACAAGTATTTATACTGCCGATGGTTCTGTAAAAGCGCAAAGTATGATGCAAGAGATTGCCAAAAAGGGGGGAAAAGTTATTTTTGCAGAGCCAAATACACCCTTTAAATGTGGTGGAGCAAATAAGAAAGTTAATTTTCTATTAGAGGATTTGAGTGTAACAAATCGCACAAAAGAAAAGATAGAGATGTGTTTATACACGGGTGGAGGGGCAATGCTTTCAAGTCCAACACACGCAAAAATGATTGAGCAGTTTTTTATTGAACGCAAAATGCCATATTTAATGCGGCATCAACTTGTGGAAGTGGATACGACACGCAATATTGCAATTTTTGAAAAACTGATGCCTTATACAGAAAATGGTGAGCAGAGGGTTGCAAAGGAGCGCATTGAAAAGCCTTATGATTATTTGTTTGTGATTCCACAGATGAAAACTGCTGATTTTATAACAGAAGCAGGTCTTGCAATCACAAAAGGGCATATTGCTGGGAATTGGGTAGATGTAGATTCTTATACTCTGCAACATAAAAAATACCCCAATATTTTTGCAATTGGGGATTGCGCTGGAGTCCCAAAAGGTAAGACAGGTGCAAGTATTCGCAAACAATATCCCGTGATTGCGGAAAATTTGATTGCGCATTTAAACAATCAACCGCTTAAAGCGAAGTTTAGTGGCTATACCGCTTGTCCTTTGCTTACGCGTTATGGTAAGGCGGTAATGGTAGAATTTGATTATGAAGGCACAGCACCAAGTATGCCTTGTTTTGGGGCGACAAGAGAGAGTTGGTTGAATTGGTTTGTAAAAGTGTATTTGATGAAACCAATGGTAATGAGTGGAATGATTAACGCAAGAGCATAAGGAGAAAAAAATGAGTAATTTAGATAAAACAATCCGATTAATCATCGCAATGTTGTTGTATTTTGTGTTTGGCTTTGTATGTCAAAGTTGGTGGTGGCTTCTCTCATTGTTGCCATTGCTTAGTGCGGTATATGGCTATTGCCCGCTTTATAAGTTTCTAAAAAAATAATTTGGATTCTTTAAATTAAAGAATCCAAAATGTAGAAGTGATTGATTTTTAGCTTTCTCATTGATTGCATTAATTTCAATAGATTCTACAAAATCTCATATAACGAATTTGCCTTAGCCATCCATTGCTCTAGCTCGTCCCATTTTTCCTCTTGAATGAGAGACTTTGCAAAGCGCATTTCTTGCTCAAACACATCAATGGATTTGAGCAATTCCTCGCGATTCTGCTTAGAAACATCACTCCACATTCTAGGGGAGCTTTTTGCGATTCTTACCATACTTTTGAAGCCTCCACCAGCAAGAGCTAAAATATCGGTTGGATTCTGTTGGGATAGCACGGTGTTTGCGATGGCGTAGCTAATGATATGCGGTAAATGGCTAATAAATGCTGCGTGGTTGTCGTGGGCTTTGGAATCCATTTTGATAATATTCATATTAAGGGCAATAAAAATCTCTTTTGCCATAGCCACTTGGAGTTCCCCGCTTTGTTCTAAATCTGTTAAAACAACGATATGGTGGGGTAATAATTCCTTAAACGCAGCCTTAGGACCAAAATTTTCTGTCCCACTCATTGGGTGTGCGCAAACGAAGTTTTTGCGGATTTCTTGCGGCACACTTTTAGAAATTAAATGCTTTGTGCTGCCTAAATCAATAATCGTGCAGTGGGGTGCAATGCCAATGAGGCTAGGTAGAATCTGCACGATTGCTTCTACGGGAGTTGCGAGAAAGATTACATCGCAAAGTTTGATTTCCTCTAATGTTACACTCTCATCTACAAGCCCTAAAGAAAGTGCTTGTTGGAGATGTAGAGCGTTATTATCCAATCCTACAATGCGTTTAAACATTCCAATTTCCTTGAGCGCAAGTCCCAATGAGCCACCAATTAAACCAAGTCCGATAATTCCTGCTTGCATAATCTGTCCATTTTTGTAAATTTTTGCAAAATTATATATTTTTTTAGCTTTAGTTGTGTTATTTAATCTACTAAAAGGTATAATCACAAATTTTAATGATACAACAAATTATTCTTGAAGGTTTTTTGATAATGCGTTATTTTTCTAAATCATCTTTACTTGTGGCAGTTTTGCTGACTTCGGTAACAAATATTTTTGCTGCAGATTTGCCAACCATCAAAGAAGTGCGTTATGAGGGGTTGAATTATATTTCGCCTTTAATTGCTAATGAAATTGCTAAAATCCGTTTGAATGAACCGCTTAATGTAAGTGCAATAGATTTGTCTATCCATAACTTTTATGCGCAAGGCTATTTTAAAGATATTTGGGTAACAGAAGAAAATGGAATCTTAACTTATCATTTTGTGGAAAAACCTGTCATTGCAAGTTTGGTTGTCAGTGGTTATGGCGCAGGGAAAGAGCAAAGCGTCCTTGATAAAGAGATTGGGCTTAAAAAGGGTGATGTTTATGATGAGAATAAAATTGCCAATGTGCGCAAAAAAATTGCTGATTTGTTGGAGACACAAGGATATTACGATACGATTGTTGAGGTAAAAACAGAGGAAATTTCTGCTAATGCTTTGAAGGTTACATTGGAGATTAACAAGGGAGAAGAAATTATTATCCAAAAAGCAAATTATTATGGTAGAGAGAATTTAAAAGTTTCGCGTATTGAAGCTGCAACTGCCAATAAAGAAAGAGAGTTTTTGGGTTGGATGTGGGGATTTAATAGTGGTAAATTGCGCGTGAATGAAATTGAAACTGATGGACACAGGATACGCGATTTATATATGCAAAAAGGCTTTTTGGACGCCGAAGTAAGCACTCCTTTTTTGAGGACAGATTTCACCACTTACAAAGCAGATCTTGACTTTTATATTAACGAGGGAGAACTTTATAGAATTTCAGAAATAGAAATAGTGCTAGAAGATGATGTGATAGACATAAAAGAATTGTATGATGCAATTAAAGCAAAAAAAGGCAAAAAGTTTAACATTGAAACAATGCGCAAAGATTCGGAGGCTATTCGCTATAAGGTGGGAGATTTGGGTTATGCTTTTGCAAGGGTAACTCCAGATTTAGACAAAGATAAAGAAAATAGCGAAGTTAGAATCGTATATTATGTGCAACCGGGTAAAAAAGTCTATGTCAATGATGTGTTGATTTCAGGAAACAATAGAACACTTGACCGCGTGATTCGCCGTAATGTCTTATTGGCACCCGGAGATGAGTATGAAATGAGTAAGATTTCTCTTTCTAAAAATGCCATTATGCGGACAGGTGGCTTTGATAGCGTGGAAATTGAAGAAGAGCGTATAGACGAGGAACATATTAATCTGTTGGTAAATGTTAAAGAAGGCAAGACAGGAGAATTTGCCTTTGGAATCGGATATGGAAGCTACGATGGATTAATGGGGAGTGCGTCTATCAAAGATAGAAATATCTTTGGGACAGGATTAACTGCGGGAATTTATTTAGACAAAAGTGAAGTATCCAATTCTTATCGTGTAAATCTTTACAATCCTGCAGTGCTAGATAGTGATTATTCTCTAGCTACGGAAGTTTATCAAATGGAATACGACGATTATGACTATACAGAGATGATGACAGGTTTTAATATCGTGGGTGGGCGTAGAATCTGGGATCAATTGGATTTAACTCTAGGTTATACTTATCAAGAAACAAAGCTTTCCAACTTTGATTCTTATGAATTAGAGCAACTTTATCGCCGTTACTATTATAAAGAGGATAAGTATGTGAAATCTGCAATTATCCCGGGTCTTAGTTACGATAGCACCGACGCTTATTTCTTCCCAAAAAGTGGGGTAAAAGTTACAGGAAGCACAGAGTTTGCGGGTGTTGGAGGAGATGCGGATTTTATCAAATATTATGGAAGCTTTAATCTCTATCAATCCATTGAGGATTGGACGGATTTAGATTTGATTTTTCGTTATCGTGCGCGTGCTGGATATGTGCAAGATGAGGGGTATTTGCCAATCAATGAGAAATTTTATTTAGGTGGTGTCAATAGTGTGCGTGGATTCCAAAGTCGCTCTATTACGCCGCGCGATAAAAATGGGCTTAGAATTGGGGGCAAACAAATGTTTTACAATACCGCAGAGCTTAGCTATGGTATGTTTGAAACCGTGCAAATGCGATTCTTGATGTTTTATGATTATGGAATGATTGGGCAAAAAAACATTAATGATATTAAACGCAGTTCTGTGGGCGTTGGGATTGAGTGGATTTCTCCTATTGGCGCAATCAACTTCCTCTTCCCACGCGCATTAGATGATAAGCCCGGAGACGATACTTCCTCCTTTGAATTTACAATGGGACAGAGATTTTAAGTATGGAATCACACCAAAATTTATCGTCTAATCATACAATGCAAGAAGTCTTTGCTAAAAACTCACAGGAAAGCAGGGCGGTTGTCCAAACGAGACTGCCGCGCGTAAGCGCAGAGGAGATTTTGGATTTAATGCAAAATGCTTCCCTTAAAGAGTTGGGGGAACGCGCCTTTAAAATCAAAAAACAATTACACCCCGATAATATCACAACTTTTGTTGTGGATAGAAATATTAATTACACCAATATTTGTTGGGTGGATTGTAAGTTCTGTGCGTTTAAGCGCAGAATCAATGAGAGCGAGACTTATATTTTAAGCTTTGAGGAGATTGATAAAAAAATTGAGGAATTGCTAGAAATTGGTGGCACACAGATTCTTTTTCAAGGCGGTGTGCATCCAAGCTTAAAAGTGGAGTGGTATGAGGATTTGGTGCGACATATCGCGCAAAAATATCCGCAAATCACGATTCACGGCTTCTCTGCAATTGAGATTCAATACATTGCAAAACTCTCTAAAATCTCCATTGCTGAAGTCTTAGCGCGTCTGCAAAAATGCGGTTTATCCTCCATACCGGGCGCGGGTGCAGAGATTCTAAGCGATAAAGTGCGTGATGTGATTGCGCCTAAGAAATTGGATTCTGATGAGTGGATAGATGTGCATAGAGAAGCGCATAAATTAGGAATCAAAAGCACGGCGACAATGATGTTTGGGAGCGTGGAGAGTGATTGGGATATTATAGAGCATTGGGAGAGAATCCGTAATTTGCAGGATTCAACCAATGGCTTTAGGGCGTTTATTTTGTGGAGTTTTCAACCCGCTTTCACGCCCTTACAAAAGGAATTTCCTAATCTGCATAAAGCTTCCTCAAACCGCTATTTGCGCCTACTTGCGTGTAGTAGAATCTTTTTGGATAATTTTCAAAATATTCAAAGCAGTTGGGTTACGCAAGGTTCGTATATCGGGCAACTTGCGCTACTCTTTGGGGCAAATGATTTAGGTAGCACGATGATGGAAGAAAATGTTGTCGCTGCTGCGGGGGCTAGAAACTCTATGAATCAAGCCGAGATGATTTCTTTAATCCGCGATATTGGCGAGATTCCGGCGAAACGCAATACAGCTTATAGCATTTTGGAGCAATTTTAATTGAGAATTTTTTATCTACTTTTTTGGTTTTTTTGGATTGTGAAAGGAAGTTTAATGGCAATTGAAATGAAAAGTTTGCAAGTGAATGGCGTAGAGATTCCTGTAATTTATGAGAAAAGTGCGCAGTTGCCTTTATTTTATACACAGCTTGTGTTTAAGGGTGCGGGGGGCATTAGCAATGGTAAAGCTCTGGGACTATCGGATATTGTTAGCTCCTTACTCAATGAGGGGACAAAGACGCTAGGCGTTACAAAATTTTCACAAAAGCTAGAGGAAAAAGCCTTAAGTTTAAGCGCAGGAAGTGGCGTTGAGACGCTTAGTTTCACATTAAGCGGAATGAGCGCAATGCAAAAAGAAGGAATTAGGCTTTTAAAAGAGTTGTTAAAGAATCCAAATTTTACACAAAAGGCATTAGACAAAGTAAAAGAAAATTCACTTGTGGCAATTTTAGAAAAAGAAAGCAATTATGATTACCAAGCCAATCGCTTACTTAAATCAATGCTTTTTAAAGGCTCTCCGCTAGAATTTCCGCTAAGTGGGACGCAAGAATCCATCGCAAAAATCACATTACAAGAAGTAGAAAAATTTTATAATGAATTTGTTAATTTAAATTCTTTAATTCTTATTGTGGGAGGAGATGTAGAGTTTGAAGAAGTCGCTAAGGAGCTAAAAGAAGCATTGAAAATCTTACCAAAGGGCAAGAAAATTTCTCTAAAGCCCATTGAGGCAAAAGATACCAAGCAGATAAAGCATTTAAACAAAGAAACACAACAAGCTTATATTTATTTTGGTGCACCTTTGAATGTTAGCAATTTGCAAAAAGAACTCGCGCTTATTAAAGTGGCTTCCTTTGTGCTTGGTGGGGGCGGATTTGGTAGCCGAATGATGGAGGAAGTGCGTGTGAAGCGCGGGTTAGCGTATTCTGCTGTAATGCGCCTAAGTGCAACAAAGACACAAGCCCTAGCGCAAGGCTATTTACAAACAAGTCTTAAAAATGAAAAAGACGCTCAAAAACTCGTGCAAGAAGTTGTGGAAGAGTTTGTTAAAAACGGAATCACAAAGAAAGAACTGCAAGAGGCAAAGCAATATTTACTAGGTAGTGAGCCTTTGCGTAATGAGACGCTTTCCCAACGCTTAAGCACAGCGTTTAGCAATTATTATAATGATTTACCATTGAATTTTAATCAACAGGTTTTAGGGGAAATTTCAAAATTAACTTTGGAGGAAGTGAATTCCTATATTAAAGCGCACAAAGAGATTGCAAAGCTTAGTTTTGCCATTATCACTGTAAAAGATTAACTAGAGTTAAGATTGGATTTTAATAAACTAGGCAAAACTCCTTTTGATGCGATTCTATCTTGTTTGCCAAAGGGCTATACAAATACCTTTTTAAGCGAATCTTTGGAAGTAGAAAATGCAGTTTTAGAAGTTGAGGTAAAAAGTTATAAGCACCTTAAAGCTGCACATATTTTGTGCTTTGTGCCAAAATTTGATTGCGAAATTGAAATGCTTGTCTTTAACGCCAAAAATTATCATAAGAGCATTTTTAAGCCCAATTCCACCTTGATTGTGAGTGGAAAACTGCAAAAAAGTGCGCTGGGGCTTTATACGCTGATTCAGCCAAAGGTTTTGCAAAATACAGGGGAAATTGTATTAAATTTCGGATTTAAAGGGGCAAAAGAAAAGAATTTGCGGGATTTTGGCGCGAGTATTTCTCTAGGATTCTTGCGGGAATTTTATCCCAAAGTGCCTTTGTGGGTTTTGGAATCGCTTGTAGAAATTTATCGCCCTGATATTTCTTTTGTGCAGGAATTTACCAAAAATCACGGGTTTTTTGGTGCATTTTTGGATTCCATTAAATTTATAGAAATTTATGAATATATGCGTCTTTTGCGTCTTAAAAAACTCATTTTCCCAAGCCTCACGCCTTTAAATAGCCCCATAGAATCGTGGATTGCCACCTTGCCTTTTCAATTAACACAGGGGCAAAGTAAGGCGATTGCAGAGATTCAAGAATCCCTAAGGAGTAATCAAGCAACAAGGCGCGTGGTTGTCGGCGATGTGGGCTGTGGCAAAACAATAGTAATTCTTGCAAGTGTGATGATGGCTTATCCTCATCGCAGTGTCCTAATGGCTCCGACTTCTATCCTAGCAAAGCAGCTCTTTAGCGAGGCGCAGAAGTATTTGCCCAAAAGTCTAAAAATCGCACTTTTTACGCAAAACGATAAAAGCGGTGATTTAATACAAAGTAATTTTCTCATCGGCACACACGCACTTTTGTATCAAAATCTAAGCAATTGTGCGCTTGTAATGATTGATGAGCAACACCGCTTTGGCACAGCGCAAAGAAGTGCGCTAGAAAAAATGTTTGTCAAAGATTCTCAAAGGGCGCATATTTTGCAGTTTTCTGCAACCCCGATTCCGCGCACACAGGCGATGATAGAATCCAACTTTTTGGATTTTAGTTTTATTAGGGATTTGCCTTTTAAAAAGGACATCACGACAAAAATCATTGGTAAGAATGACTTTAAGTCTTTGTTAGAGCATATCCGAGTAGAGATTCAACACTGCCGACAAATCCTTATTGTTTATCCTCTGGTGGAGGAGAGTGAAAACTTTAATTACACTTCACTCAAAGAGGGAGAGGAGTTTTGGCAGAAAAATTTTGAGGGCGTATATAGCACACACGGCAAAGATAAGAACAAAGAGCAGGTTTTGGAGGAGTTTCGGGATAGGGGCAATATTCTTCTTGCAACCACGGTGATTGAAGTTGGAATCTCTTTGCCGAGTTTAAGCACGATTGTGATTGTGGGAGCGGAGCGGTTGGGATTGGCGACTTTGCACCAATTACGCGGGAGAGTGAGTCGCAATGGGTTAAAAGGATATTGCTTTTTATTTACTAAACAACAGCAAACCGAGCGACTAATAAGATTCTCCCAAACACAAAATGGTTTTGAAATCGCACAAATGGATTTAGAATATCGCAATAGTGGAGATTTGCTAAGCGGAGAAATGCAAAGTGGTAGGCAATTTGCTTGGGTGGATTTGAGTAAAGATGAGGGAATCATAAAAGAAGCGAAAAATGCACTCCCTTAAAAATATTGTATAATATTATTTTGATTTAGGAGAAGTTATGGAAAAATTAAGTTACCAGCAATTATTGGAAAATCCTTTATTTATCTCGCGCTATATTGAACCAAATATAAATTGGAGACATTCTTATCTAAATGGAAAAAGAGGAATCAAAAGACTATTTACCTATCCTTACGCAGGTTTAATGCGTAAGTTTTTCTTAAGAAGTTATTTTCAAAAGCGTGTGTTGCGCGGAATTGTGGATATTCCTTATGTGGAGATTGTTTTGACGACTAAATGCACTTTGCGTTGTGAGCATTGCTGTAATTTAATGCAATATTTTACTCCAAAGGCACAATATGTAGGCACTTTGGAAAATATTATTGAAAGTTTAGAGCAATTGTGTTCTAAAGTTTCTAGCATTAACCGCCTAAGATTGATTGGGGGAGAACCTTTTTTATTTAAAGATTTGCCACAATTATTAGATTATATAGAATCTCAAAAGAAAATTTTAACCTACGATATTCTAAGCAACGGTAGCATTGACATAAAAGAGCCTATCTTGCAAAGAATGCAAAAATCCAAAAAGATTCGCAAGGTTTCTATTTCAGATTATTCACATGTTCCAAATGTTCGCCTCAAACAAGAAAGTATTTTTAAAAATCTTAAAAAATATCACATTCCTTTTTCTCTTTTAAAAGGAGGCACTTGGCATAAGCTAGAAAGAATCCATAAAAGAGGCAGAAGCAAGGAGCAAATCATTGCAAATTATTTATCTTGCAGGGCTTCTTGTGTTTCTCTCATCGGCGGGGGGGGGGCAAAATAGCTCCTAAAGGGGCAATGTTTGTGTGTGCGGCAGCAAGTTCCCTCTCTGTCTTGAAAGGTTTAGAGGAATTTGAGGGGGATTATATTGATTTAATGGACAAGACGGATAGATTTTTGGAATTTTATGCGCAAGATTTTTACAAATCCTGTGATTATTGTCAGGATTATTCTAAGCCTAGCGAGAAAATCCTTGCAGCAATCCAAACAAGAGAAGTGTTACGAATAGACTAAAGATAAGATCAAAAGAGCATTTGTTTTTTTATCTATCAAATTAAAATAATTTTACTTTTTATAATAAAAGAATCTTAAATCATAACAAGAAAGCGACAAATGAAAAATTGTTTTTAGGAAGTTTATTTGCAGTTGGAAATAACAAATGGTAGCGCATTCAGGTGTTTGTAATTTGATTGATTTTTGGTTCAATATAAAGAAAATATTTTAATCAAAAAAAAGAAAGGTTGGCAACAATTAATTATGATGTTTGGAGAGCCTCATAAATTTGCGATTTTTATAAAAGTTGTGGAAGAGTGGAATGACAAACAATGTATAGCAAATTTTTATAATGGAATTTTATTTTATAGTGTAAATGGAAAACTTTTTCCAAATGAAATTATTACAATGCCTTTAGGACACGAGATTGCCTCTTTAAAATTAAAATTAAACAATATACTTATTGATACGGAATTATTTAATATGGAATTAAAGTCTTTAGTTGAAAAATTAATTTATATTAGATTGATAGAATCTGAAGACACTTATAATAAATATTTTTTTGATATAACACCAAATAGCTCCAATGAATGTGAAAATGATTTTAAAATATTTGCAGTTAGTAATGGCTATCAAGTGAGACTAATAGGAGTAAATAATTATAATTATTGTGATGTTATTAACAATAATTGCAATATTGACAATATAGGAATATATGAGGCATTTATCAGTAAAACTGAATTAGATGATTTGATTTTAAAATTAGATTTAGCAAAGCTTTAAAAAATATATTAAATAGCAATAATTGTCGGCTACTTGAAATGCAAGAAAAACTTGCAGAAAAATAAAAAACAAAATAGGAGAATCGGTAAAGGAACAAAGATCTCTGAAGCTAAGCCGAAGGGAGCCTGAAAAATCCAAAAAAAGTAGAATCCCAATAAAGCCCTTTCGCGCAAGTTTTGGTTTGGCGGTATAGTGCTTTGTGTATAGAATATCAAAGCGGTGAGATTCTATGTGGATTTTTGTTGTTAAGTTAGAGTTTAATGAATTTAAAGGAATCTTGAGCGTTTTGGCAGGTTGAATCCATTTTGCAAATCTTGATTCCCTTTTCATTAAAAACACGCGCAGTATTGGGACAGGCTTTTTTAACAAGCACTACTGCACAATCTTTGATGATTTCACCTAGTATATTGTGTTCTTGTTTGTGCGCAATTTGTTCCTCTGCACTCATTTCCTCATCTTTATGTGAGCAACCCTCGCTTGCATTGGTGTTGCCTCGTGGATTTTCGCGTAACTCTAGTAAATCCATCTTTTTAAACATTCCAGCTCCTTTTTGCTCAAAGACTGCAAAAAGGGGTGTATGTCCTGTGTTGCCAAAGATTTTTAAACTCTCATCATATACGGGGACTGCTATTTTCATTGGATTCCTTTATTTGTTTGTATCTTTTGATTCTATTTCTAAATGTGCGTATTCAAACAAGCTTTGTTCTTGGGCGTTGTTGATGAATCTTTCCTCAAATATTTCCGTCTTTACTCCCAAGATTAATGCAAAATTGTATTTTTCGTGGATTAGCTGCTCAAATAATTCTTGATGAGTTTCAAAGCAGCGCACTTCTGCATAAGGAGCGTAAATTTCTTGATAAATTCGCGGGACAAAGAGCATTAAACGCGCCCATTTGGCATACATTGTAAAATAGGCTAAATATTGTTCGTAAAGTTTTGTGTCCATACAGGCTAGTAAAACCCTATTTGTAGTTCCGGGTTTAGAAATGAAACCTCGCTCGTCTAAATAGAGAGGTTTAAAGCTTGAGATTCCCACTAGATTCTCCATAGCAACTGCCGATGAATACTCCTCGCAGAATCTCAATACGCGTGCAAGGGGTTGAATAAAAAGTTTTGGCAATGGAATCTCATAGTCAAGAGTTTTATAAAATATTTTGATTCCAAAGAGTGAATAGGAATTAATCGCAAAAGGCAAATCCTCGTCATTAAGCCTTTCTTGTGGCAAGAGTTTAATCTCTTGTTGGTTTTTGGGTAAAGCACCTAAGTTGATTTGCGTGTTACAATATAAAATGTAGGCGACATCGCAAGTGAGAATATAATGAATGAGTTTTACAAGTGAGCCACAATAGCAACCTAGATTTTTCTTTGGGATAATGATTTGCGAGGCAATTTGGTATTCATCAGAGTTAAGTAAAAATAAAATTTTATTCCCAACGATTAAATAGTGCCGCATAATTCGGACTAAGGATTGCTCTAAATCCTCTACACTAATCCAAGCTACTTCAGAATCGCTCATTGCAATATTGCCACTAAAAAGAATCCCGAATGCACCTTTTTGCACTGCTTCCACAATTTCTTTTTCGGATTCTTCTGTGGATTTTTTGGAAGTATGCGCTACAAACAAACTTCCCTTTTTGACTTCGCTTACTTCATCGCAGATTTGATTAAAAAAAGAAATACTTGGTTGATTCAACAAAGTTCCAAATGCAATTTCTACTATCTCATTGACGCTAATTTGGATTTCCTTTTTTTTCATAGATTCTCCTTAGCTAATTGGACTTCCATTGTCTTTGAAGTCTTGCGGTGAAATGAGAGCTAATCCTTTGCTGTCTTTTGCCGCTAGAATCATACCTTCGCTTAATTCCCCCATAAGCTTGGCGGGTTTGAGGTTAGCAACGACACAAACCTGTTTGCCTATTAGGCTTTGTGGATTGTAATAGGCTTTGATTCCGGCTAAGATTTGTCGCGTTCTTTTCTCTCCTAAATCTACTTGGAGCTTTAAAAGCTTTTCACTTTTGGGTAACCATTCTGCATTCACAATCGTGCCGATTTTAATTTGTATCTTTTGAAAATCCTCTTTACTAATTGGGTTTGCGATTTCTATCTCTGCTTTGGATTCTTGAGTGTTGTTTTCAAGCAAAACATTTTCTACTTTTGGAAATAATGCCGAAATTGTTTCGCATTGTATTTGTGTGAGTAATTCACCCGCAAGGATAAATTTTTGATAGTTCTGTGATTCTGCTTTTAAGCCAAATACATTGAGGATAGATTCTGCACTTTTAGGCATACAAGGAGAGAGACAAAGGGCAGATTTAATAAGTAGATTTGCAATAAACACAAGCAACTCCGCAACTTCTTCATTTTTGCCCTCTTTAGCCAGTCTCCAAGGCTCTTTTTTGGCTATGATTCCATTTCCCAAACCAAAAAGCGTCCAAAGCTCCTCTAAATAACGATGGATTTGAACTGCGTCCATATAGCCCTCTAGGCTTTTTAAGACCTTATCTACTTGTGAAAGCTCTAAATGATAATGCTCCTTAAAGTGAGTTGAATCTACTTTTAAATGGTTGTTGAAATATTTGGCACTCATACCCAAAAAGCGATTCAACAAGTTACCTAAATCATTGCTTAAATCAGAGTTAATCCTTTCGATGAGGGCTTTTTGTGAAAAATCCCCGTCTTGTCCAAAAGGTACTTCACGCAAAACGAAATATCGGAAGCAATCCAATCCATAAGAATCCACGACTTCTTTTGGATTGACAACATTGCCAATACTCTTGCTCATTTTTTTACCCTCTTTTGTCCACCAGCCGTGTGCTGCAATATGGTGCGGCAAGGGTAAATCCAAACTCATCAAAAATGCAGGCCAATAAATTGCGTGGAATCGCAAAATATCTTTTCCTACGATGTGATAATCTGCCGCCCAAAAATCCATTTTATTTTCTAAAGTATTGCAGAATCCCAATGCGCTAAGATAATTTATCAAAGCATCTAGCCAAACATACATTACATGTTTTGCGTTGTTTGGGTCTTTGTCTATTAAGGCTTGAGGTAATTTAATCCCCCAATCAAAGGTGGTGCGCGTGATAGATAAATCCTCTAGTCCCATTTTGATAAAATTAATAACTTCGTTGCGGCGGAATGTTGGTAAGATAAAATCGGGGTGTTCCTCATAGAATCGCAATAGTCTTTCACTATAAGCACTAAGCCTGAAGAAATAGCTTTCCTCTTTTAGTAAAATAATCTCCTTGCCACAATCGGGGCAACATTTTTCGTTGATAAGTTGGAATTTTGTAAAGAAAGATTCGCAAGAAACACAATAATTTCCCTCATATTCACCTTTGTAAATATCGCCTTTTTCAAACATCTTTAAAAATGCAACTTGGGCAGTTTGAATATGGTAATCGTCTGTTGTGCGGATAAAATGATTGTAGCTGATTCCAAATTCGTCCCAAAGATTTTTGAATTTTTGTGCGATTTCATTGACATATTCTTGGGGATTCTTTCCATTTTTTTTAGCGGATTGTTCAATCTTTTGTCCGTGCTCGTCTGTGCCGGTTAGACAAAAGACATCTTTGCCTTTTAGTCTCGCAAATCGTGCAAGGGTATCCACGATAATGGTCGTATAGGCGTGTCCGATATGCGGAATATCATTTACATAATAAATGGGAGATGTGATATAAAATTTAGAATTCAAAACTGCCTCCATTGCCTTTGTTCATACTCAAATAAACCGCCTTCACATAGGCATTACGCTCTTCACATTCCAAGATTTCTGCACATTTTAGGCAACTTAAAATCCCTTTTTTGTTTTGACAAGCTTGAAGTTCGTTTTGCCTCTGTTTTAAGTTTTCTTGTGTTATCTGTTCAAACCTCTCTTTTTTGGCGCACCCTAGCACATTTTTGCAAAACATACAACTTGCAGTTTGGTTTTGGGTTTGACAATCTTTAATTTCTTTTAATGCAATGTCTATTTCTCCTACTTTAAGTGTTGGAATGCCTATTGGTTGTGGGCTATTTTGTAAATGATTTTCAAGATTTGCTGACAAATTCTATTTCCTCCGTGCTACCAAAAAAGCAAGGTGTAGTATCATGTAAATGTTGTGGTGTAAGCTCCAAAAGACGTTTAGCTTTCTCTTGTGGTTGTGCATTTTCGTTGATACAAATTGCCTTACCCCCTGCTTTTTCAAAAATGAAAGCAAAAGGGAATACCTCAAAAAGCATTCTAAGTTTGCCTTTGGGTGCATCACTCGTGCTAGGATAAGAGAAAATCCCTCCCCCTTTTGCTAAGATATGATGCAAATCTGGCACCATTCCGCCACTATATCTTAAGCGATACCCCTTGTTAAATAAGGATTCCACTTTTTCCTTGTGGGATTTGCTCCAATTCTTTTGTGTGCCACCTGTGGCATTTATTTTGCCTTTAGAGGAGAGCTTTAGGGTTTTTTGTGGTTGAAATTTCTCTCCATTATAGACAAAATACTCTACACCTTCTTTAAAGATAGAAGCAAATCCGATTCCAATTACCATACCATAGAGAATATATGCGCTTGCGATGAGGTTTTGCGGTAAAAATTCCCCTTGATAAATTCCAAAAATACTTCCCACACTAAGGTTTGCGCCCATTAAAGAAGAGCCGTCTAAAGGGTCATAGGCAATGCTATAAATACCCTTTTCGTGTAATTGAATTGCATTTTCTTGCTCTTCGCTACAAATTTGTTTGATAATTTGTAAGTCTTTAAAGCAGTTTTGCAAAATTTCATCTGCTTTAATATCGGCTTCTAGTTGCGTGTCCCCCGTGGTATTTGTGCTTTGTGCGTATTCCCCTAAGCTTTGTTTGAGAGTTTCATAAATGGGCAAACTAGCAGATTGGATTTGTGTTAAAATTAACTCTAAATCACTTATTGAATCTGCATTTGTATTCATTTGTTGCTCCCTTCTTGTCTCAAAAATAACAAAATTTTTGTATTATAGCTTAATTTTGTGGATTTCGTGGCTATTTTAGGGCAATATTTATAGTTTTTTGCTACAATTTTGGCTGATTTTGCTTCAAGGGGATTTGATGCTCGTTGCGCCAAGTATTCTTTCTGCAGATTTTGGAAAGTTGGAATCTGAAATAAAAGCCATTTGTGATGCGGGTTGTGATTTTGTGCATATTGATGTAATGGACGGACATTTTGTGCCAAACCTTACACTAGGACCTGTTGTAGTTCAATCTGTTGCAAAAGTTGCAAATAAACCACTAGATATTCACTTAATGGTGCAAAATAATAGTTTTTTTGTGGAGCTTTTTGCGCCCTTTAAGCCCGAATTTATTTCTTTTCATATTGAAGAAGAAAAACACGCCAATTCTTTAGCGCAAAAAATTCGTGGGCTTGGTATAAAACCCGCAATTGTGTTAAATCCTCATACAAGCTTGGATTCCATAGAATATTTGTTGGAATTTATAGATATGGTGTTGTTAATGAGCGTGAATCCGGGATTTGGTGGGCAGAAATTTATCCCTAATGTGTTGGACAAAATTAAAGCCTTAAAAGACAAGATAGAATTACGCAATCCAAATTGTCTCATTGAAGTAGATGGCGGTGTGTGTGATAAAAATATAGAATCTCTAAAAAACGCTGGTGCAGATATTGTTGTAGCGGGTAGTTATGTCTTTAGCGGAGATTATAAAGAGCGCATAGAGAGTTTGAGATAATTGCAAGATTTATTTCTTGTAAGGGATTAATGGGGTAGATAATGACATTTTTATCCCCCTAAATAAAGTTTTTTGATTTCTTTATCTTCTAAAAGATTTTGTGCGGAATCCTCCCTTACAATTTTGCCATTTTCTAGCACATACGCGCGATTAGCAACTTTAAGTGCAGCAAAGGCGTTTTGCTCTACTAGCAGAATCGTGATTCCATTTTCTCTTAAATTTAAAAGAATCTCAAAAAGCTCTCCCACAACTTTGGGTGCAAGTCCCAAGCTTGGTTCATCAAGCATTAAAAGCTTTGGTTCGCTCATTAAAGCCCTAGCAATAGCTAACATTTGTTGTTCGCCACCACTCATCGTTCCCGCCATTTGCTTCTCGCGTTCTTTTAATCGTGGAAAAAGTTTATACATTTTTTCGCGCATTACTTCAAAGTTCTCATCGTTGTGGTAAGCACCCATTCGGAGATTTTCATCTACACTAAGATTTGTAAAAATTTTTCTCCCTTCTGGCACAAGTGCGATTCCACGCTGAATAATCTTATGTGTAGGGATTGAGGAAATATTTGCCCCAAAGAATCGGACTTTACCCTTTGTTTTGACGCTATGCACGATGCCATTAAGAGTAGAGGTTTTGCCTGCGCCATTGCTTCCAATAAGAGTAATGATTTCGTGCTCTTCAATATGAAAATTAATACCTTTTAATCCGACAATTAAGCCATAATTCACTTGTAAATTTTCAATTTGTAACATAGAAATCCCCCAAATAAGCAGCAATGACTTCTTCGTCGTTGATAGCCTCCTTAGGTGTGCCACTAAAGAGTTTTTTGCCATAATCTAGCACCAAAACCTGTTCGCAAAGTTGATTAACAAAAGGCATATCGTGTTCAATAAGCAATACACTCAAATCAAAATCCTTTTGCATTTTTAGGATAAGCTCACATAATTCCTGCGTCTCCTTAGGATTCATACCGGCAGCAGGTTCATCTAGCAATAACAGCTTTGGGCTGGTTGCTAAGGCTCTTGCAATTTCTACTTTGCGACTATCGCCATAACTCAAAGCATTCGCATTGAGATTCCGCTTATCTGCTATTCCCATATAATCTAAAATCCATTCCGCGTATTCTTTGATTCGTTTTTCCTCTCTAAAATATCTTCCTACACGAAATGCCGCTTCAAAAAAGCCATATTTTGCATTATTATGCAAACCAATTAGCACATTATCTAGCACACTCATAGAAGTAAAAAGTCGGATATTTTGAAAAGTGCGCGCAATCCCTAGATTTACAATTGTATTTGGTTTGTATTTAGAGATATTTTTGCCTAGAAAATGCACTTTTCCACTACTAGGCTTGTAATTTGCGGTGATAATGTTAAACATTGTTGTTTTGCCTGCTCCATTTGGACCAATCAACCCAAAAATTTGCTTGGATTCCACTTGAAAGCTTACATTGTCAATCGCCTTTAAACCGCCAAAGGCAATGCTGACATTCTCAAGCTCTAAAATAGCCATCATTGCCTCCTTTTAAACCATCTCATCTTTGTAGGATTCAAGTCCCAAAGCTCGTTTTTGCCCATAATGCCTTCTCTTGCAAAAAGCATAATAGTAAGCAAAATAAGAGAGAAAAACACCATTCTAAGTCCGGGATATGAACCAAAATCGTTCCCAAAAAATACCAAAGGCTGGTCAAGGAATCTAAGCCACTCACCTCCGCCAATGACTAAAATTGCCCCTAGAATCGCACCTGTGGTGCTTCCCAATCCGCCAAGCACAATAATGATCAAGAGTTGAAATGTTAGCTCAAAGCCAAAGATTTTTGGATCAATTGTTGTGAGCCAAACCGCCATTAATCCACCCCCAATTCCCTCTAAAAATGCGCTTGTGCTAAAGGCGAATGTTTTGATTTTAAAAGTATTCACTCCCATTGCAATCGCCGCATCTTCATCATCACGCACCGCTTTCATTGCGCGTCCATATTTAGAATACACGATTTGTAAAATTAAAATCACAGAAGCAGTAGCAAAAATCCCGCTCCAAAAAAACACTGTGATGTTTGCGCCATTGCTAAAGGCGTGGCTGTAAAGAAAACCAAAAAAATCTTTAAAAGGTAAATCGCTTATGCTAAGATTTAAAAGCAATTTCTCAATTGCGCCAACGATAGAATCGTGATTGTTTGGAATCTCATTTAAACCAATCGCGCCGTTTGTCCATTCTGGATTATTGATAGCTAAGATTTTGATAATAAAGCCAAAACCAAGCGTAACAATGGCTAAATAATCCCCGCGCACACGAAATACAGGAAAAGAAAGCAGAATCGCAATAATAGCTGCTACGATTCCGCTACAAAACAAAGCGGGAAGTAACTCGCTATACATACTTAAGACAAAAGGGTGAGGGTCTGCTAGCTGAAACATACTCCATTTTAAGTCGGAATCCAAGAGCATTAATGCGGTGATATATGCTCCAATTGCAACAAATCCATTGGGTTCTAATGAAAGTTGTCCCGTAACGCCATTGATGAGATTATAGCTTACTGCTAGAATAACAAAAATCAAAATATTGTTAAAGATTCTAAGTGCGTAATCTCCAAGCAAACATTGTGCTGTAAAAATCACACAAATCGCAAAGAAATAAATGATAAAATGGAATCCTAAAGTCGCTGTTGTCGGATTATTTGCATAAAATTTTAACATCTCTTAATCCTTAAAAGCGACTTTTTTCTAAACGCCAATCGCCCATAATGCCAACAGGGCGAAACAATAAAACAAGGATTAAAAACAAAAAGGCAAAAGCATCTTTGTAGCCGCCAAGTTCCGGGAAAAGTGCTATTGCCATTACTTCAGTAAAACCTAAAATAAACCCTCCAAGCACTGCTCCTCCTACACTTCCGATTCCGCCTAATACTGCCGCTGCAAAGGCTTTTAACCCTATGAGAACGCCCATTAAAGGCTCAATGGTAGGATAAGAAATGGCATAAAAGATTCCACCGATTCCGGCTAAAGTGCTACCAATAGCGAAAACAAGCGCAATGATACGATTTACATTAATCCCCATTAGTCGCACCGTGTTAATATCAAACGCACTTGCGCGAATCGCCATTCCTTGTTTTGTGCGATAAAGGAATCGCAACAGCCAACCCAAGAGTAAAAGGGTAACAACGGGAATAACAAGCGTGATGAGTGTGAGACTTGCACCAAAAACATTTAAAGTCTGCGAAAAAAACTCTGGTGCGTTAAAGAATCTAGGTGTTGAACCAAAAAGGACATTAAAGAGATTTTCCAAAAAGAAACTCACTCCAATTGCGGTGATGAGCATAGAGATTCTAGGAGCATTTCTTAAAGGCGTATAGGCTATTTTATCAATCATAATGCCTAAGATTCCACATAAAGCAATCGCAAGAATGGCAGACGCATAAAAAGGCAACTCAAAAGAGCTAGTAGCAAAAAACACCAAAAATGCGCCCACCATCATAATGTCTGCGTGTGCGAAGTTAATGAGTCGCAAACAACCATAAACCATTGTATAGCCAATGGCGATGAGCGCATACATGCTACCCAAGCTCAAACCATTGATACATTGCTGAAAAAAAGTCAAAAAATCCAAGCTTAAACCTTAGGACACATAAAAGATAAATTGCATTTAAGGTTCAATTGTGGTTTTATAAACCAAATTGCCATTTTGCACTTGGTTAATCACAGCACTTCGTATGGATTCTCCATTTTGCAAAGAAAATTTACCGCTTACGCCATTAAAATCTTTAGCATTGCGGATTTTGTCATTAATGCACTCACGATTCTCTGCGCCGCATTCTTCAATCGCAGCAACTGCTAATCCATACGCATCTGCAAGCATAATACTAAAGGAGCTTACAGGTTCATTGTAAGCTTTTTTATAATCTTTGATAAACTGCTCCCCTTTGGGTGTTTGTTTGGAATTTGTGGAATAATAATCTGTTACCATATAGCCTTCACCTGCTTCTTTTGCCACATCAAAGAATATTTTGTTGGATACCAAGCCATCTCCACCGATTGTTGGCACATTTAGCCCAAGTTGTTTTGCTTGGACGGCAATTAGTGCGCCTTCATTATAGTAGATTGGCAAATACAAGACATCGGGATTTTTCGCTTTAATGCTTGAGATTTGTGCTTTAAAGTCTTTTGTTCCTGCCTGTGCATTGGCTTCAATAATGACTTCACCGCCGAGCATTTTGAATTGGTTTCTAAAGGCGCGGGTAAGTCCAATAGAGTAATCGCTACTATTATCAAACAAAATCGCTGCTTTTTTCGCTCCTAAATCTCTAAAGGCTAGGTTTGCTGCAATCAATCCTTGAAAACTATCTGCAAAAGAGACGCGCGAAACAAACTTTTTGCCTTTAGTTACGCGATCATTAGTTGCAACGGGGGCAATGAGTGGCGTTTTGCTATCGTCTGCAATTTTTGTCATTGCTAGAGCATTCGTAGAAATCATTGGTCCTATGACGACACTTACTTTATCGCTAGAAACTAATCTTTGCATAGCATTTGCAGATTCTATCTTATCGCTTTTGTTGTCAATAAAGACAATTTTAATTGTATCGCCATTTTTGGTTTTGCTTTGCGCTTTGTGTGCTAAATCAATCCCTCGTTTGCCTAATTCACCAAAACCGCCAACTGCCCCGCTTACAGGCAAAACTACACCGATTTTTACTTCCCCAGCAAAAAGACTGCTACTTAAGATTCCACACGCTAATGATAAAGCTAAAAATGCCTTGTTCATCAAAGTTCCTTAATGATTAAAATAGAATCTAATCTTGACAATTTTTTGCTTAAAAACGCATTACATTTGACTTTGGGAATATCATTGCCTTTAGATTAGCATTGTTTGGGCGGTTAATGAATGGTTTGTGGGTGTAGTTTGTGTGAGTTTAAGCCCCAAAGGGCTTGAAGTTGAGGAAGTTATTGTGCGTTAGCTTTAAGGCTTAAAGTAATTTTTACTTCATCGCCAACAGAATTGTCTTTAAAAATATTACCCCAAGTAATATCAAAATCACTTCTTAAAATTTTTGTAGTAGCATTAATATCTAAAGCTTTGCCATTTGGTTGGATTGTGGCATCAAGCACGATAGGTTTTGTTGTGGAACGAATCGTTAAATCCCCATAAATTTTGCCTGCTTCAAATTTTGTCATTTTAAAAGTCATATTGGGGTATTTTTTTGCATCAAACATATCCTCTGCTTGTAAATGCGCGTCTCTTTTAGCGTTTGCTGTATCTACTGAAGCAATATCTACAACGCCCTCTAGCACTTTTAGGGATTGAGAAGCAGAATCGTAATCAATCGTTGCGCTAAACTTATTGAATTTACCATCTACTTGTGTGAGTTTGAGATGAGAAACGGAAAAATCTACTTTAGAGTTTGCTGAATCTAGTGCATAAGGAGCTGCAAGTGCTGGGAAACTAAGAGCTGCTACCAAACCAGAAATGAAGAGAAACTTTTTCATCATAAAATCCTTTTATATTGTTGAAATTCACCTTGAAATAATAACCAAAAAAAGTAAATAAAAAATTAATCAATAGCAAATAGTTTGCGCAAATTCTCTTCGCAAAATCCTCATAAAAATTTCACATAAATTTGACATTTTCTCTATAAATACTGCACAAGCAATAGGCAGAATTTCAGCACAATCTGCATAGTCTTTAGCTTGCTCTATGAAGTCTTTGGGAGTCATTCTTGTGCTCCTTTGTTTTTTTCATCACTTTTTATAAATTTATCATTTTCTAAGTAAAAGATATTACCACCTGCTATACCAACCGAATGAGTATCTGTAAGCCTAAACCCTGCTCCCTCATCACCATAGAGTCCATAAGTGGTTATGGTATCATAGATGTAGGTATAGAATGTTATAGGTATTACTTTATTATTTTTATCAATATAATAGCTTGTTACAAATAAACCTTTATGAAGTATGTTATACGCTTCTTCCCCCATATATTCTTTGATTTTTTCCCTATAAGGACTTAAATCTGTTC
Organism: Helicobacter rodentium ATCC 700285; assembly: GCF_000687535.1. Taxonomy (GTDB): domain Bacteria; phylum Campylobacterota; class Campylobacteria; order Campylobacterales; family Helicobacteraceae; genus Helicobacter_D; species Helicobacter_D rodentium. The sequence goes on from NZ_JHWC01000012.1 coordinate 39,077, forward strand.
TTTCATATTCTTGCTTTGAAAGCCCTTTAGCAAAATATTTGCAACCATTGGAAAGGATTTGGGGGTGGGTTTTATCAATAGCTTCCATTTGTTCCCAAAAAGTATCTCCTGTTGTTACCTTCTGCCTCATTTCCTCCCTTTCTTTTTCTCTTTGTTTTATCTCATCTCTTAGTTTTTTATCAAAAACATAGATTCCGCTATATTCCCTTGAAAGCTTAGACACCTCTTTATCTATTTTAGTCGTTAAACTTGTATTATGTAGGAAGGACAACCTACAATAGAGCTATAGAGTAAATCAGTTTCTAATATAAAAGGAATATTCTTATCTTGAATACTTTTACCTAGATTAGATTTTAATTGCACTACTCCTCCGTGCATACACTTTATCTCATTATCTTCTAGTATAGGGTGAAGCATTGCAATGCTTAAAGGTTTTAATTGTTCTTTGTGTTGTTTTTGCTCTCTTTGTATGATAGCTTTATCTTGTTTTTCTTGAGATTCTTTGTTTGTGAGTTCTAGTTTAATATTGAGACTAGAATCTAAGAGAGAATAATTTAAAAGAGTAAGAGTAGAAGCATTTAAAAAGATAAGGAGTGTGCCTAGATTATTTTCTTCATCTTTGGGGGAGAAGTGATAAGTTGGTGTATCTTGTTTAATAGTGTTGTCTTTGTCTAATTCTCCAAAGTAAAGAGGATTGTTTGGAATCTTGAGTGCTTACTAAGTCTTTAGGATTTATTTTATCTAGTTATCTATTTCTTGAGAATCTATCTTTGCGATTCCACAATGTGTTTGTGTCGCGTAAAAGGGCGCAATAAACTTTTAAGCAAATCTAAGATAGAATCGCAGATTTTATCTTTTTAATGCGAGGTTGCGAAGTTGTTTGGTGTTATTACAGAGGGTTTTCAAAGTGCCATTAGCAAAATCCGATTCCAAGACGATGAAAAGGCGTTAAAACGCGCTTTAGAGGAGTTAAAAAAATCACTTTTAAAATCCGATGTGCATTATAAGGTTTTAAAAGAATTGTTAAGCGATGTGGAGCTTAAAACGAAGCAAAGCGGAATCGGAAAGGAAAATTTTTTAAGCGCATTAAAAGAATCGCTCCATACGATTCTAACTGCGCCCGGAAATTATGGATTTATTTTTGCGCCCAAGCCCCCGACAATCGTTTTAATGGCGGGTTTGCAGGGAAGTGGTAAAACAACGACAACAGCAAAACTTGCTCATTATCTCAAAGGCAAACAAAAGAAAGTTTTGCTTGCGGCGTGCGATTTGCAAAGACTAGCTGCAGTGGAGCAGTTGCGACAATTAGCCTTGCAAGTGGAAGTAGATTTTTTTCACTTAGAAGGGAAAACTCCCGTAGAAATTGCGCTAGAAGCCAAAAATAAAGCAATACAAGGGCTTTATGATGTGTTGCTTGTGGATACTGCTGGACGATTAGCGATTGATGAAGCTTTAATGCAGGAATTGCAGGGCATTAAGAATGCGATTACTCCTAATGAAGTCTTTTATGTGGTGGATAGTTTAAGCGGACAAGATGGCGTCAAGAGTGCGGCAACATTCCACGAGCGTATGGATTTAAGTGGCGTGATTCTAAGCAAGTTTGATGGGGATAGCAAGGGCGGAATCGCGCTAAGTATCGCGCATCAGCTTGGGATTCCATTGCGCTTTATCGGTGTGGGGGAGAAAATAGCAGATTTAGAAGTTTTTATTCCTGAACGCATTGTTGGGCGGTTAATGGGCGCGGGAGATATTCACTCTTTAGCCGAAAAAACCGCTGCGGTCATTAGCGAAAAAGAAGCAAAAGATATTTCTAAAAAAATCAAAAAAGGCAAATTTAATTTTAACGACTTCATTGCGCAATTAGACAATATCAAAAAAATCGGTTCTATGCAGTCCATTCTCTCAATGTTGCCGGGCTTGGGGAATATGGCAAGTGCGCTTAAAGATGTGGATTTGGACAATTCTAAAGAGATGAAACAAATCCGCGCAATGGTTTTTTCAATGACGCCAAAGGAGCGTGAGAATCCGGATTTGCTCAATGGTAGCCGCAAGAAGCGCATTGCAATGGGCGCAGGGATTGATGTGAGTGATGTGAATCGCTTTTTGAAACAATTTGAAAATGCCGCAAAAATGGCAAAGAAATTCTCCAATAAAGGTGGAATGGGCGATCTTATGAGCTTGATGAAAGACGCAAGAATGGGACAGCTTAGGAGGTAATTTGGTTTCATTTACGCAAGCGGTTAAGAGCGGGATTTATAATGTTTTTAATATCAAGGGTAGGGCTTCTCGCTCCGAATTTTGGTGGTTTAGTTTATTTTTAGGAATTATTGGTTTTTGCTTAGGTTTTATCTTGGGGTTTATCTCTGGATTTTTTGGATTTTTTGGTATTGATACGCATAATGACATTATGCTTAGTGTATTATGTGTTGTGCTTTGGATTGCAGGTATTTCTATTACCATTAGACGCTTACACGATGTGAATAAATCTGCTTGGTGGGCAATTTTATACTTTATTTGCTATATACTCTTTGAAATTGTTGCATTTATTTGTGTTGATTTTGATAGTATTGACCCTAATAATCCTGATGCGCGGTTGTGGTTCTTGATTCTTTGTAAGTTTGCATTGATAATTTGGGTAATTGTGCTGTTGGTTTTCTGTGTCCTAAGAGGCACACAAGGCGATAATCGTTTCGGAGCTGACCCGCTTGATTTATCGGCGCAAGAGAGCGAAATAAACGAAGCGCACATTACAAAGTAGTTTGCCTATATTTGCAAATCCATACTCTTGCATACTTAAGAGATTCCATCTTGTCATTGCGAGATTCCGTGTTAGCAGAATCTTGGTAATCCATAGAATTGCTTAAAAGGTTCTACCCTTAAGAATTTCTTGCAATGCCACGATTAATTGATTGATTTCCTCTTTTGTGTGCGTGTAATGCACATTTAACCGCACCCAACCCGGTTTTTGAATAAAAAATGTTTCATCTTCTAAACCTAACAAATCGTGTCCATAAGGTCCAGCACAAGCGCAACCTGCACGAGTAAGAATCCCATATTCCTTGGATAATTTCAACGAAACCTCAAAAGATGAGATTCCACAAATATTGAAAGAAAAAATACCCAAAGCGTTATGTGATAAATTACCATAGGTTATTATCTTGGGTTCATTTTCTAAAAATTCTTGTAATGTGCGAATATGAGGAGACTTTACCGCATTAATCCATTCCTGTCCTATTTCCTCTCGTAGCATATAACCAAAACAACTACGCAAAAACTCTAAAATTCCGGGTGTTCCAGCTTCTTCACGCATTTCCTCCTGCGCATAATATTGCGCACTTTTGCGCGAAACATAACCCACAACACCTCCTCCACAAAAAGTTGGTGGCAAAGTTTTATCAATCAAAGCACGAGAGATAATTAGGATTCCACTCCCGCCTACACCACCTAAAAGTTTATGAGGGGAGAGAAAAGCCACATCATAAAAGCTTGGTGGAATATCTAAATAAGGCGAAGTGGTCGCACAATCAAAGCATACGATTCCACCAAAAGAGCGAATGAGATGAGAAATTTCTGCAAAAGGAGCTAAGATTCCGCTTACATTAGAACCCAAAGCAAAAGAACCGATGATTTTACGCCCGATATTTGCGCTTAAAACCTCCTTCAAAGCCTCCAAATCCACCAATCCTTGCGCATTTAATCCTATACGCACAACTTCGCACAAGCCTTCTCTAAAGCTCAACTCGTTGCTATGATGTTCATAAGGTCCGATAATAACAAGCGGGAGGGAAGATTTCTCTTGCAAAGTTTTCAAACCCAAAGCCTGTTTTGTTTTGGGTGGAATATAAATGCCCAATAGTTCTTGAAATTTTTTAATTGCTGCGCTTGAGCCAAAACCGCAAGAGATAAGTGCAAAACTAGAATCTAATCCAAAGATTTGCTTTAACCTCTCTCTTGCTCCCTCGTATAAGGAGCTAATCAACTGCGAATGGGAATTGCTCTGCGAATGCGTGTTGGCATAAAAAGGTAGAATCTCCTGCAATCGCGATTCCACAGACTTTGCAGCTAATCCGCTTGCAGTCCAATCAAAATGATGGAATCCTGTTTGCAAAATACATTCTTTGCGTAAAATATTGCGCTTAAGCTCCCAATCATTTGGCAACTCTCCTAAAAGTGGCGTTAAAAAATCTTGAATCATCGTTTAGGATTCCTAAAATAAATTGTTTTTGCGCTACATTTTACCACAGATTTAGGGCAAATTGCTCTAAAGTAAGCTATACTTTTAACTTTTAATTTTGGAGTTTTTAAAGTGGAAAACATCATCACCTTTGGCATTATTGCAATTTTGATTGTCATTGCACCCTTTCTTAGCTCACTTTTACGCTTACCTCTTGTGGTTACAGAGATTCTGCTTGGCGCATTGGCTTTTCACTTTGGATTATTTTCTCACTCCGAATCCTTAAGCTTTATTGCGCACATTGGATTTTTGTTTTTAATGTTTCTATGTGGCTTGGAAGTGGATTTAAAAACTTTTACAAGACTTGGATTGGATTTTTTGAAATCAGCCTTTCTCTATTTTTCTATTCTTTATGGTGTAGCTTGTATCTATGTATTCAACGCAGGTTTATCTAAATTCTATATTGCGGCTTTGCCTGTGATGAGTTTGGGTATGATTATGGCATTGCTAAAAGAATATCCTAAAAACACGCCTTGGCTACTACTTGCGCTTAATGTCGGAATCTTGGGTGAATTGATTAGTATTATTGTGCTTGTAATCTTGAATGGCGCATATTCTTATGGATTAAATTGGGAGTTATATAAAACGCTACTGGTTTTATTTATTTTTTTGAGTGCTATTGTTGGAATCTTCAAGATAGCAGACATTATGTTTTGGTGGTTTCCAACACTCAAATTTTTTCTCATTCCCAAAAATACGAGCAAAAATCAAGATATTCGCTTTAGCTCTATGCTGTTTTTGATTCTTATTGGTATCACACAAATTTTGGGATTAGAACGTGTGCTAGGAGCTTTTTTAGCCGGAATGATTCTAGCAACTTATTTTCATCACCATAAAGGGTTAGCGGAAAAACTCAATGATTTTGGATTTGGATTTTTCATTCCATTGTTTTTTATTTTCGTTGGTTCTACATTGGATTTGAACCTTATTCTGCAAAATCACCAATTACTTTCGCTTACATTTACGATTATTTTTGCAATGGTTATATTACGTCTGCTTGGAGCTTTTATCGCATATAGAAAATACTTTGGCAATATAAAACGCACTATTTTATTTGCCTTTAGCCATTCTATGCCTTTAACCTTTCTTGTTGCCACCGCCCAACTTGGCTTACAATTTAACGCTATTAATACGCACGAGTATTACGCCTTTATCCTCGCCGCGCTTTTAGAAGGGATATTCTTGACAATTTGCATTAAGCTACTAAACAATTATCAACCTGAATCTGCTTAATCTCTCTTTTTAAAATTTATGCTTTTGCTTCAAGCCTTTTTCGAATTTTTTACGCTTGATAATGGATAGTTTGTCAATAAACAAAACCCCATTTAAATGGTCAATTTCGTGCTGAAAGGCAACTGCTAAATAATCTTTGGCGACAATTTCTTGCTTTTTTCCGAAGCGGTTTTGGTAGGCAACCCTAATCGTGTTAGAGCGTTTAATGTCTTCATAAAACTCTGGAACACTTAAACAGCCCTCACTAAAAACAATTTCTCCATCTTTTTCTATAATTTCTGGATTGATAATCTCTAGCAAATCCTCTTTGTGTTGATTCCCCTCCTCGTCTGGAATGCAAATCAGTAATGCGCGGATAGGCTTAGCCACTTGAATCGCGGAAATACCTACGCCATTTTTAGCTAACATAATTTCATACATTTCATCTAAAAGAGCGTGAAGTTCCGCGTCAAAGGATTCTACCGGCTGCGAAATCTGACGCAAAATAGGATTAGGATAAGTAATAACCTCAAGCATGGATTACTTTTTCTCCTTTCCTTCTCCTGATACAACAAAGGAAACATTCCCATTAGATGCTTTTTTCAAAGCTTCAAGCGCATTCTTAAAGACTTCTTTATTTTTAGAATTTGCATCAATTTCAACGATTCCTGTACAAACGCTAAGAGAGACTTCCTCCTCACCTAAAAAGATATTGCTCATTGCAACCTTTTCAATCAAGCGATTAGCGAATCTTTTTGCAGAATCCCTATCGCTATGGCTAAGTAAAACTCCAAAAATCTCTGAACCACAATAAGCTAGAACATCACTTTTATTGACGACTTTTTGTAAAATTTTGGAAATTGCACGATTGGCAAGCATAATATTCTTTTCTGAATTGATTTGACGCGCAAGACTTTTAGTTATTTGAACTAAAATAAGAGAGGATTTATAATTATCTCTATGGATAGCTTCCAATTCGGATGAGATTCTAATATCCAAAAAATTACGATTATAAAACCCATACTTGCTATCGCAAATGATATTATTTCCTATGCTTTCAATTGCCTGAATGCTTCTATCGTAAGAAGTTTTGATATTCTGAAGTTGTGTTTTAGTGGTTTCGCTTAATTTGTTTAATTCTTTTTCAAAAACTGCAATAATATTTTGTAAGGTAATAGCATTATTAACTGCAGTGATTTCAAGTTCGTGCTTTTTAAGAATATTTTGTAGAATCTGGAGATTATTGTAGGTTGCACCCACTTGTTGCAGGGTATTGCTCATATGATTTTTAGCTTTTAATACCTTGTCTTCCAACAAAGCTTGTCTTTCTGTTGGAGTGAGGTCAGAATCAATCAGTCGCGTTGCATTGTCTTTAAATTCTTGGTTTTTATTCTCAAGTAATTTATCAAAATAAATTCTATAATTGTAAGGAGTAGGTAAGACTCCATCGGCATTCAACGCGTGAATAATTTGTGTGCCATAGTCTTCCAATGTGTTTGCTTCTGTAGCACTTGTATCCACCGAAGTTCCGGGTGTTGAACTAGAATCCAATCCAAACGAGGAAAAAGAAGATGAATTATTTGAGGAAGATTCTTCTATTCCATCTGTTTCAAAACTTTGTAATCCCTCAAACGAATCAAAATCGCTTTGCATTGCTAACCTCCTTTCACTTTAGGCTCTTGCTTAAGACATTATCAATCAGTCCATATTCTTGCGCTTCATAGGCACTTAAATAAAAGTCTCTATCAGTATCTTTGGCAATCTTTTCTAGTGGCTGATTTGTATTTGCTGCTAAAATCTCATTTAAACTAGCCTTTAAGCGCAAAATTTCTTTTGCTTGAATCTCAATCTCGGTAGCTTGTCCCTGCGCTCCCCCTAATGGCTGATGAATCATTATCCGAGAATTAGGTAAAGAATAACGCTTACCCTTTGCTCCACAACTCAATAAGAATGCTCCCATACTTGCTGCTTGTCCAATGCAAATTGTGCTAATATCAGGCTTAACATAATTCATTGTATCATAAATGCTTAATCCGCTCGTAACAACTCCGCCGGGTGAATTAATATATAAATAAATATCTTTTTCTGGATCTTCAGCTTCCAAAAATAAAAGTTGAGCCACGATAGAGGAAGCTACGCCATCATCAATTTGTCCGCTTAATAAAATAATTCTATCTTTCAAGAGCCTAGAGTAAATATCATACGCGCGTTCCCCGCGTCCTGATTTTTCTATAACCGTTGGAACATAATAGCTCATTACGCCCTCTTATCCAACAGCATAGTCAATACTCTATCCTCTAACATAGCCATTTTAACTGCTGGAATCAAGTTATTATTCTTATAGTATTCAAAGACAGCCTTAGGATCTTGGCGCATAGCCATTGCCTCATAATAAATTGTATTAACCACTTCGCTATCTGGAATCTCTACTTTGTTTTGTTTCGCTATGGCGTCAATAATAAAAGTTACACGCACACTTTTTTCTGCGTTTTCTCTTTGCTCTTCGCGTTTGGATTTAAGCTCTTCTGGTTCTTTGGCAAGTTTTTCTTGTTCCTCTTGAGACAAAGACATTAAACTATTTCTAAAGAGTAAATCCATTTCTTGATGGACAATAGACCGAGGTAAATCAAATGAAATATTCTTATTGAGATTTTCAATCAAGATTTCTTTTAGTTCGTTATTGTAAATCTCCTGCTTTTTCTCGCTTTGAAGTTGTGCTTTGATTTTTTCTTTTAATGTTTCTACATTCACATCTTTTTCATCTGGCAAAAGAGTTTTTGCAAAATTATCATCAATCTCAATTTTACCCTTTGTTTGAATCTCTAGCAACTTTACCTTAAATACTGCTGGTTTTCCCGCCAAATGCTTTGCCTGATAATTTTCTGGAAAAGTTACATTAATCTCTTTTTCTTCGCCTTTTTTCATACCAATGAGTTGTTCTTCAAAACCTTCAATAAAAGACTTACTGCCAATTTTCAACAAATAATTTTCCGCTTTCCCTCCCTCAAAAGCTTCACCCTCTATAAAACCTTCAAAATTGATTTTTGCATATTCCCCATCTTTTAGCTTTCGTCTGCCATCTTCAATGCCTACAAGCGGTGCTCTCGCACTTGCAATCTCTTCAAGACGCTTCGCAATATCCTCTTGTGTAACTTCTGGAATCTTAACCTCTGGAATGCAATCCTCAAGATTATCCAATGGGATTGTTGGGGTTAAACTCACCTCTATTTCAATTTCAATTCCCTCGTCCTTTTTGTCAAATTTTGTAATGCGTGGATCTCCAATTAACGCTTGAGGCTCAACCTTTAGTTCTTTTAAAATATCTTTTAAAATATCCTGTACACATTCCCTTTGCGCATCTTCCTCTAATTGTTTGCCATAACGTTGTTTTATCGCACTAGCAGGCACATGTCCCTTGCGAAATCCATCAATTTTTAAATTCTTACTCGCCGCCTTTGTTACCTTGTCTAATTTTTGGTTTAGTGTATCTGCGGGAATAACAGCTTGTGCAGTAGCGTTTGCACTATCAATATTTGTAACTTTTAGACTTGATTTCATTCTTTTTATGCTCCAACTTAAATATTGTGTAATTTTTTATTCTATCAAAACTTGTCTTAAACTACAACCTTAAAAGCAATAAACTCTCAATTAATTACTTAATTACCCAAAATCTCGCGCACACCTTTGGAATTAGGTTCACTTAAAAATCCTCTTACTTGCATTTGCTCTATAATGTTTGCCGCTTTATTGTATCCAATCCCTAGTCTGCGCTGAATATAACTAATGGAAGTTTTACCATCACTTAAAATAATGCGTTTGGCTTCCTCATAAAGTTCATCGGTTTCGCCCTCTACACGCAAACCCAACACTTCATCTTCGCTTGGCATAAAGTTTTCATCATATTGTGGCGGACGCTGCGCCTTAATGAATTCTACAATTTTTTCAATCTCTGTTTCTGTGCTCCAAGGAGCGTGTAAGCGCACAATTCCGCCACCGGGTGGCGTGAAAAGCATATCTCCTCTTCCAAGCAAAGATTCCGCTCCAAAACTATCCAAAATAACTTTAGAATCAATTTTCTGTCCTACTTTATAGCTAATGCGGGAGGGCAGATTGGCTTTGATAAGTCCTGTTACAACATCTACGCTTGGACGTTGCGTAGCAACAATAAGGTGGATTCCGCTTGCGCGAGCCATCTGCGCAAGACGCGAAATAGAAACTTCTGCTTCTTTGCCTCCACTCATCATTAAATCTGCTAATTCATCAATAATGACAACAATATAAGGAAAAGGCTCAAACCCCTCTATCTCTGCTTTTTGGTTATAACCCTCAATATTTTTAATCCTTGCCTCACTCATTAGCGCATATCTTCTTTCCATTTCTTTTACGGTGTTATCTAGTGCGATAATTGCCTTTTTTGGTTGTGTAATTACAGGTGTTAATAAATGTGGAATCTCATTGTAAATGCTAAACTCTAGCATTTTAGGATCAATCATTAATAATTTTAATTGATCCGGAGAGTTTTTGTAAAGCAAAGAAAGAATCATTGCGTTAATCCCCACACTTTTACCGCTACCCGTTGTTCCTGCAATCAGTAAATGTGGGAGTTTCTTGAGGTCTGTTACAAAAGGATTTCCTACAATATCTTTACCAAGTGCAAGGGTTAAAGGTGAAGCGGAATTTAAAAATAAAGAGTGCTCTAAAATTTCTCGTAAATAAATGGTTTCAATTTGATTATTTGGAATCTCAATCCCCACAACATCTTTGCCCGGCACGGGAGCTTGGATACGAATGGTTTTAGCTCGTAATGCCATAGCCAAATCATCTTGTAAAGTTAAAATGCGTGAAACTTTAACATTTGGGCTTGGACGAAATTCAAAAGTCGTAACAATGGGACCAGAATAAGTCCTCACTATATCACCCTCAATCTTAAACATTCGCAACTTGCCCAATAAATCGTTAATCTTTCGGTCAATCTCTCCCTCATCTATCTCTACACGTTCTTCTTGCGGTGCTTGTAAAAACTCCAATTTGGGCAAAATAAAATCTTGTGATTCCAAATTTTGTGAATCTTTATCAATCTCCAATGCATTCAAAAGGCTTTCATTCTCGGGGATAGACTTTACTAATGTGTTGCGCTCTTTGGAATCCAACGATAAAGCAATATTCTCTTGTGTTGCGTGAGGGATTTGCGATTCCATTGCTTTATCATTAGGGATAGAAAGCTGCTTGGTCTCTTCTTGCTTTAATTTAGCAGTATGGGATGCTTCCTTATTCTCTTGCTTGATAAAAGGCACACAGGATTCTACGGCAGTTTGCGGTAGAGAATCGCCTTCTTTGCTGGGCGATTGTGTGCTATGGGCGACTACACTCGCTTTAACTTCTTTAAATAAACTAATCGTTTCTGTGTTAGGAGATTGCGCATCTAGGGAATTTTTTGGAGGAATTGCCTTGCTTAGTGGCAAATCCATTTGCGCTTTATTGACTTCTTTTTTCAAATTGTCATCAAAACTATAACCATAGCTAGGAATTTTATTTGTTGCAAATGGTGGAGGCGTATAATTTAATGGAGTTTGTGTAGTTGGAATCTCTGTAACCACCTCATCAATTTTTTGTGGATTTTCTAATCTTACTACAGATTCTGTTTTCTCTGCTGTTTGCGTGGAATCCGATTCAGCCTCTTTAAAATTTTGCGCTTGTGGCTTTTCGTCCTCCACATTCTTTTGATTGCATTCTTCCCAACTCTCATTAGGAATTTGTTTTTGCACGGCTTGGGATTCCATAAATTCTTGAATAACTTGTTTGACAATCTGATTGATTGTTGCAGGTTCATTCACATTGGATTCCTCTTTGGGGTTGTTTTGGGCAATCTCTTGTGAAATTTGCTGAATTTCTTGGGCTTGAATTGGTCGTGTGCTTTTGATATTGCCATAATAAAAAATCGTGCTAGGCGCATTGTCTTTAGCGCAAGAGGAATCTTGAAGATTGTCTCTATTGATAGAATGTTCTTGCACTAGACAATCGTGAGTGCCAACAGGCTCTTTATCATAATATGCACTAAAAGGCGTGGCAGCATAGAGATTTTTGGGATAAGCTTTAATGGGTTTTGGCTTTGCAGACTCCACCAATGTGGAATCTTGAGAAATGGGGCTATCTTGTGTTGAGGATACATTTTGAGATTCTGCAATAGAATCCCGCAAAGTCATTTCAGGGCTTTGCGGATATGCAATGTGTGCGTTTTTGCACTCCTCTTTTTTGATAAGCTTAATGACTTCTTCTTTGGATTCTTGCTTTTGATAGAGAGGATTTTGTTCAAAATGTTTAAAGGTTTCCAAGTTTGCCATTGATTTCAACTGAAATTGTGTTGCGTCAAAATTTTCTCCCCCTTGCTTCGCTTCTTGTGGGCTTACAATGCGAATCTGTGGCACATTTTGTTCTATGGAAACATTTTCTAGCGGATTATCTTCTCTTGTTGGCAATTCAACATCTTGTCTTAATGCGTCTATTTCGGATTCAAAAGGTTGTTTATCATCGAACCTTTCTTCTTTTTCGTCCCTTAAATCCTCTGCTTCCTCCAACTCTTCCTCTTTATTGTTTTTGAAAGAAAATTGAGTGGGAGGAGGATTGTTTTTGCTTTGCTCAATCAATTCTTCTAGCGTCAAAGCGCGTGGTGCATTAGGAGTTTTTGCAAAAGAAAAGGTGGAAGCATTGGATTCTTGTGTTTCATTTTTACGCACATTCTGCGCTTCTTTCTTTTGCGGAGATTCTTTATTTGTTGTGTCTTGAGAAGATTTTTTTTGAACTTGGCTTGGTGGCGTGAAAAATGCTTTAATTTGCAAACCAAATCTTTTTAATTTTTCTTTGTCTTTGATTATTTTTTCTTTTGGAACTTGACTTTGTTTCCAATCCTCTTTTAAATCCTTCAAGAATATTTTAACTAATTCTTTAGGAGATTTTCCGCTATAAAGAATAATACTAAAAGCAAAGCTCAATAAAACCAAAATAAAAATACCCAAATGGGTAATAAGAGGCGAAAGCACACTATTAAATGCGATTCCTAAAATACCCGCTTGTTTAAAAAATAAACCTTGCAATACAAGAAGCGCAAAAACTCCTATCACAATACCAAGTGCTTTTTCTAAGAATCGGCTACTTTTGAAATCTAATGATAATTTTGTTTTGTAAATAAAAAATGCAGCAATAAAAAGCCAAATATATCCCAAATACCCAAAAAGCCACGATTGGACTTGGGCTAGAGGCTTCAAAAATGAAAAAATATCTACAAGACCTAGAATGGTTAGGATTCCAAAAGTTAGAAGTATAGAAACTATACGCACTTTCATAGAGGTTTTGTTTTTTGAAAATTGTGTCAATAGAGTTTTTAAAAAATTTGTTTTAATAATAATTCCTTAAAAATATCTTAAAAATTGGCGAGAGGGTGAGAGAATCGAACTCCCCAGCAAATAGACACCTATCCGCTCAAATGGGTTTGAAGCCCACGATGCCCACCAGTGACACATACCCTCCACAAGCTCCCCAATTAAAAAGTGGCTATAAAGCAAAAAGAGATGAGAATTTAGCGCAATTTTACTTAATTTTTATTGAGTTTGCTTAAATTTCTGATAAAACTAAAATTCCACCATCTCTCGCTCTCTACTCCGATAAACTGCGCACTTGGTATAGCCTATTTCTTTGGCAAGTGATTCCAACTCTACCCGCTTGAAATTGATTTGTTCCACTGCGTGTGCATCACTTCCAAAACAAATTGGAATCTCCAACGCATACGCCATTTGCAAAATCTCTCTGCTTGGATATTGTTCTTGAACTTGCTTACGAAATCCAGCAGCATTAAGCTCTATGCACATATTTGCTTTTTTTACCTCTTTGAGTGCGGATTCTATTTGTGAGCGTAAATCTTTTGTTGGGCGATAATTAAAGATTTTTAACAAATCCATATGGGCTAAAATATCAAATTTTCCACTTTTTGCCAACATTTCGGTGGCTTTGAAATATTGGCTCCAGCAATCATTAATATCGCGTTTAGAATATTCTCGAATAAACTCGGGGTTGTCAAAACCCCAATCGCCTAGAAAATGTACCGCCCCGATTCTATAATCTAAGGGCAGAGAAAATAATTTTTCATCAAGAAAAGAGGGCAAAAAATCAATCTCAAGCGCAGTTAGAATCTCAATTTGCTCACTATATTTTTCCCTAAGTCGTGCAATCTCATTAAGATAAAAGGGTAAATCTTTAAAATCCATACGATATTGCATATCAAAATCCATAGGATTATGACACGAAAATCCAAAGACATCAATCCCTTCTTTAATGGCTTGCAAGACATATTCTTCCATTGTGCCTGTTGCGTGATTGCAAAGGCTTGTGTGATTATGTAAATCCACTCTCATTCCATTTCCTTAAATTTGCGATTCTTTGTTTGGGGTTATCCCATTTTCTTTTCCATTTCTTTTGTAATATGCAAACTTAAAACATGTTTATCAAACACCGCAATATAAAACATTGCATCAAAGATTTTAATATCCAGCACAAAGCCCTCTACCTTAACTTCTCGCTTCTTTGTATCCTCTTGCAAAGTTTCTGCGCGGAATAAGACTTCATTACCTAGTTCAATGGGGGCTAAAAACTTCACTTCTGCACCAATGACGATTCCATTGGGATTATTAACCGCCAATAACGCACTATATGCGGCACTTGAGAATAAATTTCCGGAGTGGATTAATCCTTGTTTATCCACTACCATTTTGCTGCTTGTTTCTAAAAGAACGGCAGATTTACCATATTTTTGCTCTTTAATTGTGCCATTGTTTAAATCAATATTCAAACACGCCTTTTGCAAGACTGCATCAGCGTCTGGTTTGCTTAAAAAATCCTCTTCTTCAGGCTTGATAATGTCCTCGTCCATTGCACTCTCCTTAAAAATTCTCAAATTATAACATATCTAAGCGTAATCAAGACGATTCAGCCATAAAGGCTTTTCACTTCTTGATTGTGGAGCTCTTGGAGAGATTAAATATTTTTATAGATTGTATCCTTATTCTCCTTAGATTCCTTAAGCAGTGTTTGCATTATGGAATCACTTGTGGAATTTGTTTCTAACTTTTCTTTGTTTTCTAATACTTCTAGCACAGATTCAAAGGCGAGGTTGGAATATCTTAAGATTAGAGATTCTGCATTCAAAGACTTGTTTATAAGTGATGAATACTCCCATTGCCCTGTTTCTTGGTTCTTTTTCAAAAGAACATTATAGATTTGTGCGCCATTTTTCTCTTCATACGCTTGCACTTTTGCTATGGCTTCTATAATCTCTTCTCTCTGTTTTGGTGAAAGTTTATCAGCAATATGAGAGAAAAACACACTATAATCTTCCTCAGGCAAACTATGATTTAAAGCCATCTCCTTTGCCTCATTTTCTGTGTATGTTCTAGCAGATGGATTCTCTCTAAGTTCTCTTACTGAATATGCGTCCATAATATATAACAGCTTGGCATATCCTTCTGTCCCCCTATCGTCCATCAAATCTTTTTCTTCTTGTGTGTATTCTCGTGTTTCTCCCGGGACAAACTCAACTTTTTCAATCTGCTTTGCGAGTTGAATTAAGTCATAATTTTCTCTTGCAACCTCTGCCATTATTTTATCCATTTGTTGCTCTAAAAACCTCAAAGATTGTTCATATTCACTCTTTGTAGGTATCCCTACATTTGCAGATTTTGTTGCGATTTCTTGCTTCCAAGCATAAGTGCTTGGCTCTGATACTAAGAAAATCATTCTCTCATTATTTAGCACAGGATAATTGTAATATTCCCGCACTTGCTTCAAAAGTTCCTCATTAGAAATTTCTGCCTTTTGCTCTTTATTGTCTTTTATTGCCAAATTTGTATTGACATTTCTGTTTAACAAAGCATTAGAATTCCCATAATTAGCATAAGCATTTGTTTGATGATTAACACGCATTAATATCCCCA
>NZ_JHWC01000013.1 GCF_000687535.1 Helicobacter rodentium ATCC 700285
ACTCTATGGATTTCATTCATATTAGAACCCACTTGTTTTTGTAAAACATCCAACATATTGTTCAACACATTCTTTAATTCTATCAGCTGTGGATTGTGAGGATTCTCTATGATTCTTGCTGTTAAGTCTCCATTTTCTACTGCTTTAGCTGTTTGTGCAGATTGAGCAATGGCTGTTTCATCTTTTTCTAAACCTTTTTGAATGTTTTGAATGTTTTGGTTGATTTCTTTTGCAATCGTTCCAAACTCATCATTGGATTTGATTTGAATCAGATTTGCTGTTTTTGTATCGTGGTTGAGGTAGGAGAAGAAGTGGGTTAAGCCTCGTGTGATTTGTGCTAACGGTTTCAAGAAAATCTTAATGATAAAGAAAAGTATAATAGAGCCGACAAGAATTAAACAAGCATTAATTGCTAAGTTTTTTAAAGCAGTGATATTCGCCGCTGCCGTATAATCTTCATAATTTGCACTTGCAACCATAATCCAACCAAAAGGCATTGTTTGGTAGTGTGCAATTCTCTCTGTGTTTGTGTGATCTACTAGATTAATGATGCCGTGTGGATTTTTCTTAACCGCTTGCGTTATTGCAATTTCTTGTGGCGTTTCTTTTCCGTTGAGGACAAGCTCTGGAATCTCGTGAGATACGGTTTCGCCATTTTGGTCTAGGATATAAATATTTAGACTTGGAAAATCCGGAGTATCAAAGTTTTTGAATCTTTCTTGAAATAAATCCAAAGGAATATCTACCGCAATCACTCCAGCAAATTTTCCATTTCTGTGAAATGGCAATGCAGCGGTAGCTAAATGTCTTCCCGCGAGTTTGCCGCTTTTAGAAAGATAGGCGGGTGTTACAATAAATCCACCTTTTTGTTTGGCTTGGATATACCATAGAGCCTCTCGCATATCTTTGTATGTTGAGGGGATTGGAGTAAGAGTATTACTAAAACTAACGGGCACTTTGTCCTCTAGCCATTCATCAATAAAATCCCCATTATCTTCATATACTACCCAAATATCGGGATATTTTACGGTGTGTTGGACATTGGATAATGCTCTGCGGACGGAGGCGAAATCTTGGCGGTCAATGTTGCTTAGTTGCTCTGCCAAAAATTTCAAATGCTGTTCTGCTTCAATGTTCATAGTAATATTTATTGTTGTATAGGAAGCCTTTAGAATACTTTCCTGCAACAAATGATAAACTTTTGCCGAATCGTCAATCGTATTTCTATAATTCATAATTGCACTAATGCTAATCATGATTACAAATGTTATCACGATTGTTGCTGCAATTTTTGTAACAAGTGATGCTTTCATAAAAATCTCCTTCTTTCTTTTAGGGTTCTAAAAATTATAGAATAATATAAAATTTATTTTTAAAATATTATATATTTTAGTATTTGAATAATTTATTTATCTTAATTAAAGCTTGAAAAAGAAAACCAAATAAAAGAGGTTGCTAAATTTTAATTAGCAACCTTGTTGAAGAAGGGGAGGAATTGATTATGCAAGTTGTGCTTTAAGCATCCAGATTGCTTTTTCTAAACTAGCAATTTTTTCATCTGCTAGAGAAATTGTCCCCTTATCATTTACTTCGTCTGCCAAGTCTGAAAGTGTCTTGAAAGACTTTAAAAAATATTCATAATCGGGCAAAACAGCCTTTACAATAGTCTTAGAATCAAAGCTTGTTTTGGAGTCTTCTTTGATTTTACTAGCCGCTAACATATCTTTTAGCGTTACATAAGGCTTCTCGCCGATTTGTAAAATGCGCTCTGCAACTTCGTCCATTTGCTCTGTTACTTCATCATACATTGCTTCTAATGCACTATGTACAGGGTGGAAATCCATTCCCTTAACATTCCAATGGTAATTATGAAGCTTAATATAAAACACAGCTGAATCTGCTTGAATTTGCTTTAATGCTTGAACAACTTTATTCATTGTTATCTCCTTAAATTTTTGATGATGAATTATACAGATGAAACTCTTAAAGGAAAATAATTATCGTTAAGAAAATTATTTTTCCCTAAACTCCCCTATTTTTCTCTCTTTTATGTCATAATTCCACATCATTTTGATTGAGACATTAAAAAGGAGTTACAACAATGAATCCAAATAGTGCAGTTGAAAGAACAAAAAATCATCTAGCCTATAAACTAGGACAAGAAATGCTAAAAAGCAATAAGAGAGCGGGGGCTTTTATTTAGGCTTTTAAAGATAAAAACAACCCATCAAAAAGAATCTAACTCTTCCCAACAATAGAAATTTCCCAAACTTGAAACCCTAAAAGACTATCCCCAATCCTTAGAGCTTAAAAACTCTTTGAGTTATCGTCTAGGAGAAGAGCTCATCAATGCCTGTAAGTTTTGGTGGTGTGGAGGACTCCTTTATTTTGTTTTAAGGATTCCAAGCATTAGGGCGGAGGTGCGACAACATAAGCAATCCATAAAGCCTGATGTTTTACAAAAATCTTTGCAAGAAGTAAAAAATCAGTGCAATGCGCTTCGCAACACACAGATTCTAATACGGCGCACATTATGCGATTCCAAAGGAGTAGATTTTTTGAATCTGTGTTTGCAAAACGCTTCTGTCCCACATCGGTATTATTTTATCTTTTACAAAATGCCTTATCAAAAATCGCTTTGCAATCATTCGCCCATTTGTATTGATGCGGGGGCGCATAAAGGGGTTGTAACGGATATGATTTTGCAATGTGGCGGGATTTCTTATGCATTTGAGCCTAATTGTTATTTGGCGGAGTTTTTGAGAAACAAATATCAAGGTAATCCCAATGTGATTCTTTATCAAAATGCGGTTTCAGACAGAAATTATACAACGCAGTTTTTGGAATATAGTTTGTTAAGCGATGGCAATAGAATCGTGGGAGGCGATACCTCTAAGAAAGCTTATGGTGTTGAGGTTCTTGACTTAACAGAGGTAATTTTAGAGATTCTAAGTCAATATTCCAAAATTTATTTTCTAAAGCTTGATATAGAGGGGGCAGAATTTGAGATTATAGATAAAATTATAACTCTTGGACTTTGGAAGAAGATTGATTATATCGCTTGTGAGACACACGAGAGATTCTTTGTTGATGGAGAACAGAAAATGCAGAATCTCAAAAGAAAAATAGAGGAAAATCGGATTGAAAATATTTTATTGGATTGGGCGTAAATTGTCCTTGCAAGTGTAGAGCATTTATTGCCCTCATCAAGATTGTGGATTCCTTTGTATCTTTGCAAGAGATGAAAGAGTCTATCATCAAGCATACAGGAATACTTGCCACCTCGTCATCACAAGGAGTGAGAGGAGCAAATGACGAGGCAATCTACAATATCGCGCTTCTTTAAAGCTTTAAAGATTCCATAGCTTGATTTACTTTTCACGAGATTAGGATTGCTTCACTTTGTTCGCAAGGACACAATGTCAAACTTAACACAGAATCCCACAGGCTTATCCGCCCGTTTGGTAGAATGCTCTTTGGGAGACTGCATTTTCATTCCAATCGTTTTTTTCCGGTTTGGTTTCTATGCAAAGTTTTAGGCGAGAGAGAATCTCTTGTGTATTGCCTTGTAGCATTGCCTCTTTAATATCTATTGCATTGTTGTGATAAAGGCAGGGAATCAGTTTGCCCTCACTGCTTAAGCGGATTCTGTTGCAAGTTTTACAGAAATCATCGTTATGCGGCGCAATGACGCCAAAAACATAATCACGATTTAACTCTACACCCAATTTTGATTTAATTTCTTGTTGTGGAATCTTAAAAAGTGTTGCAGGACCTATAATCTCTTTTTCAAAGAGTTGTGTGCGATACTTTGCTTGAATTTCTGTTAAGATTTCAGCAAGTTTTAATCCAGCGATTCCTCCTTTAGCGTGTGAATTTTCCATATATTCAATGAATCGCACCATTATGTCCCGTTTAATACCATATTCCAAGATAGAGAGAATCTCCTCCGCATTAATTCCTTTGAGGGGAACCATATTGAGCTTGATTTTAAGTCCGACTTGGTGCGCCGCTTCAATGCCCTCTAAGATTTTTTCTAATCCGTCCCTTTTGGAAATGCAAACGATTCTGTCTTTTTGCAAGGAATCTAGCGAGATATTAATGCGCTTTAAACCCGCTTCTTTTAGTGGTTTAGCAAGTGGGGCAAGCAAAAAGGCATTTGTGGTGAGTGCAATGTCAATTTGTGGGGCAAGGGCGCAAATTTGTGCAATAAATTCAACAATTTTAGAGCGCAAAAGTGGTTCTCCACCGGTAATTCTTATTTTTTTTACCCCTTCTTGGATTGCAACTTTGATGAAGTTTAACACCGATTCCAAAGGAACATCGTCTCTTTCGTCTCCTAAGTTCATTGGCGTATTTGGCATACAATACGCACAGCGGAAATTGCACCTTTCTGTTACACTAATGCGCATATAATCAATGGTTCTACCAAAACTATCTACTAACACACTTTCTCCTAGAGTTTCAAGTTTAGAATCCTACCAAAACTTCTACGAAAAAAGATATAATTTTGCTAGAACTTTAGCTTGATTTTTTAATTGTTTTGTATTTTAGGAGATGATTTGACAAAATTTTCAATACCTTGTGTGATTTTATGTGGTGGCAGAAGCACAAGAATGGGGCAACTAAAGCAAAATTTAAAAATGGGAAATACATTCCTAGCAAAGCAAGAAACTTTAGCAGATTTTCAAGCTAGACATTTCAGCCAATGGTTTTCTAGTTTGTATTTTTCTGCTAAGTTTGAAATTTTAAACACATTAGGAATCACTACGATTTTGGATTTGCCTGTGGGTGGTGCGGATTTAACAAATGTGCAGGATTGGCAAAATGCTCCCAAACATCAATTTGCACCCATTTTTGGTTTGCAAAGCGTTTTGGAGTTTTTGCAATGCAATGTGTTTGTGGTAAGCATTGATACGCCTTTTTTGGATTGCGATTCTATTGCGTTGCTTTTGCAATCCTTTACAAAGAATCCTAAACCAACTTTTGCTAAAAACACTAAAATACACCCTTTGCTTGGGATTTATACACTAGAATCTTTAGTAAATATTCAAGCCCAAATTGCGCAAGGAGATTACAAGCTTATGCGACTTTTGGGAAAAATTGATGCACAATTTGTGGAAATCAATGAAAGCAAAACACAAAATCTCAATACGCCACAAGAATATCAAGAAGCTTTAATGCAAATGCAATCTAGGGTAAAGGCATAAAATGGCAGACGAAGAAGAAAAAACCGAAGCTCCCTCCGCGCGAAAAATTGAGAAAGCGCGCGAGGAGGGAAATGTCCTAAAAAGCCCCGATGTTAATGCCTTTTTAGGGCTAACAATGGGATTGGTATTAATCTTTTTGTGTTTTAGCTTTTGGGTGCAGGGTGTGAGCAATGTGTTTGAACAAATCTATCAGCAATTCTCCCAAGATTTAACGCGCGAAAACGCAATGTCTATCACAATTTCTTTAGTTTTTCAGATTCTTTATTTACTTGCGCCTATATTTGTTGGACTAATGATTATTGGTGTGGTGGCGAATGTGGCGCAAAGTGGATTTTTACTAACCGCAAAAGCAATTCAGCCCAAATTGCAAAAACTTAATTTTATCAGCGGAATGAAAAATCTTATTTCACTTAAAAAACTTTTGGACGGATTTTTGATTACTTTTAAGGTAATGACCGCTTTTGTTATTGCATTTTTTGTTTTTATTGGCTTTATGCACGAGCTTACAACCGTTGCCTTGTTTCCCATTGGCGACCAAATGCTATGGTTTCGCGACAAGGCAATCATTCTAATTGGAATCTTGTTGGCGTTTTTTATGGTAATGGCAAGCGTGGATTATCTCATCAAGCGGTATCAATATTTTAAATCTTTGCGTATGAGCAAGCAAGAAGTGAAAGATGAGTTTAAGAATATGGAAGGAGACCAGCAGGTTAAAGGAAAGATTCGTTCTCTTATGTTTCAAGCAGCGCGTAAGCGAATGATGCAGAATCTCCCTAGTGCCGATGTTGTAGTAACAAACCCTACGCATTATGCGGTTGCTCTGCGCTATGATAGCAAAAAAGACCGCGCTCCACGCGTCTTGGCTAAAGGTGCGGATTTTTTAGCTCAACGCATTAAAGAAGTTGCAAAAGAATATGAGATTCCAATTATAGAAAATCCTCCTTTGGCTCGTGCTTTATATAAAGATGTAGATTTGGATATGGAGATTCCAGAGACATTATATCAAGCAATGGTAGAAGTGCTAATCAAAGTCCAAAAAATCAACGATGAGCGTAGGAAAAAGTAAGCAAATGCAAAGGTTTCTTTATGTTGGATTATGGATTGCCACGAAAATTTTTCAAATTTTCTCGCAATGACAGAAATAAACCATTGCGTCATTGCGAGGAATGAATAAAGTGAGAGACGAAGCAATCTATAATGTTGCATACTTAATAGTCTTTACAATGGAATCGCAAAATACAAAAATTACAAGCGAGATTCTATCCTCACGGAATCTGCATTTATGATTATATTTTGCGAAAGCTCAAAGCCTCTAGCAAATGCTCTTTTTGAATTTTTGTGGAAGATTCCAAATCCGCAATCGTGCGTGCCACACGCAAAATTTTATCGTATCCGCGCTTGGAGATTCCAAATTTCTCACAAGCAATTTCTAAAGTCTCTTTTGTGGTAGAATCTAATACGCAAAGCCTTTCTAATTCCACACCTTGTAAGCGAGAATTGAAGCAAGTTTGTCCGCGCTGTTTTTGGAATACAAAGGCTTTTAAGACTAAATTTTGCAAAGCCTTAGAATCTATGCGGTGAGTGCTTTGTTTGCCTTCTTGCATTTGCACAAACAAATCTAGTCTATCCCAAAATGGCTCGGAAATTTTGGATTTATAGGCATTAATTTCTTTTTGGTTGCAGCGACACTCTTTACTAAGGCTCAAAAGATTACCACAAGGGCAAGGATTCATCGCACCGATGAACATAAAATCCGTAGGACAAGTGATTTTTGCTTGTAGGCGTGAAATGGTGAAATAGTGATTCTGCAATGGCTCACGCAGGGATTCTAAAACACTTTTAGGAAAGTGCGGTAACTCGTCTAAAAAGAGGACGCCAAGATGCGCCATACCAATTTCACCCGATTTGATATTTTGCCCCACAGCACTTCCTAAGATAGCCGCTTTTGTTGCGCTATTATGTGGATTGCGAAAGGGTCTATGCGGAGAAATTTCAAGCGTGTTGGCAGCCATTTGCAAGATTTCATAGAGCGTTAGAGGTGGCAAAATATAAGGAATCCTTGTAGCAATCATACTTTTACCGCTCCCCGCACTGCCCTCAAGCAAGAGATTATGGAATCCACAAGTTGCGATGAGTGCAGCGCGTTTGGCGCGTTCTTGTCCGATAATATCACAAAAATCAAGTGGAAATTCTTGCGTGTAATAATACTTCTCTCCCGCAATTTCTTGACACAAAAAGGGCAAGTCGCAAGGGTGCGATTCCAAAGGTGGTAATTTTTGTAAAATCTCAATAGCCTCTTGGAGGCAATCCACATAATAGGCTTTGAGATTGGGAAGTTTAGAATAAAATCCTTGCGCAACTTTGGGAAGCAAAAAGAGGGAATCGGATTGTTTGCTTAGCAGAGAAAAAAGCAGTGGATAGATAGAGGAGCTATCCTTAATGCGCCCATCTAGTCCAAGTTCTCCAAAGGCAAAGATTTTTGGGGGTTTGGAATCTGTATTTTGCCGTGTAATCTCACTAAGGTTGCAAGTGCCATTGAGCGCAATCAGCAGGGCAATAGGCAAATCATAAAAACTTCCCTGCTTGGGAATGTCCGATGGGGAAAGATTGACATTGATTTTAAGCGGAGGAAATTTGAAATTGTTTGCAAGTAAAGAGGATTGCACACGCTGTTTGGATTCCTGAATCGCATTGCCCGCAAGTCCTGTAATGCTAAAAGAGGGCAGGGCGCGTGTAAAACTTACTTCCACTTCTACAATTTTTGCTTCAAGCCCTACCTGTGCCGCGCAATAGAGCAGGTTTAATCCCATATTTTTCCTTGTTTTAGGTTTCAGTGTATCGGAAGTTTGTAAGAATTGCAAACAAAAGAAGTAGATTTTGCAAAATTATTGTTTGATTGAATCAAATAGTAACATAGTTGTTATGGAATCTAGCTTTTTAGTTGTCGTGATTGTATTGTAAGATTTTCTTTTTGCGGGATTGCGGATTGGATTCTACAAATGAAATCTTGCAAAGACACCACCGCGTCATTGCGAAGCGTTAGACGAAGCGCACAATCCGCAAGTTCTGCCCACACCTGCAAATCCATAATCAAGCATAAAGTAAATATAGCAATGGAATCTTTAAGGAAGTGCATTATTATAGATTGCCACAGCCTCTTACGAGGCTTCGCAATGACAGAAAAGCAAGACGCAAGAGAGAATCTTAAGCTTTGATTCCTTGCAGAATCTCACTTAAAACATCAATGGCTTGACTTTTCTCCGCTTCAAAGAGATATTGAGGCTTTGAACTCCAATGCCCAAATTCATCTAAATATCCACCCACATTTTGGTAGTTTTCTAATGCACTGATTGAGTTTTCTACAATTTTTTCCATTGTTTTTGGATTCGTTTCTCCAAGCCATTGCCTTAGAATCTCAAAGCTTTTATCAGGCGTTCCATAAATCCTTGCTGATTCCATTGCAGCTGCTTGTCCTATACCGACAAGAGCCATAAAAGAAGATTTAGTATTTGTAACATCCCAATTTAAATTCAAAAAATCGTGCAATTGTTGCGGGGATTCCTCTTGTATCTCTTGATTTTTATCTATGCTATTTGCATTTGTTTGTAAGGATAAAAGCATATCAAATGAAGTTGTATTCTCTTGCTGTTTCTGCGTTGTTTGGTAGAGAAGAGAAGTTTCTCGCATAGTGGGATTTGTGCCAATTTGCATAGGAATCCTTACTTAATATAAATGCTTGTGCTCATTGTGGGACCAACATTAATAGAACGCGCTGTGTAAGTAAATGTGCCATTGGTATTGCTAGGCTTGGAAATATCCCATTGCTCATACCAACCAAACACCACATTATCACTTCCAGCAGCACCTTGACAATCTATCATTGTCGCTTGATTTCCTGCGAAAGTTGCGCTATCTGTGTTCCTGCCTCCATAGCCTCTAACACCCGTTATAACATAAAAAGTGCTTCCCCCGTGATTCAAGTTTGTGCTTGTTTGACCCTCATTGATGTATTCACACCCTCCAGCATCAGAGGAACATACTTGTAGAATATACACAGCACTTACAGGTGGGGCTACTGCCTTTGTGGCTTCATTGTTTTTATTTTCCTCATATGCCTTTTTCATTCTCTCTAAAGATTTATCAAATTCCCCATTGCGAATTTTTTCCTTTAATGGAGAATCTACCTCGCCATTGTGCGCAACTTTCTCTTTGCCCTTTGTGGTATTATAGTTGCTCTCTGCACCCAATGCGATTCCACAACCTAAAACACTTGCCAACGCAAGACTTAAAAATTTTCTTGTCATTTTGACTTCTTAAAATAAGAGTTGTAGAATCTTAAGCAAAAATTGTTCCGATACCAAAGATTTCTGTATGCAAAATAATAGATTATTGTAATTTAATGAGGCTTTGCAAGGGCGAAGCAATAGACGCATTGGTTTTCGTCCTTGCGGGGTTTGTTTGTTTGTGTGGGGCGTGGATTAGATTTTAAAAGGGTTTTCAACCACTCTTTTTCTATCCACAATATAAGGAATTAACGCCATTTGTCTTGCGCGTTTGATTGCGACTTCTACGCGCTCTTGCCATTTTTTAGAGTTGCCTGTTAAGCGACGAGGCATAATTTTGTAACGTTCAGAAAGTGAATGCTTAAGCATTTCTACATCTTTGTAGTCAATAAAATCAATTTTTGCCTCTGTGTATCTGCAATATCGTTTGGAGTATCTTTTTTTCTCTGCCATCATTTATCCTTTAAAATGGTATTTCTTCATCGTTAATATCAATTACAGGGATTTCGGGCTCTTTAGATCTTTGAGGTTTTGAGGTATTTTGTTGGGTATTTTGCGCTTCATAGTTGTTGTAGCCACCATTACCGCCTTGTATGTTTTCACCATAATTATCATTTGGATAGCTATTGCCTCCATAACCTCCGCTATTCCCGTAGTTCCCACCTTCGCTTCTTGAACCTAGCATTTGCATATTTTCAGCAGTAATGCTATGTTTGCTACGTTTTTGTCCGGTATTGTCTGTCCAACTTTCCAATACCAACCGCCCCTCAATTAGCACAGATGAGCCTTTTTTGAGGTATTGGTTTGCCACTTCAGCAGTTCGCCCAAAAAGATTCACATCAATATAGCAAACTTCATCGCCTTGCGAACCATCTTGTCTCTTGAATCGGCGATTGACTGCAAGTCCGAGTTTGGCTAACGCAGAACCACTAGGCAAATAACGCAGTTCTACATCTCGTGTTAAATTCCCTACTAAAATGACTTTGTTAAACATTGAATATCCTTGAAGCCCTTATTCTTGAGGAGCTTTTTCTTCTGCTTCTTTTAGGGGTGCAGATTTTTTATTATTGATTGCTCTATCTACCAAAACTTCCCAAGCTTTTTGCTCTTTTTTGCTGTCGTATTTGATAACAATAAAGCGTAAAATATCCTCATTGATACGATAGAGACGCTCTAATTCCAAAACGAGCTTTGGTTCTGCTTTAAAATAAATTACAAAGTAGTAGCCACGTTTATTCTTTTTAATCTCATAGGCAAGATTACGCATACCCATATCCAAAGTTGCGCTAATTTCGCCATTATTGTTAATAATAGCTGTTTTGTAAAAATCAATCTTTTGAGTGATTTCTTCTTGTGTTAAAGTGGGTTTAACCACAAACATAGTCTCATAAAAACGCATAAAATCTCCTTATGGATTTGCCCTTTTGTGATTCAAAAGAGCAAGGAATGAAATTTATTTATTTTTACAAAATGTAAAAGGGTTAATTCTATTTTAAAATTGCTTGAATTTTCATTAAAGCACTCAAAAATCCATTATTTTTGTTCGCGCCCTTTAAAGAATCCTCTCTCCAAGCATTGAGAATATAGAAAATGGATTCGTATTGCGATTCTCTAAGCAGAATCGCAAATCTCTTTTTTTGCTCTAGCAATGCGGGAGGTAATTTGTAGCCTAAAACTTCCTGCGATGAAGCCTCACCATAAATTCTGATATGGCTTGAGAATAAAAAAAGCACAAAAAAGTATTTTTGAATCTCATTAATAAGTGGCACTTCTTCAAAGCCTTGCTCTAAAAAATGTGATAATTTGTCAAAAAAAGGTTTTTTAAGCAAGAGAGATTCCAAGATTTCTTCTAGCTTCACACTGCCTAGAGAGAATCCTAAACCCTCTATGATTTCTGCATTGATTTCTTGGTCAAAAATTGCATATTTTCTTAGTTCTGCTATGCTCAATCCTAAATCAAAGTTTTGAATTTCAAGGATTTTGCGTAAATTAAAATCTGAAATTTGAATCTTAAATTCTTGCGCATATTCTTTTAGAATCATCATTGCTTCATTCAAGTTTGGAATAAAGAATCGCGCTTCAAAAATGCCGAATTTAGAAAGGCTTGGAGAGAAGCTAGAAGTCATTGCGCGTGCGTCAGCCATATACTCACTTGCGCTTTTATTTTCTGCTTGATAAAACTCTAAAATGCAATAGCCTGAACCATTTTTTGTTAAAGTCTGAATCAAAGAATCTAGCTGTTTTTTGGGAATTTTTTTGTCGATTTTAATCCAAACAAGTGCTTCATCTCCAAAGAGTGAGCCTTGAGAAAAGCAACTAAGCGCACTTTGAAAATCAAACTCATTAAAATAAAAGCTGTTTTTTTCGCAACCTTTTTCAAGAATATTTCGCGCAATTTTTTCACCATAATAGCCAATCAAAAATGGTTCTTCTCCATAAAGTAGAATCGCACGAATCTCTGTTTTATTGGTAAGTTTAGTGTCTAATTCCCTTTTATACATTATTTGCCTTTGCGTTTATGGCGAGGGAGGGGTTTTGGATTAACATAAGAACTCCTTTTCTTGCGCTGGATATTTTTTCTGATACTTTGTGCGTTTTCCTTAATTCTTTGCTTGGTTTGTTTATCCTTTTGACACTTTTTTGCAAAAAGATATTTTGAAATTTGTTTAGTTTCTTTCCCAAAACTTTCATTGTAGCACTCTACGATTCTACCATAAATTTTTGCCGTTGCAATCTGCACATCTATAATTTGAACACGCACTTTTTGATACTTTACCCCATTGCCTTTGAGGCTAATAACACGCGCTCCTTGCAAAGGAGTTGCTGTAAGAGAAATGAGCTCGGGTTTAGTATCGTTTAAAATAATGCCTTCAAATGTTTGTCCAATTTTGCGGCTTAAAAATCGTGCAAATTTACGATCTTTGAAATCTATTTCTGCTTTTGCAACTTCGCGCTCTTTTTGGCTTAAACTTTCACAAAGTAAAGGCAGGGATTCCTTAATGGTATAATCCTCGCAAAGCTTGATTTTTGCCTTTAGGATTCTATGCAAAAGCAAATCGCTATAACGGCGAATCGGGGAAGTAAAATGGCTGTAAGCTTCAAATCCTAGCCCAAAATGTCCGATATTATGACTTGCATAAAATGCTTGTGGCATTGATTTGATAATGAGTTTATCCACTTCATTTTCCATATTAGCAAGTTTTGCGGCTTTTTGCACATTTAAAATGGCTTGATGAAAATCTTTTGGATTTGTCGGAATTGCTTTTTCCCAAATGCCAAGCAATTTAAGTTCTGCAAATAATTCTTGGATTCCATCAGGTTTGGGTTTGGAATGGACGCGATAAATGCCTAGTTTCAGGTTGTCATCGTTTGCAGTTGTTTTTTGGGTTTGCAGTTTTGCGCTCTGCATATTTGCTAGGAGCATACATTCTTCTACAAGTTGA
The DNA here is from genome assembly GCF_000687535.1 of Helicobacter rodentium ATCC 700285. Classification (GTDB taxonomy): domain Bacteria; phylum Campylobacterota; class Campylobacteria; order Campylobacterales; family Helicobacteraceae; genus Helicobacter_D; species Helicobacter_D rodentium. Next base: position 12,937 of record NZ_JHWC01000013.1, read on the forward strand.
TGACTAAATGTTTGGGATTCTATTTTTATGTTTTTTAATTCTAAATTTTTGTCTAGCTCCATTGATTTTTCATCGCCTAAAAAATCAAATCCAAATTTTAGCCTTTTAGCTCGGAGCTTCTGGGCTAGGGTGTGGAGATGCAGAATCGGCGTTCTAAGTGAGGGCAAAACTTGTTTGTTTGTGCCGTTTTTTATCAGTGCATCTACTTCCTCATAGGTGAGTTTTTGTCGCACTTTAATGACCGCTTCAAACAATTCACTATTTAACACGGCTTTGGTGCGTTTGTGCAAACGAATCTTCCAAACCATTGCAAGACGCAATTTACCCTCATTTAAAGAGCAAAGATTCTCACTTAAAGCGCGGGGTAACATAGGGATAGATTTATGTGGAAAATAAATGCTAAAACCGCGATTCTTTGCCTCTAAATCTAGCGGAGATTCCTCTTTTACATAATAACTAACATCAGCAATCGCGACATAAAGTATAGAGGATTCCGCGTCAAAATAAATCGCATCATCGTGGTCTTTTGCGCCAAGTGGGTCAATCGCGCAAAAAGGCAAATGTGTGCAATCCATTCGCTCTTTAAAGTCTTTTAGCCGCACTTCTGGGAAACTTTCTGCTTGTAATTGGGCGTTGAGGTTAAAAGATTCTTGTCTATTGTAGAGGCAAAGCGTTAGAATTTCATCAATTTTAGGGTCTTCTAATGTGCCTAAAATCTCCAAAATTTCTCCATTTTGGGGATTGAGTTTTAAAATTGTATTAGAGGGTAAAGTTTTGAGTGATTTTTGACTTGCTTTGATTTTATAGGGAATCTCATTGGGAATAGAGATGGCAATACAATCTAGTTTATACTTTTCAAGATAGCAAAGCACAAATCTGTCTTTGGATTCTAAAATTTTCATCACTTTTGCGCGGGGACGATTGGCGTTTTTCAAGTGCCTAGTAAGCAGTTTAGCTAACACAATATCGCCCTTTTGCGCACCTTTTAATAAGTTTTTTTCTACGAGCCAATCTTGTCTGTTGGATTTTGGCAAAGGCGTGATAAACCCATAGCCTTCACGCGTTAATTCTACTTTGCCAATGCAAAATTGTTTTTTTAAGAAGTAACGATTTTTGTGCAAAGTCAGCACATCAAAGCGATAGAGTGATTCTAAGAGTTGTGAAAAAGAATCTGCAAGCTTGAAATCAAGCGGAATTCCAATGCGTAAAAGATTTAAAAACTCATTCATCAATCAGCGGATAGTCCTCATTGGGTGAATCCATTTCCTTATCCAAACGCATATCCCTTAAGGTTGCATCAAAGCTCTCCAAATCTAGGCAATATTCCTCTACCAAACCCCTTGCTTCTTGGATTTGTTCTTTACTTGCAATTTCATAGGGGTTAATGAGCGCATTAAGCACCCTTAAAGGATAGATATAAATTTTCAAATCCTCTCTTGGAGCAGGATTCTTTAAATCTTGCATTACCTGCACAATTGTCTCTTCAAATCCCCAATGTTCAAAGAGAGATTCTAGCACTTCAAATTGGTTGCAACCAAGCATATCTTGCTCCACCTCTAAGAAATTCTTAGGATTCACCTTTGACATAAAATCCTCGTGGATTTTTGCCTGTTTTAAACAATTTGAAATGATTGCCATACCAATGTGCATTGTTAGGGCGCAAGGGGTTAGAATCTCAAGTAAATGGACGGCTTTTTGCTGCCATCTATACAAAAAAGCATTTTTAATATTAGAGACTTCAACAAAAGATTGAACTTCTAGTTGATAAGGTGTTAAATCTATCGTAAATTTTGCTCTAATAGCAGCGGCGATTGCTAATCCTTTGGAAGTAGAGATTCCAAACATTGAGACAGCTTGCAAAACAGAATTTACTTGACGATGATACCCATAGAGTGGAGAGTTTGCATTTTTGATTAAGTCCATTGTCAAAAAAGGATCTTGCTCAATGACATTTGCAACTTGCTTAATGCTTGAGTTTTCGTATGCACAGATTCTTTGTAGCTCAAGAATCGTTTGAGGTAGCGGTGGCAGAGCATCAATTTCATTTATAATAAAATCTTTTATTGTTTGCGTATTTTCTGACATAATAAGATAATTCCAAATTTATGAGAATCAAAGAATCAAAATAAAATCATAGCATAAACTCTCTAAAATTCAGAGAATTTTGCTACAATAAAGCCAAATCTTTAAAGGGAGAAAATATGCAATACATTGACGATTCTTTGAAGGGCAAACGGATTTTAATTACAGGTGGCGCAGGATTTATTGGTTCAAATCTTGCACTCTATTTTCAAAAATACCATAAAGATGCGGAAGTAGTAGTGTTGGATAGCTTTAGAAATGAGACAAAGTTTAGCAATGGAAACTTGAAGTCTCTAGGACATTTTAAGAATCTTCTTGATTTTAAGGGCGAGGTGATTGTAGGAGATATTACCGATAAAGAGGATTTGGCAAGATTAGAGAAGCGCAAATTTGATTATATCTTTCATCAAGCAGCGATTTCGGATACCACCGTGATGAATCAAGAGGCGATTTTACGCGCAAATGTGAATGCGTTTAAGGATTTGTTGGACTTGTGTGCGCGCAGCAATGCAAGTATGATTTATGCTTCAAGTGCCGGCGTTTATGGCAATAGCCCAGCACCCAATAGTATCGGCAGTGGGGAGATTCCAGAAAATGTTTATGGATTTTCTAAATTGATGATGGACAATCTTACGATGAAATACTTAAAGAATTTTCCGCTTTTAAACATTGTGGGGTTGAGGTATTTTAATGTTTATGGAGAAAATGAAGTTTATAAAGGTAAAACTGCTTCAATGATTTTGCAGCTAGGATTACAAGCGTTGAAGTCTAAAAAAGTGCGTTTGTTCAAAATGGGTGAGCAAAAACGCGATTTTGTGTATATTCAAGATGTGATTGCGGCAAATGTCAAGGCAATCCACGCGAAAAAAAGTGGAATCTATAATGTTGGTAGTGGCAAGGCAAGAAGCTATAACGACATTATTCAATGCCTCAAAACAAATTTAGGTGAATTTGAGGTGGAGTATATTGAGAATCCCTATAAGTTTTTTCAAACACACACAGAAGCCAATATTGTTTTAACCAAAAAATTTTTAGATTATGAGCCAAGATTCTCGCTAGAGGTGGGAATCAAAAACTATTTAAGCCAAATTAAAGCAATTCATAGTGCAAATCTGTGGGAAGAAGTTTTGGGAAATAATGTATGAAGCCAAATATTTTAGTCGTGGGGGATTTGATTTTAGACCATTACATTTGGGGAAATTGTGAGCGCATTTCTCCTGAAGCACCGGTGCAAGTGATTGATGTAAAAAGGGAATCTTTAAATTTAGGTGGTGCGTGTAATGTCGCAAACAATCTCATAAGCTTGGAATCCAATGTGTGGATTTGCGGAATGGTGGGTTGCGATGAAGCAGGTAACACCTTAAAACAAGAATTGAAAAATAGGGGCATTAAGATAGAGGGAATTTTCTCCAACCCTTTGCGCCCTACAACACAAAAATCTCGCCTCATTGCAGCGCATCAACAAGTTGTGCGGATTGATAGGGAGGATAAAAGCCCCATTTGCCAAGAGGGCGAGAAGTTTATTTTGGATTTTGTAGAGCATACGCTTGTGAAATCCAAATTGCAATGTCTTGTGCTAAGTGATTACCGAAAGGGTGTGTTGAGCGAATCTTTAACGCAAAGTTTGATTGCCTTAGCCAAAGCACACAATTTAAAGATTTTAATAGACCCAAAAGGCAAAGATTATACAAAGTATAAAGGTGCAACCCTACTTACTCCCAACAAAAAAGAAGCAATACAAGCCACAGGGATTAATGTTTGCGATGAGGATTCGTTGCAAGATTGCATTGTGGCGTTGCAAAAGATGTGCGCGTTAGAGGTTTCCTTAATCACCCTAAGCGAAGATGGAATCGCATTTGCCACAAGGGATTCTATCCAAGCAGAAAGTGTTAAATTAGAGAGAATGCCAACGATTGCACGGGAAGTCTTTGATGTAACAGGAGCAGGAGACACGGTGATTGCTTCTTTGGCTTATATGTTAGCATTAGGCAAACCCGTCTCTCAAAGTGTGTATTTTGCTAATGCCGCCGCTGCGGTGGTGGTAAGCAAAGTGGGTTCTGCAACTGCGAGCAAAAAAGAAATTTTTGCCTATCTTAGACGCAACAATCTTTTGGATTCTGCTTTGGTGAATGCAGAATTTTTAAAAATTTTTGACGAGGAATCCTGCTTGAATCATTTGAGCGAACGAATGGTAAAGATTTTTAAGCGACAAAAACTCCTATCGTATTGGGATAAATGGATAAAAGCGGAGGAATTGAATGAATTTTTGGAATCTCTCCGCCAACTCAAAGAGGAAAACTTCAAAATTGTTTTTACAAATGGCTGCTTTGATATTTTACATTTAGGACATATTGATTATTTGCACAAAGCACGGAATCTAGGGGATTTATTAATTGTTGGCTTGAATAGCGATTCCTCTATTACGCACCTTAAAGGAACTTTGCGTCCTATAAATGAGGAAAAAGATAGAATCGCAATGCTTTGTGCTTTGGAATGTGTGGATTTTGTCGTGGTGTTTAGCGAGGAAACTCCGCGAGAGTTGATTGCAAAAATTCGTCCGCATACATTGGTAAAAGGCGCAGATTATGCAAATAAAGAAGTAGTGGGGCGGGAGTTTAGCGAGGAAGTGCGCTTGATAGAATTTATAGAGGGCAAAAGCACAAGCCAATTAATCCAAAAAATAAAGGAATCTTAAATGAAACAAGTGATTTTAGGGGAGATTGCCGCGCATTTAGAGAGTGCGCAAAAAATGGAATCTCTAGCACAAGATTTAGAAAATGCGGCGCAAATGGCAATAGAAGTGTTAAAAAGTGGTGGAAAGATTCTGCTTTGTGGCAATGGAGGAAGTGCAGCAGACAGCCAACACATTGCGGCAGAACTTACAGGAAGATACAAGAAGGAGCGTAAGGGTTTATGCGCAATCGCTCTCACAACCGATACAAGTGCTTTAAGTGCGATTGGAAATGATTATGGCTATGAGTTTGTGTTTTCTAGGCAAGTGGAGGCGATAGCAAGGAGTGGGGATTTGTTACTTGGAATCTCCACAAGTGGCAATAGCAAAAATGTCCTCAATGCCCTAAAAATTGCGCGTCAGATAGGTTGCAAAACCTTAGGATTTAGCGGAGGGAGCGGGGGAGAAATGCGGAATCTCTGCGATGTCCTGCTCATCTCTCCAAGTAGCGACACACCGCGCATTCAAGAAATGCACATTTTAATGGGGCATATTCTTTGCGATTTAATTGAAAGAGAGGCGGAATAATTGCAAGAATTTTTTGAAAAAACGATTGCCGCTTGTGGAAGTGGGGATAGCAGTTTGGATTCCGCGCTTTTTAAACAGCTCCAAAAGGACGGAATTATGGCAAACTTTGCAGATTTATCCGCCGATGAGAGGGGCATTTACTTTCGTTTTTCAAGCAATAAAATCTGTAAAATTATGCTCTATCAAGCAAGAATCCAAGAGATGACTTTTAGGAGCAAAGGTGATCCTTTTGTGCATTTGTGTGGGTGCGAGGAAGCTTTAGAAAATCTTAAAAATCCCGATTTTATCGCTACGATTTCTCTTGATTTGCGCTTTTTTCTAGGGATTTATTCGCATAAGGTGCAGACAAAATTTTTTAACGACAAACCTTTGCAAATTTGTCCCATTTGCGCCAAAACTCTTGCAGAATCCTTCAATAATGACTTAAGAGAGTTTTTGCGGGGGTAGAGAAATTATTACCTTTTTACTGCCTCTCTTTTTATATTTTTCTCCCGCACAGAGCTATTTTTTAGAATCTCTGCGTGTTCGTTTTTAATGTCTAGTGGCCAGTCCATTCCTTGTTCTTGCACATTCCAATCGGGATGTTTTCCACCCTCAACACTTAAATAATCCTCCACACAACATTGTTCTATAAGTTTATAAGAAATATAAGCATTTTGGATTCTTTTAAGCCCAAAAAGTCCTTTAATGTCTTTTGTAAAATTCTCTTGATAAATCATATAAAATTCTATTTTTGCACCGCTTAGAATCGTATGATAGAGAAAATACCATATCCCAAAACTTCTAATACTCGGTCGCCCCTTTGTCCCGCCATCACGATAAATGGATAAAGTATTTTTAATGCCACCATCGGCTTGACTTCCGCCAATCTTTTTAATCTCGCCATTGACAACGATAAGATAAACCCTTGCTACATTTTGTGTTAAAATGCTTTGAGGTATATGGATTGCCCTTTTCGTCTTTCAAGTCTTTAAGATAATTAAAATTAAGTCTTGTACTTCCCTCTACAAACTCCACATCAGCAATTTTAAAAGCAGTTTTGACTTCGTCTATTTTCATTTTATTCCTTTATAATTAACAACTCGTGGCTGTGTTTGATATTATCTTTATCGCCTCTCTCTATGCGATTTTTACCAACACGCGTTTCGCCTTGCCCCATTGTGTATTGCCATTTAGGCTCTAGGATTCTAAACTCCTTATAGGCTTCTCGCACAAATTCGCAGTCATTATAGCTTAAAATAAACTTGCCCTTGTGATTTTTCAAAAGCTCTGCCAAAAGTGCGTGATTAAATCCATTATGATGAATAGGAAAATTCCGCATAGGATAGATTCCCTTAAACATTTGAGAATCCCCCTCTAAAAAATAAGGTGGGTCGCAATAGAAAAAATCTTTAGGATAGGTTTCAAACACTTTTTCAAAGCTTACGCATTCTACACTTAGATTTTGTAACCTCTCATCTTGCCCTAGATTTTTAAGCTTTTGCAACGCATTGAAGTAGCGGCTTTTGTCCTCATAAATCTTACTCATCCAGCCTAAAAATCCGGGTCCATAGGAGAGATTAAAATTAAAATAATAATCTCTTGCAAGTGTGAGAGAATCCAAATGTTTTTGTGGGATATTCTTTGCATTTTTATGCCTTTCATTCCAGTAAGCTTTTAGCTCCTCTTTTATTTCCGCATAGATTTCCTTTGTGGGTTCAAGCTCTAATAAGGCTTCATAAAGTCTATTAGAATCTGCAATCAAAACTTGCCAAAAATTCACCAAAATATCAAAAATATCAAAGGCTTTCACTTCTAAATCTAGCTCCAAAGCACTTGCGATTTCTACGCTCCCTCCTCCCATAAAGGGCGAAATAAGCCTTTTTGTATCATTAGGAAAATGCTCCAAGATTAGCCCAACCGCTAGGCTCTTGCCTCCACCATAGCGCAAAGGGCTTTTTGTGTAGCGTTTGTAGTGTAAGGATTTGCCTTTAAGTATCTCTAAAAATAAATCTTTTTTATCTATAAAATTGTGTGTAAATAGAGGAGAAAATAAATTTTGTTCCTCATTAATACTTATTGTCATTTCTCTATCCTTGTTCTAACTGCATTATTCTACCAAATTTATTCCTTATTCTTTCTATCAATCTTTTCCTCATCAATTAAGCGATAGCCGAGAGATTCTAAGCTCAATACATTATCTGTGATGATTTTTGGCTCAATGATAAACAAAATTTCCTCCGTATTTTGCACTTCTTGTGAATAAGAAAAAAGCAGTTTCAACAAAGGTATGTCCCCAAGTAAAGGCACTTTGTTTTGTTGGTGAATCGTGTTTTGGGAAATCAATCCACCCAAAATTATCTTTTGATTATTTTTTACCTTGACAATAGAGCTTAGCTGATTGGTTGTAAGATTGGGAGGAGTGTCAAAGGCATTGCTTGGAATCTCGCTTTTGTTGTCTTTGGTTTTGGTAATAGAGGGATTAATTTTAAGCATTATTTCCTCCCCAAACACCAAAGGCGTGATGTCCAAAAGCACACCAGCAAAGATACTAGGATATTCGTTGTCGGTATTTGTGAGCGTGGTTTGTGCATTGGTGTTTTGGTAAATATTGCTTTTCTTGTAGCGCAAAATATCTCCCACACTAATCATTGCGGGTTGATTATTGAGCGTAAGAACTTTGGGATTGGAAATAGATTGCACCTCTCCATAGGTTTTTAGAAACTCTACAATGCGTGTGAGGCTTAAGCCTTGCGAGAAAATATTTAAACCATAATGCAAACTGCGTCCGCTATCGCCACCGATGAGGTTTAGTCCGCTGACATTGCCCATTTCGCCCTTGCCTCCTAAACTTGCACTCTCACCAAAAGGCGGAATTACAAGATTCTGCAAATCGTAAAGACTCTCCCAATTAATCCCCAAAGTCTCTGTGTTTTTGTGTGCAACACTTAAAATATGCACATCAATCAAAACTTGTTGCTGTAAGCGTTCGTGCAGGTTTTGGATATAGGATTCTACCTTTTGGAGTGATTTTCTATCGCCCTTGACGCTGACTAATCCCGCGCCACGATTGATAATCACACGCCCTTCCTCTGCTTTGGCATTCATCATTGTTAAGATTTCTGTTTCAATCGTTTCCCAGAAGTTAAATCCGTCTTCACTTTTGATATTGATTCCAGACTTGCTTAAATTGTCTTCATCTCTTTGCGTGTTGTAGTTGCTTTGCCGCTCCTCATTATTGATAGAGACAGAAGTATTGCTAATGCCCTGCCGATTCGTGCTTAAGTAGTTGATTTTGAAAGTTTTTGTTTCATTAATTTTAAGTCTTAAAATGTCCTTTTCAAAAGAATAATGCAAATTTGCTGCATTAAAAAGCAATTCAAAGATAAAATTCAAATCCTTGTCTTTAAAGTTAATCATAGAAAGATTTTGATTGAGCCGCGATTCTATTGCGGTTTCGTCCCACACCACGCTAAATTGGCATTCACTAGAAAATTCGTTTAAAACCTCACTAATTTTGATAGGATAATTTTGTAAAGAGAGATTAAAAAGGCGATTTTGACACGCAAAAAGCGGAGAGAAAAGCAAAAGAAATAGAAGGCTGAATTGGCAAAGAAGTCGCATTTAGTTCCTTAATAGTTTTGATTTTTGTAAGCAAATTGTGCTTAAGTCTTGCGTGGAGGATTCCTCCAAAATCACGCAGTTATTTTGAATTTTAAGAATCCTAAAGTTTGCATTTTGCGCATTAAAAGTCGTTTGCACTTTATACCATTTGCCATTGAAGTTTGCCTTGTCTTTCATCAAGCCATAAAGATTCAAACTTTCGCTCTTTATAGTGCTATTACCATAATAAAAAGGGTCTGCATAAGCAAGTGATAAAATAAGGTTAAAGAATAAAATTTTCATATCAATTCCTTGTTATAAGGGAGGATTTGTCTCTATATTTCTGTGCAGCAAAATTTCTAAGTAAAATTCTAAATGCCCCATAGAAGCATTAGGATAGAGGCAAAGAGAGCGAATTTGTAAATGGGATTGTGATTCTAAATTTTCTAAAAAGCCAAAGAAGTTTTCATATTTTCCCTTTGCGCTTAAGTAGATTTGTTTATTTTCTTGTGAAATAGCAAAGTCTTTCAAGTTTTTAGAATCCGCAACTTGCGTTAGCGCATAAATGCTAGATTGTCTTTGCAAGAGATTTTTTTGTTTTTCTTGTGAGGCTATTTTTTGTTCTAAATCTTGGATAGAATCTTGCAAAGATTCATCATCAAGGCTTTGGGCTGTTTTAGAAGTATTTTGCAGATTCAAAAGTTCGCTTTCTAAATGGATTTTCATCTGCTTTTTATCCTCTAAAGATTGCTTGGCTCTTTCAAAACCCAAACCAAAAACCAACAAAAAGCCTATTAAAAAGCAAAAAATAAATAATAAAATCAATTCACGCTTGGAGCGCATATTCAAATAAGATTCTGTGTTTTTCAATATGGGATCCAAAGATTCTTTCATTGTGGAATCCTAAGTCTTGTTTGTATCCAATAAAAATCTTGATATTTTTCTAGGTTTTGTATCTCGCCTAAATGCGTTTTTTCTACTTCTTCTAAAACTTGTAAGGTATTTTTACCCATCAAAAGCAAAGAATACAAGTCCTTTTCTAGCCCCAAATAAGCAATTTTCACATTTTGTTGCTCTAAAATCGGATTCATAATGTTAAAGAAAGGCGTAAGTTGGGCTGTGTTTGGAATCGCGCTTTTGAGAAATTGAGCATTTTTTGCATAAAGCATTTGGAGGGAATCTAGTTTTTCTTGTAGGAGCAATATTTGCTTTTGGGATTCTGTGTAGTTTTGATTTTGTTGGTTGATTCTTAGATGTTGTTCGTGGATTTTGGATTGTAGGTTTGCTATTTCTTGGTTTGTTAGTAAAGATAGAATCCACAATGTAAGACAAACTCCAAAACCTACAAAAACACCCAATACACAAAACTTTAAGGCTTTGCCAATTTTTTGTTTGCTTAAGGGGAGTGTTTTTTCAAGAGGGTTAAAGTTTAGAGATTCTAAAAGTTGGATTGTGTTAAGATTGCAAGAAAGTATTTGCGCTCCAAATTGCGCTTGTATTTCTTGCGTTTCTTTTATTGCATCATTTTTGCCTAGAATCCAAAGGGTAAGGAGAAAATCTTTATCTTTTTGTTTAAAGTGTTCAATTTTTTCTCTTGCCATTTCAAAACTTTTAATGGGTTGCAGATATGTAATTTTTGCGTTTTCATAATGGATAAGCGTCCATTGATCGTAAGAATCTAGCACTAAAAATGTTTGAGACTCTTGATTGTCCTGCAAAAACTGCGCACACAAAAGACTAGGGTGGCTAAGGAAAGTTTCTGCATTACTGACATAACTTCTAAGCGAGTCCTTATTAAGCAATAAACAATGATAAGTATTGGAATCTTTAGGGTTGGAAAAATGTAAGAAATACTCACAAGTATGCGGGAGATTCAGCAAAGAGCAGATTTTATCTTCTAAAAAATCTTCCAAAACTTCTGGGGATTCTTGAATCTTTTGATTTTCTTTTTCGTTTAAAATTAATGTATAAAATATAATTTCCTTGTTTTTAAAACACTCCAAATTTATTAAACCTTATTTATAAAATACGCAATTACCTTAGATAATAGCTTAAAAAAGTTTAAATTGTTGGACTTTGAAAATGGAAGCTTATGAAAATGAAAGCAAAAAGAATAAATGTTACAATTTGTATCTGTTTAATATAGAATCTTGACTTTTGACTTAAGGTAAGATTCCACTCTAATTTGCTTTTGATTATAATGTTACATTTTAAAGCAGGAGTGATAAATGGCAATTCCATTGAATTTTTATGCGACTTTGCTTAGTATGATTTTTGTCTTACTATTGGGTCGTTTTCTTATTGGCAAAGTGAAGTTTTTGCAAGACTATAATATCCCTGAACCTGTAGTGGGCGGAATCATAGCTGCGCTTTTGATTTTTTGCCTTTATCGTTATGGGCAAATAGAATTAAAGTTTGATTCCTCGTTAAAAGACCCCTTAATGTTAGCATTTTACGCTAGTATTGGTTTGAGTGCAGATTTTGCTTCGCTCAAAAAAGGCGGAAAGATTCTTTTTGTCTTTCTAATCTTCGTTTCTGTGCTACTCTTTTTGCAAAATATTGCGGGAGTGCTTACGGCTAAGTTTATGGGCGTGAATCCCGTAATTGGTTTGCTTGGAGGCTCCATCACAATGAGTGGGGGACACGGAACGGGTGCTGCGTGGGCAGATATTTTTAAAGCAGCCCCTTATGAGTTTGAAGCTGCTTTGGAGGTAGCTATGGCTTGTGCGACTTTTGGATTAATCGCAGGTGGGGTGATTGGTGGTCCTGTGGCACATTATCTTGTAAAAAAATATCAACTACAACTCCCAAGTAAAGATGTAGTAGAGGAGGGTTTGCCAAAGGGCTTTGAAAAACCAGAGAAAGAGAGATTGATTACTGCGACTTCATTTGTGGAATCTCTAGCTTTGATTGCGATTTCTTTGTTGATTGGAACGCTTGTTTCGAGCTATCTAAAAGGCTCTTCTTTCACGCTTCCTACTTTTGTATGGTGTCTGTTCGTGGGTGCAGTTTTACGCAATGTGCTCTCATTAACCAAAGTGCATCAAGTTTTTGATAGAGAAGTTTCGGTGCTAGGAAATGTGAGTTTGTCTTTGTTTTTGGCTTATGCTTTAATGACAATTAATCTCACACAACTTGTCTCTCTTGCGCTTCCTATGCTCGTGATTCTCACAATCCAAGTGGTGCTAATGGTGTTTTTTGCTATTTTTGTTACTTTTAGATTCTGTGGGCGTGATTATGATGCGGCAGTTTTAGCTGCGGGACATTGTGGGTTTGGACTTGGAGCAACTCCTACGGCTATGGCAAATATGCAAACGGTTACGCAACACTATGGTATGAGCCATATGGCGTTTATCGTCGTGCCTTTGGTGGGCGCGTTTTTTATTGACCTTGTAAATGCAATCGTGATTAGTGGAGTGCTAAAACTTCCATTTTTTTAGGATTTATCCTTGTGAGATTCTTGCATTTGGATTGCTTCACTGCGTTTGCAATGACAGATTGGTGTGCGTCCTTGCGAGACTTGATTTATCAAGTTGTGGCACTCTATGATCTGAATCTCGTTGATTTAGATTCTATTTTGCGAGATTGCTTTGCTCACAAGAACGCAAATGCAAAGATTCATTAATAAAAATCCAAATTTTATTCATTCAGTAAATATTAAGCAAATTGTAAAAAAAAAGGGGGGTATTATTCTTTGAATTTTTGATTTTGTGGAGTAGAGAATGGCGCAAGATAAAAGCCTAGAAATCCCAAAAGATGAATGGGAAAAATTGACTTTTTGCAAGTTTAGAGGGCTCGTGTATGAAAAAGGAGATGAACAGCTACTCTTGCCAAGTAAAAGGGATTGTGCAAAATATAAATCCAATTTTGATTTCAAAGAGATTTTGGAAAATAGCGAATTATACATACCTGATTTTGAAAATTTTAATGATGTTGATGAAGGGCGATATTGGTTTTATAACAATGAAGAAAATAAAGAGCAGAATAAAAAGTTAGCAGAAACAATAGAAGAAGAGGTTGAAAAGGTGAGACACAAGAAACCGCACAATAAAATTTGCTCTTTTTCGCTTGAAAGTGAATTAAAGGAATCGGATTTGGATTTAATGTGGGCGCATTATGCAAATGCTCATTGCGGTGTGCGGATTGATTTTAGGATTAATCCTAGCTATCAAGGTAAAGTATATAAAATAAAATACACCAATCAAGCACCAACTTATAATCTTGATGAGATTTCACAGCATTTAATGAAAATAATGACGATAAAAAAGAAATGCTTTGGATACGAGCGAGAGTATCGGGCGATAATTGAGGGTGGAAATGAGAAAGAAGCTAAACTTCCGATTCTTATCCAAAGAATCACTTTAGGCAGGAAATTTTCTAAAAATCTTATTTTTGATGAATCGGAAAATGTGAAATTTGATGAGAATGTTATAAGGATTGCAAGGCAGATTTTGGAAATATGGAAAAGCGGCAATAAAAATGACTATGAAAGAGGAGATAAAAACTCCTGAAATTTGGGCGTATAAGGGTAGATATTCCTCAAAGCCTGACAAGATTGAAGAAAGTGGATTGAGGAGGTATTAATGGGGAGCTACCGAATTAAGCTTGTAGATTCATACTCTATTGGTAACGAAATAAGCGCAGAGTCATTGGTTAATGATTATGTCAGAGATGAGGAACGATATTTAGAGCATATTTGGGATAATGAAGATGGTTTAGTATCCAATGAGGATAGAGAGCGTCTTAAAAAGATTATTTTAGAACGCATTGAAATTGAGGGTGGGAAATGGAATGGCGAGATTTATGGCGGTCTTTATAAGCATTTACATCTTTACATAAAAGAATAAAAAGCGCAAAAAGCAATATCTTGAAGATTATCTTGATAGTGATTTTCTTTGGGGCGATTATCATGCAAAACTCGTTGCAGAAATTGAGAGAGAAAGAAACAAGGAAGGTGTGTATGATGATGTTATTCTTTTTTAACTTCAAATAAGGACATTGTATGCTTTTAGCGATTAGTGTTATTAGTGCCATTGCGTATTTGGTTACGCGTGGGATTTGCTCGGATATGGCGATTAGTGGGCAGTGGGCAAATCCATACAATCATATCGGATTGTTGTTTATTCTTAATAGATTTTTCAAATGGGCGGCGATTGTAACTTTTGTTCTTTTTATTGTAACGCTTGTCGCATAGGAGGATTCGATGTTGCTTATCGTAGGCTTTATTTGTCTGCTTATTGCCTATTGAGCAGAAAAGCACCTTATGGATATTAAGATTAATCGTAGAGGCTTCACGCAATCTCCCTTTACAATACCGATTCTAGGCATTTTGTATGCAGTTTTTGGACTCTCTGCTGTGGGTTGTTTTATCGGCTTTGTTTTGAATTTAATCTCATAATTTAGATTCTGCTTTTTAGTTTTTGTTTTGATATAGCACTAGGTTGTGCCTGCTTAAAGGTTTCTATCCGTGAGATTATGGATTGCCGCAAGTCGCAAGTGATTTTCGCAAGGACGCATACCAATCTGTCATTGCGAGGAGTGAAACGACGAAGCAATCCATAATCTTGGCAATCAAAAAAGATTCAATCGGCAAGATAAAAGATTAGAGATTATTACAGCCTTTTAACGAGGCTTCGTAGGGACGAAGTAGTAGAATCGCAAGTATGCGAAATTGTAGATTGCCACGATTCCGCTAACACGGAATCTCGTAAGGACAACAAGGCGAATTGTGTAAAGATTCCAAAGTTTTGTATAATTGCAAGAAAATCACAAAGGAAATAAATGTCCAAGAAGCAGCCACCTAAAGAATCCCTAACGCATTTGGGCAATACAACACAATATACTTTTGCCTATGATAAGAATCTTTTAGAAACTTTTGAAAATCAACACAAGGAGCGAGATTATTTTGTCAAGTTTAATTGCCCAGAATTTACGAGCCTTTGCCCCATTACAGGACAGCCAGACTTCGCGACCATTTATATTGCGTATATTCCGAATGAAAAAATGCTAGAATCCAAATCGCTAAAGCTCTATCTCTTTAGCTTCCGCAATCACGGAGGATTCCACGAGGATTGCGTGAATAGGATCTTAAAAGACTTGGTAGAATTGCTACAACCGCGTTATCTTGAAGTGTGGGGGAAATTTTTGCCTCGTGGAGGAATTAGCATTGACCCTTATGCAAACTATGGAATCCCAAAGACAAAATATCAAGAAATGGCAGAATATCGCCTATTAAACCACGATTTACTACCAGAAAAGGTGGATAATCGTTAGGGATTAACAATAAAAGCGTAATGATGATTTTATTCTTTGCAAGAATATTATATAATACTGCTTATTTTAAACAAGGAATCAAGAATGCAAAAATTAGTTTTAACCATTGCTATTACCTCTAGCTTTGTGAGTTTTGCTCTAGCGGGATTTGAAGATAATTTTAAAAAAAGTGTGAAAAATTTTGCAGATGTTAATGTGGAAGTTCAGCTAAAAAAACCCCTAAAAAGCTTTGAAAATCAATATTTTGTGATTGGTAGGACACAAGGAGGAGATATTTTTCCGGTCATTGTAAGTCAAGACGGGAGCTACTTTGTCGCATTAAGCAATATGATGAATTTAGACAAAGAGGATTCCAATATGATAAGAGGGGAGCTTAAGAAAGCAGGAGAAGAAAAAGAAGAGAAAGATTCAAAAGCCCTCAATGCGCTTTTTGCAAGTTTTACCCCAAGTGATTTTATTTATTTGAAAGGCGAGAGTGAGGGTTTGCCAACCAAAATTGTAGTAACAGACCCAGATTGCCCTTATTGCCGAGAACAACTAGAAACAATAGAATCCGAATTGCAAAAAGCAAATCTAAAGCTAATCTTTGCGCCTGTACATCAGAAAGAAGCCTTTATAAAAGCGCAATTAGCAATGAATCAAGCCGCAAAATTAAAAGCAGAGGACACAAAAGGCAAGATTAAAATTTTGCGCTCGTTTTATCAAGAGAAAAAATTAAACAAAAGTGAAATGGCGACAGATTTTTCTCAAGTGCGCAAAAATACAGATAAAATCTTTGGAAGCAACCTTATAAAGGGTGTTCCATTTGTTTTTGAGCAAAAGTAATCCTATCCAATGGCAGTTTATGCAAGCAAGTTTGGAAATCCACTATAATGCAACAAGCGCAAACATTACACTAGGAGGTATTTGGGATAAAAGCCTCTCTGGTCGCACACTTAGGCAACTAGATAACACTGCGGATTCTATTGCAAGACACTTTCAAAGGAGAGAATCCCACCAAAGCATTTCAGTTTGCATTGCGCTAAAAGAGGATTTTGATTTAGATTTTTGTGGTGGAGAAATTTTGCTTCGGTGGTTGGAAGATTTGAAGCAACAAGCAAAAATCAAGCTTGAGGATTCGCAGAACGCTTTACTCATCTCTCAAAAGTCTCAACGCATTTTGAGTATTCTGCAAGACAAAAAAATTCCCGATAAAATAGCCATTACCAAAGAGTTGTTGCAATGGCATTTGGATACATTGAAGATTCTAAAAAAATGGGGCAATTATGCTCTGATGGCTTTAGGTTTTTTGGGTGAAATGGTATATTGTTTTTTGTTGGGATTAGTAAATCCTGCAAATATTCGTCTTAAGGCTTTGTTATTTCAAATCCAAGAGGCTTTAATCAAAGCAATTCCGATTGTTGCTTTGGCTTGTTTTTTGATTGGAATCGTAGTTGCCTATCAAGGAAGTCTCCAGCTAGAACAATTTGGAGCAAGTATTTTAATTGTGGAAATGAGTTCTATGCTGACCTTGCGTGAAATGGCACCTATTATTACCGCAATCATTATTGCAGGACGCAGTGCGTCTGCTTTTAGTGCAGAGATTGGAATGATGAGGGCAACACAAGAGATTGATGCAATGAATGTAATGGGGTTTAATCCCATAAACTTTTTAGTTTTGCCACGCGTAGTTGCGTTATGTATCGCACTTCCTTTTGTGGTTTTTATTGCAGATATTTTTGGGCTTGTAGGCGCAATGCTTGTTTCCTCTATGCAGTTAGGAATCAGTAGTGAGCAATTCATTGAGAGATTCTTGCAAATGGTTGAGTTACGGCATTTTTGGATAGGATTCCTCAAAGCTCCCTTTTTTGGATTGATTATTGCGCTCATTGGTTGCTATCACGGATTTATTGTAGCAAAGGATACACGAAGCATTGGAATCCATACAACCAAAAGCGTAGTGGAATCCATTTTTTGTGTAATTGCATTTGACGCATTGTGCTCTGTGATATTTACGCAGATAGGTTGGTAAATGGAATCGCAAAACATTATAGAAGTGCGCAATCTAACCACTACTTATGGTAAGCGTATTATCCACAATAAAATCTCCTTTAGTGTGGGAAAAAAAGAAATCTTTGCTTTACTTGGAGGAAGCGGAAGCGGAAAAAGCACTTTGCTTAATACAATGATTTTTTTAAAAATGCCCACAAGCGGAGAAGTGCGAATCTTAGGTAAAGATATTTGGAGATTAAACAGCAAAGATGCCTTAAAAATGAAATTAAATATGGGAGTATTGTTTCAATTTGGTGCGCTTTTTAGCTCTTTAAGTGTCTTGGAAAATCTTACGATTCCCTTGCGAGAATGGACAAATTTTAGTAGTGCCGATATAGAATCCCTAGCATATATTTGGCTTACACGCGTGGGGCTGAATGCAGAAGTAGCAAAGCTTTATCCCAATGAATTAAGCGGTGGAATGGTAAAGCGCGTAGGATTGGCACGCGCCTTAGCACTTAGCCCAAAAATTTTGTTTTTAGATGAGCCTACAAGCGGTTTAGACCCCAAAAGCGCAAGGCATTTTGACGCTTTAATTATGGAATTAAGGGATTTGTTGGAAATTAGTGTTGTAATGGTAACACACGATATGGAATCCGTTAAAGGTGCAGTGGATAGAATGGTGATTTTAAAGAATCAAGGAATATTGTTTGAGGGTAGTGTGCGCACTTTAGCACAGCAAACAGAATCGCTAGATTTATTTTTGTATCAGATTTGAGGAGTTAAAATGGAAGCACGATTAAATTATGTATTGCTTGGTGTATTTTTTGTGGTTTCCTTGATTGGTTTGGCTGGATTCGTATTTTGGATAGGAAAATACGATAGAAATCTGAATGATTATCGTGAATATTATCTTTACAATAAAAATCTACCAAAAGGTGTTCGCATTGAAACTCCTGTGCGCTATTTGGGGCTTAATGTGGGTTTTGTAAAAAACTATAAGCTTAATGTAGATGCTGAAGATGTAGAGATTATTCTTTGGATTAAAAAGGATATTACATTAAGAGAGGGTGCAAAGATTTTTGTAGATTCGCAAGGAATCACGGGAGGCATTTTTCTCTCATTGATACAAGGCAAGGGAGAATTTTATGCAGATGGGGCAAGGGCGACTTTGAGCTTAGAGGAGAATTGGCTAGAAAAAGTTGGAAGCAAAGCAGAAAATGTTTTTGACCGCTTGGAGACGAGTTTGAATCGTCTTAATCGCCTCTTGAGCGATAAGAATTTAGATAATATTGAGCATACTTTGTCTGGCTTAGCAAATTTACCCCCTAGAATAGAGGGGGTGCTATCCTCTATGCAAAGGGAGATTACAGGAATTGGAGAAAGCCGAGAATTGATTCATCGTGATATTCTTAATGGGGACTATAATTTACGCACTATTTTAACTCCACTTTTGTTTAATTTGGAGCAAAACTCCAAGACGCTAGAGCAGATTTTGCAAAAAACAGGGGCTTCTATGGAGGATTTTTCTAATGCGCCAAGTGAGTTTTTGTTTGGCAAAAGAGAGCAGACTTTAGGACCGCGTGAGTAGCAAAAAGAAAAGGAATGGGAATGGGAATTTTTAAAAGCTTTTTTATCTTGTCGCTTATTTTGGTTTTGGGTGGTTGTTTGGGCAAAGAACTGCCAAAGATTCAGCATTATGAATTGAGTTTGGATTCTAAAATATGGAATCAAGACACAATCCAAAAGAATCTTGCTAAAAAGCGTCATTTTATTATCTATCAAGGAACAGAAGCAAGTCTTAAAATTGCTAGCAAAAAAATTGCCTATAAAGCCAATGCAAACACAATTGGCTATTTTGTAAAAAGTGAATGGATTGAGCCTTTGCCTCTGATGATAGATTCTCTTGTGGCAAAAGCGGCAAAATATTCCAATGTTTTATTGTCTGAATCCACTAGCACAAAAGATTCTTTCAAGCTTCAAATCTTGGACTTGTATTATGATGAAAGGAGTGAAGTGGTGGTATTAAACCTTCTTGTGAGGACACAAGATTCTAATCATCTTCTTACAAGGAAAGTAGAAGTGCAAAGCGGAGGTTTTGGGGAGATTATTGAGGCGATGAATCAAGCAATCAATTTTGCGCTTTTGGATTCTTTTTCGTTGCTTCATTAAGGTGTAAGAATGCCTAGTTTGAATCCTGCTTCAGAGGTTGAGAATCTTTATAGTATTTGCTTGGAGGATTTTATTTTAGAAGCAATCATTGGAATTTTGCCAAATGAGCGCACAAAGACACAGAGAATCCTAATCAACGCAGAGTTTATTTGTGTTTGGAATCCTAAATCTTTGAGCAACCCATTGCGTCAAGCAACATTGGAGGAGTTTTTGGATTATCGGATTCTAAGGGATTTTATAAAAAATTCTTTTGGACAACAATTTGGATTACTAGAAGAAGCACAAAGTTATTTTTATCAGCAGATTCCTTTGCGCTTCCCGCAAATCAAGGAATTTTGGATTAAAATTACAAAATTAGAAATTTTTGATGATTGTAAAGTTTCAATAAAAATTAATTATCAAGAATAAATAAAGGATTTAAAAATGGAATTAAAAATCAACGATAACGCTCCGCTTTTTAGTTTGCCAAATCAAGACAATGCAGAGATTGCTTTGCAGGATTTTCAAGGAAGTTGGGTTGTGGTATATTTTTATCCCAAAGATAAAACACCCGGTTGCACAATGGAAGCTTGTGATTTTCGCGACAAAATGGAATCTTTTAATGCAATGGGTGTTGTAGTGCTTGGAATCAGCCCAGATAGCGCAAAAGCGCATCAAAGTTTTATTGCAAAGGAATCCTTAAATTTTACCTTGCTTAGTGATACCCAAAAGTCTGCATTAAAAAACTATGGGGCTTGGGGATTAAAAAAGCTTTATGGCAAAGAATATGAGGGAGTAATTCGCTCAACTTTTTTGATTAATCCGCAAGGCAAGATTGCATATATTTGGAAAAATGTCAAAGTCAAAGGGCATATTGAGGAAGTATTTGCGAAGTTAAAAGAATTGCAAGACTAATGAGACTTTACCTAAGGCAAACCGCTTAAGACGGCTTTGCCTAAAGTTAGCCTAATTGCGCTTTAAGCTCCGTTAGCCTTGCGATTTCGCTTTGGATTTCTTTATCGCCACTAATCATAAGAATTGCATAGAAAATTGGGAAAAACATTCCTCTAATCAGCGCAAAGAGAAGTTTAAACAACCAAACAATCCAAATAGAGCCATCATTGTATGCATCTCTCTCCATCATAGCGTCTCTCATCACGGATTGTTGCGTTCTGCCCTTTTCGTATTCTATCTTTCGTTTCGCTCTATCAAAAAATCCCGCAATACTCCATATCAAACACGCAAAAAAAACGCCTCCGCCATTAGGAGTAGGAATCTCTGTTAGAGCGAGTGCTGCTAGACCCACAATCAATAGAATGCTCCAAATAATCTTTTTTGTTTTTAATTGAGACAATTCCTCTTGCAACTCTTTTAAACCCTCATCAACATACTTTAAAGAGCATTCTTTGCAAAGCGGCTTATTATCCGACTTCAAAAATTCGCCTACACATTCTTTACATAGCCCAACACCACAATGGCTACAAGAAGCGACTGCCACGACTTCTTGGTGATTGACACAATTCATCACAGATTCCTTTAATTTAGATTTTTAGAATCGCCATTGTAGTTTTTTTTTTTTTTTTTTTTTTTGATTTTGCTTAATCTAAAAAAGTGCAGTCATCTATCATATTGCGCTGAAGCAGAATCTCCATTCGCGATTCTATTGTAAAGACTATTAAATGTGCTATTATAGATTGCTTCATCTCTCACTTTATTCGTTTCTCGCAAGGACGCAGTGGTTTATTTTTGTCATTGCGAGGCGAAGCCGAAGCAATCCATAATATTGCAAAAATTAGATTTAACAATGGAATCTTGAAGGAAGTGCATTATTTATGGATTGCCACGATTCTACAAGTGGAATCTCGCAAGGACGAAGTAGGAAAATGCGGGTGTGTTACATTATAAATTTGTGGTTCAAAGCGAGTGCAAATGCTTACACAAATGCACACAGCGAAAAGCTAAAGGCTTTTTTGGAAACGACAAAAAACCCCGCAAATAGCGGGATTTAAAGTCTAATTTTCGCAAAAGTTAATGTATTCATTAAAGCTTTTATCAATATATTTATAAAAACTTATATCATAGCCTTCATTAAGCTTATGCAATATGGATACAATACTCTCGTCTGCCACAAGAGTTTTGCCATTGGCGCATTTTAAATTATTATCTAAAAGGGTAAAAGCAAGTTTGCCATTTTTGTGGTAGATTTCTATGGCACCCTCTAGCTTGTCGTTTTTATAAGGAATCTTTATTTGAACTTCTCCGCTTTCATAATATCGTTTTTTTATTCCCTCCACTTTACCATTGCTAAATGGAATCTCATTGTCAAGCTTTCCATTCTCGTACCTTTTTACAACCCCATCTGCCACACAATTTTTGTATGGAATCTCGGCAGTAAGATTCCCATTTTTGGCGTAATGTCTCGCGATTCCGTCTTGTTCATTGTTTTTAAATGGTATTTCTGCTGAAAGATTCCCATTGTTATGATAAAATTTTGCAATCCCCTCTACCTTGTCGTTTTTATAAGGAATTTCTTTTTGAATCGCCTCCCCATCTCCATAATATTGCGTTTGTATTCCTTCCATTTTGCCATTTTTATAAGTAGTTGTAATCCAAAGTTTCTCGCCAACATAATATTTTTCAACCCCGTCTTTCATATCATTTTTATAGGGCGTCTCGCTTTTAAGTCTCATTCTAAGTTTGTCATTATTATAATACTGTCGCTCAATCCCCTCTTTTTTCCCATTTTTATAAGGAATACTCTCAAGGATTTTCCCGCTCACACTATATTTTTTTGCAACCCCCTCTTTTACGCCATTTTTATAAGGAGTTTCCACTTTAAGCCCCGCTCCTTCATAATATACTTTTGTGGTTCCGTCTATTTTGCCATTTTTGTAGGGAGCTTTTGCCCAAATCCACCCACTTCTGTAATATTCTTTCTTGACTCCCTCTAGGATTCCGTTTTTGTAGGGAAATTCACTCTCAAGCACTCCATTTTCGTGATATCGCCTAATAATCCCGTCTTCTTTGCCGTTTTTGAAATAGGATTTCGTCCAAACTCCTCCGTCTAAATAATAGCTTGTATCAGCCCCGTTTTTTATGTTGTTTTTATAAGTTGTTTCCCATTCAAGATTCCCATTCTCATAATACCATTTTTCCACCCCCTCTTTATTGCCATTTTTTAATGGAATCTCACCCTTGCGTTTCCCGTTTGCATAATAAAATATTGCCACCCCCTCTTTTACGCCTTTTTTATATGATACTTCGTAATACTCTCCCTCATCTAGCATTGTTTTTGCTATGCAACCACTGATTTTATCCTCTTCGCTTTGACAAACTTTAAGATTCTGCTCTGTGGGCGTTAGCGCAGAGCAACCACTTAAAACCGCGATTCCTGATGCCATTAGAATATATTTTATCATCACCTTTCCTCTGTTTTTTATTGTTTTAGCTAATCTAGCATAAAAAACAAAGATGAATCTTTGCAAAAATTAGCGGGATTATGGATTGCTTCGTCTTTTATTGCGTTTATTTAATCTGTTTTCTCCCGTTATGAAAGCGGTGTTGTAAAAGGTGTTGTTGGTGGAATCTTTCCAATCACGCAACCTACAATATAGACTTTATGTTGCTGACAAAACTCTAAAAAAGATTGTAGGGTTGCACCATTTTTCGCGCTCTTTTTTGTCGTTTTTATGTAAGTGCTACATTGCTCTCCAAATCTTGAGGAATAGTTTGCATTTAAATGAGAGAAACCTTTAAAGAAGGCATTGAAAATTTCCAAATGAACACATTGTTTGATGATGGTAGTTTTAGGCTTAAAGCCATTCTTGTCGCTTGGTGTAAATTATTGCTTTTGTGGGCGCATTTCATCAATCCAGCTTAGCAAGGATAAATCAAAATCTTGATTGCTTCTTAGTCGGAAAAAATCTCCATCTTTGATGACTTCAAACAAATGCGCAGGGGCTTCTTGGCTAAGAATCGTTTTAAGTGTTTCTTCGCGATTGCCTGTGTAGGCTTTGAATTTAATCATTGTTTCTGCGGTTGGAGGAGTTCCGCGAATAATCATTTTTGCATTGAGTGCGCCCTCATCAATACTTTTTAATCTTACTTCGTTCGTATAGTAAAGATTGATAATCTCTTTATACTCTACCAAATGCTCTTTATAGTGTTCTAGGGCTTTTTCATACTGATCCACAATGCTTTGGAGGTTTTTGGGTAGCTTTTCCTCTGGCTTTTCCTCTTGGTCTTTTTGGATTTTATGCACTTTGCCTTGAGAAGCAAGTAAATAAGCGTAAATTTCGTCCATTTGTTTTCTTAAATGTCTTAGTCGGATTTTGATTTGGTCGGAGAGCATTACATAATCCAATCGGTCGCGGCGCATAAAGGAGAATTTTGCAGGATTCAACTCAAAGGTGTTGTGTTCGCCCAAAACATTATCTACTACAAGGCTGAATCTAGGATAAATTTCGTTATAAGAACGCACATCTTTGATATAAATATAATCTGCCATAATTGTGCCACCAAGTGTGCTGTTGATGTAGGCGACTTTGGCTTCCACGCTTCCTTTTTCTAGCACATCAATCACGACGGTGTGTGCTTTGATTGCGCCACGATGAGAGCCGATAAACGCGGTGTCTGTTTGAATTTTGGACTTGCTGTGCGTTTGCCCGTCAATATTGAGCGATTTAGGTTGTGGAGACGATTCGGGCTTGTTGTCTGCCGTGTCTTGAGTGTTAGTAGGGGATTGTTTGGTGTTTAGCTCATCACTGATGATAAAGCAAAGCGGTTTGATTTCTTTGAAAAATCCGTCTTTTGCCGCTTGAAATTTGATTCTATCTACATCTTCACGCGCACGAATGCTTGTATCTACGCTTACAGCGTTGGCTTGGATTGGCTTAATGGATAGAATCTCACCCTTAAGATTCCGTCCTATGCGTCCTGCCACAGGTTTAATGTATTCAAAAAGCTCATCGCCTTTATGCACGGCTTGCATACAGATTTTGGGGACAAAAACATTGGAATCTTGGGTGTTTGTGCTTAGGATTTCTGTTTGCAGGTTTTGATAGACTTTGATTGCGCCGTCTTTTCCCTCCACACTTGCCACTCCTGTGCCAACACTAAGAATCGTTTTGGGTGAAATTTTCCCGCGAATTAAATCGTTGATGAACGCGTCAATCTGTGTAGAGAGTTTGCCATATTCCCTGATTCCCACTAGATAATCTTGTAAAATCATTGTTTTGTAAAGTTCTTGATAGATTTCAAATTTCAATTCATCGTGGTGTTTGATTTGGTTATTGCATAGCAAAACAGCGTGTAAGGCGGTGTTTTCATTGGCAATAAGTTTGATTCCAAAGGTTCTTGGCGGTTTTTCGCTTTTTTTACAAATTTCAATTTTGTAGAGTTGCTTAATATCAATGTTGGCGATGAAGTTGGAGTTTTTGTTAAAAAGGGTTGTGTCGCTTACGGGTTTGTATTTATTCTCGCCTTTTTTGCTATAAAAGGTGCGAAAATCTAATAAATAAAAGTCAATATCTTCACCAAAATTTTTGCGTTCTTGCAACAAAAGATTCCGCAAATTTTTTACATCGTTAAAAGTTTTGTATCCCTTTGGCGCAAATGTCATTATCTTTTTGTTTCCTAGAATTGTTTAAAATATTTTTTAGCAAGTTCTTCGAAATTATCCTCATCGTCCAAGCTAGAATCGCGATAAACAATCGGCTGTTTGCATACTTTGCAACGGACGAATGTGTTTTCCTCTTGCATAATTTTGTGTAAAGTGTCGCAAACTTTAAATTCTTTTAAATAGCATAGGCAAATGTATTTGTGCCATTGCCCCTTTTTTATGTCCTCTGTTTCGGCTATGATTCTTGTTTTTTGCTCTAGGCTATAAGGAATCTCTTTTACATCGTGCAAACGATTACGATAAGATTCTATTTGTTTGTCTTCGCCTAAAATATGGACAATAAGCCAGTTATGCAAACATTCGTAAAACTCTTTTGCGCTATGCTCCACATCTTCTAAATCCATTAATAACATAGAGAGGTTAGAAATCAATTCGCGATGACGCGTTTTGTGCGCATTTAAGAAAGGATAGCCAATATGTTGCATATATTTTTCTTCATCATTAAAATGCTCTTTCGCGCTTTCAATGACGGCATTCATTCGCGATTCTAACTCTTGTGCCTTGTTGGGAGAAGTGCTTTGAACAAAGGCTTTTGTTTCAACAAGCAGTTGCATAAATGCCTTATGCTGCTCATCTAAATGTTGATTTTTGATGCTAAACTCTTCACTCCACTCTAGCACTTTTATCCTTGTTTGTCTTTGAAAAAATGGAATCACAAAAAATTTCTATAATTATAATATTTTGCACTTTAAATTTACTTTTATAATATAAAGTTTATTTAATTATTCAAGATTCCATTGTAAAGATTTCTATATGCTAAATTATAGATTGCCGCACTCCGCTACGCTTCGTTCGCAATGACGAAAAACCAAAGTGTCTGCCACTGCGTCATTGCGAGATTCTGCGTTAGCGGAATCGTGGCAATCTATAATCTAACATACCTATAAATTTTACAACAGAATCCTAAAAATGAGATTCTATATCATAAATTTGCAGCTCAAAGCAGTGAATTTACTTGCGCAAATGCACGCCACGATTCCTTGCAGAATCTCGCAATGCCACAAGGATAAGCGTTTCTTGCATTGAGGTAGGAATCACAAAGGATTATGCAGACATAGACTCCAAAGAATCCTTGTAAAACTTCGCAAATTCCCCTTTTAAAATTGCCTCTCTAGCATCACGCACTAAATCCAAATAAAACGCAAGATTATGGATGCTTGCAAGGCGAAAATAACTGATTTCTCCTGCACGGAATAGGTGGTGCAAATAGGCGCGAGAGTGGTTTTGACAAGTGTAGCAGTGGCATTTAGAATCTAGGGGCTGTGTGTCAAGCTTGAAACGTGGGGATTTAATGGCGAGTTTGCCAAAATGCGTGAAAATCGTGCCATTCCGTGCATTCCTTGTCGGCATTACGCAATCAAACATATCCACCCCCCGCGCAATCGCCTCTATAATGTCTTGCGGTGTGCCAACTCCCATTAAATAGCGCGGTTTATCGTGTGGCAAAAGCGGTGTTGTAAAATCTAGTGTCGCATACATTTCCGCATTGGGTTCGCCCACTGCTAAGCCACCAATGGCATATCCGTCAAACTCCCCAAGACTTGTTAAATCTCTCGCACTCGCTTCTCTAAACTCCTTGTCCGTGCCACCCTGCACGATTGCAAAAATATTATTTGTGAGTGCGATTCCGTTTTCTAACGCATTTTGTTTTTTGAAATTGTGATAAGTAATCGCCTCTTGCGCCCATTTTGTCGTGCGGTTAATGGATTCTAAAATCCTCTCTTTACTTGCAGGTAAGCCCACCAAATCGTCTAAAATCATCATAATATCGCTGTTTAGATTGTATTGAATATCCAAAACCTTTTGAGGAGAGAAAAAGTGTTGAGAGCCGTCAATATGGCTTTTAAACACGATTCCATCTGCGTGATATTTCACATTGGAATTGAGGCTGAAAGCTTGGAATCCGCCACTATCGGTTAGAAAATTACGCGGGAATTTGCTAAAGGAGTGCAACCCTCCAAGCGCGGCAATTACCTCATCGCTTGGGCGCAAATACAAATGATAAGTATTTGCAAGAATAATGGGCGCATTTAAGCGCAAAAGGTCGCTAAAATCTAGTGCTTTCACACTTGCTTGTGTTCCCACCGGCATAAAGATTGGTGTTTGCACTTCTCCGTGTGCGAGTTTTAGAATCCCCGCACGCGCATTGCCATCGGTTTTTTGTAGATTAAATTCCATTTTCAACCTTTTTTTGCTACATTTCCGCGAAACATTAGGGGAAGTTATGCGAAAAGTGCTTTTAATTTTAGATGGAATTGTAGCAAAAGAATTTCTAAGCATATTAGTAGCAAGGCATTTGGATAAAAATGCGTATATTTTTGTTTCGCTTGATAAGAATCTCTTGCCCCAGAATCTCCCTCAAGATAGTGAATGTTTTTCATTTGACCCAAGCTCTCCTAGTAAATTGCGAGAGATTCTAACTGCTCAAATCACAGATAGCTATATTGTTACAGATAAAATTGAGGAGCGCGAGATTATTTATCGCACATTGCGCACTTATAGCAAAACCTTGCAGATTACTATATTAGGGGAGATTCCTTTGCAGGATGGCGATAAACAGCTTTTGATGATTAATGAATCTCTTGTGTTAAGTGGAAAACTTTTTGAAAAATTCCCCAATGTGCCACGCACTGCGAAATATATTGGCTTAGGACAAGGCGAGATTATGCAAATTAGTGTGCCTTTTGGAAGTCCTTATGCGTATCGTAGCGTGGGTGTGATTAAGCAAAAGAAGTGGAAAATCGTTGCTATTTATCGTAATGAGGAGCTGATTTTGCCCAAATACTCTACAACGATTTTTCCCAATGATTCCTTGTTGCTTATAGGCGAACCAGATACATTGCAAGAAATTTATCATAGGATTAAAGAGGAGTTTGGGCAGTTTCCAACCCCCTTTGGACGCGATGTAGCAATGTATTTTGATTTGTCTTCTTCCAAGAATCTTGCAATGTGTATTCACCAAGCTTTGTGGCTCTTTTCGCATTTTAAAAATAAACGTCTGCATTTGTGCTTTTTGAATCCTACAACAATGCAAGAAGTTCAAAATATAAGTAACGATGAGCGTTTAAGTAGTGAAAATATTTCGTGGCATATTGAATTTTATGAAACCTCTTTGAAACCTGTGTTAAATCGCGATAAAGCAAATAAAAACATTGGTTTAGTTTTGTTGGAAAGTCATTTGTTTGAGGAGCATAAGAGTTATTTGCTAGATTTGGGGATTCCGCTTTTGAAGTTTGGAATGCAGCCTTTAGAGGAATTAACGCATAGTGCGGTAATTTTGCCCAAAAAATCGGAGGAGGCAGAGAAAATATCCTCTGTCGTTTTTGATTTTTCTACACAAATTGGGCTTAAGATTCTGCTTTATGACTTTGATCCCAATGAAGAGCATCACGAACAAGCCTTAGATTATTATAAACATATTGCGAAAGTTTTTGATAAAAAGATAGAGGTGGAGCAATCTAGCACTCAAAATCCAATTTTGTGGTTGAATCGCCAACGCAATACCTTGCAAATCTTGCCCTTGCGCAAGGAGACAATGAAAAATTCTTTGCTCTTTTCTCTTTGCGATGTGGAAAATCTAAGTACGCGTTTGACGAATCTCCCGCAACTTTTCATTCCTTTGTCCGTGTGATGAAAATGCTTTGTGGGCGTTGTTGTTGTGAAGCCTCGTTAATGTTGTAAGCAGAGCGTTTTATTTTTCGTCATTGTGAGAATGCGTAGCATTCGTGGCAATCTATAATGTTGCGTTTCTTGAAAGATTCCATTGCAAAATTTCTTGTATGCAAGATTATGGATTGCTTCGGACAAGTCCTTGCAATGATAAGCTTCATAATGTGCGCAGAATCTCCCCGAGCGATTCTATAATGTAACTTGCCTGTTCTTGCGTCAAAACATAAGGGGGCATTAAATAAATCGTGTTGCCAAGTGGGCGCAGTAGCAACCCATATCTTAAGCCCTTGTTAAAGACTTCTAAGCCCTTGCGCTCTCCCTCAAAGCCACTCAAATCAAAGGCAAAAACCATTCCTTGATGTCTAAGATTCTGCACGCAGTCAAACTCTAGCAATTCTTGCAATCTCTCCCGAATAAATTGCGAGAGAATCGCATTTTTCTCTAGCACATTATCGTTTTGAAAAATATCTAGCACTGCGTTCGCACACGCACACGCAAGGGCATTGCCTGTGTAGGAATGGGAATGCAAAAAGGCTTTATGTTCCTCATAGGGCGCGTAAAAGAGTTGGTAAATTGCATTGGTTGTAACTACGACAGAAAGCGGCAAGTATCCCCCTGTGATTCCTTTGCTTAAGGCTAGAAAATCCGGCACAACCCCGCATTGTTCATAGGCAAACAGACTTCCCGTGCGCCCAAATCCTACCGCAATTTCATCAAAAATCACATACACTCCCGCTTCTTGACACATTTTTACCGCTTCTTGCACGAATTTCGCGCTATACATATTCATATTTCCTGCGCATTGAATCAGTGGTTCTAGCACAAATGCGGCAATCTCGTCCTTGTGTCCTTGTAAGAGGGAATTTAGGGATTCCAAAGATTCCGCATAATCCTCGCCTTTTGGGGCTTTAACCTTTAGCGTTTCTAGCAAAAGTGGCTGATACACTTGCGTATAAATCCCCACATCGCCAACACTTAACGCACCGATGGTTTCTCCGTGATAGGCGTTTTCTAGGCATATAAATTTATTTTTTTTCTTACCAGCAATCGCACAAGCGTGGAATGCCATTTTTAGCGCAACTTCAATCGCGCTTGAGCCATTATCGGCGTAGAAGCACTTGCCAAATTTGGAATCCAAAAGCCCCAAAAGTCGGTGCGATAATTCAATGATAGGCTTGTGCGTAAAACCCGCAAAGATAATGTGTTCTAAGGATTCTAACTGCTCCTTTAGTTTTGCGTTGATGTAAGGATTGCAATGCCCAAAGAGATTCACCCACCAGCTAGAAACGCAGTCCAAATACGCCCGATTCTCAAAATCGTAGAGATACACGCCTTGCGCTTTTTTAATAGGGATTAGCGGAATGTTTGCCTCGTGGTCGTGCATTTGTGTGCAAGGATGCCAAATGCAAGAGAGGTCTAGCTCCTTAAGTTTCGCGGATTCTGTGTTGCTTGGTGTCATTTTGTTGCCTTTAATTGTGGATAGTTTAGGGTAGATTGTAACATAAATTCATTATAACTGCTTATTTTTGTGAGACTTTGTAAGGGTAAAATCTCGTCATTGCGAGATTCTGCACTAGCGGAATCGCGGCAATCCATAATCTTGCATAAAGCAATCTTTAGATTGGACACAACCCTTTATAAGGTTTTGCGCTAATGTGGTGGCAAACCTTTATCGGTTGGGTGAAATTTCTAAAACTTAGCGAGGGTGAGAGAATCTCTAGCTTAGGGCTAGAGATTTGCAATAGAGTGATTAAAATTTATATTTTAATCCAGCCTGTCCTGTGAGATAGGTTTCATTCTTGCTCTCTACTTTTCCTGCAAGGATTTGTTTTACACCCACGCCCACATTTAAGCTTAGTTGCTCTGTGAGATTCATATTTCCGCCCATAATCAATCCGCCATAAGTCTTTTTCTTATCGTCGGTTCTTACTTGCGTAAAGAACGCATTGTTAGCAGCCAAAGTTACATTATAATCATCCGAGCTATTGAGCACATATTGTTCAATTTTTGGAATCGCAAAGAAATAAGAGGATTCGTTGAAATATTTTCTAAATTCTGCTCCAACTTCTAAACTTAGAGAATTATTCTTGCTAGAATCCATTTTCTTATCAATCAATCCTTTGTCGGTATGGCTTGGAATATAGCTAAAGTAATAGTTTGCCCCCACAAAAGGCTTAATCACTAAGCTTTTATCCTCTAGTTCTAACTTCCTGCCCACATTTGCGCTAAGCCCTAAGAATTTACTTGTGTAATCCCCGCTATAAGTTCCGTCTGTTTGGACATAATTTGTATCCATTGGAGAGATTTGCCCATAACCCTTTAAATTTAGTTCCCACAAAGAATCTAAATGGATATTAGAGTAAATTCCTAGTTGATAGTTATCGCTTTCTTGTTTGAAAGAGGAATCTTTGAGTGTAGAATTTGCATAGGTAAAATAAGCTCCCAATAAAACACTCTCCGTGATATATTTATCCGCTCCTACACTAATCCCATACAATCCCCCACTATGAGAATCAATGATATTTGCCCCGCCAAAGACATTTGCCCATACGCTTTGTGCATAAGTGTTGTCTAGGTAGTTTGGTGCGACATCACTTGCGAGTGAAGCAAGTTTGAGTTTAGAAAGCTTTGCGGCATAAGTGTTATAAGGATTGTTTTGCATTGCAATTCTTGAGCCAATAGACATATCATTTGCCACAGAAATCGTTGTGTTGGTTGCTTGGGTAAAGTTGCTTGTGCTTTTACCGCTCTCTTGTGTGTCGTTTTTAATGTCAATGGCAAGTTGGATTCCCTCTCTACTCATCAAGTCTGCCCCAAAAGAGCCAAGAGAATCTGCAATCCCACGCAAAGCAAGAGTGGCTGTCATATCCTCATCATTTAAGCCTCCTGTAACAGCATTGATATAGGCTTTATCGTCGGTTGGGTCAATAGAATTTAGCGCAGTTTTGGCTTCGTTTAGTGCAGTGGTAATTTTATTTTGAAGTTCAGCAGAAAATTCTCCTAAGTTATCAGCTCCCCCTTCTTCCGCAATTTCTATCAGCTTATCTATCGCGGCTTTATCAAATGCAATTTGATTTTCAGTTTTGGTTGCTTCCTCTGTCGCTCCACCATTGGCGATGAGTTTTCCATTTTCTGCCTTGAGTTCGTATTCTACTAAGGAAACGCCATTAATATTATCTAAATCTAGTGCATCTTCTGGAGTATCGGACTTAGCATTTGCATAAATCTCGCCAAGCAAGGCAGAATCTGAAATGTAGTCTCTAAATGAAATGGTTTTACTTCCACTTATTTTATTGTCTGCTATATTTGAATTGAAACTTTTTGCCTCAATCAGTGTAAGATTATTTGCCTCTAATGCAGTAAAGCTATCTGTGATGAGATAAAAGCCGGTATTTGAAATCGTTGCATTTCCATTAGCTCTTATGATTCCTCCCTTATAAAAGTTAAGTTCTGAATTTGTAATGCTTAAATCTCCCCCAACTCCCAAATTGCCGCTATAAGTTTGTCCGCCATAAGGACCGCCAATAATAAATACTTCAGAGTTTGTAATCTCTAAATTTGAGTTGATTCCTTGTCGCTGTCTTACTTCTAGTGCTATGTTTTGCAGTATGGTGTTTCCAACGACTTGATTGTCTCTGCCCACATCTAAATTAAGGATTCGTGCAGAAACATCGCATCCGCCTGAGTGGTTAGGATCACAAGGGCTTGTCCTGCTAGAATCTTTAATCGTAAGCGTATTGCCTCCTATATCAACCCAAATATCTTGATTGCTATTGCCAAAAAATTCACTATCACTCAAATTAAAATTGATTGTTGTATCCTCTTTGTTTCCTTGATACACCCAAGTATTTTCGCTATCAAGCTTGAAATATTGCTCAAAATCTGCTTGATTAGTAATCGTAATGTCTGCTGCATTTAATTGTGCCCCAAGCAGTGCCATAGAGCCACCAAGTAAAGCTTTGGTAGCAAAGTAGGAAAGTTTTGTTTTTGCCATTTTGACTCCTAAATTTAAGATAACATTAAGGCAAAATAATACCCCCCCCCCCCCTTAAAAGTCAATAAAATAACAGCAAAAAGTTAAAAAATTTTGAAATTTTGGGAGTTTTTGCTTTTTGGTAGGTTTTTGTGGCTTTGAGGGGATATGATTTATGTCATTGCGAGATTCTGCGCTAACGGAATCGCGACAATCCATAATTAAGCATATTTGTAATTTCACGATTTTAGTCATTGCGAGGAATGAGTGAAGTGAATGACGAAGCAATCTATAATCTTGCATAAAGTAATTTTTGCAATGGAACCCTTAAAGAGGTGCAACATTGTGGATTGCCACAGCCTCTAACGAGGCTTCGCAATGACGCACTATATTGATTTATAGATTGCTCCGTTGCTTCGTGCTTCGCAGTCTTGCGACTTCTTGCAAGGGCAAAGCAAAAGCCTAAAGGCAATCCACAATCTTATCAATCCAAAAAGATTTAATCTGCTGTAAATTCTGTCCCGATTCCTGCGCTTGTGAAAAGCTCCAAAAGCAAAGAATGCGGAATCCGCCCGTCAATAATATGTGCCTTTTCCACGCCATTTTTGACGCATTCCAAACACGCTTCCACCTTTGGAATCATTCCTCCACTAATCGTGCCGTCTCGGTAGAGATTTTCAGTTTGTGCGATGTTTAGAGATTCTATAATTTCTCCATTTTTATCCAATACACCTTGTGTATCCGTCAAGAATATTGCGCGTTTTGCCTCTGTTGCAATGGCAATGGCACTTGCGGCGGAATCCGCATTGATATTAAATCCCGGGTGTCCCGCCTCCTCACCACAAGCAATAGGCGCAATCACGGGAACTAGATTTTGTTCTAAAAGATTGTTGATAACCGCCCCATTGGTTTCTGTAATTTCCCCTGTGTAGCCATATTTGCCATTGTCTTTTGGAATCGCTTGAAAGAGTGAAGCGTCTTTACCGCTTAAGCCAAGCGCATTAACGCCGTGAAAATTCAAAAATGCGGTGATTTCTTTATTAATCTCACCGCTTAGCACCATTTCTACGATCTTTAGCGCGTCAATGCTTGTAACGCGCAATCCATCTACAAACTTACTAGGAATCTTAAGCGAATCCAAAAGCTCATTAATGCGCTTCCCCCCACCATGCACGATAATAGGCTTGATTCCAAGCATATAAAGCATTACAATGTCAATTGCAAATTGCTCCTTTAGGTTTGGATTGATTTGCGCCGCACCGCCGTATTTAATCACGATTTTAGAGCCACGAAAAAACCGAATATAAGGGAGAGAATCTAAAAGAATGGAAACAATTTTGGAATGGTTACGCATTTTGCCTCTTTATATAGTAAAATAATGCGAAATTATAACTAAAAGGATTGCAAATGCAAGAAAAAATTGTGTTTTTAGACGGACTAAGTTTGGGAGAACATAATTTGCAAGAAAAACTACTTCAAAAACTTCCCAATGCAGATTACACAGAATATCCTACAACTGCGCCAGAGCAGACGCTAGAGAGGGCAAAAGGTGCTACGATTGTGCTTAGCAATAAGGTGGTGTTGAATCGTGCGATTTTAGCGGAGTTGAAGGATTCTTTGAAGCTTGTGTGCATTACCGCTACGGGAATGAATAATGTGGATTTGGAAGCGGCAAAAGAATATGGAATCGCAGTCAAAAATGTGGCGGGATATTCCACAAAAAGTGTCGCGCAACACACCCTAATGATGGCTTTAGCGTTAAGTGCGAAGTTGCCCCTTTATGACTTTTTTTGCAAAAGTGGCTATTATGCCTCTAGCGCACTCTTTACGAATCTTGCTAAACCATTAGAGTTGCTTTATGGCAAGAAATGGGGAATCATAGGGCTAGGAAGCATAGGCAAAGAAGTCGCAAAACTTGCAACTGCCTTTGGTGCTGAAGTTTGCTACTATTCTACAAGTGGCAAAAACCTTGAAGCAGCCTATCCGCATAAAGACCTAAAAACGCTTCTGCAAGAATGCTTCGTGATTTCTATCCACGCACCGCTAAATGATCAAACAAAGAATCTGCTCAATCAAAGCAATTTGCCCTTTATCAAAAATGGCGCGATTCTTATCAATGTTGGGCGCGGTGGAATCGTCAATGAGGAGGATTTGGCAAGGGAGTTAAAAAGGCGCGAAATTTATGCAGGTTTTGATGTTTTTACACAAGAACCTATGCCACAAAACCACCCGTTTTTGGATAAAGAAATTGCAAATCAGCTCCTTTTAACGCCGCATAATGCGTGGGGTTATGAGGAAAGTAAGCAGGTGTTAATAGACGGGGTAATCCATAATATTGTAGAGTTTTTGAAATAAACTCTCATTGGAATAAAACTAAAACTTTATGGAATTTTTAGAATCTTTGGGGCTTGTGGGGTTATTGCTTGTTTGCTTTTTGGCAAGTAGCCTATACCCTTTGGGTTCAGAAGTTTTTGTCTTGGGCTTTGTGTCCATAGGATATTCAGAAATAGTTGTATGGTGTATTGCTACGCTCGGTAACACTCTTGGCGCACTTACAACCTATGCAATTGGTTACTTTGGTAATGACTATTTGTTGCAAAAATACTTTAAAACTGCTACTGCAAAAATTCATCGCTATCAAAATAAAATCCAAAAATTTGGATTCCTCTTTGCCTTTTTTAGTTTTTTGCCCGTTGTTGGCGATGTATTTGCCTTAGCACTTGGTGTTTATCAATATTCTTTTGCAAAGGCAACTTTTTTTATTGCATTGGGCAAGGGATTCCGCTATTTTGTGCTTTTAGGGACATTTGTTTGGTGGCAAACAGCGGGTTAAGAAAACTGCCACTGCGCCCTTGCTGTCATTGCGAGAATTGTAACGCAGTTCGTGGCAATCTATAATATGGAATCTCGCTTGTAAAGATTCCATTGCAAAGGCTTCTTTTGTAAGATTATAGATTGCTTTGTTTGTTTTACTCTCTCGCAATGACAGATTGGTTGTGCGTCATTGCGAGAAAATTTGAAAAATTTTCGTGGCGTGCGTTGCGTAAGCAACTCACCCGCTTTAGCGCAAATCCATAATCAAGCAAAAAGTAAATTCACAATGGAATCGCAATGACAAATCTTAAGCCTTTCTATCCCCCTTAAATTCCCTAAGCAGTGTTTGCATTATGGAATCGCTTGTGGAGTTTGTTTCTAACTTTTCTTTGTTTTCTAATACTTCTAGCACAGATTCAAAGGCGAGGTTGGAATATCTTAAGATTAGAGATTCTGCATTCAAAGA
>NZ_JHWC01000014.1 GCF_000687535.1 Helicobacter rodentium ATCC 700285
TTCGCCCCTACCCTGCCTTTCTCCATATTCTGTTTCTGAATGATTAGTTAGAAGTCTATTAATATTTTTTCTTTCTATTTCATATTCTCTGCTCCCATATCTTAAAATACTCTCATCATTAGCTTTTACTCTCCAAGTGTAATTATTTATTCTTTTATCAATTTCAGCATCTACATTCTTAGCTACTTTAGGGAAGCTAAGCATTTCTTCTGTGGTTACCATACCTCTTAAATTTGGATTGTTTAAATGCTTCTTGGTTTCTTTTTCCATAAATTCTTTATCAACTTTAATGTCGCCTACATTGCTTTTGACCATTGTGTAGGGTTTGGTATTCTCTAGCACTTTGTGCATTTTGGAGCTTTCTTTTTTGGATTGTCTATCCCAAACAATATCTTTTAGATATTTGATTGTTTTTTCGCATTTCTCAATGCTCTTTTTTGCTTCGTTAATGTATGATTCAAGTTCTAATATTTTGTTTTCTAATTCTTTATCGCTCATTGGTTACTCATTCCTATAAAATTCTTTAAGCTCTGCGACTTTTTCATCAAGGCTTTTATCCTCTTGCGCGAAGATTTTTTCTATGGTGTCTATATAAGTTGTTCCAGTGGATAAGATTTTTAGATTCTCATTTCCTAAAGAGCTTAAATCTAAAGTGCAGATGGCTTTTTCATCTTGTCTTTTGACTAAGAATTGTCTTTTTGCAGGATCAAATCCTTTAATAATCATATATTCGTCATAACTTAAACCAACACCATCAACATATTCCTCATCTTTAGCTTTTGGATTTGGTAGAAAAACCATTGTCGCAGATTGCTCAATGAGTGTTTTTGCATTTTTGAGTTTTAAAAAGTCTTCTAAGCTTTGTGAAGCAAGTCTTAAAAAGCCATTTTGCTTTCTAATGGTTTTAAATTTGTTTTTGACTTCTTCTTGCACAATTTCATTTTCTAGCCACTTCCAAGCCTCATCAATATCAATACAAAGCCTTCTACCATCAGTTAAGCTCATTACACGCCAAAGAATGTAATAACTTAGAATCCCCGATACATCTTTATCATCTAAAAATTCAGTCCCATCAATCCCAAAAAGATTAATATCATCAGGAAAATCTAAATTATCAAATTCATTATCAAATACCCAGCCAAATTGCTTACCTCTTTTAAAAAGTGCTAGTCTTGATTTAAGAGAATTATCATCATCAACATTTTCTGTTAGGTTTTCTAGCAATAATGAAATAGGGAATTTTCTCTCCTCTTTATCAAAGCCTTTCATAATGGAATTTACTGCATTATTGAGCATTTCTTCTTCTCTAGTTGTTAGAATTTCATTATTTCTAGTAACTAAAAGCTTGATTAAAGATTGTAGTTGTCTTATGTTTTCTTGTGTGGTTTCAACCATGAAAGGATTAAATCCTGTTGGCTTACCATTTTCAATGCTAATATATCTACCACCAGCACAAAGAATATTGCCTAAAGCTCCTTTGTCTTTATCTAAATAAACCGCTGTAAATTTTCTATTTTTTTCAGGAACATCATCGGGGAAAGTATCTTTATTCGCATATTTCATCATTTGATTAACAATAAAATTCATAAAGACCGTTTTACCGCCACCGCTTTGCCCCAAAATTAAAGTATTTGCTAAAAAGAAGTCGCCAAAGTCATTTTTACTTGCCCCCGAGCTTTGGTGAAAATTGAAATAATAAGGTTGTTTGTTTGGTGTTTTTAAAATCGTAACTGCATCTCCCCAGCAGTTTTTATTTCTTTTACCCATTGCAAAATTGTGTAAAGCAATTAAAGAAGAGTAATTAAGGCTAGAGATTAGATTAATGCGTGGGCGTATGGCGAAGTTTGTTGGCAATTGTGAAAAGAAAGTAGCAGGAAGTGCTATTGTTGCTAAAGTTACACCAAATCCTAGCTCATTCATTCTTGTAATAACTTCATTTGCGTTATCTTTGCATTCTTTTAAAGAATCACCATAAACAAGAATTGAAAAATGATATTTGCCAAAGGAAATCTCTCCATTTGTGAGTTGATCTAATGCGTCATCAATTTCTGCCACTTGGGAAAATCCATCATCTTCAGTTGCAATGAGTTGTTTTTTCTGTTTAGAAATTGCAGATTTAGCGTCTATTCTAGGAATTGGTGAAAAGCTTTGCGTGATGATATATTCAATATCTAAATACATTAAAACATCTAAGATTCCAGCGAAAGTTTCGCTAGTATAGTCTTTAATTTCAATACAACGCGCAAATCTTTTTTCACCATGATTGCTGTTAAATTGGATGGTTTCGTGTCCAAATTGTATGTTTTGTAAATTGCCATTTAGATATTGATCTATTGGAGCTGACAATACTCTTATAGGATTAAATTTACCACCGATTAGATAGTTGTAAAACTCTAATTGATGAGAATATGTTTTATTATCTTTTGAATAGGTTTTTAATCTTTTTGGACTAAAATCTTTAAGGTTTGCTTCTAGTCTATCTGTAAATTCTCCAAATTTCATTAGAAATAGGCTAATCATCTTTCTTTTACTCTCAAAAGAGCTTTTCATAAAAGCTGTTTTTTCTATTTTGACCTTTAGAGGATCAAAAATTAAAGTGAGATACAAAGCATTTTTTCTTAATGTCCCTTGCTTGAAGGATTCATAATACTTTCTATCAATCTCCTCTAAAAAAGCATTGTTAAATTTTGAAGTGAGCCTATCTTCAATGGAATATCTACAATTATGAAAATAAAAGCTCACAGGCTCATTTGCAAAAGATTTAAATAACATATTCAAAAGATCATTTTTTGTATCTAGCTCATCGTCTTCTTCTGCCTCAAAGTTAATACCTTTAATCTCCCAAGTTGAGATTAAAAAATAATTTTTTGTAATCACCACAGAATCACTAATTAAAGACGAAAAGGGAATAAGTTTTTCAAAACTAGGTTCTGCTTTAAGCCCAAAAACAGAGATTTTTGGAAAATCTGAATTTTTAGGCATTTCTCTATAAGAATTTGCGCTATAAGTTTTAGCCTTATAGTAATTCTTAGAAGCAGGGTTGGAAAAAAATCGCATTTTTAAAAACATTAAACGAAATATAAAATCATCCCTTTTTGTCATTGCTTTCATGATGAAAAATGTGGGGATTGCAAATGCAAGCAGAAAAATATTTTGGCTGTAAAATGCAAGCAGAAAGATTCCACACATTACAACAAAGAGCGGTGTCATAGGAACTCCAAAAATCATTGGGGGACGCGTTAAGCCTTTAAAAAGCGGATTGTTTTGCATTATTAACCTCGTTGCAATGTAAGATTATGCGATGATATATCCAGCAATTGCTGATGCTGAACCAACCAAAACACCACCGATAAATACAGGAGCAACCTCTCTAAGTGTTTGCCCTTGAAACATTATTTTAAAACCTGCCCACATAAAAGCAATTGTGAGGATAATCGCACCAACTGCGTATAAAGCTGTGCTTAGATTTTCCATAAAAGTATTGACTTTATCAATACCACCAGCACCAAAAAGAAGCATTGGACTCATTAAAAATAACGACCATAACCTTGTTTTCATTTATTGTTTCTCCTTAATAAAAATGAACGATTAATTTTTGTTAATATATTAGTTAAATTAATGAGTTAAATTTTGTTATATAATTAGATTAATATTTGACTTATGGTTTTATTTTAGAATCAGATATTTTTTATTACAATTAACGCAAAAAAGGAGTCAATAATGGCATATCCACTTTTAGGCACAAAAATCGTCTTGGATGAAGAGAAAATTTTGAGAGAGGGTAAATATAATTTAGAAGATATGTATAAAGCAATTGATGAAATAGCACAAGATTGTAAGCTTATCAAAAAAGATAAAT
Organism: Helicobacter rodentium ATCC 700285; assembly: GCF_000687535.1. Classification (GTDB taxonomy): domain Bacteria; phylum Campylobacterota; class Campylobacteria; order Campylobacterales; family Helicobacteraceae; genus Helicobacter_D; species Helicobacter_D rodentium. The sequence goes on from NZ_JHWC01000014.1 coordinate 3,860, forward strand.
ATACTTATCATTGTATGGGAGATAAAAATGATTTAGCTCGTTTGGGAAATTTTGTTTATGGTAATCTTATGGAAATTGCTTGGTTCACCAAAAATATTAAGGAATGGATTTGGATTAGTGAAAAGGAAGGCAACGAGGAGTTAATTGGTGATGAAATGGGTGTTTGGTAATGAGCTTAACACGCAAGGCTATTAACTTTGATTTATATACAGATGAATTGAAAAAATCTTTTTTAGATACTAGAGAGCCTTATAACCAAATTAAAAGATTTATGCTTGAAAATGGTTTTGAACATAGACAATATTCAGGCTATGTTTCAAAAGAACCTATGAGTGATAGACGAATTTTAAAAATGGTTAGAAAACTTTCTAAGGAATTGGCTTGGATTTCCGAGTGTGTAAAAGAATTTGATGTGACAGAAATAGGTGAGCAATATAGCTTGAAAGAAACTATACAAAATATGCACTCTAAAGCCAAAATAAAAGAAGTTGAATTGAATCAAAGTAATAAATTCAAAGCTAAATTTCAAGAATTTAAAGAACAATCCACAAAAAATCAAAAATTTAAAGATTTAGAACGATGACTATCGCTTACATTAGAGTATCTACAGACAAACAAGAATTAGATTCACAAAAATTAGAAATTATGGAATATTGCCACAAGAACAATATCAAATTAGATGAAATTTTAGAAGTTAAAGAAAGCTCTACAAAATCTCAAGAGAAAAGAAAAATTAAAGATTTAAAGCAAAAACTAAAATCTGGTGATTTATTAATTGCAACAGAGCTTTCAAGGCTTGGTAGAGATATGTTAGAAATTATCAATCTAGTGCTTGAGCTCAATGCTAACGATATAAAATTTTTATTTTTAAGGCAAATGAGACTTAGCAATTTTAATAATCCCGATTCTAAATTGATATTGTCAATTTATGCTTATTTTGCTGAAAATGAAAGAGACTTAATAAGCAAAAGAACAAAAGCAGGATTAGAAAAAGCGAGGGCTAGTGGCAAAATTTTAGGGCGTCCTAATGGCACATTAAATAGTATTTACGATAAAGATAAGGACAAGATAAAGGAATTATTAGCAAAAAATTTATCTATCTGCAGCATCTGGAAACTACTTTATGCTGATAGTGGTAAGAGCTATGATGGCTTATTGTGGTTTATTAAAAAACGCAAATTAAAATGAGATTAATTTTATTATTAAGAATAATATAAAATAAATCTGTTAAAATTAATCGTTCATTTTTACTTCAAAATTAAGTAAATCATATATTTTAAGATACTTGCCTTTAATATTGGTTTAGATATGCTTTTGACATCAAAAGAATCTGCTAAAACTCACTTCCCTTTTATTAAGCTATCCAATCCAACCGATATGGTTACTGCTGATTTTAGTAGCTCACGAAAATCATAATCATTAGATTTTTTATTTAAGTCTAACGCTGCAATTAGCACACATAATTCAGCAGATTTTTCCAAAGCCTGTTCCATAATTTGATTATTTGTCAATTCTTGCATGTTTATTTTTCTCTCTTAATCAAACAATGATTTCTGCGTAAGAAATTTGTTGTTTTTGGTGTTGAGTTGGTTCATAGGATCATTGCGCTTGATAAATCTTTTCACTCTGTTATTGCTTTGATAGATGAAAAATAAATCATTTTTATTTTTGTATTTATCATAAAAGAATTTATCATCATACTCGGCAAATTCTACACCTTTGCCATAGATATTGATTCCAAATTCTATGAGCTTATCTTTTAGCTTGATAATCTCTTTCTTTTGTTTTGAAATAATAGAGCTTTCTTTGTAGAGCCTATAAGCTTTAATCTCACAAAACTCACTATAACTAAGAATCTTTTTATCAGGGAAGCTTGTCAAAAATCTAATTAAATCTTGCGCCACTAAAGAATTTAAATCTATAAGAATTTGCGATAAGTCATCATCGTATGAAAGCGTAGATTCTGTTTCAAGTTTTTTAATGTATTCTCTGCGAACTGTTAGCACGAACACAGAAACAATCACTCCATTTTCTTTTGTGATACGCTCAACAGAATCAAACATTAAAATCCCTTTATCTCTTTGCGTGATTGTTTGCTTATCACCACTTTCAACATTTTGTGTAAAAGCTAAATCATAGGCAAAGCGAGAAATTTCAATAAATTTTTGCTTTAGCCACGAGTAATTGCTAGGATTTTTGTTAAGGTATTGTTTTAAAAATTTATAGGGTTCTAATCTTACTTCCATATCCCAAAAATTATCTTGGTATTTCTTGATGACATTAGTATCTACATTTTTCTTGATATACAAGAATAAAGCGTCTAGGATATTCCTATGTGTTTGTGTAAGCAAAGAATTTTTAAGACTAATTGCATAAGATGAGCCATTAGCACCAACCATTTTAAATTCTATTTTATTGTCATTTTCTTTGAAATTTTTATAAAAATTAGAATCTGTAAGTTTGCGAGAACTAAGATAAAAGACCCCTCTATTCTCATTCATTGTTACATAGCCCTCTGCTAAATCATTAACGCTTACAGCGGATATATCTTTTTTATTGATAATCTCCAAAGTGTGAGAATCAATATTGCCTACTTTTATATCTTTAATGAGTGGCTCATCAATGCTAGGGTTATGCAATACCTTGATAGTCTTTTGGTATTCTCCCGCATTAATATTGTTATTATCCTTTAAAACTTCAAGTAAGCGATAGGTTGTAGAGCTTTTATCCTCACCCTTTTGGAATGAGAGTTTATAAACGATTCTAGGCGCATTAATAATCACAGAGCTACCCATTAAGCTCTCGCCCTTTTTATCTAAATGGTGCAGTAACAAAATTGCTTGATTGTTTGCTTTGGCTATGTCTATTAAGATATTAAAAAAGTTTTGCACATCATTTTGATTGTTTTGATCTTTAAAACCTAGCGTAGAGAAAAATGCGCTAAAAGTATCAAGCACGATTAAATCACAATCCGCCAATTCATTAAGCTCTTCTTTAAAGCTACCGATAGAATTTTTATCAATCTTTGGAAGCTCATTTGAAAACTCAAATTCTAAGCTTTTAAAGGGATAAAAGCTTTCTATATTTTTAATGCGTTCTAAAATCGCTTGATTCTTATCTTCTATACTCCAAAAGAAAGGCTTTAAACCATCATTGATTGCATTTGCGCACACTTTTAAAGCCAAAAGAGATTTACCTACCTCACTATTACCGCTTAATACTGCCACAGAACCCATTTCTAATTTAATTGTATCCTCACAAATGATAGATACACTATCATCACTAAAAAGACCGAGCGTAATTGTATCAATGGTATTGCGTTTAGGCATATATTCTCCACTCCAAAATTGACTTAAATAGAATAGTCAGATAAATAACGCTGGAAATTATAGTGAAATTATTATATGTATGTCAATATTAGCTTTTGAAAAGCTTATAAAAAATAAAATTGACTTAAATAGAATAGTTTATTATATGTATGTCAGCAAAAATCACTCCAAGAGCCACAAAGCTTACTGAAAAATTGACTTAAATAGAATAGTTTTTGACTTAAATAGAATAGTTTTTGACATTTTTTCGGAAGCCACCCACGATAAAAAGGCACTTCCAAAGCCTGATTGACTTAAATAGAATAGTTCCTAAATATATTAAATTTATTAAATATAAATTTAATTAAAAACCCAAATACTAATAGGTAAATCAAAAATTAAAATTTTTGACCTTTTACATAAAATCGCAAATTACTAAACTGCGATTTTGAACAGCACCAAAAAGAAAGTTTTATAAGAAATAAAAGAGCTAAAATTTATTAGGTGGAAATTTCTGTGCAGTGAATAAAGAGAAACATAAATTTAATGTTTAAAAAAGTGTATAATTATTGTAGAGATTAACAATTTGAGGGGAATCTGTGGTGGAAAGAAAGAGCATATTAAACTTTAGTAAATTTAAGATTTTGAATCAATTGTATTTTGATTTGATGGTGATAGTTATTGCGGGTTCTGTGATTGGTTTAATTTTAGCTTTTAAATTCTTCGCCTATGAAGATGTTTGGAGTTTTTTTCAAGATTATTTTATATTGATTGTTCTCTTTGTGATAATGCTTGTAGGTCTGTTTGATTGTTTAAAAGGGATAAGGAAGTATAAAGAGATTTTAAAGAATCATCAGCATTTAGACTTTGAAAGTTGATTTTATATTTTTAGAGCCGCGCGATGTTTTTGAATTTCTGTATAACATTAGTTATTATTAATTACTAAGAGTAACTATTAATATATAATAGTTACTAATGTATAGCAGTATTTATTGTGATTTTTGATTGTTGTTTCTTTTAAAATGTTTTGCAATATCTTCATCTGTAATATTTCCAAAATCTGTTACAGAATTCATAAAATTTGCGCTGTAAGCATTTTCACAATCTGCATATTCATTGCTAGGATTTCCATTTAAATATTTTAGTTGTTCCTTTTCAAGCTTTTCGCTCCCCTCTGGAAACTTTTTCTTACATTCTGCAACTTTTGCTTCCAACTCCTTAGCATTTTTTGGGTCAGAATAATACTCCACAGACTTTGGCTCACTTGAACAAGCAGAAAATACACCAGCAACAATTGCACCTAATAAACCTAATTTAACCGCTCTTTTCATTTTTCTACCTTTTTGTTAATTTAAAGTAACTATTATATATTATTGTTTATTAATATATACAAAAATTACCTTGTAATGTCTTGCTCTTTGTGCGCAATGTGAGCGGATTTAAAGGTGTCAAGTTTTTTGTGAAAATCAGGTATGCTTAGCTGTTTTTTCACTTCATCAAGACCTTTATTTAAATAAATATCATTAAAATCACTCATTCCTTGTTCTGCCTCTTTATTGGTGATTTGCGGGATGATGATTTTAATATCAGGGAATTTTTTTTGGATTTCCTTTGCAGTTTCTACTCCAACATTAGAAAGCCCTTGCAATTCTCTTTTTTTGTCATTATCTGCTATTAAAGTGATAGGAGTGTTTTGAAATTTGGCTTTCAGAACTTCAACAATTTTTGGTAGGTTTCCAGCATCTACACCCATAATTACAGGTTTGTTGAGTGCTTTATAAATTGTGGCTGTAGTAGCAAAGCCTTCTGCTATAATAAATTCTTTGCAATACTCCAAACTTTTAGCTCCTATGATATGAAAACAACCAGACTTTCGCGCAGAATATTCTATGCCCTGTTCTTTTTCTTCTTTGGTTCTTATGATTCCGATAATTTTATCTCCATTGGGAAAGATTCTTTGGACAGACCATATTTTGTTGTTCTCATCTTTTAAAGGAATCAGTAAAGATCCTTTGGAATCTTGCTTTAGATAAAAATTTTCATTAAAACCTTTTTTAAGCAAATAAGGGTGATTGGATTTTGCCCAATTTGCATTTTGATATTCTTCTTCAATTTTAAGAGCGGTTTTTTCTTGTAGCTCCAAAATTTCTTGTTTATTATTTTTTGTGGAAGCTACAACTTTTTTTTGATGAGGAGCTTGATAGTTAGTAATAGTTTGCTTTAATTCTGAAGGCATTTTCCAATTTTCTTTAATGCCTGTTTTGAAATTTTGGATAAAACCTGCGGGATATTCATCCAAGAAACCGCTATAAGCCCCGCTTGTTTCTCTGCCTCTATCAGTAGTGGTTTTTACTCTATGAATCTTTCCATCCATAATGGGTGAGCCATCAATAATTAATCCTTGTTTCTCCAAAGCATTTTTAAAAGCAGAAAGTATTTCTTGCTCATCAAATGAAAATTCTTTTTTTTGTTGCGGATACAACCATTGCGAAAAAATATTTTTATCTAAAGTTTTTGGAGCAAACCATTTTTTTTCTTTATCGTCCCACATTGCTCCTAGCAATCTTGCTTTTTCTTTGTCTTTAAATGGAACATAAAGATAAATTCTTTTTTGCGGCATAATTTATCCTTTTATCTATTTAAAGAGCGAGTTTTATCTGCTGTTATTTCTTTATCAAATTGCTTTTTATTTAGTTTTTTTTTGAAAAATTCACTCATTTTTTGCTTAAAAAATGATGGTTCTTTTGTTGAAAGTTGATTTTCTTTATTATAGTCTTTTCTAGCTTCTGAAAAAGACTTAGAAAATGTTAATACCATTGCAGCAATATCTTTATTGACTATTTCAGATAAATCTTTTAAAGCTTTAAAAGTGCCATCTAACATTTGATCATAAGTTGTTGGTTTGTAGCTACCAACTTGATTGTTAAGATTTTCTTTTGTGTTAGGATTTATACTCTCTTTATTTATTTGAGAGCTTCCAATATTAATGAGATGATCAATTCCTTTTTGAAAATTTTTATCTCCAAGTCTTATATTCAACGGAATTTTTTCTTTATCTGTAATGATTTCAAAATTAATAAATTGATTTGAAAAATCTTTTTTTAATAAACTTTCGGCGATGTCAAATGTCTTTATGGTATTAAAGAATTTATTAACATCTTCTCCCTCATAAGTTCCTTCCTGTATTGCTTCTTTATAATGCTCATTCAATTTGCTTACATCAGTCACTTTGATTTTGTAATTCTGTTCCATTTTTATTCTCCAGAGTATTTTTTGTTTTGTTGTTTTTTGCGTCATCTATTCTATCTGTATTTTTATTAAAAGAGCATAAACTATTTATTGTAGCCATAGCGTCTTTAGTATTTTTGCAGTCAAATTTTTCTATAAGCAGATTAAACTCGTTTATAAAATTATCACATTCTTCAAAATCTTTGAGTAATGCCACAGAAAGTTTTTTATATATACGCTCTTTCTTTTCTTTTTCTTTTTGGCGTAATTTCTTTAATTTCTCATCATACTCACGCTTTAACTCTTCTATCATTTTACTTTCTTGAAGCATAATTAATCCCTTTAAAAATTATATAAATTGCATTATTCCAAAATAAACTTAATATCTTATAAAGCTTGATATTGTAAAATTCTCAAAATTTAAATAATCTATGAAATGCAGGATAGGCAAAAACGCCGAAAAGTTATATAAAACTTTTCATCTTATTTTGCAGAATAAACTCTGCGAGGCTCATTTTGATTATTAAAATAAGGATATTTTTATGAAAAAATACTTGCTAACAATTGAAACAGATAATCTTGATTTTTTAAATAAAATTAAGTTGGAAACCAAGTCATCAATCAACAAGATTATCAATTATATCATTAGAGATTATCAAGAAAATAAGGATATTTATGTAAATAATAATTTTAAATTACTTGATAATATACACCAAAATAAGAATGAAAATTTTAGAGAAATAAGAATAAGATTAAGTGATGATGAATTTAATCTATTAAAAGAAACTGCCTCATATAATGGTTTTAGAAGTGTATCCAAAGAAGCAAAATTTAGACTGATAAATTCTTTAAATAAAAACAAATTTTTTGCAAATGCAGAGCTAATTGCATTTATGAAAACTAGGACAGAAATTAATTCCATAGGTAAAAATATTTATCAATTATTAAAGGTTCTTAGAAGTAATAATTTAGTTAAAATCAATGAAGATAATCTTAAAAATACCATTGATAGTGTTAGAGATAAAATAGATATATTGTCTGATACTCTTGGCAAAATTATTGAGGTTAATAACCAAAGAGTTTAAATGTCTCGCCTTAGAATATTTGATGATGAGATAATTGCAAAAAAAGTTTTTACCAAAATAGAAAGTGCTTCAAAGCTTCCATTAAATTATATAAATAAAAATAGAAATAATTATATTAAAAATTCAAAGACAGGTAAGCTTTCTAGTAAAAATATGTTTAGAAAAAATACTGAAGTCGTTGTTAAAGTTACTTCAGGTTCTAAAAATTTTCAAGCACTTTCAAGACATATAAATTATATTTCTCGCAATGGAAATGTTGAATTAATTTCTAATGATTTTGATAGATATGTAGGAGAAGATGAGATCTTAGATGTAAAAAGATTTTTTAGAAATGAAGGTGTTCCTATTCCATCTTATAAAGATGGAGCAAAAGAGAAAAAGCATACTATTAATATGGTTTTTTCTATGAAGGAACATTCTGCTGCTCCAAAAGAAAAATTACAACAAGCGGCAATGACTGCTTTAAAAAGAATGTATCCTGATAATTTTTTTGTAGCTGCTTTTCATGGTGATACAGATAATCCACATTGTCATATCTGTTTAAAAATTGCAAATCAAAATGGCAAAAGAATTAATCTAAGAAAAGCAGATTTAGCAAATCTAAGAATAGAATTTGCTAAAGCATTAAATGAATTAGGTGTTGAAGCAACAGCTACAAATAAAAGACAAAGAGAAGCAGAAAAGAATCAAGAATTATCCATTAAAACAAGTAAAGAAAATCCAACCCATCAAACTCCAAAAATAAAAATGCACTACTACCAAGTCTTAGATTTTGGAAATGCTAATTATCAATTTAGTGCCGATAAAAATGCAAAGAAAAGTTATTATGTGAGCTATAAAACCAAAAAGGGAATTGCTACAATTTGGGGACAAGATTTAGAAAGGGCTGTAAAAGAAAATAAAGTTTTAAGGGGGGAATATGCAAGATTTAAAATAGTAGGACAAGAGGAATATGAGATAAAAAGAAAAGTGAAAATTAAAGGAGAGTGGAGAGAAGCTGCTAAAATTCTAAAAAAACCTATTTGGGATGTTTCTGTTATTGGTAGAGAGAAAGAATTAAAACAAATTCCCAAAAAGATAGATAAACAAAGATATAGAATTATACAAGATAAAGGAGTTAATCGTGAGAGAGATTATACAAAACAATATAGACAGAGAGTCTTACAAGAGCTCGGTAATAAATCAGTTAAAAGAGGAGCTGTTGCCAACAAAGGAAACTCTTTGCGAGTATTGTCCAAAGAGCCTATGGTTTATGACGCAAAACGAACTCAAATGCTTTTGCACATCAATGCACTCAATCAGTTACAGCAAGGAAACAGAGGACGACCCGATAATAACTTGCGACGGACAGATATTAGGATTAATAGAAATGAATGAAGCCACTAAGGAGTAAAAGTTGAAAGAAGAGCTTTATACTAGCAAATTTTATGTCTCCAAAAAAGGAGATAAAGAAGTATGCTTTAAATTAGGTTTTGAGGTAGAGGCAATTGGAAACAACAAAGAATTTTATTCTGTTGAAATATGGGCAATTATAGATTATCAATATTTAAAAAATGGAGAAAATATTATTCCAAACACTAGCAAAATGAGAAATTCTTGGAAGTTGAAATATGAGTATAATGAGCGGTGGAACTTCCATTCTTCCATAATGATTCATCCTGATTATAGATCTCTTGGCATAGGAACATTTGTAATTAATAAAATGTTAGAAATTGCTTTAAACTATGTTCCAACAGGTAGGCTTGTTGGAAAATTGAGTTTCGTAGATGAAGAAGATGAAGATAACCACAAAAGAAGAGACACATTATATAAAGATTTAGGTTTTATATTTAATGATAATAACACATATTTTAGTATAGATGAAATTAGCAATTTAAAACTAAGGAAAGAGTTTGATTATATTCAAGAGCTTTCTTTTGCTAATGTGTTATGCCAATTAAAAAAAATGCAATATGAAAAAGAAACAAATGATAAACTTATAAAATACTATAGAGATAATTCAATCAAAGCCGATAATGACATTCGCTCAAAAAATAAATTAATATTTTCTCTTTTAATTGTATTAGCTCTGTTGATTATCAATATATTAATTTGAAAGCACAATGAGTTATCCATTTAAATATTATTAAAAGACTCCTCAATACGCTAATTGCAAAAATTAATTTAGTTGCAAATCGTTTTCCTTTGCAATTTCATTGCTCTTATTTAGACTTTCTAAAATACCAGCAGACTTTGGAGTAAAACTGCTTTTATAATCTTTTTGCTTACTCATTTTTTCTATTTCGCTCATTACAGCGCGATTGTCTTCTCTTAGGGCTTCCAAATAGTCTTTTCTCTTATAAGCGGGAGTATTCTCTCCTGTAACGCTTTTTAACTCTGTAATTTCTGCCTCCAATTTTTGAATTTGTGAATCTTTTGAGGATATGAATTTTTCTAAATTATTATAGAAATTATTAACTTTTGTCATAAATCCCCTAAAGCTCACTTCATTTGCTAAAGACAGAAGCTGACTATCTTGCTTATATACTAGATTTTCAGGTTCTACAAATGTTTTGCCATCCAAAGTTGAAATATAAAAGCTAAGTGTATCTAGCGATGTTTTCTCTCCACTGATTAACAAGCCTTTATACTCAAGAATTTTATATTCTTTTTGATAGTCTTTAGAAATAGCCTCAATATTCTTATCAAAAATTAATTCTATTTCCTTTTGCTTTCCTTTATTGCTATCGCTATTATCGTCTTTGAAAACAATAAAATCCTTAGCAACATTCTCATCGCTTTGAATTTCGTAATATTTTCCTTGAAAATTTTCATTATTATTTAGCTCCGCGATACCTTTTAAAGTCTTGTATGCCAATACATTATTTTTTAAATAATCAACCTTAGAGATATTGTTTTTAAGGCTCTCTTCATTATTGTGGATTTGTCTCTTATAGCCACTATAAAGCATTTCCTCTTGTCTTAAATCGCTGTTTAATTGCACCTGCAATAAAATAAGCGGATTTTCTGTGGCTTCTGCCTTCATTTCTGCGGCATCAGCTGCACCACTTGTAATATCCTCTAAGGTTCTTACGCTAGACCCAGCTTTTCTAAATTGTTCTATGGAACGAGCTTTACTTTCAATGACTTGCCACATCCTAGCATCATAGGTTCTTTCGGTGGCATATCTAAACTCTTTTACTCTAAAATTTTGTGGATCTCTCATAAAGAGTTCATTGCCTTGTCTGATAACCCTACCGCTTCTTTGTTCTAAATCACTAGGACGCCATGGACAATCTAAATGGTGTAAGGCTACAATTCTTTTTTGCACATTTGTTCCAGCACCCATTTTTTGAGTTGAGCCAATAAGAATTCTAGCTTTCCCAGAGTTCATATCTGCAAAAAGTTGTGCTTTTTGTAAATCTGTTTTTGAATCATGGATAAAACGAATTTCATTTTGAGGAATACCCATAGAAACAAGCTTTTTTAAAATATCAGTATAAACATCAAATTTTGATTGTTCTGCTAAAAGCTCATCTAAACTTTTATTGCTTTCTTCCTCTGTCTGTTCTATGGCTTCATTAATGTTGATAAACTCTTCTTCTTTGTCCTGCTTTGATTTTGGTGTTATTTCGTTATTATCCAAAATAATTTTTTGTGAGTGTTGCTTTGGTGTTGATAAATCACAAAAGATTAATTGTGTGCCTTTGTCATTATTCCAAGTATTATACTCATTATAAACATTCTCAACAAGTTTATTGATTTTAGAATCCGCATAATCATCATAATAGGGATTAATCAATCTAAAATCAAGACCAGCTTTTCTAGCGTCTGTGGTGCAAGCAAGTAAATTATTTCTTGAAATATCTTCTTGTTGATGTTCCATTCTCCAAACAATAGAGCCTTTATTCCACATTCCATTTTCATCTTGAATGCCTATAAATTCCGCTATGGCTTCACTTCGTGGAGCGACTACATTAATAGGCTTGTCATTATAGAGCTTTGGCACAAAATTTTTTTGAAATTTCATAATATCGGCATTTGTTACAATATCTGCAACACTCTTATACATGGTGGAAAGTTCAGGAACATTTTTAAATTTATTGAATCTTGCGACTATTTTGTAATTAATTCCAGAGCTATCAAGTTCCCACGCGTTTGTAACTTCTCCAAAAGTTGAAGCCCAAGCGTCAAAGCTTTGTATTCTTTTCTCCTCCAATACATCGGGTTGGATGTATCTTTGTAATGTGTAAAGCTCTGTAATGGAATTACTTATAGGAGTTCCTGTCAGAAAATAAAGCTTTTTGTTTTGCTCATGGATATATTTTGTTTTGCAATAAAGATCATAGGCTTTTTGTGAGCCTTTTAAATTGCCAAGACCACTTATATCGCCCATTGAAGTTGTAATGAGTAAATTTTTAAACTCGTGAGCTTCATCAATAATTAAAGCATCAATTCCTAATTCTGAAAAATCTATTGCTTTAGATTTTCTATGTGCTGTTTGTAAATCTTCTAGTTTCACTTTGAAATTTTCAATGCGTTTTTCCAAGTCTTTAACAGAATATCGCATAGCATTCTCATCATTTTGTTTTTGCTCTAATGTTTCCTCTAAAATACTAATATCCTCCTCATATTGTTTTTTTATTATTTCATAAGGAGCAGGTATTAATTTAAATTGTGAATGCGTCATAATAATAGCGTCATAGTTATTTGTAGCAATTTTTGAAAAGAATTTTTCTCTATTATCTTTTTTTAAATCATCATTGTTGGCGACTAAAATATTAGCATTCGCATAGGCGTGATAAAATTCATCATTCCATTGTCTTGCCAAGTGATTTGGAACAACAATTAAAGGCTTATTTAAAAGACCCATTCTTTTTTGCTCCATGACCGAGCAAATTGCCACTAAGGTTTTTCCAGCACCCACTTGATGATCAAAAATAATGCTATTTTCTTGAATCGCTCTGTATATTGCATTTTTTTGGTGTTTTTTGAGCGCAATGTTGGCATTGAAGTTTGGAAGGTTTAGATTATCCCCTTTGTATTGTGGCTCTATGTTGGTATTAAATCTTTCGTTGTAGATATTCTCTAAATCTGTGCGCCTATCATAGTCTTTGTAAATCCACTCTATAAACTCATTTTTTAAATTCTCTAATTTAGAATTAGCAATGGCTGTTTCTTTTGGATTTAATTCCCTATGTTCTCTGCCTGTCTCATCTTGTTTTTTATTATAAATGCGGATAGGCTTTCTTAATAAGCCGTGCTCAAATAAATCAAAACAGCCTATTCTTTCAGTGGCATATTGTGAGCGGATATAAGGGCTTAAAATGTATCCATTGCCTTTAAGATTCCATTCACCAGTTTTTTCTATCAAGAATAAATCGTAATTGTTAGAATCAATTTGCAAGGTTTCCTCTATAAATTCTTTGTAATATTTAATGGGTATCCAAGTAGTTCCCAAGCTTATTGCAATATCAACAGCTTTTAAATCTTTGGGCAAAACCTGCTCCAAACTCTCTAAATTATTAACAAATTCATTGTAACCGCCTTCCACTATTTTTTTTACTTCTTTGTATTTTGCTTTAACATTTCCAGAAAGATATTTTTCAGCCAATACAAAATCAGTAGGATTTTTATGATTTCTAAAAATTAATTTTTCTTGTTGTAACACATTAAGTATTTCTGTTAATGGAAGCTCCAAATGAGATTGTAAGAATTGTAAATCAATTCTCCCATGCTCATTAATACTAGCGATAAGTGCTTCTTGAGGAGTGGAGATTTTAATTTCTTTTTGCGCATTTATGGTTCGTTTGAAAAAAATATCCGCTTTTGTTGCGCTAGGCTCTAATGGATTAACACCCTCTTTTAGCGCAACATTTTTTGAAATACCAGCATTATAATTTTTCTCTAAAGACAAAATTTTATTTGCTTCTACATCTTCTCTGAAAGCTTTTTTATTGGCGTCTCTATTTAAAAATCCCTCTTTAGCAACAAACTCATCATAAAGATTATTTAAAAGCTTTCTTTGGGCTTCTACTAGACTATCATTAAGCTCATTTTTTTCATATTGGATAAGAGTATTGAATTGATCTCTAATCGCGATGAGCTTTTTAATTCTCCTTTTATCGTGTTCGTTTAAAACAGGCTTTGAAAATGTTATTTCATTATCATCGCTCCAAACTTTCATATAAACTTCATTATCATATTCAAAGTAATTGCCATCTTTTAGCTTGTCAATAACTTCGTTATATTTTTGATATTCAGGAGATTCTTTATCAACCTTGTAATAAGAAAATTTGATTTTAGTTTCTTGGTATTGATAAATATCCTTAGGTAAAGTTTGGATAAAGTTTTCTAATGCGACTTTTAAATCTCTACCATCATTTAAGCATTCCAAATCGTATCCATATTGAGAGCTTTTAATATCCATTTTCCCTAAAATGTTTTGAGGATGATTTTTAAAATACTCATTAATATGAAAGCCACTTAAAATAACAGGTTCTATACCTCTTTTTTCAGCTTCTTCAAAGTGATTATCGTAATATTTTACGCTTTCTAGCCACGCATTATCTACGCTTAAATCTTTACCTTTTTTAAAAAAGATAATATCTGTTGTAACTTCGGTATTAGCTCGTTTTTTAAAAGCGTTATTTGGCAACCTCACTGCTCCTAAGAATGTTGCTTGTTTTGCTATATATTCTCTAATTAAATTATTCTTAGAATCCAAAAAATAGCTTGATACAACAAAGGCAGCAATACCACCATCTTTTAAATTTTTAATGGAGTTTCCAATAAAATAGTTATGCACACTCGTTTTGTTTAGAGTAGTATCGCTTGGATCTAAAATCTTTTTTTGTCCAAAAGGAGGATTTCCGATAAAAGCATCATAAGGCTTATGAAATAGATGATGTTGAAAAGCTTTATTGTAGATAGTTTGATTTGGGTGCAAATTTTTCAAGATATTTGAGCTTATAGTATCAAGCTCAATACAGGTAAAATGATATTTATCGCTGTAATTTTTAGCGTAGGATAGAAATGAGCCTATTCCTGCGCTTGGTTCAAAAATTTCTTTTGCGTGATTGTCATTATTAAAACCCAGCTGATTAAGACCTTGATAAATGGTATCAATAATGATTTTTGGAGTGTAGAAAGCGTCTAAAGTTGAAGTTTTTGCATCTTCATATTCTGTGTAGTCAAGTAAGGTAATGAGTTCTTTAAATTCCTGTTCCCACTCTTTATTGTAATGATCAAAAGCTTGTGGGATTCCGCCCCACCCTGAAAATCTATTAAGAATTTCTTGCTCTTCTTTGGTGGCATAGCGATTTTCTTTTTCTATAGTTTTTAAGAGTTTAACAGCCTGAATATTTTTTTGAAATCTATCTTTTAAAGAACCAAGATAGACTTCATCATCACTTATAAAATCTAATTTTTCAGATTTGAAGCTTCTTCTTTCAAGTCCATCATTTCTTGTTGTAGTCCCCAATATTGATTGTTGATTGTTTCCTCTTGCGTCTGTTTCTTGTCTTGATTCATCATCTCTTGAAACAAAGGAGAATAAATTTGTGGTTTTACTGCTATGAAATGATTGAGATTGATTTGCGCTTCTGCTAGTATCTCCATATCCGTGATTCCCTGCATTCTCTGCTGCTCCGCTTCCTTGCTCTCTAAAATTTCTAGTTCCATTTCCGCTTGTGGAAGTGCTAGTGTCGTTAGTTCTGACATTCCTAGAGCTTTGATTGTGTTGGGATAAATTTCCGCCCATCTCTCTAGTATTATTAGGCTGTATTGTGGAATCTTCTTGTCTATCCAAAGTTGATGTATCTGATGAAATGCCACTTCGTTTAAAGCCATTTTCAATCTCTCCATATTTGGATAATTCTCTATTCTGTTGCTCATTTTGTTCTCCTGTAAATTCTAATTCTATAAAGTCAAATAAATTCCGACCACCATAACGCTTTTCGTCTTCAAGTTGCTTTTTTGTTTTTCGCATTTGTATCCTTGTAGTTTTGTTTTTTGCAAGGATATTTTAGCATTATTATTCACCGACATTTAGAACCCTAGCTTCTTTCAAAATTAACTTTCTTATGTAGGAGCTGCTCTCGCTGCTCAAATCTAATTCCATTAATTTTTTTAAAATGTCGTGTTCTTTTTGATTCAGTCTGCACACTATTATATGTTCTCTCCTTAATTCTTTATCAATAATTTTTCGCCCAGAAGACTTTTTTTTGTCTGCCTTTCCATAAGTCTTTTGCGAAGTTGGTTCAGAGTTTAGTGCTTCAGCAATTGTAAAGGGTTTTTTCTCCATATTATTTCTCCTCTGTAATGAAATTTAAAAGCTTTTGGTATTCATTGAAAAAATTTGTGTAGCTCAATCTTGAAAGATTGTTTTCATTATAGAGTTCTGTAAAAGAAGCTCCGCTACTCATTGAATTTTCAATAATTTTTGAAAACTTAAAAAAGAAAAGATTTAAGTCTGTAAAGTTGCTCTCAAGCGTTTCGCAGATTTGATTTTTTTCTTTTTCATCTCTGTAATCTGTTACTAGAATGCAAACTTTAGCATTATTACCTATTTCATTTAAGGTTTCTAATGTCCTAAGTAAAGAATTATAATTGCTAGTGCAAGGAACAATAATGCAATCACTATCTTTGACAATTTCTAATATTCCCTTTTCCACAAAACCACCAAAATCATAAACGCAATTATCTATTTTTTTTGGAGTCGGTAAGATTTTTGCCTTTTGGGGATAAATCTTTTCTATAATGGAATTATCGTTGCTTTGGAGGAAGTATCCTAAATCTTTAGCAATTGAAAAAGCAAAAGGAGTTTTACCAACGCCGCCCTTTTTGTTGATAACAGATATAATCATCGCAGAATCCTTTTTTATGTTAATTAATAGTAACTATTATATATTATTAATTATTAATGTATATTAAAAATTGATTTAAATAATTATTAGTTATTAATATATATTAAAATTAATTTTAATTAACTAATGTTGCTCTGTTTCGTGGATATTGCCAATAACCTCACAAGATTCTGTATTAATCCAAGAAAAATCTTCATCATCATTTTCGTTTTCTATATTTATAACGATAAACTTTCTTTCAGAATCTAGCGCAACTCTAACTTTATCCCCATTTTCTGTTATAAGAATATCTCCCTCAAAAATCTTTTTATTATTTTCATCAACTTTTCCTGTCCAAAGTTCAATTTTACAATCTTGTAAATTCTCATCACTTAGTCTTGATTTAGCCTCATTGCCAACAAGAAAGTGAAACTTCTTAGCAGGACAATCTGCATTATTACAATTACAATACTCGCCTTTTTCATTAGGCTTTGGCACGATTCTAAACTCAAAGTCTTTTACTAACATCTTGGAAACTCCTTTGTATTGTAGATATTCTCTATAAAGCTATTACTATGAGATTCTAAGGGGGAAGTAATAAAGTGATTACCTTTTTGCTTAAAAAAGAATGCACAATCATAATCTTTGCATTGCTCATACAAATCTATTACCCATTCTTCTTTTGTTGCTCTTGCTCTATTGCCACTCTCTCCCCCTACAATAACCCAATCAAGACAAGTAGAATCATTGTCTTTTGCAAGGTATTTAGTAAGATTTATACTCTCTAGCATAGGCTCAACACTGACAAAGACTTTACACCCTGTAATCTCTTTTATCTTTAATAAATCTGGGATTCTTAAATCTGCCATTTCTTGATTTTCTGCTGTTACTCCAAGCCAAACATTCTTTTTTAAATTTTTATAGAGAGTATCATCATAGTCATTTTCTGTTTCTCTCATTTGTAAAACATTATTAAAATAAAAAAGCATTCTATCTGCACGCTTAGTAAGAACTTGAAAGGTTAAATCTTCCCTTTCTTCCATAAGGGTAAAAGTGTTAAATATATCTAAAAAATCTATATCTTTATGGAATAAATCACTCATACTACATACAAAGATTTTACTACCACTTTTATATTTCTTTTTATCTAAAATTTCATCTGCTTTAAAATTGTGGAATAAAACTTTGTCCCAACCAAAATAATACATAGGAAAGGTAAAAGCTTCGTGTTTCTTTGGACAAAGAACCTTGCCATAAAAATCTATCTTTAAATTTTCATTCTTAAGCTCTTTGCTAAACTCATATCCACATTCATTGCAACGCATTTTGGCAATTTTTGCTTTTGCCATTCCTTGTAAGCGTTTAGTCATAGCCTTAGCATAGCAATTCTGACAAGCAGGGCTTATCTGTGTGCAACCTGATATGAAATTCCAAGTGTAGTCTGTCCATTCAATTTTTGTTTTCAATGTGATTTTTCTCCAATCTTGTTAATTAATAGTAACTATTATATACTATTAATTATTAATGTATATTAAAAATTAATTTAAATAACTATAATATATTATTAATTATTATTAGTTATTAATAATATATTTAAATTAATTTTAATTAACTTATATTTGGTTTCCCATCTTTCTCAAAGCAGCGATAATCGCAGCCATTTTTCCACTCGTTACAACTCCATAAAATATAGGGTTTTCCTGCCTTAGAAATTCCCTCTTTTCTAATCAAAAATCCTTTTTGACATTTAGGGCATTGGTATTCGCTCGTTTGTGGGCTAGATTCTTTTTTGGGGTTTAAATTCGGCTTACCTTTGTTGTCTTGATAGGTTGCTTTACACCCAGCGTTATACTCGCTACAACCCCAAAAATCTCCATATTTCCCCTTTCGTTTTGTTAGAAAGCCTTTATTGCATTGCGGGCATTGGATTTTTGGTTTATCCCCATTTTCCATTATTTTAAAACTTTCATTGCTACTAATTCTTTGAATCTCATTAATAACTTCTTTTGTAACTTCGTCTAAAAATTGTTTTCTGTCCAGCTCTAATGTTTCTATCATCTTTTGTTGTTCAAACCATAAAGCTGTCATATCAGGTGTAGTAAGTGATTTTGGAGAAAGCGAAATTAAATCTCTCCCTTTCTTTGTAGATTTAACAACTTGTTTTTTATCTTGGCTAACCTCTATATATCCTCTATCAATTAAAGTTTTAATATGATTAGACCTTGTAGCAGGTGTGCCTATTCCTCCACTTTCTCCTTTTTTGTCTTTGTCTTTTTCCATAAGCAGTTTTTTAATTCTCTCATCTCTCACATATTTAGCAACACTATTTAAATCTTTTAATAAGGTTGTCATCGTATAGTAAGGGCGTGGCTTTGTTTGTCTTTTTTCAATTTGCACAAGAGAACATTTTGCATTATCTCCATTTTTTAGTGCCGATAAATCACAATCATTATTTTCCGATTCGCCTTCCTCTTCTGTATCTATATTTTTCCACAAGCTCCTAAAACCACTTTTTGTGGTTCTATTTTGTGTAGTTGTAAAAATTCTTTGATTTATCTCTAAATCAATGGTTGTTGTTTGGTATTCTCTAGGATTAAAAAATTGAATGATGAATCTTTTTGCAATTAAGTCATAAACGATTAGCTCATCTTTGGTTAATTGCGATGAAATTTTGTTTTGAGTAGGAATAATTCCATAGTGCGCGGAAATATTAGAATCATTAAAAGCTTTGCCTTTTATTTTTACATCGCTCCCAGCGATCAAAGCTTCAATCTCATCATTATTTAAATTTTCTTTTATGGAGCTTAGAATCTTTGGAGCTTCTTCAAACATTGTTTCAGGCAGATACTGACAATCAGAGCGATTGTAAGTAATGGCTTTATGCTTTTCTCTTAAATCTTGTGTGATTTTCAAGGTTTTATCAGGGCTAAATCCAAAAATTTTCGCACATTCTGCTTGTAAGACAAGTAAGTTATAAGGCAATGGTGGATATTCTTTTTTGTTTTCTATTTTTAAATTGATTTTTGCATTTTGACTTTCACAAGCATTTTTAATATCTTTTGCGATATTCTCATCCAAGATTTTTTCTTCTGTTTTCAATCGCGCTTTGAAGATATTGTTATTAATTTCAAAATCACCAATCAAAGAGAAATAATCTATACTTTTAAAGCCTTCAAATTCTTTATCCCTAGCAACTACTAGCCCCAAAATAGGTGTTTGCACTCTGCCAACACTAAGAGAGTTTTTATCCGTATATCCATTTTGTCGGGCTTGTATTGTATAAGCTCGTGTGAGATTAAAACCCACAATCCAATCTGCTTGACTTCTTGCAAAGCCTCTCTCGCTCATTCCTTTAAAATCGGTATTTGGCTTAATTTTAGCTATCTCTTCTTTAACTGCTTTTGGCGTTAAATCATTGATTAAAACCCTAAATACAGGCTTAGAGGTTTTAGAATACATAATAATTTCATCAACTAAAATTTGTCCCTCATCATCAGCATCACCACAATTTACAATGGAATCTATTGTATTGCTATTTATGAAATCGCAAATAATTTTAAGCTGCTCTTTACTATCCTTTTTAGGAAGATATTTAAATTCCTTAATGGGAAAGGGCAAATCTTCAAGCTTCCATAGTTTGTATTTTTCATCATATTCTTCAGGTTTAGCAAGTTCCAATATATGACCAAAAGCCCAAGTAACAATATCATTACCCTTTTGAATATATCCTTTTCCGCTCTTATAGCTTCCCTCTAATCCTTCCGCAATCGCTCTGCCCAATTCAGGCTTTTCTGCAATGAATAATCTCATTTTTCTACCTTTCTAAATTTTTATTAACATTGTTAATTTGTTTTTCTGTTTGTTTTTCTTTAAATTCTTTTAGTTTGTCTTTAAAATGATTAGTGGATTTATTTTCTTGTTGTGTAGTGCTATTGTTGGTGTGATTTGTTAAAGTTTGATTAGTTTCTTTGTTGTTGTCTTGTTGGAGTTTTTCTGTAAATGAAGGGGGAAGAATCGCCCCATTTTGTGCGTAAGCCTTAAGGGCTTCATACTTATAAAGCTCTTGACCTTCTTTGCTTAAATTTTGGAGCGATATTCTTTCTTGAGGATTGATTCTCCATATTTGGCTATCATTGAATCCATAAAGGTATCCACTCTTTTCGCCCAATCTTCTACTTCCCTCGCCCAAGCTTCTGCTTCGTCTGCTTCTCTCTTGGATAATTCCTCTAACTCGTCTAGCGAATAAATCGGAACATTCTCGTAATGCGCTTGTTTGAGTATCGGTTCTTGTAGTTGCATTGTGTATTGCATTATTTATTTCCTTACTATAATCTATACTTGCAAAAGGTATTTTAGCATTTGGTTCTGTGATATAAAATAAATTAGGATTGTTTTTATCCTGTTCTATTTTAAAGCCTGTTTCTTTTTCTATTAGTTCAATCTCTTTGTGAATTTTTATTGTTAGAGATAAAATAGTGTCAAATTTAGATTCCATTATTATACCCTAAATCATTATCATCTTTTTTACCCATCATTGAAGCTTGATTTGAAGTTCTTTTATTAATATTGATTCTATTTTTTTTCGTATCAAAAGAGATACTATCTTGCGCACCTATTCCAAGCTCTTTATGAAAATTTCTCGCAAGAAGAAAAATCAAATCTTCTTTACTTAGCTCTTTATCTATTCCAATTTTCACCCTCTCTAAAATAGTCAAATTCTCTAGGAGTTTTTGGATAGAGAGTAAAATTGACTTTTTTATCTTGTATGGATTTTTCAAAGATAAAATCTTTGATTGCATGAAGTATCTCACTTTGTGTAAGAGGCGGATAACTATAAGTTTCTATTTCGCCATTGATAGCAACTAATTCTCGTTTATTGTCAGTATAGGTAGTATATGAGCAAGAAAAAGTCATTTTGCATTCCTTTTATATTAATTTATAATTACTATTAGTTAATAATATTAACTATAAATAATTATTATTAATTTATATTAAATAATAGTAACTAATAATATACGCCCAAAAGGGCGCACATTATCTTTCAAATCCCTTATCTTGCTTCTTTTCAGGCTCTTTGATTTCTTGAGTTTGCTGCATTTGCTGTTCTTGCTTTTGTGCTTTCATTTCGGCTTCATTGACAACTTTAATTCCGTCATTTGAGATGACTGCTATAAATTCATTGCCTCTTTCTTTTAGCTCTTGTTTGAGCTCTTCATTGTAAAGTCTTACATTAGTTTCTAAATAATGACTTTTAGAGCCATCTTGATTTTGGCGTTCTGTAATGCCTACACCCTCAATTAATTCTTTTGCAGATTCTCGCTTCTGATTGATTGTATAGTAAAAGTAGCCTTTCTCATTTGTGTTAGAGTTTATATAAATAAAATCATCTCTATTTTGCGAGTTTGTGGGTTTTAGCACAATATTATGAGTTTTTTCATCTCTATTTACAAAAAAGTTTTTCCACTCATTATTGACTTTTGCAGAAAAGAGAACAGAACCATGTTCCATTGCGGCAACTTGTCCTGCTTCTTTAATAACATCAATCAAGGCTGTATCCACTTTTCTTTGCTGAATATCACCTTCCTTGCTTCTGTAATTTAGTGCATTGTTAGTATCAATAACAATTTTATCATTAACCAATCGTCCGAATGCCATTTTTATCTCCTTTATTAGAATTTTTGTTTTTTTGTTTTTTTGCGAATTTGATATATAATTATTTTGTTCATTCACCTCCTTGTAGTGTGATTTGAATACTATTTTTATTCTCATTAAAAATAGTTTTTTTGTTTTTTGCGAAGCTTAAGGTGAGGCTTTTATCATCTTTATTAACAGAGATAGTAGCCAAACCTTGAGTGATTGCAGCCACCCTCCCTTTTAACTTGTTATATTCTAAATGCTTTGCATATGTAAGAGATAATAAAACCCCAAAAATAACACCCAAGCTAATAGAAGCAACACTAAAAAATACAAGAAACCATTTGGTATTTTTTGTCATTTTTGTAAAGATTTCCGAAAATATATTAAGCTTTTGTTTTCCGTCTGCAACAAAGCCATCAAGAAATTCTTGATAGATTTGTGCATTGTGAGAAAGCTTATATTCTACAATTTCACAAAAGCTATTAATTTGTTGGTTGTAATTTTTGAGCTTTTCATCTAAGGATATTTTTTGGATTTCATTAGCAAATTTGGCAAGATCCTCCATAGTCTTTTTGATAGAGGCTGTTTTATGAAAAATCTCTTTTTCTTCATCGCTAGGAGGATTTTTAAAATAAGCGACAAGAGCCAAATGGATACTATTTAATTCCGAAAAACTCTCCTCCAAATCTTTAAAAATACCATCCTCTGTATTGCTATGCGAGTTTTGCTTCCCAACATGGATTTTTCCATTGATTGTTTGCATGGTGTTTGTAAATCTTTCTAACAACTCATTAAAGTTAATTATTTCTTGTGTGCTGTTGTTTTCCTCATTTACAATTTCATAAAGACTATTTTCATTAGAATTATTTTCATTCATTATTACTTCTCATTAACCCAGCAATTTTTTGAAATCATTGATTTTTGATAATATCCAATATCTACTCTGTAGTATTGATTCCCTACTTGTTTTCTTTGGTTTTGAGGTAATTGCGTATATTCATATCTACTAATTTGGGCTAATTTCTCACCCTGTTCTTTTTGTGATAATGGTAGAGCACTATAAACATCTTGTGAGACTTCTTTTAATTCATAGCCTCTTTGCCACTCATTTTTTTCGTAAAATTTAGTATCACAAGTATATTTTAGATTGTAATCAGTATAACTTGATGTAGATAGTAATTTGCAAGAATTTGTCAATTCAGGATTTACTCTAAATCCATATACATTGACATCCCTACATTGAATGCCACTACCATCCCCATCATTTGTGCATACTTTATCCACCCTAATAACTTTATTCTCAATTCTATTATTAAGGGAGGTAACTGAGCATTCACCATCCAAATTAGCCAAAATTTCATTTTTGTATTTATACATTTCAGGATCGCTTGAAGCAACAACAGGACATAAATCCAAAAAACTTTTTCGTTTGGCAACGACTTGCGACCATTTTTTCGCATTAATGCTAAAATATCTTGTTAAAGCTGCGCTACACTCTGCAGGTTGCACAGGTGAAGCTAAACAAAGCATTGCTTCACAAGCTAATCTAGTATCTCCAGATAATAGCTCCAACTCTATTGCATTAGCGGATACAACACCAAAAATTAAAGTAGATAAAAGAACCTTTTTCATTTTTCATTCTCCTGTATTAGTTTTGTTAAAAAATAGAATATTTACTACATTAAGTTTTTCTTCATAGGGATTGATAGGCTGTAATTCAATAGGGATAATGACTTGATTTTTAATAAAATACTCTTTGTAGTCTTTAATTAAATCTTCTCTCCCTATTAGAATCATCTTACTAGCATTGTGCGCCAAAAGAAAAGTTTTTGTTACAAGCTCATTTTGGATAAAATCATCTCTCGTTGAATTTTTTTCAACCGTGATTTGATAAGTCCAATTTTGTGAGCTTAAAAAATCATCTTTTGGGACGAAGTTATACTGCCTTTCCAAAATAGAATTATTAATGGATAATGCAGAACCACTATCTAATTGTTTTGGTTTTGGCGCAGAACACCCTATAACCATTAACGAAGCCATAATGGCTAAACTAAGCGACATTTTCTTCATTGTCTTCTCCTATAATTTGAATTTTAACTTTGCATTCTCCTTGTAAGATTGCATTTTCTAGTTGCTCTCTTGTTGGTATTTTTTTGATTGCTGCTAAGCTTTTTGAAATCGCTTTAAATTTATCCATAAAATAAGAATCGGAATAATAGAAAGCTTTATTGCATAAAATAGGTTTGCCACTATCAATTGTGATAAGCTCATTTTCAAATGACATTTCTCGTAATTCTTGCGGTAGCATTAAAGCCCTACTTGCTTCACTAATGCTTCTTGAGCCGCCCCCATTACCGCCTGAATTTATGCTTCTTGAGCTTGTCTTAAAAGTCGTGTTACCTAGAATCTTAGAAATAGCTTCCGCGTCTTCTTGCTCTCTTGGAGCATAGAAAATTTGACAAGCATGATTTGTTAGTAATGTTTTAGCTCCCTCTTTGCCATAGCCTAAAGGTGGCTGCGTTTCTAGCTGCGATAAAGATTGATAGATTGTTAATAATCTTAGATTGTATCCAGCAATGAAACTTACAGAGGTTTGCAAGATTTGAATTCTTCCGGGTGCTGTAAATTCGTCCATTAAAAGCAAACAAGAATATTTCAAATCTTTATTCTTTTGTGGTAATTCTTTGGTATTTAACAAAATAAGTTGCGACCAAAAAATATTTAAAATAAATTGTGCATTTGCTAATTGATCAGGAGTAATGCCAATGTAGATTGTCATTTTCTTTTTGCGCAAATCTCTTAAATCAAAATCGCTTGTTTCTGTGCTTAATTTCAATGTTTCGCTTTCAAAGGGAACAAGAGGCGCATTAAAAGAACTCATTACGCCTGATTTTGTAGCATCAGAGCTAATGTTAAAATAGGTTTCTAAGCGTCTTTTTGTGGCGTCATCTAAAACTTCACAATGCACTAAAAAGTTATAGGTATCATCAAAGCCTTGTATTGCTTGATTTTCATTTTTAATAGATAGCCCTTTTGAAAGCTGTAAAATATTATAAAAATTAAACTCTCCTATTTTTATTTCAAAAGCTCTTTGGAAGTCTTTTCCAATATTGCTTAATTGCAAATCACGCCACATATAGCATAATCCGACAAATAAGTTTTGCGCTAATCCATTAAAGAATTTGGAAGTTGAATCCCCATCGAGCGGATAAAGAATGTTAGCTAAGTCCATTAATTGACTATCGCAATGCTCCTTATCACTCATATCAATATAAGTAAGCGGATTATAACGATGAGTTTGTCTTGAAAATGGATTAAAGAGATAGACTTCTTGCCCTAAAACTTCTTTTCTGTATTTGCTTGTGTAGTCAAAACATTCTTGTTTAATGTCTTGCACGACTGCGCTTTCTGCCCATTCTAGTAAGTTTGGTATAACAATACCTACACCTTTACCGCTTCTTGTAGGAGCTCCTAACGCCACAAATTGCTGACCCCCAAATCTTAAAAATTTACCTTTATATTTTCCGATGATAATGCCCTTATCATTAAATAACTTCATCTGCTTAATCTCGTTATTATTGGCAAATCTAGCTTCACCAAATTGCGATTTTTTGGTTTTTAGAGATAACACCAAAGCGGTAAAAGCAATCAAGCAAATTCCAAATGTAACACCTAAAGAAAGCCATATTTTTGGGTAACCATTACTAATTGCTTGAAAAGTGAAATTAATGTTGTAAATTTCAAGAGCTTTGACTATTTTTACTTTATTCAAAAAGAAAAAAATAATCGGTGTTAGTAAGTAAGTGAGAATAAAACTTGTTATAACAAGAAAAATAATTTGAATATTTCTTTTATTTTGCATCTATCGCTCCAAGTCTTGATTTTTAATAGTTTTATTTGCACTAAAATTTTGCATTTTTTCTTGAAAAAATGCTTTATTTTTACTTGCCATTGGGTCTTTTGGTTTGCCGCCGACTTCATAATAATGAGAAAAAATGATTTGATTATTTTGATTTCTATCTTTAAGCGTAATATCAACACTAAAATCTTCTTGTGGAAGTTTTTTATAAAGCTCACTCATTATTTCTGTAAGATATTTGTTGGGGCTATGTATTTCTTGGGTAATAACTTGTTCCATTTTATTAAAAGCATTAATAAATGAAACTTTCCATATATCAGCTTTCTTGCCTGTAAGCCCCATTGCTATAAAAGAAAAACCATCACGAGTGAGTTTATAGCAAGGCAAGACCCTGCCCGTGCTATCTTTATACTCACTGAGCCGAAAATTCGGCTCAGTAAAATCTTGAATTTCTTTATTCTTTAATTTTTCATTGACTAAATCTAAAATATGCGTATGCCTTTTTTCAAATACCCTTGCTATATCCAAACTCGTGCAAAATATTTGGTTATTTTGAGTAGTAAATTCCACCTCTTTATCGTTTATATTTACAAGGTTTGCATTTGTTGCTTTTTTATCTTGTGTTTTAATTTGCCACATAAATATTTCCTTATTTGGTGTTTTCTATTTCTTTGAAATAGATTCCATTAATGCGTCTTTTTCCATGATGTGCGTGGATATGCACAACAATATCTATTAAATCTTTAAGGGTTTTTTGGATGATTTCAAAAGGCACACATTGTCCTTGTGGATTCTGCAAAGTCATTAAAGCAAGTCGCGTAAATGTTTCTTCAGGGCTTCCTGCGTGGCAGCTTGTAATGCTGCCTCCATGACCACTTGCTAAAACATTGATAAAATCATAAGTTTCAGCACCCCTAAGCTCTGCTAATAAAATCCTATCAGGCTTCATTCTTAAACAAGATTTTAAAAGCGTTGCAGAATTTAGAAAATCTGTGCTTTTTGCTTCGGAAGGATAGAATAATTGCACGAAGTTTTTGTGTTCATAGAATTTAATCTCCTCAACATCCTCAATGGTAATAATCCTATCTTCAAGGCTTATAAAATCAATCAAAGTTTTCATAAAGGTAGTTTTTCCACTACCTGTTTCACCAGCAATAATGATGTTCTTGCCAAATCCAACAGCCTTAGAAATAAAACTTTGATAATCTTTTGCTTCATAAAGCTTGATTAATTCCTTATCGCTTGGTTTAATTTCATTAGTATTGGGATTTAAATCTTCAAAAAGACCACTTTTAACATGATCTTCCATTTTAAAGCGAGTTTTACTCGGCTTTCTAATGGTAATAGAAATGTGTTCATTTTTTGTAGCAGGAGGAATGACAATTTGCATACGCTCTCCGCCTACTAAAATACAGCTAAGAATCGGGCGTGCTACATCAATCTTATCTTTTTTAAAAGCAGCCGCCGCAGTTGCAAAATGGCTTGCTCTCTCAAAGTCAAGTTCAGTAGTTACAGATTGCCAAAATCCTTTTGAGTTTTGTATCCAAATTTTATCATCCCCATTGTAGCAGATTTCATTAATGCTATCGTCTTTTAAAAATTCCCCAAAATATTGTTGCGTATATTTATCTAATGTGATTGACATTCTTTTTCCTTGTGAGCTTATAAACTTTTGAAAAATCAATATCTTTATTGACATAAACGCCAACCAAATCACCATGATTTTTGTAAAGTGTGGGTTTAATATCAATCATTTTTTCTAAAGCAGTATTGGCAATTTCATTAATATTATCCCTTGTGTTTTGACTATAATTGTAATAGTTGTTGCCATTGCCATTGTTTTTGCTTAATTGATCGGCTAAAATAGCCATTCCATCATCAATCATTGAAAGCAAAATCGCAGAACCAAAGCGTTTAAGATAGTGATGATCTACCCAGCCGGGCATACCACTAGCTCCTAGCTCATCAGTAGCACCCGAATACACAGGAATAATAATGTTATTAGGCGTTCTAATTTCCTGCCAAATTACAAAAAGCCTATCCATTCCATCATCAATTTGACCCGCATTAAATGTTCCTGTAATCGTGCTACCTTTTTCAATTAAAAGTGTGTTTCCATTTGCAGAATAAACATCGTTTGAAACAATACAAGCAATTCCGCCTTTAATAGAGCTTACAAGTTTTGTTTTTAAGGCGCAGCCTATATAAGTGCCTTTAGGAAGGAGTAAGTTTTGATCAAATTCACTCAATTTTGCAATGGTTGGTGTAAAAACTTCTCCTACAAAATCTCCCCCACCTTGTAAGCTATTAGGATTTTGTAAAGCACCAGCACCATTTTGTCCAAACTCAAACACCGTATTTGGTTTTTCTCCGAATTCTCCCCCAGCTCCAGCTCCAACGCCACCCCCAAAATTCCCATTGCTAGATGAAGCAACAACAGTGATTCCAGCACCTTTGATAATTCTAGGTTTTGGTGGTTTTGGTTCAAAAATTGGCACTTCTTGCTGTTTGGGTTCTTGCGCGATGAGTTCGTCAAATGTTTTTTGTGGAGCAGGTGGGACAAATTCTTTTTGTTTTACGCTTTGCGCTAAATCTTTATTGTCTTCTTTTGGTGTTTCTTCAACGCCATCATTCCTGCTTAAAAAAGAATTTAAGAAATAAACCATTAATACAATGAGCAATAAACCACCAATGGCGAAAATACCATAGCCTTGTATTTTCTTAAGGTGATCTTTTTGGCTATTTAATTCTGTTGTATGATTTTCAAAATCATTGTTTAAAGCGTCTTGTTCTTTATCGTGCATATTCTCTATTTCCTTATCATTTTTGTGCTATAATTCTCTTGATCCATTCGGTAAATGGATAAAAAGGTTTTACAGAGCCTTACAAGTTGATTAAGCTCGGTTCTCTTTTGGGGAGCTGAGCTTTTTTTTTGGCTATTTAGTTGGGTATGCGGGCGGAATTCAACTTGTAAGGAGTCCATAATGGATTCAAACCTATTCATTGCAGTTATTGCAGTGCTAGTCACGCTTTTTAGAGAAGAAATAAGAGAAATCTTATTTAAATCTAAAAAGTAAATAACTGCCTTCTGTAAAACTCTGCTGCAAGGATTTACCGCCCTTGTGGCAGTTTTTATTCTTATCATTTTCCACCCTTTTTATTAACTTCCCGCTGAACATTTTCATTAGAAGTTTCCCTTGTTTTGCGTAATGGATTCTTTGCGTATCCCTTATTAAAAATTCCAACAACCTTATCCCCGCTTCTTAGGAGAATTTGTTTAGCAGTTTTTTGAATCACTAAAACATCATAATTGCCATCTTTTTTGATATGCGTATTTAAGATACTTTCTTTGCCATTTTCATACATAAAAACTGCAGGGAATGTTTTAGTGTTATCAAATCCAAGATAAGTAAAAACACCATCATCATAGGCAAAATTTGGGCTTATATCCTCACTTCCTTTATTGACTTTCATATAAAAATCCCAATTTCTAGGAATGGTATTTTTATTTAAATCAGTTCGGATATTTTCTTGCTCTTGTGCTTCTAAAAATTCCTTAGCAGCCTCATAATCTTTTTGCGGATATGAAAAGCTAAGTTTGTAAGTGGTGTTGCTGTTTTTGGTAACAAGCTTTAAATCAAACACATAAGCATTTAAATTTGTAATTACAATTAAGTTAGTTTTCCAATCACTCGGATTAGGATCTAGCACAAATTCTTGCGAAGATTGACTTTCTCCCATATTGTTTTCGTCTTGTTGGACAAGCTGTGTTTTATAAGCTTTAGGCTTGATGAATAAAAGATTGTCTTTTTCTATTAAATCCCAACCCTCCGCAAAACCTGTGGCGGTATTAATGATTCTCTCATCAATACCAAATTCCAACACACTTACATATCCATTTTTAGCATTTACTTGAAAGACATCATTAGCATTATAGACTGCATAAGTGATTCTTTTATCGTATATGGAAGCTTTTGGAATATTTAAAGCCCATACAAAACTGCTTAAAAATAGGCTAATTAGAATTATTTTTTTCATCTTTCTACCTCGTCATCAACTCTATATGTTAAAACTTTAAAACCAAGAGGATTTAAAATCCTGTTTTCCTCACTAGCTTTTGCTAAGATATAGTCATAACTTAATGTAATGACTTTTGTTGCGTGTGCTGTTCCTCTTGTATTGAGATTCTTTGTAGTAATGATTGCTCTAATGGTTGAAGTTTTAACACCATTGCTTTCCCCCAAAACAATGCTTAAAATTTGCACACTCACTTCATTAGAATTTTTTAGGATTTGATCTCTTGCGTTATCTCCTTCATACCAAGCCCTGTATTCATTCGCAACCTTTTCAGAGCTCATTAATTGAGTGAGCAAATAATCTTGATTCAAAAGCTCATAGTAATATCCCTCTCTAGCCTTAATATAAGTCCCAATAAAATATTTATCTAAAGCTTCATTTTTTGTAATTTCTTTCTCATCAAGTATGGTTAAAATATCAACCATTCCTGTAGTGTTATCTACCCTTATCACATAAGGTTCAATAGTTTTTAAAGGGGTGAGCAAAACAACAGCAACAATAGAAAGAATCGCTATAAAAATAGAGATAAAAGCAATAAGCCACGCTCTTTTGTTGCTTTTTTCAATCAAATATCTAAAACTTGCTTCATAATCTAAAGCAGTATTAAAATCGTTTCTCATCGCTCTTTTCCTTGATCAATGGATTTATCAATAGCTTTTTCTTTCTTTTTGAAAAAGCTATTAAACTTATCCATAAAGTGAGATTGTTTTTTGTCCTCTTTTGCTAACTCTTCTTGCTCCTCTTGTTTAATCTTGTCTTCTAGGCTAATCCAGCCTTGTTTTTCAAGTTCTTTGCCCAAATCATCTTTTGACATATTTATCCTTTCTGTATTAAACTAATAACTCTAATATTATTTAGATTCATTAGATTCCTTTGTAGCTTGATTAAAATCCGCATTAACAGGTATCCAATCTTTTTGACTGTTAAAAAGCTCATCATATTTACCTTGATGAGTGCTACAAGCACTCAAGAAAACACCAAAAATAAAAAGAAAAATAAAATTACGCTTCATTTCTCATCCTCTCATACATTCTTTTTGCACCACTATATGCAGCCCGACCACCAGCTTTAGTTCCAGCCCAAGCAGCCTTACCTGCATACTTTCCACCAGCCATTGCTGCACTTGCAGTTTTACCAGCAGCCCAACCTGCAGGTTTTGCTGCTAATTGACCAATAGGAGTTAATTTGCTACTTATTGCACCGCCCATTGCGCCATCCATTGATACATTTGCAACCTTTTCAGCAAAAGCTTTTGCGCCTAAAATCATAATAACCAAAATCAAAGAGGAGATTACATAGAAAATACCTGTTGCTAGCACTTCATTTCCAGATCGTGTTTTGCTTGTTAATAAAGTAGCCCAGCTATTAATCTCATCCATAAAGGTTTGCAAAAATAAACCAACCAGCAAAATTACTAAAGTATTAGAAAGCAAAAGACCAATCCATTGTGTAAAAACATTCTTTGTGGATTTAAAAATTAAAAGCCAAAACACAATAGGAGCAGAAATTACAAGCATTGTTTGGGTGAAGGTTGTAACGACTAAAATCGCTAATGTAGGAACTGCGGCGACTAAAAATCCGATATAGCAAAGCAACATAGCAACAACTGCCATAAAAGAATCTTTTAAGCCGCTTGATTTAGCCCAAATTGTATTTGTCATTTTTATAGTATTTGCAAACATAATATCTAAGTTTGCATACATTTGTGTGCCACCACCTGCCCATTCATAGACTCCATCCATTGCAGAAATTGCTAAATCTAACCAACCTCCAAGATTTAATGCAAAAGTAATCGCTAGGAGTTTTCCTGCTATATCCCAAGTAAGCTCTCTAATAGGGCTTTGGCTTCTACCTGCTAAGACTTCAAAACCCTTATACATAATTACAAGCGTGATAATAATGGAGAATAAAACGCTAAGCTCAGCCATTTTGTCGCTCGTGCCTACTTGTCTGATTGCATCAACGATTTGTTGGATGCTATTGCCTAAGGTTTGAAATAATTTTAAATCCATCTATTTATTTCTTTTAAAATGTTTTGCAATGTCTTCATCTGTAATTGTTGAATTTAAAATAGTGTCGAACGACCTAGAATATTCTTGCATTGCAATATCTTGTTGTATATTTCTTTGGTTTTGATAGCTTGAATTTGCTAAATCTAATTGATTTTTAACCATTTGAATTTTTGCGACTTCTAGCTGAATCGCATTGCCAACATCCGCGCTTTCTTTAATGTCTTTAGTGTTGGCTAATTTATCTTGCAGTTTTTTAAGCGTTTCGCTAATTGTGTCCATTTGTATGGAAGCTTGATTATATGTTTCTACTTGCGCAGCATAAGTGATTAAATCCACTTTGCAAATGTTTTTTTCTGATTGTGTCATATAATCAAAATTACATCTATCAAAGCTCGTGTATTTGTTAAAAATTTCACTGCCTTTTTGGCTTAAAAATTGCTCTGGATTTCTTAAAACATCGTTATAAAAAGATTGTATATTTTTCCCAGCTTCAGAAAAATCAGAATAAATTTGTTTAATATCTTTCATAAAAGCAACAGAATCTCTTATGCCTGTTTTTGAAAGTAATTCATCTTTGTAAGCTTGGATTTGTTTTTGATAGTGCGATACGGTTTCTGCCCACCTTGAAGCTTCTTTAACCCACTCTGCGATTTGTTTAGCATTTTGTGTTGCCATTTGTTGATTTGCAGCAACATCCACAACAGGAATTCCGCCAGCACCAAATGCAATGTTAGAAAATAGGAATAGGCTAAGAAGCGAGGCTGTGAGTTTTTTGGTATAATTGCGTGGGGTGTTTGCCACAAGGTTCGCACCCTTGTGGTCAAAATCTAAGCCCCTAAAGGAGCTAAGATGAATACCGCTAAATTCATCATAGTTGCAATTATACTCCTTTGTATAATTGTAGTCAAGGCTTATTAGCTTTGCCCCACTCGTTGGGGTATGATGGATTTTCCTTGTGGTTAAAAATTTAAAACTTCTCATAAATATCTCCTAAAATGGAATTTCTTCAGATTCTATATTCATTGTTGGGTGTTCGTATTCAACACTCGGTTCTTTTGGTGGTTCTTGTGTGATTTGTGGTGTATCTTTACTATCCTTTTTGCCTAGCCAATAGAATTTAGAAACAATCACGCTTAGTATTGTTCTAGTGTTTCCTGCTTCATCAAGATATTTACTAGAGGATAATTCTCCACTGCACGCAAATTGAGAACCTTTTTTGATATACATAGAAGCATTTTCTGCACTCTTTCCAAACAACACAATAGGAATCCAAGTTGTGCTACTCTCATCATTCCCTTTTTCATTTTTCCACCTTTTAGTAATGGCAAGAGAATTTTTTGCATAAAGCTTTCCACTGCTTGTATTGCCTATTTCAAAATCCTTGCCTAAATAGCCGATTAAATTGACATTATTCATTGTTAAACTCCTTTTGATTTGAGGTTGGATCTTTTGGTGTGCGGTTATCTACAAGATAATCCAAAGAAAAAACATTTTTGGATTCTTTGGAGTAAGGATTTTTAGTAATAACCACACTAACCTTGTAGTCGTTTTTGGGTAAGTTTGGATTAATAAGATTCATTAAATCCATTAAATATTTATTATGGCTTGGAGTTTCTTTTTGCAAGAGCTTCTCCATTTTATTAAAGGCATTAATAAAAGCGATTTTAAATAAATCTGCTTTTTTGCCTGTAAGCCCCATAGCTATAAATGAAAAGCCATCTTTGGTAAGCTGATATGTAGGTCTCATTTCCCCTTTGGCGTCTTTATATTCAACGAGCCGAAAATTCCGCTCGTTAAAATTTTTAGTTTCTTCATTTCTAGTTTTATTCCTAATTGTTTCCAAAATGTCCTTATGCTGCTTACTAAATACCCTTGCTATATCTAAGCTTGTGCAGAAAATTTGATCATCTTTATTTTCAAACACAACCTTTTGATTATTGATATTAATAATATTTGTGTTGCTCATTTTTTAAACCCCATTGTTAAAGTTTGAATCTGCACAGGAGCATTGCTCTTTTTGCTGCTAAATTCTTTTAGTTTTGCTTGAAAATCAATTTTGTTTTTATTTTCTTGCGGTATAATGTTAGTAGCAGGACGGAGAAAATCACGGTCGTTAAACTCTCGGCGAAGCTGACCCTGTTCGCCCCTACCCTGCCTTTCTCCATATTCTGTTTCTGAATGATTAGTTAGAAGTCTATTAATATTTTTTCTTTCTATTTCATATTCTCTGCTCC
>NZ_JHWC01000015.1 GCF_000687535.1 Helicobacter rodentium ATCC 700285
TTATAATCTGGATAAGATTCTAAAGGAGGAAGTTTGAGGTGAGGATTGTTTTTGATATTTGTTTGGTATTGTTTTTGTTTGTTTTTGTGTTTTAGAATTGTAAGTAGAATCTTAAAAGGAAGTTTAGAGATTCCAAAAAGAGATTTAGAATCTTGGATAAGGATTTGTCCTAGTTGGTAGTTAAGATGATTTTGGATTCTTGTTGTTGCTGTGCCAAAGAGGATAGATTCAAGATGAGTGATGCGTTCTTGGAGAGGATTTGGAGCTGGAGCTACTTGAGGAGTTAGCTTTGGAGATTTTATAATCTCAAAGTTTAATTTTTCAAATTGTTTTGTCATTGAGGGTAAAGGAATCTCAAAGGGACAATTTTCAAAATAAGCAAAACGATTCTTGTTTGTATTGCAATACAAATAATCATAGACAAACTCTAATTTCTCTTGTGCGCTTTGTAAGGATTCTAACTTTGCTTCTATGGCATAAGGAGAGAGGAAAGAATCTTGGTTGTAGGAGAAAGAAAATTTCTCCTCACGCATTATTTCATAGCGCATTGTCGTTGCTTTATCCCAACTATGCACACACTCACCACTCCAAAAGATTCTCTCTTTCACTTGTTTGCAAGGATTCCCCGCATTAATGGTGTTAGAATTGTATTTCTTTCCTACCACTAAGCTTTTAGCACCTATTATGCTTCCACTTGCCACAAAGCCACCTTTGACAAATCCTGCTTCCTGCCCTATCCAAATATGGTCGCCTAAATAAATGCTTTTACTAGGATTAATGCGTTTAAAGGAATCTCTATCGTAAATCAAATGCGGGTCAGCCGTCCTAAACCAAAGAGAATACGAAATTAAGCAATGATTGCCTACAACAATATTTTTACGCTCTGTTGCAGCAAAGCTCCTCCTTGAAGAGGGGTTAAAGTAATTATTATTTCCAATGAAACATACGCTCTCGTGTTGCACATCAATAGAATCCGCAGTCATTGTAGAATCACCAATAAACACCAAACCATTATTGCCACCAAAATTAATATTCGTTTTCTTTAAGCAACTTCCTTTACTCAAAAACAAAATGTTTCCGCTTCCCTTAAATTCAACCTTGGAATTTTGCAAGATATTCTCTAAAGGCTTGAAATGGTAAATGATATTCTTTCTTTCATCTATGGTTTTAAACATTTTTATCCCTTTCCTTGTCTGCGTTCAATGTTTTTTTTAACTCCCCATTATCCACCGCCTTAAGTTTGAATGCCTCTACACATTTTCCTTGGGTAATCTCGCACACAATCATTTGAAAAATACTCGGGATTCCATTCCCTTCAGGCACATTTAAGCGATTGGGCAAGCCGGTTAAAAACCGCTCAATAGGTTCTTTCACTTCCATTCCAATCACGCTTTCCCTTGCACCACACATTCCTATATCACTCACACCAAATGTCCCGCTAAAAATCTCCAAATCATCTGTGCCAATATGTGTATGTGTGCCAAAAATCGCGCTAATTTGTCCTTTTAACATCATAAACATTGCGCGTTTTTCGCTTGTTGCTTCCGCGTGAAAATCCAAAACAATATTAACAATCCCTTCTTGTTGCAGAGATTCCACAACATTTTTAGCGCAAATAAAAGCATTATCGCATTGTGGCATACCAAAATGTCCCATTAAATTTAGAATAACAAAAGGTTCTCCTCGAATCTCTCCCCGATAGATTCCGCTTCCTATGACACCTTGTGGGTAATTATGAGGACGCAAAACATTTGAATTTTCAAATGCCAAAAAAGGTAGGATATCCTTTTTATCCCAACTATGATTCCCACCCGTAAAAACATCTACGCCTAGTTCTTGTAACTCCTGCATACAAGACACACTCAAACCAAATCCGTGACTTGCATTCTCTCCATTTGCTATGACAACATCTAAGGTGTAATTTTTTCTTGCTTGTTGCAAATAACGCGCTACTTGTCTCCTACCAATCTTGCCTACAATATCCCCAATCATTCCAATACGCATTCAACTTTCCCCTAATCTATTCACTCTTGTTTTCTAGTTTTTGTCTCTTTAATTTCTCTAAATGCACAAACACAGCTTTCAATACATCGTCCTCGTCTTTGCTTGTTGCCTTAATTGTTAATTTTTCACCCTCTAAATTAACAAAGGAGATGTTTTGTTGGTAATTCAAAATACTTGCGATTCCACAATTTCTCGCAATAATCTTAATACGAATCAACTCTAAAAATTGCCTCGTATAAAGATCTAATCTCCCGAATCTTTCTTCAATTTCCCCCTCAATCAAAAAGACTGCATTCTCCTCCTCACACCTAGAAAGTCTCCGATAAATCTCCAAACGCAACCGCTCGGATTCTATGAGTTCTGGATTCAAAAATGCCGTAACACTAAGCTTCACATCAACATTATTGCGCTTTTGTTGCACATCTCCACTCAAAGCAAAAATTGCTTCCTCAAGCATTCTTAAATACAAAGAATAACCAATGTTTTTAATATGTCCGCTCTGTGCCTCACCCACTAAATTCCCTCCACCACGAATCTCCAAATCGTGATAAGCCAACGCTCCTCCACTTCCTAAAAAGGAATTTTTCTCCAATGCCAAAAGACGT
Source organism: Helicobacter rodentium ATCC 700285 (assembly GCF_000687535.1). Lineage (GTDB taxonomy): Bacteria > Campylobacterota > Campylobacteria > Campylobacterales > Helicobacteraceae > Helicobacter_D > Helicobacter_D rodentium. The sequence continues at coordinate 2,610 of NZ_JHWC01000015.1, forward strand.
TTTCTGGCGTCCTCTGTAATCGCATTAAAATCTTCTATCAAAAGATAGCAAAATCCTTCCTTATTGCCTCTACCTACACGCCCACGCAACTGATGCAAATCCGCGATTCCAAAACAATCCGCATTGCCTACTAAAATTGTATTAGTATTAGGCAGATGGATTCCTGATTCTACAATACTTGTGCAAAGCAAAAGATGATAATCTCCTTTAGCAAAGTCTAGCACAATATCTTCTGCTTCCAATGAAGGGATTTGTGAATGCAAAATCGCAATTTTTAATTGTGGCAATAGATTTAAAATTTCCTCTTTTTTTTGCCTAATTGAAGCAATGTTGTTATGGATATAAAAAACCTGCCCACCCCTACGAATTTCACGCAATATGGCTTCTTTTAGCAAGGTTTCATCGTAAGTCTTTACAAAAGTGCGTGTGGCTTGTCTCTCACTAGGAGGAATTTTTAATTCGCTTAAACCTTTTATGTGAGAGAGTGCCATATTTAATGTTCTTGGAATCGGAGTTGCCGACATAGAAAGCAGATGAATATTTTGACTTAAATCTTTGATCTTCTCCTTTTGTTTCACACCAAATTTATGTTCCTCATCTACAATTATTAAAGCTAGATTTTTAAACTCTGCATTCAAGAGTGCGTGAGTGCCGACTACCGCATTCAGGCTACCATCTTTGAGGCGAGAGAGAATGATTTTTTTTTCTTTTGCGCTTACATAGCGGTCTAATCGCGCCAATTTCAATCCAAAAGGCTCAAAACGTTCTTTTAGGGTGTTAAAGTGTTGATAAGTAAGCAAGGTTGTTGGCGCAATCATTGCAGTTTGATACCCGCTCAAAAAAGCCACAAACATTGCATTCATCGCCACTTCTGTTTTGCCAAATCCTACATCTCCGCTTAATAACCTATCCATTACTCTCCCGGAGCTTAAATCTTTAAAAATCTCTGTAATTGCGTGTTGTTGGTCTTCTGTATAATGGAATCCACTTTGATTTTGAAAAATCAAAATTTCCTCTTTTGTTGTATCAAAAACTGCACCATCTAATAATTCGCGTTTTGCCGCTAACGCAATGATTGCATTTGCAATAACAAACAGCTTCTCTTTGACTTTTTCTTTTAATTTTGCAAAAGAGCCTTTGCCTAAGCGATCCAACAATGGAATCCCACCACTATCAGCAATGTAGCGGTCAATTCTATCAAGATTTTCAACAGGAAGCAGCAACTTATCCTCGCCAAGATAACGCAGTTCAATAAAATCGCGTATCGCACCAAAAATATTTGTCTGCACAATTCCATTAAAGATTGCGATTCCATAATCACAATGCACCACATAATCCCCCACATTTAACTCATCTAAAAATATTTTAGTTTTAATGCGCTTTTTTCGCTTTGCAGAGGAATTAAGCGATAAAATCACCTCCTCTTTACCTAAGATATTTAACGAAACATCAGTATCCAAAACAAAGGTAAATCGTGTATCACTCAAAGAAATAGCTGCTTGTCGCACTTGCGATTCTGTCTTTGCAATAATTGTGATTTGTTTATTTTTATGAAACTCTAAAAAGTTGTTTAAAGTATTAAAATTAAATTCAAAATCTTGATACTCTTCACTTTTGTTTATTTCTGTTCCCTTTAAGATTCTTTGCAAACTTTGCTCATCTTGTTCTTTAAACCCTAAAATCTCTTTTGCCAATTCCTTAACATCTGGTAATAATACAAAAGGATAAGTCTGCAAAAAATCCTGTGCAGCATTGATTTCATTTAAATACCAAAACCCAAAACTTACCAAACTATTATTTTTAGAAATTTCATCTAACAATGTTGTTTGATTTTCTGAAATAATTTTATGTAAAATGGCATAGGTTTGTGCGTTTAAATTTAAAAAAGCAGGTGGAATCGTAAGTGTATCTAAATCCTCTTTAGAGCAAAGCTGACTTTGAATATCAAATGCGCGGATACTCTCTACCTCATCACCAAAAAGCGTGATACGATGGGGTTGCAATCCAAATATATCAACAATATCCCCTCTTATGGAGACTTCTCCACCTAACTCTACTAAATCTACAAACTCATATCCCAAATAAAATAAAGTTTCTTTGAAATCTTGCAGTTTTAAAGTGGAACCAATTTGTAAAGAAATACCCCGCAAAGATTCTTCGTTTGGCAGAGAATGAAGCAGAGTAGAAAGGGGGCTAAAAAGAATTTTCTTGCCCTTACAAGCATAAAATTCTCTAAGTGTGGCAAAAATTTCGCTTAACTCCTCTTGATAACTGCGCAAATCTTCGCCAAAAACCGCACGAAAATCTGGCAATACAAATGTATCAAACCCAAAGAATCGAGCAACATCACAAGCTTTTAATGCACCTTGATTATCTTCGCTTACAATAACTAAACCATTATCAAAACGAAGATTAAAATCTGTTTTGTATTTCTTTAAATAGGCATAAAGACTACTTTGATTCACCGCCATCCTCTGATTTCTTTAAACCAAATGGAGCAATCTTTGTTTTATCCAAACTCATCTTACTTGCCTTGTCAAATCCGTTAGTGTATTCATTGTTTTTATACACAACACTTTGACCAACAAACTCACCTGTTTTTTCAATAATCAATTCTTTTGCGGTAATGCTACCATCAATTCTGCCCTGCGGTAGAATCTCTACAATATTGCATTCACAATCACCCATTAACTTTCCGCTAACAACCAAATGTTCAGAATTAATCCTTCCATTTACACTACCATTTTTGCCAATCGCCACATTTGTTTTTGCAACAATATTGCCCTCTAGACTTCCATCAATATGCAAATTGCATTCGCTGACGACATCACCTTTTATTTTTGTCCCTTGTGCGATAATACTTGTGTTTCCTGAATTTCCGCTAAGTTGTTTATCATTGTTAGCAAAGATTGCCATTTTATATTTTTCTCCTTTTCAAAAATTTTAGTGTAATCCCGCATTGTCCATTCTATAAACGGGCGAGGATTAAGGTCTCTACCCAAGTAACGAATCTCATAGTGTAAATGAGGTCCTGTACTCCTGCCACTATTGCCAGAATATGCAATGAGTTGCCCACGTCTTACAAAATCTCCTTTATTCACAACAATTTTACTCAAATGAGCATAAAATGTCTTGAATCCAAAAGAATGTTCTAATTTTACCATAATTCCATAGCCACCATTATAACCATTATTTGTAAAATCTGCTACACCATCTGCTGGTGCATAAATAGGCGTTCCAGTTGGCACACCAAAATCCATACCATTATGAAGCTGTGTACGTTGCAATATAGGATTCACGCGCGTTCCCCATTCAGAAGTTATACGATAGCTTCCGCGCATTGGCACACCATTTGGGATCAACTGCATTACAAATGCCTTTTGCGCCCCTGTGATTCTTGCCAAATCCACACGCTCAATCAAACTTAAATCCTGCGGAGCATCAATCGTCTGGTCGCTCATTCCCACAATTCCCTCTAAATCCTCAATTCTATCAGAAACTTTTACTAATTCTTCTGTTTTTTCATTGATTAAAGCTTGTAATAATTCGTTTTTCTCATTAATTTTTAAATATTCTTGCTGCATTAAATCGCGTTTTGTTTCAATTTGTTTCACTTCTTTCAAAAGTAATTTAATGGAGATAAAACTAAACAAAAATATTACAACAATAAGCAAAATAACATATAACACAATTTGCTTCATATATTGGTGAATATTGTATTGTTTAGATCCATTCACATCTGTAATGGTAACTACAAAGCGATTTTTCACGCCTCTCCCCCTATCAATCTAATTTTATTTTCCGAAAAACATTTCAAAAACCTTGCAACAACACTAAACGAACCACAAACCAAATAATTTTCTTGTGGATTAATCCCCTCAAAATCTTTAAATTCTATCTCTAAATCCTGCAAAATTTGCTCCAATTTTGTTTTTTCTATAATACGCTCGTTAATAACTTTTAGTATTTCTACTCGCTTAATGATTGGCTTTAATACCGATAAAACCGCAGAAGGTCTCTTATCAAAAAAGGAATTATAGATTAAAACACATTTATTTTGACTAAAACCATTCTTTTTAAAATGTTCCACAAGAGCTTGTGCGGCATTGACATTGTGTGCAACATCTAAATAAAGATTTGGAGCTAACTTTTGCATACGCCCCTGCAAATCCAATGGAGGCAGAGATTCCAACAAGGAATCCAGCGCAATTTCCTTAGGTTTTTGCTCCAAAATCTCTCTTAAAGCCAATAAACCATTGTAAGCTAAAGTTAAATTCTTAGCCTGATAAGTTGGATAATCCTTAGTCTTTACAAATTGCTCAATTTGTGTGGGGATTCCATCTAAAATCTTCAATTGTGCATTTTTTTCTTTAGCAATTCTCTTTGCAATTTCTTTTACTATATTTTTATCCTCATTGACTTCGCTTTGGAATCCCAAAATTGCTCTTTTAGACATCGCATTGAGTTTTGTTGTCGCTATCTTTTCTAAAGTATCCCCCAAAAACTCTTGATGGTCTAAGCCAATGCTAGTAAAAAGCGATAAATCTGCTTTCACACAAGTTGTAGTAGAATCAAACTCTCCTCCAAGCCCAGCTTCAAGAACTAAAACCTCACAATCACTAAATACACTCAATGCCAAAAAGGTTAAAACCTCAAAATAACTTGCTTGTTCCAATCCAGATTCCGCCACAGAATCCAAAGCCAAAAAAGCTTCATTCAAAGTCTCTCTTGAAAGATTTGCTCCATTTTTCCAAAAACGTTCACCAAGACAGAGTAAATGAGGGGAACTAAAATGCCCAACATTCACACCAAGCTTATACAACATTAAGCTCAAGAATCTCCCTGTGCTACCTTTCCCATTTGTGCCAATGATTTGAATCACTCTCTGCGTAGCAGAATGTGGAATCTTTAATTGTTTTAATATTCTAGGAGCACGCAAGGGGTCAAAAGGAGCATATTCCTGCCCTTTTTCGTCCAAAAATCTTTCTAATTGTGTTTCATTGTGCATATTAAGATTCATAATCAATAATTCCTTTGGAGTCTTTATGCTTTGCAAATTCTTCTAAACTCACTTTTAACATATTTTCTAAACTTTCCGACTCTATTCTGTGAGAGACTTGTGCGCTTAGAGAAATATTAATGCGCGTTTGCTGGAACATAAAAACACTTTGGCTAACGATAGAATCCAAATTGTGAATAAATTGTATTGCTTCTTCTTTTTCGCGTTCTAGCAGACAAGCTAAAAACTCTTCTTCTCCATAATACGCAATCAAATCACTCTCATTACTATATTGTTTTAACAATCTTCCTAGAGTTGCTAAGACTTTCTTTGCAGCTTCAAACCCAAAATGCTCTTTAATCTTATCGTAGGCTGCGATTCCAAAGATGATTACCGAATAATTTTTTTGATTTTCTTTAAACTGCGATTCCGCAAACCCTAATACTTCTTGCATACCTTGCTGACTTACAAGCGTTGTCATTGCATCAATGGGCAAAGCAAAGATTTGATTATATTTTAAAGGCGCAACTTTGGGCTTAGGAGGATTCTGCGTGGGTTTAGGTGTATCAGCTTGTGGCGATTCTCCTATATCCTGTGCTATTTTATTAAATTGCTCTTTTAAAATATTTTCTAACTTTAGCAAAAGTTTAATCTTTATGTCTTTGTTTGTTTTGGTTTTTAATACTTTGGTGGCTTCTTGTTGCCACTGACAAAAAGAAGAACTTGAGATCTTAAAGCCTGTTAAAATCTCTAAGCCTTTTGTTAAATCTACAAAGTCTAATTCCGCAATTCCCTTAATCTGTTCCGCCCAACGCTCACGCCATATCTGCATTGATTGGGCGTTGAGTTTATCAATCTCCAATAATTGCCCCTTAGCAAGTGTGCTAATTTCTTTTGTTGGGTGGGTCGCAAGAAAGCGCAAAAGAATTTTTAAAATCTCTAATTGAGTCTGAAAATTTCTTTTATAGAAAAAAAGTCGGTTAATGGACTGCACCAAAGTAGCAATCAATTCATTTTTGTTTTTAAACTTACGATTAAACAAGCTCTCTCTTATTTCTTTATCTAGCATTTCAAGGATTTTTTCTACACTAAAATCCATTTCACCTACATTTTTGCCTAGTTTCTTGGCTTGAGCATAAAAAGCTTCTGCATAGAACTCTGGCGTTGGCTCTTTGCCCTCCTTTAGCAACTCTTTTAATGCTTCTCTAGCAATAATTTGAGTATTCTGCATTATTGCACATCAATTCCCACCTGCGAAATAAAACCATCAATAGCTTGTAAAACGGCTTTATTAATCGCTTCAAGGCGGACAGAATCTGTAATAATGGAAGTGTCGTTGAGAGCAAAATTATGATAACCTCTTTTAGAGAATATACGCGTTTTTTGCGTTGAAGTATTTGTATATTTAAATTCCACATCTACAATACAACGATAAAAAGTTGCAAATCCCGTGCGATTCTCTGCAAGAGAGCTAAAGCTTATATTTTGCAGTTGCACTTCAATTGCAGAAGTTGCTTCTTCTTTGCTAGAAACATTTGTATGCAAACGTTCAAAAATCGCCTTTGAGACTTCGTCTTTTAAGACAACACTATTTTGCGGGTCGCGTAAGTTGATTTTAACTTCCACAAATACCTTATCCCCAACTGCCTCCTTGGCTTTATGCGCAATGGGCTGATAACCACACGCATTTAACCAAAACAAAAGCACAACAAAACAAGTGTATCTTAAAATTTTCATTCTTATTTCACCACAAAATTAATTAGCTTATGAGGCACAATAATTTCTTTTATAATTGTTTTGCCCTCTATCCATTTAGCAATTTCTGTTTTGGCAGCCTTTAAAATGGCTTCTTCTTGACTATTGAGTTCTACTTTAATCTCTCCACGCCGTTTGCCATTAATCGTAATTGCCATTATAATAGAATCCTCCTTAAGTGCTTCCTCATCTAGTGGAATATCTTTAAAGTTTTCTAAATTAAAATATTCTTGACTTAATTCCCAACAAATATGAGGGATAATAGGTTCTAAAATATTCAAAAGTATGAAATACCCCTCACTCCAAACTTCCGTGGAATCCTGCTCGCTTAAAGCATTCAACGCCTCCATACACGCCGCAATCAAGGTATTAAAAGAATAACCATTTTCGTGGCAAAAGGTTTCTTGGTATTTCTTCAATGCTTCATAGACTTTTTTGCGCGCATATTTTTCTTTTTCGCTTAAATTTTGCAATGGAATCTTAGGCAAACTTTGACTTTTTTGTATCTTTTCAGTCTTTGCACAAAGCCTTTTAATAAAACGATAAGAACCCTCCACTGCAGAATCGTTCCATTCTAACTCACGCACAGGCGGAGCAGCAAAAAGAATAAACAAACGCGCTGTATCTGCACCATATTGCGCAATAATCTCTTCAGGATCTACCACATTTCCTTTAGATTTACTCATTTTTGCGCCATCTTTTGTAACCATACCTTGTGTAAGAAGGTGGGAAAATGGCTCACTAGAATCCGTATAACCTAAAGAGTTCAAAACTTTCGTAAAAAACCGCGCATAAAGCAAGTGCAAAATTGCGTGTTCAATCCCGCCAACATATTCATCTACATTCATCCAATAGCGTTCATCTGCATTGCTGAATATTTTATCTTGACGCAACTCACTTGGAGTGGTGTAACGCAAAAAATACCAGCTAGATTCCACAAAAGTATCTAGTGTATCGGTTTCCCTCATAGCATTTTTGCCACATTTTGGACAAGCACAATGCTTCCAATAAGGGTGCTTATCTAGCGGATTCCCCTCTCCGTCAATCACGACATCTTCAGGCAATGCCACGGGTAGATTCTCTAAAGATTCTGGCACAATTCCACATTTTTCACAATGAATCAATGGAATCGGAGTCCCCCAATATCTCTGCCTTGAAACACCCCAATCCCGCAACTTGAAATTCACTACGGCTTTACCTAATTGATTCTTTTCAAAATATTCAATAATCTTTGCCTTTGCTTCCTCATTATCTAAGCCATTATACTCCTTAGAGTTAATCAAAATACCATTCTCTCCATAAAAACCTGCTTCTTGCGATGAATCCTCACAATCCTTTGGGATAATCACAGGAATAATGGGCAAATGATATTTTTGTGCAAAATCATAATCCCTCTCATCGTGTGCTGGAACACTCATAACCGCCCCACTTCCATAACCAATCAAAACGAAATTTGCTACCCACAATGGAATCTTTGCCTTGTTAAGCGGGTGGATTACAGAAATGCCAAGAGGCACTCCCTCTTTTTCTTGTTGTGCGCGTTCTTTCTCGCTTGTGTTTTGCATTGTAATAATTTGTTCTCTTTGCTCTTTTGAAATTCCATAAGATTCTGCATTTTCCAAAATCGCCTTTACAAGCGGATGTTCTGGAGCTAACGCACAATAACTTACCCCAAAAATTGTATCAGGACGCGTGGTAAAAACTTCTATGGATTCTATAATGCCTTGCTTAGATTCTATTTTGTTTTCCAACGCAAAGGCAAAACTCAAACCTTGTGATTTTCCAATCCAATTTCTTTGCATTGTCAATACTTGATTAGGCCATTTTCCCTCTAAAGTATCCAAATCTTCTAACAATTCTTGTGCATAATCTGTGATTTTAATGTAATATTGATACATCTCCTTTTGCACCACAGGTGTATCGCAACGCCAACATTTACCCTCAATCACTTGTTCGTTTGCAAGCACCGTTTGATCTTTTGGACACCAATTCAAAAAGCCTTTTTTACGATAAATCAAACCCTTTTCCCACATTGCAATAAATAAGGATTGTTCCCATTTAGAATAGATAGGATCGCAGGTTGCAAGCTCACGCGTTTTAGAGAATGAAAATCCTAAACTATAAAGCTGACGTTTCATATTTTCAATGTTGGAATATGTCCATTGTTTTGGGTGTGTCTTATGTTTAATTGCAGCATTTTCTGCTGGCATACCAAAGGCGTCCCAACCAATCGGGTGTAAGACATTAAAACCTTCTTTACGGAACTTTCTAGCAATCGCATCACTGATGCAATAATTCCTCACATGTCCCATATGGATATTTCCACTCGGATAGGGAAACATACTTAAAATATATTTTTTAGGCAATGTTTTGTCGGACTTTGGCTCATAAACATTGTTATCTTCCCAAAAATTTTGCCACTTTTTTTCAATGACTTTTGCGTTATATTCCACATTCGCTCCTAATTGTAATCATTATAGCTTTTAATACTCTCAATCGCCACAAACACAATGGATACAACATTTGCAACCACTGCACCAATCGCCAAAGCAACTGCAACATTTGTATCGTTAAATACCTGCATATAAATAAAAGAAGGAATCAAGTGTAAATCCGCTACCAAAGACGCCGCCATTAACTCTGCAGCCATATAACTTCTTACACCCACCTTTAAAATAGTAGAAAGAATATTCACGCCTCCTGCGATAAACAACATCACAAGATTTTGCTCATACAAAAACCCAACCGTAGAAGTTAAACTCATTAAAATAAAAAAAATAAAAAGAACTTTACCCCAATCCATTACACCCTTCCTTTCTCATACATTTCACGCAATTTCTTTTTCTCCAATGCTTTGCGTTCTGCTTCAGCCAATTTTTGATGATAACCTTTTAAATCAAATTTGAACAAAATAACCAATTTGCTCGCTACAAAAATGGAGCTATAACTTCCCACAATAGAACCTACAAGCATTGGCAAACTGAATCCCTTGATGATTTCTCCACCAAAAAGATAAAGCGTAAAAACAGAAAAAAACATTGTAAGTGAAGTAAGGATTGTGCGAGAAAGCGTTGCAGAAAGTGCTTCATTAATAACATTTTCTAATTTGTCTTTTACGCGCAAACCAATCGTTTCACGGATTCTATCAAAAATAATAATGGTATCATTAATAGAATAGCCAATAAGCGTTAAAAGTGCCGCAATCACTTCAAGATTCAAATCAATATCAAACAAAATAACTGCACCCGCAGTAATCACCACATCATGTACCAAGGCTAAAACAGCTGCTAATGCAAAACGCCATTCGTAGCGGTAAGAAACATACAACATAATGCTAATAAGGGCTAAAATGAGAGCCAATGCGCCTTTTTCTTGTAATTCACTTCCTACTTTTGGACCCACAATATCTACACGTCTAATACTTATCTCGCCTGTCCCCTTTAATACCTCTACCACCTCTTCACCAATATTTTGTTCCACATTTGAAGTTGCAGTGGGCAATTTAATTAAAATCTCTTCGGGAGAACCAAACTCACTTACTTGCGCACCTTTATAGGATTCTATTTTTTCCAATTTTGCTCTAATGTCTGCTAGAGGTGCGGGGGCATTGTATTGCAACTGAATCAATGTCCCACCAGCAAAATCTACACCAAGCGTAAAACTCGGCTTAATAAACAAAACCAAAGACACTACAAACAGAATCAAAGAAAGTAGGATTCCATAATTTGACATCTTAACAAAATCGTAAATCCTATTATGCTTAAAAAAATCCATTCTCTTCCCTTATTTGTTTCTTTCTTTGTAACCAAACCATAAGGCATAATTTCCAGACTTAACAATAAAATTCTGTAAAGCCCTAAAAACGCCGTGCGTTCCAATAATTGCAGTGATAATGGAAGCTAAGATTCCAATACTCATCGTAATTGCAAATCCCTTAATTGCACCCGTTCCACACATATAAAGCAAAATAGCGGCAATCAACGAGGTTAGATTGGAATCAAAGATTGCCCTTGAAGCATTCGCATAACCATTTTCCATAGCCTTCGCGAAAGTTTCTCTTGCACGGAATCCCTCCCGAATCCGCTCGTTAATAATCACATTTGCATCCACAGCCATACCAACGGTTAGAATAATTCCAGCCATTCCGGGCAAAGTCAAGGTTGCACCAAAAAGTGCCATTACTGCAACAACCAATAAGATATTAACTACCATAGCAAGATTTGCAATCACACCAGCGATTCCATAATAAAAAATCATAAAGCCAACTACCAACACAGCACCAGTTATCAATGCTATCAAAGAAGCTTGAATGCTATCTGCCCCCAAAGAGGGACCTACGCTTCGTTTTTCTAGCAAAGTAATAGGGGCAGGTAATGCCCCACTTCTAAGCGCAATGGCTATATCGCTTGCTTCTTGCACACTGAATCCACCGCTGATTTGCCCACTTCCTCCACCAATTCTTTCACGAATTACAGGGGCAGAATAAACCTTTCCGTCTAGCACAACCGCCATACGATTGCCGACATTTTTGCCTGAAAAATCACCAAAAATTTTACCACCCTGCGCATTGAGTGTAAAATTAATAATCGGTTGTCCATTTTGATCATAAGCTGCTCTCGCATCTGTTAGCATTGCGCCATCTAAAATAGGAATCGCTTTTAGTAGAATCTTTTGCTCTGGGTTATTGATAAAAGGCAAAATAACATCACCAAAGGATTCTGCCTCCAAATCTGTCATACTAAAAACTCGTGCATTACGCGCTTCATCTACCGCCATCATTTGCAAATGCCCACCTTTGGAAATCAACTCTAAGGCTCTTTGTTCTTCCTCTTGCGTTTTGATTCCCGGCAACTGCACCAAAATCGCATCGTTCCCTTGCTTGGTTACGCTTGGTTCAGACAACCCAAATTGATCCAAACGATTCCGAATATTGCTAATTGCCTGTTCAATCGCAAAATTTTCTATATTCGTCATTTCCTCTTCAGTTAAAGAAAGAGTGTATTGCAAATTATTTTCTACGACTTTTAAACCCGCAATTTCATTCAAATATTTTTCTATCTTGGATTTTTCGTTAGAATCCAACAATTCAAAATGAATATTCTCCTCTTGCACACTTAATCCATCTAGTAAAATCTGCTCATCTAGTGCGTAATAATTGATTTGTGAGGCAAGTGAAGAATAACGCGTCTTGATAGCTTCTTGTGTTTTGACGCCCAAAAGCAAATTCAATCCCCCTTGCAAATCAAGCCCCAAAACGATTTTAGGTCCTTGTGTTTGAAAAAAGGAAGGGATTGAGAGTGCAACTCCAAAAACAATGGCGACAATGAAAAAAAATAATTTTGAATTAAAAGATTTTTTCATCATTTTAGACTATTGTTCAAATTTCTTAGCAACATAATCTTTGGCTAACTTCACGATTGTATCATCGTTTAAGCGCACCATAAAAAATTCCTCTTCGCGTTTTACAATCTCTACAATAAATCCACCACTTGTTACGACTTTATCCCCTTTATCCAAACTCGCAATCATTTCCTTGTGCTTTCTTGCTTGTGTTTGCTGCGGACGAATGATTAAAAGATAGAAAATTGCAATTAAAACAATAAGTGGCAATAATTGCGTAAGTGTATTCCCGATGTTTTCCATAATTAAACCCTTAATAAAAATAAATGCGGATTTTAGCAGAGCTTTACTAATTAAATCTTTAAGCTAGGTTTTGATAAGCGGTAAATTTGTAAATATTATAAAACAAAGAGGAAGCCTTAGCTCCTCTTGTCATTTCATTTAATGGTGGGCTATTTTATCTCTAATAAGAAAGAATATACTACCTAAAATCCCAGCCGTTAGCGAAGCAATCAAAATAGAAATTTTTGCCACATCTGTCGCAATAAGACCATGTGCGCTATTGACATCAAATGCAAGATTGGTAACAAAAATAGACATCGTAAATCCAATTCCACCCAAAGCCCCAGCTCCAAAAATATCTACCCAAGATGCGCCATTAGGACGCGCTGCAATTCCGAGTTTTTCCGCAATAAATGTAAAGGTAAAGATTCCAATAGGCTTCCCAACCACAAGCCCCAAAAGAATCCCCAAGAATACATGGTCAATACTAAAATCAATATTAGAACCAATCGCAACCCCAGCATTTGCGAAAGCGAAAATCGGCATAATAAGATAATTGCTATAAGGAGCAAGTGCGTGTTCTAGGCGCAAAAGCGGATTTTGCACTGCATTTTTTTCTTTACTCAAATGATGTAAGGCTTCCACCTGCTCATTTTGCAACAAGATTCCGTCTTTTTTACTTTCTGCTTCTTGAAAATGGCTTACAATCGTCTTTAATTTTTCCATAAAAGAAAGCGTATCTGTCTTCGGTGCAACAGGAATCGTAAAAGCAAGCATAACCGCGGCAATCGTTGCATGCACACCACAATTATGCACTGCAATCCACAAAAAGACACCCAAAATCATATAAGGAGTGAGAGCCTTGACGCCCATTTTACCAAGTATCACAAGCACCACGATAATTCCTGCTGCAACCGCTAACCATTCAAAAGAAACTCCAGCAGAATAGAATAATGCAATTACGATAATTGCACCCAAGTCATCTGCAACCGCTAAAGAAACCAAAAAGACTTTAACGGAGATAGAAACGCGTTTGCCCAATATTGCTAACACACCCAATGCAAATGCAATATCTGTTGCCATAGGGATTCCAAATCCTGTTACAGATTCCGTGCCTACATTTAAAGAATAATAAATCAATCCCGGTCCAATCATTCCACCAAGTGCGGCAATAATTGGCAAGGCAGCGCGTTTAAAACCTGCAAGTTCTCCAAAAAGCACTTCGCGTTTGATTTCTAATCCAACAACCAAAAAGAAAAATGCCATCAAAACATCGTTAATCCAATGCTCCAAGCTCATTCCGATAAAATGCCCATTCACACTAAAGCCAAATTTTGTTTTCCAAAGTTGCGCATACACTTCACCCAAGGGCGAATTTGCGACAATCATTGCTAAAATCGCACAACATAACAACAAAACACCTGCAAACGATTCGTTTTTTGTAATCTTGCTAAGAACCGCTAAAAAACCTGTTTTATTTTCTGCTTCCATACTTCCCCTTAAACTTCAACTAATCTTCCTTCACCTTGTGTGTAGAAAATATACCCATAAGTTTCCTTATGCAATATTGCATTTACAGATTCCACATATTCACGCACCTGCAATTTATGGGATTCCTTTGGCAAACCACTCTTATAATCCACAACAAATGCTTCTTTCTCTCCTACTACTAAAAGGTCCAAACGCTTTTGTTTTCCACAAGACAAATAAGGAATTTCACATTTTACCTTTCCTTTAGCCAAAATTTCAATTAATTTTTCATTTTTTAGCACAAATTTACATTGCGCAATAATTTTTTCCAAATCTGTGTGCGTTAAATAAAATCCCATTTTATTATCTAAAAGCTCTAAAATCAATGTATCGCAAAGAGAATTTTTAAGTTTTTGCTCCATAACAAAATGCAATGCGATTCCGCGATAAATTGCCTTTAAACTGCTTAAATCATTTTCCTCCTCATTTTTTTTATTCTCTCCAACATACATTTCTTTCTGTCTGCCCAAATTTTCTAAAATGGATTGATGAGGTGTCATTGCGCAAAAAGTTGCTTGGGATTCTAAGTTTTGAGGGTTTTTAAAATTTTGAAGTTGCATTGTAATAGCCTCTTTTAAATCCCCCCTTTCTTGCTCCTCTAATTGTAAGCATTCAAAAGAGCTTTTTTCATTCAAGCAAAAAATATTCATTGTATTTTTGGCGCGAGTCAAAGCGACATAAAGCTGATTTTTTAAATCCTCTCTCTCTAATTCCTCTTCTTTACGCAAGGCATTTTTATACGCATTATCCAAATGATTTCTGATTTTGTTAGAATATTTAAAGATTTGTTTAATTTCTATGCCATTTTCTTGCAATTCAAAAAATATATTATTATGCTGATAATTCCCAGTATTCGCTCTATCCACTACAAGCACATTATCAAATTCCAACCCTTTAGATTTATGAATTGTCATAATACGAATCCCGGAAAAATCACTTGAAATAATATCTAATGCGATTTTTTCTACCTGTGTCAATAATTCTTTGATGCTATAAAATTGCAGACAAGATTCCAAAAATTTCTTTGCGCTTAAACTTGCAATATGGTAATGCCCCATAATTTGCAATAATACTTTTGCAGGTTCTTTTATTTTAGCAATAGAATCTAAAAATTGCTCTAAATTTTTATTTTGCGATTCTGTAATCTCCAACCCTAAAAGCATAAAAAATTCATATTTAAATTGAATATTTCTTGTTTGTATGTATTTTAAAACTTCAATTAAAGCACGCACTTCATTATGGTTGATTAATTTTTCACTTGTATCCATTACAACCTTAATGCCTTTTTCCTGCAAAATTTGCGCTAAATCCACTACCGATTTGTTATCAAACACCAAAATTGCGATTCCTTCCTCTTTTGCTCCCAAACATTTTAAAGAATCCAAGCATTTAAAAACCTCTGAATAGAGATTATCCTTTGAGCATTCTTGCACTCTCACATAGCCTTCTGCATCTATCTTTGGAATCTGTGGAGTAAAGTCTTGAATCCTATCTTTAAAGGCATCATTTACCAATGCAACAATATTTCTAGCACTGCGATAATTTGCCTCTAAAACTTGATATTCCATTCCGGCACTTGCAATCTTAAATAACTCTGGATTCCCTCCACGAAAGCGATAAATAGATTGTTTAATATCGCCAACATAAAAAAAGCTTCTAAGAAAATTTTTCTGCCCCTTTCCCCCTTTGATTTCATCAAGCAATGGCTTTAAAATCTCATATTGCAAAATGCTTGTATCTTGAAATTCATCTATTAAAATATGACTAAGTGAGCTATCTAACCTAAAATATAAAAAATCTTTATTTAAAATGTTTCTAGCCAATAGCGCATAAACCTTTGAAGCTACCGCATTAAAACTTAAACAATTTTCTTGCCGATAGTATCGCTCCTTTGCATTCAAAAAACATTGAAAAATCCAATAAAGCTGTTTTAAATACTCTGCTTCCTCCAATAAAAAAGCTTGAGAAATTGCTCTTTTTAAATCCTCAAAATCCTGCGGATTAAAAGGTATGTTCTTAAACCCTCTATATTCATTGATACTTTCTTTGATTAGCCAAGTTTTACCCTTCTCAAGCAAACTAGCAAAATCCGTAAAATCTAAGCTAGATGGAATCTCTCCTTTTGCATTATAATAGGATTCTTTTAAGCAATTTGCGTATTCCATCGCCCTTTCTTTTGCGTTATTATTCTTGCTTTGTGGTTCCAACTTCTCAAAAAGCAAAGGAGTAACCATCTCCTTAAAAGAATCAAGAAAAATACACAAGCTTAGTATATTGTTTAAAGTTTGTCCTTTGTTGTAGCAAATATCCAAAATACAATTCAAATCATTTCTTTCCAAGTGAGATAAAAAGATTTCTACAATGGAATCCCAATCGTCCTCTTGTAATGCAAAATCATATTCTACGCCCACATACCAACAAAAATTTTTCAAAATTCTCTGAAAAAACGCGTCAATGGTTGTGATTTTCAAATCCTCACGCAAAAATTCATAATAAATTTGACTGATTTTATCTTGCCACTTCTGCCAATCCTGCTCATCTTTGATAGCAATAAACTCAAACTTTTTAATATACTCCCTATTATGTTTATTGTCATAAAGTTCTTTAATGTTTTTTATGATTCGCTCTTCCATTTCTTGGGCGGCTTTTCTAGTAAAAGTAAGCGTTAAGATATTAGAGGGTTTTGCGCCTAAAAACAATAAATTTAAATAACGCATTGTTAATTGATAAGTTTTTCCACTCCCAGCACTTGCGCTCAAACATAAAAGGGGATATTGCATACATTCCTCCAAAAAAAGTAAAATTATAACATTAAAATAAAAGAAATAAAGTTGATTGACATATACTAAAGTTTTATTATATAATAAACTAAAAGTTTATAATTTTTAAGGAATTAAAATGTCAAAAAGTCTTTATGATACACTTGAAGTCAATCAAAATGCAAGTGCGGAGGAGATTAAAAAATCTTATCGCAAACTAGCAAGAAAATACCACCCAGACATCAATAAAGAACCCGGTGCAGAGGAGAAATTCAAAGAAATTAACGCTGCTTATGAAATCTTAAGCGATGCAAACAAGCGCAAACAATACGATCAATTTGGCGATTCTATGTTTGGCGGACAAAATTTCCACGATTTTGCGCGTGGGCAAGGAAATGTTAATTTAGATGATATTTTAAGTCAACTTTTTAGTGGGGGTTTTGGCGGATTTGGTGGTGCAAACTTTGGCAATGCAGGTTTTGGCGGGTTTAGCAGTAATGGATTTGATTTTGGAAGTGCAAGAAATCAACCCAATTTAGACTTAAATGCTCAAATCACAATCCCTTTTACCACCGCGATTTTGGGTGGAAAACATAGCGTAAATGTGCAAAATCATAACTATGATATTAAAATCCCAGCAGGAATCAAAAGCGGAGAGACGATTCGCTTAAAAGGTAAAGGCAAGTCCATAGGAGCGCAAAGTGGAGATTTACTTCTAAAAGTAAATGTAGCACCTCACCCACAATACAGCCAAGAGGGAGACGACTTAACAAAAAAATTTGATTTACCTCTTAAAGCAGCGTTGTTTGGAGGCAAGGTTGAGATAGAAACCCTCTACAAAACAATTACTCTAAAAGTGCCAAAAAACACAAAAAACTCTCAAAGATTCCGCGTAAAAGAGCTAGGTGCAATCAATCGCAAAACAAAAAATTATGGCGATTTATACCTAGAAGCAAACATTGTTTTGCCTGATTGCGATTCTTTGCCAGAGGAGCTAAAAACTGCACTTGAAAAATACTTATAAGGAGTTAAAATGTATAGCTACGATGAACCGGTTTATCTCATTAGCGTTGTTGCTAAAATTCTAGCAATTCACCCGCAAACTCTAAGACAATATGAGCGCGAAGGTTTGGTGGAGCCGGGTAGAACAGATGGCAAAATGCGTCTATATTCCCAACGCGATATTGATAAAATTAAGATGATTTTGCGTTTAACAAGAGATTTGGGAGTGAATCTTGCGGGTGTGGATATTATTTTGCGCCTTAAAGATAGACTTGACGAACAAGACAAAGAAATTGAAGAGTTGCGCCTTAACCTAGAGAAACTCAAAGCCAACCAGCCTAGCAAATCCGTTGTCAAGAAACAAAGCTCTTATGAAATCATTATCTTTGAAAAACCCTAAGCAAATTGCCAATTTTGAATCAGCTTTTGCACATTTTGCTCAATATCTCCTAGCCAAATACTACGCACACAAGCAACCATTTGTGCGTGTTTTAAAAGTTTAATATTCTCATCATTGATACCACCGATAGCGCAAGTGGGCATTGCATTAAAGGATTCAAAAAGCTTTATGTCAATCCTTTGGGCTTGTGGTTTGGTAGAGGAGGGAAAACAAGCTCCAAAAGCAACATAATCCGCTTTAGCTTCCTTTGCAGCTTGGGCTAACTTTAAATCCCCATAGCAAGAAACACCCAAGATTCCACGATAGCAAGAACGGATTTGACATAATTCCTCTAAACTATAGGGCATATCATTTTCTTTTTTACCAATATGCAGAGCCTGCACATTGAGTTGAATCGCAAGTTCTACTCTATCGTTCAACACAAAAATCACATTAGACTCTTGACAAATCTGCCCTAATTGATGACAAAGTGTTGCAATCTCCTCATCACTACTTTCTTTGTCGCGTAATTGAAACAATGCGATTCCACCTTTGATTGCAGCTTGTAATGATTGTTCCAATTTATCCTTTGGTGTTAAAGTTGTATCGCTTATAGCATAAATTCCTCTTAACATTATTTAAATCCTAATTAAAAATATTTTAAAATTCTATAAATTAAAGTATTAAAGAAAGTTTGAAAATGTCTAAAAATAAAATCCAGCAACTACTCACTTATGAATTTCATCTACAAGGAATCGTGCAAGGAGTGGGATTCCGTCCTTTTGTGTATAGAATTGCAACACAACACAAACTAAAAGGTTTTGTATGCAATGATACGCAAGGCGTTTGGATTGTAGCACAAGGCAAAGAGAAACAACTTAAAGCCTTTATCAAAGATTTAAAAAATCCCCCAAATGTCGCAAAAATCACACATTTCAACCAAAATTTAATCCCAACAAACCCAATCTATCAAGATTTCATCATCAAACAAAGTGAGCAAAATCTACCCCTAAGTGCTACGATTCCAGCAGATATTGCGCTTTGTCAAGATTGCTTGAAAGAATTGTTTGATTCCAACAATCGCCGCTTTGGTTATGCGTTTATTAGTTGCACAAATTGTGGAGCAAGATATAGTCTTATTTCCACCCTTCCCTACGATAGGCAAAACACTTCAATGGCAAAATTTAAAATGTGTAAAGAATGCCAAAGCGAATATGATGACCCAAATTCTCGTAGATTCCACTCAGAAATTAACTGCTGTCAAGTTTGCGGACCAAAGCTATTTTACGCAGACAATCTCAAACAATTTAAATCCCTCAATATACCACTAGGAGAGATCCCTGATTCTACATTATACGAAAAATTAGAATCTAAAAATATCTTTCATTCCAATCCGCTCCAAGCAGCAATTAAAGATTTAAAAAAGGGTAAAATCCTTGCTATTAAGGGTATTGGCGGTTATGCTCTTGTATGCAACGCCCTCAATATTCAAGCAATTACAAGACTTAGAGAACGCAAACATCGCCCCACAAAACCCTTTGCAATTCTGTGCAAAGATTTAGAAATGGCAGAATCTTATGCCCAACTCAATGCAAATGAAAAAACAATTCTTACTTCCCCTATTTCCCCTATTGTTTTAACGGAAGCAAAGCGATTCAACACTCAAGATTCTTTACCACTTGATTGTATTGCGCCAAACCTCAACACTTTAGGCATTATTCTACCCTACGCACCTTTGCATTATTTACTCACTTATGCACTAAACTTACCATTAATCTTTACAAGTGCCAATTTGAGCGGAGAACCTATTATCAAAAGTTTTGGCGCAATCATAGAACATTTAGGGGAAGTCTGCGATGGTATCTTATTCTTTAATCGTGATATTCTAAACCCCATTGATGATAGCCTTGTAAGGGAATATGGACTCAAAAATCAAGAAAGTATTTTAAAAAATCTGCAAGTCTTGCGCCGCGCTAGAGGATTTTTATCTGATATTGCACTTCCTCTACCAAAGAAAAAATCCAATGAAGAATCCAGAAATTTCATCGCTTTAGGTGCGCAGCAAAAAGCAACCTTTTGCTTACATTTTCGTAACAAAACCCTGTTAAGCCCTCATCTAGGAGACTTGGATAATCTAGCAAGTTTGGATAATTTCACCGCCACACAGCAACTTTTTTGCGATCAATACAAAACAAGCTTGAATACTTTAGTATTGGATTTACACCCCAATTACACACAAAGGCATTTAATTCGCCAAACAACACAAACACATTTTGTGCAACACCATTTTGCGCATTTGCTTTCAAATATTGCAGAAAATTCTATTGATTGCGAGGTTTTGGGTGTCATTTTTGATGGAACTGGTTATGGTGAAGATGGAAAAATTTGGGGAGGAGAATTTCTAAAATGGAATCCAAAGAAGCCTTTAGAGTTTTCTCGTTTTGCACATTTTGATAACTTTGCACTTCTAGGAGGAGAAAAAGCGATTAAAGACATTAGAAGACTTGGTTTGGAAATGCTTTTTAGTGCCTTTGGAGAAAATTATACAAGGCTAGATTTACCCTTAATAGAATCCTTAAAACAAGAATTTGGAGAGAATGCACTTGCATTTTTTTACAAACTTCATCAAGCAGATGATAAAATACTTTGCGATTCTGTTGGTAGGTTATTTGACGCAGTAAGCGCACTTTGCGGTGTTTGTTTGAAAACAAATTACGAGGGAGAGGGAGGAATGATTTTAGAATCCTTAGCAACAAAGGGTGCAAAACCAAAATCCTATCCCTTTACCATACGAGACAATACCATTTTGTGGCAATCCCTCATTCAAGATATTTATAATGACTTGAAAAACAAGATTTCATTATCGCAAATTGCACTTAATTTTCATTATACTTTAGCCCAAATGATTGCAAAAATCGCTAAGGATTCTACCTGTATTGCATTAAGCGGTGGTTGCTTCCAAAATAAACTTTTAACGCAACTTACATTAGAAGCCTTAAGAGATAAACAAGTTTTTCTACATCATCTAATCCCTTGCAATGACGGCGGAATTAGCTTTGGACAAGCCTATTATCAATGCAGAGTCTAATTAATTGGGTTCGTCCTTGCGAGAATGCGTAGTATTCGTGGCACCCCATAATTTTGCAAACAAAGTATTTTGTTTTTTGTCATTGCGAGAAAAGCTTTAGCTTTTCGTGGCAATCTATAATAATGAAAAAAGAAAAATATCACAATGGAATCTTAAAAGTTTGGAATTGTAAAGTTTTGTAAAGTTTAATGTATGCGGGATTATGGATTGCTTCGGCTACGCCTCGCAATGACAAAAACCATTGCGTCATTGCGTTTTATCCCTCTGTCATTGCGAGAAAAGCTTTAGCTTTTCGTGGCAATCTATAATAATGAAAAAAGAAAAATATCACAATGGAATCTTAAAAGTTTGGAATTGCAAAGTTTTGTAAAGTTTAATGTATGCGGGATTATGGATTGCTTCACTTTTGTCCGCAATGACGCGGTGGGGGAATCTTGAGTATGCGGGATTATAGATTGCTTTGGCTAATGCCTCGTAATGACTAAGTGGTTTGTTTTTTGTTATTGCGAGATTCCACATTATGGACATCGTATCTGCCCTACAAGGACACACCAAGCTTTACACTGCCTTTAAACCACAGATTTTAGCCACAAAGGATTCTTTGATTCTCTCCATCAAATCCTCAAAATAAATCCGATCTCTAGCATTGCGATTCCATCATCAAATTTCAATCTGTTTCCAAAAGTAGGGGTAAAATGTTATTTTATAGTAAGATTCTAAGCAGTGAAAGTTTAGTTTAGTTTTTGACGAAGTGCTTTTATGGATTTTAAAGCAAGGAAAACCCCTGCTTTAAAACTTAAGCCTTAATGCACATCGTGCCAAATTTTACGCTTCCAAAGATAAGCAATAACACCCATCACGAGCATAAAGATGACAAGTTTATAGCCAAGTGCCTCGCGTTCAGGCTTTTTACTATCGCCCACAGATTCCATATATGCAACCACTTGATTTTCTGCATTTTGCGTTAAACCAACGCGTGGCATTGCAGTTCCCGCGAGTCGCTTTTGTGGATCATTAATAAAAGTATGCAAATAATCCATACTTCTACTACGAATCATCATAGATAAGTCTGGAACTTTTGTGCCTAAATAGTCTGTCATACCGCCCTCTGCACTCCATTTATCATAGCGCACACTATGGCAACGACCACACGCATCAATAAACACTTCTTTATCGCTTAACTCTTGAGGAGCAATGCTAGTCAAATAAGCAACAATATCTGCAATCTCTTGATCACTCATCCAATCATAAGCTGGCATTGGGTGATTTCCATCAAATTTATGTGTTTGCTTTGTGGCAATAGAAGCATTTTTAATCACATTAGCCAAAAAGTTTTTCTCATAAATTAAGCCCGAAGAAGACAAATCCGGTGGAACAACTCCATAAGCTGCGAGTGCATCTTCTGGAGCAAATGGAGATTCCATTCCCTCTGCTTTAATAGAGTGGCAAGCAAGACAATTTGTATTCACTATCTCTTTACCATTTGCAGCATTACCTTCTAATGCAATTGGTGTTAAATCCCTAAATTGATAATCTGCTGGAGCAACTTCTGGATTCATCTGACTATGTGCAAAGGGTTCAACACCCCAATAAATAATCCCTGTTAGCACAACAACAACGATTAATGCTAAGAATTCTTTCATTCTCACTCCTTAATTCCGTTTGTCTTCAAGCTTTGTAACGATCGGCAAGATAACAAATAATAATACTAAAAATGCAATCGTAGCAACAAAGCCAATATAAGCATTTGCACCTGTTGGTGGAAGTTTGCCCCAAATTGTTAAAACAATCATATCCGCAACTAAAAGCCAGAAAAATACCATAAAGCCGGGTCTTTTATGTGCAGGTGCAACAACTTTACTTCTATCCAACCAAGGGAAAAGCATAAACACAACATTTGCGATTCCAAATGCTATCAAACCTAAATCCGAGCTAAAGAAGAAACCACGCAAAATCTCATAACTCCACAAGAAATACCATTCAGGATAAATATGCGGTGGTGTTTTAAGGTGGTCTGCAGGGTCAAAGTTAATTGGATCTAGCGCAAAGCTGTAATGATAGCAAGTAAGATAAAACAAAATTGCCAAGAAGAAACTCGCAACAAAGAAATCCTTAGATAGGAACATAGGCCAGAAAGGAATCACTTTGGATTCTTTTTTGTTTCCTGCTTTAAACTTCTCTGCTTCTTTTTCAAAGTCTAACTCTTCCCCATACATATTATTAACATGTGGAATCCTTAAAGTGTAGAAATGCACTCCAATAACAATCATAATCACAACAGGCAACAATACAACATGTAACATAAAAAATCTTGTCAAGGTTGCATCTGCAACAATAAAGTTACCACGAATCCACACAACCAAATCCGATCCAATCACAGGGATTCCACCAAATAAATTCGTAATAACCGCTGCCGCCCAATAACTCATTTGCCCCCAAGGAAGCATATAGCCACTAAAGGCTTCAGCAGAGAACAAACCAAACAAAGCCATACCTGTAAGCCAAATCATCTCTCTCCCGCGTTTATAAGAACCATAATAAATTGCAACGAACATATGGATATAAATAACCAAGAAACAGACTGACGCACTTACTGCGTGTAAATGTCTCCACAACCAACCATATTTCACTTCTTGCATAATTGTATAATTTACACTATCAAATGCAAGTTTGGTATCTGGCTTATAATACATTAGCAAAAACAATCCAGAAATCACTAAAATACTAAATAAAGTAACCAAAACCACACCCATTGCCCAAAGGAAATTGATGTTTTTAGGAATCCAATATTCCGTCATTAAAACTTTCATCAAAGGCTTGATTGCAAGTCTTTGATCCAACCAATCAATAATACCATTTGCTTCACGAATCTGTGCCATATATTACTCCTTATGCCTTGCCTACAAGTTTAAGGTATTCAGGACCTTCTTCACCAAGCACCAATTTTGCACCATCAATTTTAAAAGGTGGAATTTTCATTGGTGTTGGAGGAGGACCAAATACATTTCTACCACAAGCATCAAAACGCCCACCGTGGCAAGCGCAATGAAATTCTGTGGTTTTAGAATCATAAGATGGAATACAGCCCAAATGGGTGCAAATTTGGATACCTAAACTATAATCTGCATTACCCACAACTACATCTCTTTCTTCACATTTTTTCATTTCCGCAGTCTTTTTAATGACATATACAGGCGTTCCTCTGTATTCAACTTGTCTATATTCACCATCTTGCATACTGCTTAAATCAATAGTTGTGAAACCAGCTGAAACAACGCTTGGCAATGGATCCCAAGAAGATTTCATAGCAACCAATGATGCACCCGCACCAATAGCCGCAATACCTCCTAGAGTCATACCAAGGAAATCTCTACGATTGACATTCTCTGCCATCTATTTCCTCCTAATTAAAACAAATTCTTAATTTTTTGTTAAGAAACTTTATATTCTATCAAAATAAAACTTTAATTTTAAGAAACCTTGCAAAATTCTAAGACAAAAGTTAAAAAATGTTTCAATTATAAAAAAGCTTTGTGGGAGATTTTTGTCATTGCGAGGAATGAGCAAAGCGAATGACGAAGCAATCTATAATAATGAAAAAAGAAAAATATCACAATGGAATCTTAAAAGTTTGGAATTG
>NZ_JHWC01000016.1 GCF_000687535.1 Helicobacter rodentium ATCC 700285
CTACTTCTGTTGTAAAGTCTAAAGATTTATAAGAATCAAAGACTCTATGGATTTCATTCATATTAGAACCCACTTGTTTTTGTAAAACATCTAACATATTGTTCAACACATTCTTTAATTCTATCAGCTGTGGATTGTGAGGATTCTCTATGATTCTTGCTGTTAAGTCTCCATTTTCTACTGCTTTAGCTGTTTGTGCAGATTGAGCAATGGCTGTTTCATCTTTTTCTAAACCTTTTTGAATGTTTTGAATATTTTGGTTGATTTCTTTTGCAATCGTTCCAAACTCATCATTGGATTTGATTTGAATCAGATTTGCTGTTTTTGTATCGTGGTTGAGATAGGAGAAGAAGTGGGTTAAGCCGTTTTGTATTGTGCGCACACTAAAAATAAGGTTGCTATAAAATGTCCAAATTAGAGGAATCAAAATAACACATAAAATAACCATTCCAATCAAAAACGCCTTGAATAATGCCGAATTTATAAAACCTATAATGTCATAGGATATTCCATTAACATATTCACTTAAGGTGTCTGTATAGACGCCTGTGGAAATCCAAATATTATTTGTATTTGGAATCATTGCCGCATAGCCAACTTTCTGCGCTGTGCCAAGACTGCCATCAGGAAGCGGTTTGCTAAAAGAAAAATGGACATATTTTGTCTGTTGTTTTTGTGTTTTTGCGGTTTCATACAAATCCCTAACATAATATACGCCATTTGCATCTTTTGCTTCATAAAGCGATTTTCCAATTAAATCTTTACGCGTTGGATGTGCCACAGGTGTGTGTTCTTTGTAGGCAAAATAATATCCACTCTTATCGGATTCAAATCGGAATTTTTCAATTGCTTTTGCAATAATCGCAATCTGCGAAGGCTCATCTAACCCTACAACTAGCTCTCCCAATGCTTCTGCTATGGTATCTGTTGCAAGTTTGATTTTTTGCTCCACTTCTTGACTGATAGCTTTATGGATTTCAGCGTCTGTGTTGCGAATCATATCTTCCTTAAAATACAATATAATACCAGATATGCTTACTAAACTAACTATCACCCCCACTACAAGCACAGAAATTTTTAACTTTAATGATAAACGCTTAAACATATTGTTCCCCTTTCTCCGCTTTTATGGTTCTTATTGTATTTATTTTTAACTTTAAAAAGATTAAAAATTTGCTTGAATAGCTTCTTAAGAGGGTAAATGTATTTGAGAATAAATGTCTGCTGCTGTGCCACAAAAATGTGTCGGAAATTGTGTTTTATTAAAAGTGCGTTGCCGTTTTGCAAGTTGAGCTGTGTGCATCGAGATGGAATCGCAAAGAGATTGCAAGGAAGTAATAGGTGCAGATTGAGATTTTATCATTGCGTTCTCTTGGGGATTGAGATACTCTAGCGTTTCTTTAATGCCAATGCTCTTAGCCCATTGATGATTGAATCCGTAGCGCGTTGTAAGCTTTTGAACCTCATCTATTAATCCATTTTTTAACATCTCTTGTGTGCGCCCTTGAATCCTCTTTCTTAACAATTCGCGCTCCAATACGATTTCAAAAATTTCACAAGATTGCAAAATTGGTTTTGCGGGGTGATTTTCAAAATAAAGACTTGGTGCTGTTTGTGTAGAAAAATAAATTTCTAATGCGCGATGAATGCGATAAGAATCTTGAGGCTTTAGCTTCTTTGCATAACAAGAATCTATTTTTGATAAGTAGCGATACTTTTCATTTAAATCCCCTAAATTTTGTAAGGCAGCTTCTATTTGGATCTTTTGGGAGGGCGATAATGCAGGAGCAGGGGAGATTCCACAAAGCAACATCTTAAGATAAAAGCTCGTGCCTCCCACGATTAAAAGATGTTGATGATTGGCTTCACAAAATTCTCGTGCTTTGTGGTATTCTTGGATAAAATTATGCACATTTTGCGATTCGTTGGGATTCAATAAATCTATGCCAAAATGGGGGATTCCCTCTCTTTCCTTAATGCTTGGTTTTGCACTTGCAATATCAATTTCCCTATAAATGCTTAAAGAATCCAATGAGAGAATGACATAATTTCGTGCAGAGGCAATCTCTAGCGATAATGCGGTTTTGCCAGACCCACTACCACCTAAAATTGCAATAGTTCGCAAACAAAGAATCTTTTAGGCAAAGTTTTTGGAAGTGAGGATTGCCTCCAAAAAGGCATTTTTGATAGCATATTTTTCTAATGTTGCTACACCTTGCGCCGTAGAACCGCCCGGACTCATCACACTTTCTTTGAGTAATGTAGGGTGATTTTGCTCCAAAAGTTTTGCAAATCCGCTAAAGAGTGTGCGCACAATCTGTGTAGAATCCTCGCGTTTCAAGCCATAAGTTACACCACTATCAATCAGTGATTCCGCCACAAGTGCCAAAAATGCCGGTGCGCACCCGCCCAAAGCAGTGGCTAAGGCAAAATCTTTTTCTTCAAGCCACACACTCTTACCAATAGAATCAAAAATCGCAAACGATTCCTCTTTAAAGGCTAAATCACCGCAAAGACTCGTGATGGATTGCCCAACACTTGCACAAATATTAGGCATTGCTCGGATATAATTTTCCGATTCTATGGTTTGTTTCAAGGTTTCTAGGCTTACGGCATTGAGGATAGAATACACACATTTTGCTTTACCTTTAAACACAAAAGAAGTCAGCGCATAGGGCTTCACGCAAAGCAGAATCTCATCGTTTTGCGTAAGAGAGATTGTGGAATTTTCTAAAAAGAGGGGTGTTAGGCTTAGCTCATCACAAAAGGTTTGGATTTTTGCGTGATTGCGTCCGCACACTACAATGTTATATTGACTTTTCAAGCCTTGCGCTAAGGCTTTTGCCATTTTTCCGTAGCCTAGAATGATTAAGGATTTCATTGTGTGTTTATTGTTTGGTAAAGTCAAAGAATTTTGAAATTGGTTCAGATAATCCAAAGTTTTCGTATTTAAAGTTTTCTAACACAACTTGAGCCATTGTGCAGTTTTCAAAATTAAATAGCACAGGCGCTAAGAAATTTACGCTAGATTCTTCAATGGGTTCTTTAACACAGACGATATTTAGTGTGGCAAGTTTGGAATTTTGTGGGTCTGTATTTGTCTTGCCTTTTAATTCTAAAAGAGCTTTAATGGAAGATGGAATCTCAAATTCGTAGTCTGTGCGCATAGCATAAGGATTCACTAATGTAAAAGAGATACCATCATTCTCGCAACTTTTTAGTTGCATAAAAGTTTCATCATCTTTTGCGATTCTCTCTAGTTTCATCTTTTGAATATGCTCAAAACCTAAAATCGGGGATTTTACTACAAATTCCATTGCCCTTCCTTAAGCCAAGTTGGCGTTAAAAATTGTAAGAAAACTATTCTTAACTTAAAGTTTCGTGAGATTTTATCACAATCAAAACAAAAAAATCAATTTTATTTAAAAAAATTTATAAAATCTCTTACAAATCCGCTATAATTACGACTATTTTTTGGTTTTTTGGCTGTAATAAGACAAAATCCATATACTCAAATCTAAAGATTTAAAAATTCAAGGAATCTATACAATGTTAAAAAGAATCAAATTCCCCCTTTTTGCCTTATGTCTTTTAATGCTTTTTAATGCTTGTTCCTCTAAAACTAACAGCGGTTTAGCATTAGATGAAGTCAATAAATCTGCCGATTATTGGTATGAGAATATGTTAAAAGAAATTCGCAATAACGATTTGGAAAAAGCAGATAGCTACTTTGTGTCCTTACAAAGTGAGCATTTAAACTCACCGCTCTTGAGTGAGGCAATGTTAATTTTAGGGCGCGCACATATGCAAAACGAAGAGTATTTGTTGGCAGGATTCTATTTTGATGAATTTATGAAACGTTTTGGCAGTGCAGACAATATTGACTTCGTGCATTTTTTAAAACTACAAGCAAATTATTTTGCCTTTGGTAAGCAATTCCGCGACCAGCAATTACTGCAACAATCCATCAACGAAGCAAAGACTTTTGACCAAAAATATCCTTATTCTCGCTACCGCCCAATGGTAGATACAATGCTTTTAAAGCTTGAGTTAGCCAATTTGAGTTTGAATAAAGAAATTATTAAACTTTATGAGCGAAGAGGCAAAGCAAATGCCGCAGAATTTTATCGACAAAAAGTAGATGAAAATGCTTGGATTAAAGAAGTGTATTATCAAGAAGCTCATTCACCTTGGTATCAGAGAATGTTTGAATGGTAGGAGATAATATGCAATTAGAACGTTATGGAGAATTTCCAAAAAATTTACCCGTAATTGTAGAAGAGGATATGTTTTTATATCCCTTTATGATTGCACCCCTATTTATAAGCGATGAAGAAAACCTAAAAGCCATTGATTTAGCAATGGAATCCCAAGATAAACTTGTTTTTATTACCGCTTCTAAATCTAGTGAGGTGGGAGAGAGCGATACGGGATTCTACGATGTAGGCGTCATTGGAGCAATAATGCGCCGCGTAGCATTGCCTGAAGGACGAGTGAAGATCCTATTCCAAGGCTTAAGTCGCGGACATTTGCTGAATATAGAATCCAAAATTCCCCTAAGAGGAAGCATAGAGCCTATCCTTTCTCTACCCTTTGATTCTGCGCGTATTGAAGCTATCTTATCGGTTTTAAAAGAACGATTGCGAAATTTATACAATATCTCGCAGAATTTTCCACAAGACTTACTTAAAAGCATCAATGAGACAATGGACCCTAATCGCGCAGCAGATTTAATTTCTAGTGCGATTCGTCTCAAAAAAGACCAAGCCTATAAAATATTTAAAGAAAACAATCCTGAAGAGCGACTTTTAAGCCTGATTGAAATCGTGATGGAGGAAATCCGCGCCCAACAAATTCAAAAAGAGATTAGAACCAAAGTTAATTCTCAAATGGAAAAAATCAACAAAGAATATTTCCTAAAAGAACAATTAAAGCAAATTCAAAAGGAGTTAGGCGGGGATAGCAGTAAAGATTCTGAAATAGAAGAGTATCGCCAAAAACTAGAAAAGCTAAAAAACATTTTAAACAAAGAAGTTTATAAAGAAATCTCCAAACAAATCAACAAACTCTCAAGAATGCACCAAGATAGCGCAGACGCAAATTTATTGCAAAACTATGTGGAATTGGTTTTGGAGATTCCCTTTGGCTCTTATGCGCAAAAACCCCTTAAAATTGATGAGGTAGAAAAACAGCTCAATAAAGATCATTTCGCCTTAGAAAAACCAAAGGAACGCATTGTAGAGTATTTTGCGGTGCGTGAATTGCTCGGGTTGCGTGGCAAAAGCAACAACGAAAACAAAGGCACAATCCTTTGTTTTTATGGACCTCCGGGTGTTGGCAAAACAAGTCTTGCAAACTCTATCGCTACGGCTTTGAAGCGAAAATTAATCCGAATCGCATTGGGCGGTTTAGAAGATGTCAATGAGTTGCGCGGACATCGCAGAACATATATCGGTGCAATGCCCGGTAGAATCGTTCAAGGGCTGATTGATGCAAAAGAAATGAATCCTGTTGTTGTATTAGATGAGATAGACAAGATTCACAATTCTTTTCGCGGAGACCCCTCCTCTGTATTGCTAGAAATTTTAGACCCAGAGCAAAACAAGGAATTTAGGGATTATTATACAAATTTTGATTTGGACTTATCCCAAGTGATTTTCATTGCTACCGCAAACGATATTAGTGCGATTCCTGCTCCATTGCGCGATAGAATGGAGTTTATTAATATCAACAGCTACACGCCAAGCCAAAAAGAGCAAATTGCTAAAAAATATCTCATTCCTCAAGAGCTTAAAAAACACGGATTGCAAAATAGTGAGATTAATTTTTCAAATGGCGCAATTAAACTTTTAATAGAGAAATATACAAGAGAAGCGGGGGTGCGGAATCTCCGCCGCAAGATTGCACAAATTTTACGCAAAGTCGCAAAACGCATTTTACAATCACCGCAGGAGAAAATTCAAATTACTTCAAAGAATCTACACGAATTTTTAGACAAAATCGTATTTGAATTTGAAGGCGCAAACAAAAATGCAGAAGTTGGATTGGTCAATGGACTTGCATGGACAAGCGTTGGGGGTGATGTTTTAAAAATAGAAGCACTCAAAATTAAGGGCAAGGGCAACTTGAATCTAACGGGAAATTTAGGCGATGTGATGAAAGAAAGCGCAAAAATTGCGTATTCTTATGTTAAGTCCTTGATTGATAGTGGGGTATTGAAGATTGATTGCAAACTCATTCCGCAAACTCCCAAGGAAAAGGAAGAGAAACTAAAACCTAGCTCAAGCGAAATTTATAATCGCTTTGATGTGCATTTGCATGTTCCAGAGGGCGCAACTCCAAAAGACGGACCAAGTGCGGGAATCGCCATTGCTAGTGCGATTGCTTCTCTGCTTACAAACAAAAAAGCGCGTGGCGATATGGCGATGACAGGTGAGCTAACTTTGCGCGGAAAAGTCTTGCCTATTGGAGGATTGCAAGAAAAACTAATTGCAGCCTATAAATCCGGAATGAAAGAAGTATTGATTCCCAAGAAAAATTTTGAACGCGATATGGACGAAATCCCAGAAGAGGTTAAAAAAGGATTGCGTATTCACCCTGTGAGTGAGTTTAAGGAAGTTTTGCGCCTTATCTTGGAATAATGGCTAAAGCAAAACTCCAAAATAAAGCCTCTTCGCTTTGGGATTCCACTTTAGAGATTCCTACTTCCAATCCTAAGCTAGAGGACAATCCTATTTTAGCAAATTTACCCTATTCTTTACACCAAACCCTAGAATCCCTTGCGATTCCTTTGAATCAATATCCCGCAATCTGTGGCATTGATGAGGCGGGACGCGGCTGTATTGCGGGTTCTCTTTTTGTCTGTGGTGTGTTACTTGACAATCCCCCAAGCAGCCTCTTAAACCAACTCAAAGATTCCAAAGTGCTATCCCAAAATACCCGCGATTCTCTAGCAGAACAAATCAAGCAATATGCAAACTTTCACTTGGTGCAAAGCAGTGCTAATAAGATTGACAAAAAAGGCTTAAGCGCGTGCATTAAGGAATCCTTGCAAGAGATTTTGGAGGCACTCAATGCGCCCTTTTTTGTCTTTGACGGGAATTGTAATTTTAAGATTCCACATTTAAAAACATTGGTTAAAGGAGATTCCAAACTCCACGCAATCAGTGCTGCAAGCATTTTAGCAAAAAGCGCGAAAGATGCGGAAATGCTCACTTTGGATAAGGAATATCCGCAATATGGTTTTGCGCACAACAAGGGCTATGGAACAAAAGCGCATTTAAGCGCAATCAAGCAGTATGGATTCTGCAAAATCCACCGCAAAAGTTACCATATTCAATCCCTTGCAAATATTCCAAGTCTTTTTTGATTCCATTCTAAAAGATTCTACTGCATCATTGCGTATTGCTTCTTGCAACAATAGAGAATCAACCAACTTCGTCCTTGCGAGATTCCACTTGTGGAATCGTGGCAATCCATAATCTAATATGCCTATAAATTTTACAATGGAATTTTTAAAGCAGTGCAACATTATAGATTGCTTCGTCTCTCACTTTGTTCGTTTCTCGCAATGACGCAATGGCAGACGCTTTGATTTTTCGTCATTGCGAACGAAGTGTGGCAATCCATAATTTGGCATACAGAAATCTTTAACAATGGAATCCTAAAAGCAAGATTCTATATTACAGATTTGCGCTGAAGCGGGTGAATTTACTATTCGCAAATGCACATCAAGACTTCGGACAAAGCCTTGCAATGACGCAATGGTTGGCTTTTCTTTGCGCGTGTTGCATTGCTTTAAGGTTTTTAAGATTCCAAAATATCCTTTAAAATTTATAAAATTTTTTATATTTAATTTATATTAAATCCTGCAAAAGCTATAATTTTTAGCTTATTTTACAAAGAAGGTGTATAGTTTGAGTGGGTGCGTGATGACAATTACTTCAGGAAAGGGTGGCGTAGGCAAATCAACGACAACAGCGAATCTTGCGGTGGGATTAGCGCAACTTGGCAAAAAAGTTGTAGCGGTGGATTTTGATATTGGTTTGCGCAATTTAGATATGATTTTAGGCTTAGAAAATCGCATCGTATATGATATTGTAAGCGTAATGGAGGGTGAATGCAACCTCTCCCAAGCCCTCATCAATGACAAAAAAACAAAGAATCTCTACTTCCTCCCCGCAAGCCAAAGCAAAGATAAAAATATCTTGGACAAAGAGAAAGTGGCAGGATTGATTCACAAATTAAAAGAGGAATTTGATTTTGTCTTGCTAGATTCTCCTGCGGGGATTGAAGGCGGGTTTGAACACGCAATTTTTCTAGCCGATAGAGCATTAATCATCTCTACGCCTGAAGTCTCTAGTGTGCGCGATGCCGATAGAGTAATTGGAATCATAGACGCAAAAAGCCAAAAAGCACAAAAGGGCGAGGAAGTGCTAAAGCATATCATCATCAACCGCTTAAAGCCTGAAATGGTAGAAAAAGGCGAGATGCTAAGCGTGGAAGATGTGCTAAATATCCTTGCGTTGCCTTTGATTGGAATCGTGCCAGAAGATGAGAAAATCATTTCCTCTACAAACACCGGTGAGCCTGTAATTTATGGCGATTCCTTATCAGCAAAAGCATATCAAAATATTGCAAAACGCATTTTGGGCGAGGAAGTGCCTTATTTGGAATTAAAAGCCAAAAAGGGATTCTTTGGGAGGCTGTTTAAATGAGTTTGATAGACAAAATCTTTGGGGGTAAAAAATCCTCTGCGCAAGAGGCAAAAGACCGCTTGACTTTAATTTTAGCCCACGAACGCGCCATTAATGTGCCTTATATGGACGCGATGAAGCAAGAAATCTTAGAGGTGATTAAAAAATACACAAAAGCGCAAAAGATAGATATTAAAACCGATTCCAATCAAGATTTTAATACGCTTGAAGTTGAAATTTTGCTAGAAAAATAGTTTTTAAATGGATAAAGTCAAACCTGTAACCATAGGGATTATTGCGTTATTGCTTTTATTGCTTAGTTTTAATTTTATCCCTAAAACACAAAAGCAAAACAAAACTCCACAAAAAATAAATACAGAATCTCCCCAACAAACACAATCCAATGCCACATTAGCGCAGAGCAATGCAGAATTAATCCAAAAAAATATTGACTTTTTAAAAGAGAACTTAGAGGCTCTTAAAGCAAGTTCCGCTCAAGAACCGCCGGAACAGATGCACGAAATAGAATCCCCAAAGGATACACAAACCCATTTAGATTCTCCAACGTCATTGAATGAAACAAAGACACAAGATTATCAAGAGGAATCCCCAACAAAAAATACACAAGAACAAAGAAAATGCCAACGCACCAAGCCACAACTTGCGATTATTATTGATGATATTGGCACTCTTGCGCAATATCGTGTCTTGACTAAAATCCATTACAAAATCACCCCCTCTTTATTTCCCAAAAGCAGAATCAACCCACAAACGCCAAAGATTGCAGAAATTGCCCCCTTTTATATGGTGCATTTGCCGCTTGAAGCATTAAATTTTTATCAAGAAGGACACGAATGGTTGTTTGTAGGGGATTCACGCGATAAAATTGAAAAAAGAATCCAAGCAATCAAAAAAGATTTTCCGACATTAGCCTATATAAACAACCATACAGGAAGTAAATTTACACAAAATTTGGAATCTATGAAGTTGCTTTTAGAAACCCTTGCAAAGCACAATATTAGCTTTTTAGATTCTAGGACAACTCCCCATACCAAAACAAATATTTTTTACAATGCTGATTCTCAAAAACCCCTCAATCCTTGTCAAGAGAAATTTTTAGAACGTGATGTATTTTTGGACAACGAATTAAGCATTCCAAAAATTACACAGCAACTAATCCAAGCCGTTAAAATAGCAAAAACCAAAGGTTATGCCATTGCGATTGGACATCCACACAAAGAGACAATATTGGCACTCAAAAACGCAGAGGATTATTTAACTAAAAGCGGGGTAGAGATTGTGTATGTTAATGAAATTATCACACCATAAACCATTCTATAAAAAATTTATGCTAAAATATTTTCAGTATATAATTTAAGGGATTCATAATGACAACCCCAAAAGAAACTCATCGGCTACAAGGAAGTATTTTAAGTATTGCTCGTGTAAAAGATTCAACATTTTGTGTTGATAATGTTTTTTACATTTCTGAAATTGACCAAAATCTCCATATTGCATCAAGTTTGCGAGTGGTTAAAGATATGGAATCCCCTCACCGCTATTCCCACGCCTTTGGAATTTCTCCCAATTCTTACTTTTGCTTTCCTATGATGGGCGAAAAAAAGGCGTTCATTCTAAAGCTTGATGGCTCTGCTTTGAAGCATATTGCAACACTGCAAGACCACGATGGCGATATGGAATCTTGCGCGTTTTCTAAAGACGGGAGATTTTTTGTATCAGGCGGACAAGATGGAAGAGTATTTTTATATGAAGGACACAGCTTTTTAGCTATTTCCTCATTAATGGCGCGTTCAGATTATATTTCTACGATTCGCTTTTCTAAGAGTGGAGATTTTATTGCCATTAGTGGATTTGACAAATTTACAATGATTTTTGATCTTTTGCGTCATAAAATTGCTTTCAACTTTGCAACCAATGATGTGGTGGAGGATTCTTGCTTTTTTGATAATGACGAGAAACTGATACTTATTTGTCGCAACAATGCTTCCATAATCTTCAGCCTAAAAGAGGGTAAAATTATTTCGCAGGAATTTCCCTTTGCTTTTTGGCCTTCAACCATTGCAATTACAGAAACAGAAGATTATGCGCTAGTTGGAACGCGTTCAGACACGCTTTATGTTTTATCTCTAAAAGATAATTCCAAAGCAATGGAGATCAAAAACGAACACGCAGGTATTGCTTCACTTGCTTTTTCGGGCGGGTATTTATACATTGGAGCAATAGATGGAACACTTTTGATTATTGATTACAACGAGGGCAGGGAAGAGCTAGAAACAAGCCTACAAAACAAAGACTACAAGAGTGCGCGTGAGGCAATCAACAAAAATGTCTTTTTGAGTATTCACCCCTTGACAAAAGTCTTTGATGAAGTGTGGCCAGAGATTCTACAAAAAGCCATTGATTTGCTCAACCAAAACGAAATAGAACAGGCTGTTGAGATTACCGCACCCTTTGTTGTAAATGAAGCAAAAAAAAGTGAATTTGACTTTTATCTTGCGCAAAAAGACGGGGTTAAAACCTTTTTGGAATTAATCAATAAAAAGGATTTTACAAAAGCCTATGAAATGTTGCAAACCACGAAATTTTTAGTCAAGACCCAAGCCTATGAAAAGTTAGAAAATATTTGGAATAAAACATTTTTTAATGCCAAGAAACTCCTTATGGAAAATGCAGGAACAAACAAACGTTTAGCAGAGCAAACCCTAGCACCTTTTAATAATACTCCCAAAAAAGAATTAATTGTGCAACTTTTGCGTAATTGTGATGTATTTGAAAAAGCCGATATGTTAATCAAAAAACAAAACTTCAAAGAATATTTTAGTTTAACTTTTCAATTTTCTTTTTTGCGGGATATGAATTTATATAAAAAAGTGCTTTTAGTGGGTGAGCGTATGCTAACCAATCTCCTAGAATTAGAAAAGAATTTTCAATACGATGAGGCAAAGAAAATTGCAGAAATTTTGCTTGTTTTTCCAACCCTAAAACGCGCAGCAAATGAACGCATTGTGTTAATGCAACAAAAAGAGAATCTTTTAAACGCAATTGAGGCAAAAGACATTAAAAAAGTTTATTCTTTAGTAGATGAAATTGAAAGTTTGCGCTCAATGCAACAATTTAAAGACTTCACCAAAGATTTTCTAAAATATTACGAAGAGGCAAAAACTTACGCACAAGCAGGAAACGCAAAACACGCAATGGTTGTCTTTGGAGAATATATGGAGATTCCTTATTGGGTGGATAAGATTGGTTCGCTTTTAAAAATAGCTTATTTAAGTCAGATTCAACAAGCATTAACAAACTCTGATGTGAATTGGAAAATTACTATCAAGCGTTATTTTGAACGTTTTGGCAAAAGCATAGAATTAGTAAGAATCTTGCAAGATCATTCAGCAAAAGAAGTATTAGAAGAGTTTGAGGGTGAGGGCGAAGCAGATGGGTATCGGCGTTATGGCTTTGTGGATTCTATTGTGATTTATCTTGTGCAAAAAGAATCCTAAAAGAAATGTTGTGAGTTTCTTAAGAGATTATTCTGTTTTACCAGCCATTCCTAAAGAATTATCGCATTTAAAACTAGAAAGAATCTTTTATTGTGGCAATTTAGATTTATTGCAACGGCGCAAGATTACGATTGTTGGCACACGCAACCCTAATCCCTATGCGCAAAATTTAACTCAAATCCTTGCACATAGACTTTCACAAAGAGGAATGGTTATCGTAAGCGGTGGTGCGCTTGGAACAGATATTATTGCGCACCAATATGCTTTGCCAAATACAATAATGATTTCCCCAGCCTCCCTAGATATTATTTACCCGCAAACAAACGCAAAAATTATTCAACAAATCTATGAAAACGCTCTTGTTTTAAGTCCATTTGATTCGCCTTATAAACCACGCCGTTTTTCGTTTTTGGAGCGAAACAAGTTGGTAGTCAGTCTTGGGGAATGCGTCATAATCCCTCAAGCGGATTTGCAAAGCGGTTCAATACAAAGCGCAAATTATGCGTTAAGCTTGGGGAAGCAAATTTTTGTTTTGCCTCATCAAATAGGACAGAGTCAAGGTACGCAGAGTTTAGCTAAAAGTGGTAAGGCACAAGTCATTTGGGATATAGATGAGTGGATAGAATCGCTTGGATTGTGCGAAGAAACAAAACAAGATTCTAAAGATATAGCAAAAGATGAAATTTTGGAATTTTGCAAAAACAATCCACTCTTTGAACAAGCCTTTTTAAGATTTGGTGCAATCCTTTTTGAATATGAGCTAGAAGGGAAAATAGTGCGCCATAATGGCAGGATTGAAGTGCGATAACCTTTTTTGTGAGGGACGAATAGGAGAGTCTCCGCGTCATTGCAGGAAAACAGAACAGACGAAGCAATCTATCATCACACATACAGAAAACTTTAAAAATGAAATCTCGCAAGGACGAGGCATTTAAGCAAGCCTGTTTCTTTGTGTAACAACCTTAAGAAATGAAAGGAAATAAAAATATTTTATATTTATTTTTAAGATTCTGTAATTTATAATGAAATCTTAAACTTTTAAAAAAAGAGAAATAATGAAAAAGCTAATTTTAGGATTCTTATTAATCTTTGGAATCTCAAGCACACTCTTGGCAGAAGTAGATTTCATCGCACTTGCAACTAATGGAGAGTTTAACGAACAAAGTGCAGGTGTGAAAGTCTTAAATGATGAGGAGATGAGCCAAGTTGTAGGTGGGGCAACATTGTTTGATAATAACGGGCGTGGAAATTTAATGTATCATTATGGAATGGTAAATAATGGTGGCACTAGAGTATCTTATACCGCTTATTACAAATTACACGAAAGCTACAGAAACGAACTTTTACCGCTCAATGTGGATAATGGGAGCGGACAATATATTCCTGTTGTTTCTGCGACCTTAAATCATCTAACTAACCAAGTAAGCGTTTCTATTATTGGTATGAATCAATATAATCCTGTCTATACAAGACCAGCGGATAGATATTATGCAAATAAATTATTGGAAAATAGGCAAGTCATCAATGAAGTAAATAATGTCATCAGAAATCATAGTCGTTATTTTTGGGGATATTAATGCGTGTTAATCATCAAACAAATGCTTATGCTAATTATGGGAATTCTAATGCTTTGTTAAACAGAAATGTCAATACAAATTTG
>NZ_JHWC01000017.1 GCF_000687535.1 Helicobacter rodentium ATCC 700285
AATGCAGCCATTGAAGCAGCAAGAGCAGGAGAACACGGAAGAGGCTTTGCAGTTGTTGCGGATGAAGTAAGAAAACTAGCAGAGAGAACAGGAAAGTCTTTAAATGAAATAGAAGCAAATGTCAATGTGCTTGTGCAAGGTGTCAATGATATGAGTGAATCCATTAAAGAACAAACCGCAGGTGTTACACAAATTAATGAAGCCATTGCTCAACTAGAATCTGTTACACAAGATAATGTCAGTGTTGCGAATAACACCAATGATATTACATTGCAAGTCAATAGTATTGCTGATGATATTTTAGAAGATGTGAATAAGAAGAAGTTTTAGGGGCTACGCTAGGGATTTACTAGGGGCTAATATTTTAAAAATAGAGGGTATGAGATGAAAAGTAGCATTTTTGAATTAGTGGAAAATTGGAAAAACAATGAGGCAGTTGCTATTTCTGATGCGATTGAATTAATAGAATATGCCGACAAATTAGGCTTTGATGAAGCTTGGATTGGTGAGCATCATTTTAACAATTTTACCCTTTGTCCGGCTATTCTTGCGATTGCAGGTTATGCACTTGCACGCACCAAACAAATCAAAGTGGGAAGTGCTGCTATCTTGCTTCCTCATTATCACCCCATTCAATTATCTGAAGAGCTTGCTACACTAGATTTGTTAAGTGGAGGGAGATTCCTCTTTGGTTTTGCGCGTGGAGCTTTCCCTATTTTTGATATTTCAATGGGCAACAACCCTCAAAACAATCGCAAGATTATGCTAGAAAATGCTGAAATTGTGCATGATTTACTTTTTAAAAATCAAGTAAGCTACGAGGGAGAGTTTTTTGATATTAACAATATTAGTATCTGTCCCCACCCTCTAGGTTTAATTCCTTTTTATGTTGCAAGTGAGCACGAGGAAACACTTGCGATTGCTGCTAAACGCGGATACAACTTTTTAAGTGCTTTAACGCTTGATGCAAAACGCGCAAAGACAATTTATGATATTTTTGAAAGAAATGGCGCAAAAGATTTAGAATTTGTATTAACACGTGCAATTTATATTGACGAGGATAGAAGTGCAGCACAAGAAAAGGCGCAAATGGGTGTGGATATTTTCACGCAATGTATGCTGCGCGCTAATGAATCCAATCCGACTTTTGAAGCTATTATTAAAGTAAGTGATTATGAAGAATTTAGAGCGGCATTTTTCAATAAAGATAAAATTATGGAATGTATGATTGTTGGCACTCCAAAAGATTGTGTGGAACAAATTATGGAATTGCGTAAGCAAATCCAATTCAACACGCTTTCTTTAAAGCTACTCTCTTCTGAACTTGAGGATTCTAAAAATATTCTTAGGCTTTACAAAGAGCAAGTTGTCCCTTATTTATAATGGATTGTAAGCTTAATCCAACAAAGCTCAAAAATGCACAAAAAGCACTTTTGGGTTGGTATGCAATCTATGGTCGTCATCATTTGCCTTGGCGTGATAGATTAGCTCCCAATCGTGCATATCGTGTTTTAATTAGTGAAATAATGTTGCAACAAACGCAAGTAAAAGCAGTGCTGGAACATTTTTATTTTCCTTTTTTGGAACGCTTCCCGAATCTCCACTCTTTAAGCGAAGCAAATGTTTCTGAAGTTTTACACGCTTGGCAGGGGCTTGGATACTACTCACGCGCAAGAAATTTACACAAACTCGCACAAATTTGCATTCACAATAGCAAAACTTCCACTCTTGCCCCTCAAGGTAGAGAAAATCCCTTGCCTTGTGATATATATCTTTTGCGCAAACTTCCCGGAATCGGTGCTTATACCGCCGGAGCAATTGCGTGTTTTGGCTTTGATTTGCCTGTTAGTTTTGTAGATTCTAACATCAAACGCATTCTTTTGCGACTTTTTGCCCTGCATTCTGCCACCCCCTCTCTTTTAGAATCTAAAGCAAAATCCATTTTAAACTTTCAAGAACCCTTTAATCATAATCAAGCCTTGTTGGATTTAGGTGCGCTCCTTTGCCTCCCAAAATCTCCTAAATGTGGGGATTGCCCTTTGAGCGGTTGTTGCTTAGGAAAAGAAAATTGGCAGGATTTCACCCAAAGCAAGTCAATGCAAACAACCAAAAAGACTTTACATTATGGAATTTTTATTCAAGATTCCACCATTGCTCTTTTAAAAAGTAATGAAAAATTGTATTTTGGACTTTACAACTTTCCGCAAATTCCGCTAAGCCTTATAAAAAGCAGTCAAAAACTTGGAATCCTAAAGCATTCTTACACAAAATACAATCTTGAGACAGAAATTTATCTGTGTCCTTTGATGGCAAGTGATTTTTTAAATAAGGATTCTTTGGAGTTTTTTACGCGTGATTCTTTGGAATCCTTGCCTCTGTCTGCCCTAAGTTTAAAAATTCTAAAGTTTTTGCGCACAAAAGGCTTGTTTTAATAGAAATTTGCTAAGATTCAAACTTTGATTAATCTAAACAACAAGGAATTTTTATGCCACTTTTAGATAGCTTCAAAGTAGATCATAAACTTATGCCAGCCCCAGCAGTGCGTCTTGGCAAAGTAATGCACACACCAAAGGGAGATGAGATTTGCGTCTTTGACTTGCGTTTTTGTAAGCCCAATGTTGAGATACTAAGCGAAAAGGGAATCCATACTTTAGAACATCTTTTTGCAGGTTTTATGCGCGACCATTTAAATAGTGAAAAAGTAGAAATTATTGATATTTCTCCTATGGGCTGTCGCACAGGATTTTATATGAGCCTTATTGGCAAACCAACTCCGCAAGAAGTGCGCGATGCGTGGGAGAAGAGTATGCAAGATATTTTACAGGTAAGTGAGATTCCAGAAGCAAATCCACTACAATGCGGCACTTATCTAATGCACTCCTTGCAGGAGGCACAAGAGATTGCTAAAAATACATTAGCTAAGGGTATTGGCATTATGGACAATGAAGCTTTGAAACTTAATCTCAAATGACTTTAGACGATTATTTAAAGGCTGTTGAGCGTCTTAATCTATGGGCGAAGCATTATTATATTTTAGATGACCCCATTGCAAGTGATGAGGAATACGACACGCTTTATCACCAAGTGAAAGCTTACGAACTGCAAAACCCTCAAAATATTGCGCTAGATTCCCCTACACAACGCGTAGGGGATAAGGTGCTAGAATCCTTTAGCAAAGTAGCGCATATCCAAAGAATGTGGAGTTTAGAAGATGTTTTTGATATGCAAGAATTGCAAGAATGGGTTGAACGCGTTTTAAGGGGAGCAAATCGCGAGGCTTTGAGTTTTTCTATCAGCCCTAAGTTTGACGGAGCAAGTTTGAATCTCCTCTATGAAAATGGAATTTTAGTAAGTGCCGCAACAAGAGGGGACGCTTTTGTGGGAGAAAATGTAACACAAAATGCACGCACGATTCCTAGTATTCCTCTAAAAATAGCATATAAAGGACGCATTGAGATTCGCGGGGAATGCGTGATCGCAAAAGATGATTTTGAAAAACTCAATCTTGAACGATTGCAAGGAGGTGAAAATCTGTTTGCAAATCCACGCAACGCAGCTGCAGGAAGTCTGCGCCAACTTGATTCTAAAATTACTGCAAAACGAAAATTGCAATTTATCCCGTGGGGTGTAGGGGCTTGTAATTTGGTAGATTTTATGGATTCTACAAGCAAAGAATCCAACACTGCGCAGGATAGTTTTTTTGCGCTTATGGAAAACATTTATGCTTTGGGATTCCAAAAATCCCCTTTTGTAGAGCTTTGCAAGAGTATTCAAGCGATTGAAAACGCCTATTCTCATCTCATTGCAAAACGCGATTCTTACCCCATAACCTTAGACGGAATGGTAGTGCGTGTGGATTCTATTTCTTTGCAAGAGAAACTTGGATTCACAATCAAAGCTCCTCGTTTTGCATGTGCTTATAAATTCCCAGCCATTGAAAAAAGAGCAAAGGTTTTAGGAATCACTTTACAAGTAGGGAGGACGGGCGTGATTACGCCTGTGGCAGAACTTGAACCCATAAGGATTGAGGGGGCGAGAGTTAGTCGTGCAACCTTGCATAACTTTGATGAAATTGCAAAAAAGGATATTCAAATCAACGATTTTGTGATTCTTATTCGCAGTGGTGATGTGATTCCAAAAATCATCAAATCTTTGCCTTCCTTGCGTGATGGAACGCAAACTCCTTGCCCAATTCCAACAAAATGTCCCATTTGCCATAGCGAATTGCTTGTGGAGGAAAAACTGATTAAATGCCAGAATCTTAGCTGTGAGGCGCGTGTGAAAAATTCCATTATCCATTTTGCAAGCAAAAAAGCATTGAACATTGATGGATTGGGCGAAAAAATCGTTGAAACATTGTTTGATACAGGCAAGATCCACTCCATTGAGGATTTATTTTCTTTGCAATCAAAGGATTTGGAGGATTTGGAGGGCTTTAAAGATAAAAAGATTCAAAATCTCCTTAACGCCATTGCCGCCACGCGTGGGATAGAATTGTGGCGTTTTATTAATGCGCTTGGGATTGAACACATTGGCGAGGGTGCAAGTAAAAAATTAGCAAATAGTTTTGGAATAGAGTTTTATCAAAAAACCTATGAAGATTTTATTGCCCTTGAGGGGTTTGGAGAGGAAATGGCAGCCTCTTTATGTGAGTTTTGCAAGGTAAATATTCAGAGGCTTTTGCGCCTTTTGGAACTTATTTCTCCTATTTGCACAACACAAAATTCTACACAGGATTCCAAATTGAGTGGCAAAACTTTTGTGATTACTGGCACACTATCCAAAGCGCGCGAGGAATATAAGGAATTATTGGAATCTCTCGGGGCAAAAGTGAGCGGGAGCATTTCTAAGAAAACAAACTTTTTGCTTTGCGGAGAAAATGCAGGTTCAAAACTTGCCAAAGCAGAATCTTTAGGGATTCAAATTCTAAACGAGCAGGAGTTAAACGCAATGCTTGAGGGATTGCAGGATTCTACCTTATTATTGCAAGAAATTCGCTAGAATCTTATGGCAAATAATATTGAATTATAGATATCTTGGCAATGGAATCTTTAGGAATTTAAAGTAGTGCATTCTTTATAGATTGCCACGATTCCTTGCGGAATCTCGCAATGACAAAAACCTAACCATCTCGTCATTGCGAACGAAGTGAAGCAATCCATAATCTTAGCAATTAAAAAATATTCAATGGCGAGATAAGAAATTATAGATTGCCACGAAGTCTAACGCATTCTCGCAATGACGAGGTATTCAAAGCAAATTTGTTTTCTTATATAACAAGCTCAAAT
This sequence comes from Helicobacter rodentium ATCC 700285, assembly GCF_000687535.1. Classification (GTDB taxonomy): domain Bacteria; phylum Campylobacterota; class Campylobacteria; order Campylobacterales; family Helicobacteraceae; genus Helicobacter_D; species Helicobacter_D rodentium. The sequence continues at coordinate 5,289 of NZ_JHWC01000017.1, forward strand.
AAATTAAAAAGTTAAGAATATTTTACATTTAGTTTTAAGATTCTGTAATTTATAATAAAAATTCAAACTTTTTTAAAAAGGAGCAATAATGAAAAAGATAATTTTTGTTTTAATGATGACTTTTGGAATGTCGGCAGCTTTTGCTAATGAAATGACACTACTTTGATATATTTGGTTTTTTGTTTGGAAAAGAATCTAGTAGCGAAAATTATACAGATACAAAAGTTAGCCAAAGTGGTATTAATCAGGAAGATAGAAGGGGTGGAGTGCCTTTTAATAAACCAATTCGCCCTACGATGTATATTAATGGAAAAGTAATTTACTTGAAACCATTTAACTAATTTTGGATAAGGTTCTTTATGCTTTTATCTTTTGCGAATACGCATTATAACTTCGGATGGAATACAAAAACGCAGAGTTTGCCTGTTATGCGAGAGGCTTTGCTTCAAAAAGTTGCTCCACAACCCAAAGATACAATTCCAAATACAGAATCGCAACCACCTCAAAGTGGACAGATTCAAGTTATCTTTGAGGAAATACAAAGCCAGAGAGAAATCTCAATGAATCTTACTGCGGAAAACATGCAAAAATTGCAAGAAAAATTTGGAGCAAAGAATTTTGAAAGGCAAGAAGATTCCACTAGATTAAAGGGTGAAGCGCAAAAGCTTGTCAGTGGTTGGTGGGGAGAGATTGCTTATAAAATGAATTTTCTATCCGCAGATAAAGACCAAAATGGCAGATTAAGTGAGCAAGAGAAGTTGCAAACCAATACAGGCACTTATGCGGCACTAAGTGCAGAAGTCTTAGAGGGGAAGTGCGTAATATAGACTTTAGGGTAATCCAAACTTATGCCAAGACTGCGGGTTTGGATTTGCCACAAGATATGCAAGAAATGTTGAATCAGACTTTGCAAAAGGATAAAAATTTAGATGGCAGAATAGATATTTTTGAAAATTATGGTGGCAAAGAAAAGCTAATCGCCAAGCTAAATTCTACCCTGCAAACAGAGGTAAATAGACTAGAGGGGAAGGTCTCTTTAGCCGATTTTATCGCAGAGCCGATAAAGCCCAATAAACAAACCAAAGAAAGCCTAAAAGAAATACTTAAAGCACAAGAATTGTTGAATCGATTACTTGCTGCACAAGGCGATTTGAGCATTTTGAGTGCCGAAGATAAGAAGCTACTAGAATCTGTAATGCCAAACTACAAATCAAGATTGCCTAAAAACACAGAATCTTTTGAAATCTTTGCATAAGATTCTCTAAAATTTATATAGTTTTCGTTATAATCCGCAAATTTTTAAGGAGAATTTATGAGTAAAGAGAATTTTAAAACAAAAGTAGAATCTTTGCAAAACAAGGCAGATTATAAGCAGCCTTTGGGGTTTGGAATCTGTTATGCAGATATTGGAGTGCTAAGCGGGAAGGTGTTGCAAGCGACTTATCCGGTGCTTAATTGGGGCGAGAATTTTGGCTCTTATGCGATTTTTGAATCCTTGAAGCAAGAATGCGAGGTGTTAGAAGAGAGCGAGAGTGAGCTAGTCTTTGGAATCACAGAAGAGTTTGTGTTGAAGGCGTTAGAGGAGTTTGCGCCCTTTTTGGCTGAAACGCAAGAGAATCCTAACGCGCATAAAAATGTCGCTGTTGTGCTAGAGCTTCAACGCGCCTTGCAAGAGGATAGAATCTATACAGAAAATGGGGATTTTCGCTACCGATTCTGCGCACTTTATCAAGATGTGCAGTGCAAAAGCGTGGAATCCGCATATATGAAGCTACTTGCTCTCTCACTTGGCAAAGCACCGCTTAGAAGTTTGTATTTAGATGGAATCTTTGGGCTTTTAAGCAATGTTGCGTGGAGCGGGAATGTGCCTTTTGAGCTAGAGTGGCTACGCGAAAATGAGATTGCCCTTAAAATGCGTGGCGAGTTTCCAGCGATTGATTTTGTGGATAAATTTCCGCGTTATTTAATGCAAGTGATTCCACAATTTGATAATATCCGCTTACTAGACACTGCAAAAACGCGCTTTGGAGCATATTTGGGCAAAGGTGGATACACACAAATGCCCGGAGCTAGTTATGTGAATTTTAATGCTGGAGCAATGGGTGCTTGTATGAATGAGGGGCGCATTAGCTCTAGTGTGGTTGTCGGCGAGGGAAGCGATGTCGGTGGTGGTGCTAGTATTTTAGGCGTGTTAAGTGGCGGAAATAGCGATCCTATTAGCATTGGTAAGAACTGCTTGTTGGGTGTGAATAGTTCCACAGGGATTAGTCTAGGCGATGGTTGTATCGTAGATGGCGGAATCGCAGTTTTAGCCGGGACAATCTTTAAAATCAGCGAAGAGGAAGCGCGAAAAATCGCAGAAATTAATCCAAATTTTGAAATCAAAGAAAGCGGAATCTACAAAGGACGCGATTTGTCTGGCAAAAATGGTGTGCATTTCAGACAGGATTCCAAAAGTGGCGCGATGATTGCATTCCGCTCCAATCGCAAGATTGAATTAAACTCCGCACTGCATTAAAGGAGGCTGTAATGTCATATCGTAATCCTTCGGGTGAGGGTAAAATCCTATTTAGTTAGCTTTGGAGATACAAGGCTTGGAATCTCTATTTGCCACTTTAAACAACAAGCGGAATCGCTAGGGGCATTTGATAATATTTTTATCTACACAGAGGCAAGTTTGCCCCTAGAATTTGTGGAATACTTCAAAAATAAGCTTTATATAACAAATCAAAAGGGCGAGAGGCTACCCACGCGTGGTTTTGGGTATTGGTGCTGGAAGCCCAAAGTGATTTTAATGGCATTGGAGCAAATCAACTTCGGAGATTATTTAATCTATTGTGATATAGGCTTTGAGTTTAATGCTAAGGCTAAAGACACTCTACAAAAACTCTTTTGCGATATAGAAGCAAACGAGATTATGGGGAGCATTACGGACTATCCCGAAAAAGAATGGAATAAGGCGGATTTGCTTGCGCATTTTGGCTTACTAGAGGATAGGGAATTTTTAGAATCTGGACAATGTGCCGCGGGGATTGTTTTGTTAAAAAAGACGCAAAAAACAATTCAAATCATACAAGAATGGTTGGAAGTGTTTTACAAGCATTTTGAGTTGATTGACGATAGCCCATCTACGATTCCAAACCTCCCTGAATTTAGAGAGAATCGCCACGACCAAAGCGTATGGAGTGTGCTAAATAAAAAATACAAAGTCAAAAACTACCCTTATAGAAAGTGGTTTGACCAAAGTTATAGTGTGCTTTATAATCGTAATAAAATCTATTTACCCGCAAGTGTGGAGCAAACAAAGGCACTTAATGAGGCGATACGAGGGGGCGGACGATATAGCTTCCAATGGAATCCGCAGCTGTATCAAAGGAGTTTGGAGGGATATGCTAAGAAATATGCTAATAAGATTTTTAAAGACGAAGTGGAGTGTTTAAAATTTAAAATAAACTTTGGCACAGCAAAACACAGAATCCACAACCACCTAGCTTACAAACTAGGCTCTGCAATGATATTAAACTCTAAAAGTCTCTTAGGATATATCAGAATGCCTTATGTCTTATCTTATATTAAAGAAGCACATAAAAAAGAGATTGCAGACTATGAAGCAAAAGTTGCAAAGAATCCTAAATTAAAACTTCCTAAATTAGAATCCTATGCAGATTA
>NZ_JHWC01000018.1 GCF_000687535.1 Helicobacter rodentium ATCC 700285
AAAGGCGCAAGCAATCATAGAGTATCGCTCCAATAAACCCTTTGAATCCGTCAATGAATTAGGAAATGTGAAAGGCTTTGGAAAGAAGACTTTAGAGAAGCTCAAAGGAGAATTTATTGTAGAAGAATCTCCAAAGACAAAAGAGGGTAAAGGGAGCAAGGGAAAGAAAGAGAATAAAGAGTAAGGGAATTTGAGTTTATGGTGTCCAAAGGAAAGAATCTTGCGTTTAGATTCTAAGATTCCATAATCTTAAATTGCTTTAAATCCCCCATTGCAAAGCCTTCTATATATTGGATTATGGATTGCAACACTAGCGTTTGCAAGGACAGAAGTGGAATCCTCAAAAACTATAAAGGCGATTTTAGAAATTTTTGTAAGAGATGACGTATATTTTTGCTTCACTCTACTCCCCACCTAAAATACTTCCTTGTATGCTTCTTTGTAACTCTTGTGCTTTTTTGATTAACTCTTGTTGTTCCTTTTGTGTGTCATTTTCTTGTTTGGATTCTGTGGTTTTGGAATCTTTTTGTGTAGTCTTTTGAGCTTTTGAGGTGGGTTTAGAATGGATAGAATCCTGCACACCCATTTTGACAAAAGTATCCTCATAATTTTTGCCACCCCTTTTTATCCGAATATACACTTGTCCGCTTGCTTGGTCGTATAAATAAGTATCGTCCATATCGCTAAACATTACCCAAGGTTGTGCGTTTAAGATTCCACAACAAAACATTAACATAATCCATAATCTCACAAAAAATTTCAACATAAAACCCCTTTTAGCTTTTTTTACTATAATTTCGCAATTTTATCAGATTTTACGAGCAAATAATGAAGTAGCGAAACAATTAAGGAGCAAAATGGATTTAATCAAAGTGCAAAATCTTTGCAAAAGTTATGGCGATTTAGAGGTATTAAAAAATATCAATTTACAGATTAAAAAAGGTTCAATCTTTGGGCTTGTTGGGCATAGTGGGGCGGGTAAAAGCACCTTGCTTCGCACATTTAATGGGCTAGAATCCATTGATTCTGGTAAAATAGAAATTGACAACTTGGATATTTCTAAACTCACAGGCAAAGAATTGCGCACCTTTAGACAAAAAGTTGGAATGATTTTTCAGCATTTCTCTTTGCTTAGTCGCAAAAATGTTTATGAAAATATCCTCTTGCCTTTACAATGTGCAAAAGCAACAATCAACGAGGCAAAGATTAAGAATCTTTTAGAATTGGTTGGTTTGCAAGATAAAGCAAAATCCTATCCAAACGAACTTAGCGGAGGACAAAAGCAACGCGTTGCGATTGCAAGGGCATTAGTGATGAATCCTATGCTACTCCTAAGTGATGAAGCCACAAGTGCGCTAGATCCAAGTATCACGGGTGCTATTTTAGACTTGCTTGCACAAATCAATCGAGAACTAGGCGTAACAATTGTGCTTGTAACGCACGAAATGGAAGTGGTGAAGCGACTTTGTGCAGAGGCTGCATTTATGGAAGGTGGAGTGGTGCTAAAAAGTGGAAAAATTGAGGATTTGTTCCTCTCGCCTGACCCAAAAATGCGTGAGTTTTTGGGAGAAAATGAGATTCTACCCGATGAGGGACTAAACATTCGCATTTATTTTCCCAAAAATTTAGCACAAAATCCAATCATTACACAAATGGCAAGAGAATTACAAATCAATTTTAATATCGTATGGGGGAATTTAGAGTCTTTTAATGGAATTGCACTAGGCATCTTAGTGATTAATATTCAAGCAAACGCAAAAGAAAAAGTCTGCAATTATCTGAATGCACGAGGTGCGCAATGGGAAATCATAGAATCCAATCCACAAGGAGAACAAAATGGATAGCAAAATCCTTTCTTTGCTTTTAGAAGCAACTTTAGATACGCTTTATATGAGCATACTCGCGACAAGTATTGCAACGCTTTTAGCTATTATCCCAAGCATTTTACTTGTCCTTTGTGCGCCTAGTGGCTTAAGCCCCAATGCGTTTATTTTCCGCACACTTGATAGCATTACAAACACCTTGCGCTCTTTTCCTTTTCTTATTTTAATGGTTGTCTTGTTTCCCTTGACGCAATTTATCGTAGGCAAAAGTATCGGTGCGAGTGCGGCAATCGTGCCACTTAGCATTGGAGCAGCTCCCTTTATCGTGCGTATCATAGAAAATGCACTCAAAGAAGTAGATAAAGGAGTGATTGAAGCCGCTCTTAGCTTTGGTGCAAGTAATTTGCAAATTATTTTTCGCATTATGTTTGTAGAAGCCTTGCCAAGCATTGTTTCTGGAATCACACTTGCTTTGATTTTGGTTGTTGGATTTAGTGCAATGGCTGGTGCTGTTGGAGGCGGAGGATTGGGTGATATTGCAATCAAATATGGATATTATAGATTCCAAAGCGATATTATGTTATACACTGTTTTGATTTTAATTTTTTTAGTGCAAATCATTCAAAGTTTTGGTGATTTTTTGTATAAAAAATTAAAACATTAAATCTTTACAAAGGACAACAATGCTTAAAAAAGCAATTTTCAGCAAATTAACACTTGGCGCAATAGCTCTTGCAGTGATTTTTAGTGGCTGCGATTCCAAAGTGGAATCCCAAAACAACGCACAAAAGACAGAAAGCACAAAAATGGAAAAACTAATTGTCGGTGCAACTCCCGAACCACACGCAGTAATGCTAGAACAAGTGAAAGCTACCCTAGAAAAGGAAGGGATTACTTTAGAGATAAAAGAATTTACCGATTATGTAACGCCCAACAAATCCTTAGATGATGGCTCATTGGACGCAAACTTTTTCCAACATAAGCCTTATTTGGATTCTTTCAACAAAGAACACAAAACAAATCTCATCAGCGTTGCAGGAATTCACCTAGAACCAATGGGTGTTTATGCCAAAAAAATCAAGAGTCTAGAGGAACTCAAAGAGGGCGATATGATTTCTTTGCCAAACGACCCTAGTAATGGTGCGCGTGCGCTTAGAATCCTAGAGGCAAATGGGCTTATCAAACTTCAAGAAGGTGTAGAGCTTCCAAGTGTGCAGGACATTACAGAGAATCCTAAGAATTTGAAATTTAAAGAAATGGATGCACCGCAACTTGCACGCGCACTTGGTGATGTAAGCGCATCAGTGATTAATACAAACTTTGCCTTACTTGCAGGACTAAACCCACTCAATGACGCGATTGCGCTTGAGAGCAAAGATTCTCCTTATGCCAATATCGTAGCCGTAAAAGGTGGCAATGAAAAAGACGCACGCATACAAAAACTTATCCAATCCCTCCAAAGTGAAGCAATGCGACAATTTATCCTAGACCAATACAAAGGTGCAATTCTACCAAGCTTTTAGAGTTACAAGGACAATTTCCTACCTCCTTGCGAGGACTTGTCCGAGCCGCGTGGCAGTTGTGTAAGTTTGGGTGGGTGCTATCGCACACGCTCACATTTGCAAATCCACAATCTTGCATAAACAATTTTTGCAATGGAATCCCAAAAGGCGAGATTCCAACACTAATTTTGAGAGGGCAAAGAAGTTTTAATATTTTTCACTTATTAATTTCCCTGCTGTATCCAAAATCAATTCTTTATGGTTGTCTAATTTCACTTCATAACCATTGTAATTTTTAGAAATTTCCATAATCTTTGCAGTAGCATATTTTGTCTTAATTGCGTTAAGAACTTCTTGGGGGATAAAGCCTGTATTGCTAATGGGAGCATAAGATTTAACTTCTCTCCAATCTCCATTTTTTGCAAATTCTACTTTAGAATCATTCAAAAATTTAACCTGATAATCATTAAAGCTCTTTTCTACCAAACCCACTTTTTCATTTGCAAAATAAGTTTGAATGAATTTTTGTGAATTTTGTGGCAATTCATTTTGTTGAATCACTACATCAGCAACCAAAAGAGCATTTGCTCCAATCAACACACTAAAAGCACACGCTAAACCTAACTTTTTCATAAATAACTCCTTTAAAATAAAATTGTAAATCAAATTATAAAGAGAGTTTATGGAGTTTTTTTTAATGGTTTGTTAAGTGTTTGTCAAGATTTAGAATATTTTGTTTGGAATTTTTAGAATATTCCATCTCTGATTCTATGATGTTTTCATTTTGAATTAGTTGCTCCAATATGTCAATATTTTCTTTAAAGTTTGCAAGTATATCTTCTGCTTTTAAGCCAATCATTAAAAGTCTATAAACCTTTGGGCGGTCTTTTTTCCATTTCCTCAAAGTTTTCACATTAATATCTAGCTTACCTGCAAGATCGCGTTGAGTCATTTGAAACCTCTTAAATTTTACAAAAATCTATCCTTTATCACTTTAAAACACAACAAGGTAAATTTAGGACTTTTTAATTATAAAAAAGGTAAAAATAGTATTTTTATTTTTATTTTCTAGGCAAAAAATGCAAACAACTATCCGAGAAAAACAAAATATAATTTATGGGGACTTAAATCAACAAAGGAATCACAAAATAGAATTTCTAGGTTCTAATAATATTCTTTATTTTGCTGGGGCTAGTCAAAATACTCAAATTATATTTCGTGGAAATAATGGTTTAGTGTTCATAGGAAACAATACCCGTGTAACCGGCAAAATAGAAATTGCCACTAATGGAGTGTGCTATATTGGTGATGATTCTACTTTTAATGGCGTAGGCTTTAGGGTGTTTGAGGGCAAAAATATCGTTGTTGGTAATGATTGTATGTTTTCTTGGAGTATTTGGCTCGGAACTTGCGACCACCATTTGATTTTTGACTCTCAAAGCTTCCAAAGGGTAAATTTTAGCAAAAGCATTTACATAGGCGATCATGTTTGGTGCGGACAAGAAAGTGCGATTCTAAAAGGCGCATTTATACCAAGCGGAAGCATTATTGGTGCTAAAAGCATTGTAAGTGGAATTAAAGAATCCAATGCCATTTACGCAGGAAACCCTGCGCAATGTCTCAAAAAGCATAAATTTTGGTTGCGCGATGACCCGTCTGCTGGAAATTGGACGAAAGAACAAACTGCACTCCATAGCCAAAAAGAAACCAATGACTTTCAATACATTTACCAAAAAGAAAAATTCCTCTCGCCAAAAGCTTTAGAGACAAAGCTAGAATCGCTAGAAAATGCTTCAGAAAAGTTAGAATTTCTCTATGATTTTGTTTATTGCAATCGCTCCAAAAACCGCTTTGCCTATTTTGTAGATTCCAAAATCAATATTCCTCTACCGATTACCCCTAAATTATTCTATAAGACAACTCTTGCCAATCCCGATACAGATTCCAATGCACAAGAAAATTTACCCATTGGAGCAAAACACAGAATCCACAACCACCTAGCCTACAAACTAGGTTCTGCAATGATTCTAAACTCTAAAAGCTTTTTAGGATATATAAGAATACCTTATGTCTTATCTTATATTAAAGAAGCACATAAAAAAGAAATTGCAGACTATGAAGCAAAAGTTGCAAAGAATCCTAAATTAAAACTTCCTAAATTAGAATCCTATGCAGATTACAAAGAAGCTTTAAGAGAAAAAGAATGCTTTACTTATAAATTAGGAGAAGCGTTGATGAAAGCAAGTAGGGATTGGGTTAAAGGAGGATATTTGAGATTCTTTTTTCAAGAGATCTCTAAATTAAGGAGAGGATTAAAAGAGAAAAGAAAATGAGATTTCATTGTGTGCAACATTATAGATTTGCGCTAAAGCGGGTGAGTTGCTTACGCAAATGCACGCCACGAAGTCTTACGATTTCTCGCAATGACGCAATCCATAACACAGAATCTCGCTTATTACTCTACAACTTTAACCTTTTAAAGATTCCATTGTTGAATCTAATTTTGCTTGATGATAGATTGCCACGAATCGCGTTGCGATTCTCGCAATGACGAGATAGCAAATTTTCTGTCATTGCGAGGAATGAACAAAGTGAATGACGAAGCAATCTATAATCTAGCATAAAGAAAAATTTTACAATAGAAGCTTTACAAATGAGATTCCACATTATGGATTGCCACGAAAATTTTTCAAATTTTCTCGCAATGA
>NZ_JHWC01000019.1 GCF_000687535.1 Helicobacter rodentium ATCC 700285
TTTTACAACACATTGTTAAAGCCTAAAATAAGTAATAACTACAATCACGCAAATAACCAAGATTGTTTTAATGAATTTACATTCATTAAGGCAGTGGCGTTAAAGAATACAAAGTCAGTTAAGCTTGTGAAGGGCAAATGGTGGATGCCTTGGGTAGTAGAGGCGATGAAGGACGTACTAGACTGCGATAAGCTATGGGGAGCTGTCAAGAAGCTTTGAGCCATAGATTTCCGAATGGGGCAACCCAATATGTAGCAATACATATTACCTTAAATGGAGCGAACCTAGTGAAGTGAAACATCTCAGTAACTAGAGGAAAAGAAATCAAACGAGATTCTCTTAGTAGCGGCGAGCGAACGGGGAAGAGGGCAAACCCAATGCTTGCATTGGGGGTTGAGGACTGCAACATCCACTGGAATACTCTAATAGAACATTTTGGAAAGAATAGCCATAGAGGGTGATAGCCCCGTATATGAAAGAGTATTTCTAGGTAGCAGGATCCAGAGTAGGTCAGGGCACGTGAAACCCGGACTGAAGCAGGGGAGACCACTCTCCAACCCTAAATACTACTACTACACCGATAGCGAACCAGTACCGTGAGGGAAAGGTGAAAAGAACCGCAGTGAGCGGAGTGAAATAGAACCTGAAACCATTTGCCTACAATCATTCAGAGCCCTATTGTGAGTCTCATTAAGAAATTAGAGAGGCTTGTCTTTTGAGCTAAAAATGTGTGAGTTCGCTTTTTGCTTGTGCGACAGCCTTAAGGCTAGTCTCCGCGCAAAAAACTTCACAACACACATTTCTCATCTAAAATACTGCGCCATTGGGTGTTTCTTTTTTATAAAACAACAATAGAGAGAATCTTAATCTTTAAGATTCCATTGGAGTTGAATCTCTTAAACTAAGAACAACCAGAAATTCTAGCATTGTGGATAAGATTTGTGGGTTGTGTAGTAAAAACTGCGGAGACTAGCCTTAAGGCTGTCGCACAAAGTTTTTACAAACTCCCACAAAGATTACCACAAGGCGAATTTAGTTTAATTTTTTAGTGAGGCTCACAAGGGTGATGGACTGCCTTTTGCATAATGATCCTGCGAGTTGTGGTATCTGGCAAGGTTAAACTAATGTGAAGCCGTAGCGAAAGCGAGTCTGAAAGGGCGATTGAGTCAGATGCTGCAGACCCGAAGCTGAGTGATCTATCCATGGCCAAGTTGAAAGTGGGGTAACACCCACCGGAGGACTGAACTCGTACCCATTGAAACGGGTTGGGATGAGCTGTGGATAGGGGTGAAAGGCCAATCAAACTCAGTGATAGCTGGTTCTCTTCGAAATATATTTAGGTATAGCCTCAAGTGATAGTAATAGGGGGTAGAGCTCTGATTGGGCTAGGGCTGCTCACCGCGGTACCAACCCCTGTCAAACTACGAATACCTATTACCGTATCTTGGGAGTCAGGCGGTGGGTGATAAAATCAATCGTCTAAAGGGGAACAACCCAGACTACCAACTAAGGTCCCAAAGTTCTATTCTAAGTGGAAAAAGATGTGGAGTTACTCAGACAACCAGGAGGTTGGCTTAGAAGCAGCCATCCTTTAAAGATAGCGTAACAGCTCACTGGTCTAGTGATTCTGCGCTGAAAATATAACGGGGCTAAGATAGACACCGAAGTTGTAGATTGTGCTGATGCACAGTGGTAGAAGAGCGTTCTATACAGCATTGAAGCCATACCGGTAAGGAGTGGTGGAGCGTATAGAAGTGAGCATGCAGGAATGAGTAGCGATAAAAGTGGTGGGAATCCACTTCGCCGAAAATCTAAGGTTTCCTACGCTATGCTCGTCATCGTAGGGTTAGTCGGGTCCTAAGACAAGTCCGAAAGGGGTAGTCGATGGAAAATTGGTTAATATTCCAATACCAATATTAGTGTGCGATGTGGGGACGCATAGGGTCAAGACAAGCTGACGGATAGAAGTGTCAGTCGAAGGGTGCAAGTTAGGAGATTGGTAAATCCGCTCCCGTATCCCAAACCCAACAGGCGTATCAAAACCTTCGGGTAGCGATATGAATTGTTAAGATCGTCGTGCCAAGAAAAGCCTCTAAGTTTAGCTAATATTGCCCGTACCGCAAACCGACACAGGTAGATGAGATGAGTATTCTAAGGCGCGTGAAAGAACTCTCTTTAAGGAACTCTGCAAACTAACACCGTAAGTTCGCGATAAGGTGTGCCATAGCAATATGGTCTCAGCAAAGAGTCCCTCCCGACTGTTTACCAAAAACACAGCACTTTGCCAACTCGTAAGAGGAAGTATAAGGTGTGACGCCTGCCCGGTGTTCGAAGGTTAAGAGGATTAGTCAGTCGCAAGATAAAGCTATGAATTGAAGCCCGAATAAACGGCGGCCGTAACTATAACGGTCCTAAGGTAGCGAAATTCCTTGTCGGTTAAATACCGACCTGCATGAATGGCGTAACGAGATGGGAGCTGTCTCAAAGAGTGATTCAGTGAAATTGTAGTGGAGGTGAAAATTCCTCCTACCCGCGGCAAGACGGAAAGACCCCGTGGACCTTTACTACAGCTTGGCACTGCCGATGGGAGCATTATGCGCAGCATAGGTGGGAGGCTTTGAAATCTTTACTCCGGTAGAGATGGAGCCACCGTTGAGATACCACCCTTAATGTTTCTGTCTGCTAACTAGCTAGAGTTATCCTCTAGTAGGACAATGCCTGGTGGGTAGTTTGACTGGGGCGGTCGCCTCCTAAAAAGTAACGGAGGCTTGCAAAGGTTGGCTCAAAATGGTTGGAAATCATTTGTAGAGTATAATGGCATAAGCCAGCCTGACTGTAAGACAAACAAGTCAAGCAGAGACGAAAGTCGGTCATAGTGATCCGGTGATTCTGTGTGGAAGGGTCATCGCTCAAAGGATAAAAGGTACCCCGGGGATAACAGGCTGATCTCCCCCAAGAGCTCACATCGACGGGGAGGTTTGGCACCTCGATGTCGGCTCATCGCATCCTGGGGCTGGAGCAGGTCCCAAGGGTATGGCTGTTCGCCATTTAAAGCGGTACGCGAGCTGGGTTCAGAACGTCGTGAGACAGTTCGGTCCCTATCTGCCGTGGGCGTAGGAAAGTTGAGGAGATCTGTCCCTAGTACGAGAGGACCGGGATGGACATACCACTGGTGTAGCTGTTGTTCTGCTATGGGCATCGCAGCGTAGCTACGTATGGATGTGATAAACGCTGAAAGCATCTAAGCGTGAAGCCAACTCCAAGATGAACTTTCCCTGAAGGTCGCAGGAAGACTACCTGCTTGATAGGGTAGAGGTGTAAGCATAGTAATATGTTTAGCTGACTACTACTAATAGACCGATTGGCTTAAAATGACTTTTAAAGCCACTGCCTTAATGAGTGTAAAAGCTCAAAGAAAAGAATCCAGTTTATTTGCAAACAATAGTATTACTTTAAAAACTTAAATCTTTAAAGAAAAAGAGATAAAAAAGAATCCAAACTCTTTAAATGGAGAACCTCCTCCTTTATATCCTTATCCTCCATTAGAATCTTGTTGAAAGCTTGGAATCCTTTATCCCTTTCTCTTACGCAATGGAGTCTTTCTTTATCCTAAAGAGATTCCTAAAATAATGGATTATCTTTTATTTTTCTAATCTCTTTCTCTTTTATAAAGAAAGATAAAAGAAAACAAAAGTAGAAATAGAACAAGAAAGAATCCAAAGATTTAAAAAGATTTAAGAGGCTTTCTTTACATTGTCATCTTCGTGCTAATAGAGAAGAGGTTCCACCTAGCTCCATTCCGAACCTAGCAGTTAAGCTCTTCTTCGCTGATGATACTGCTCTTTGCAAGAGTGGTAAAGTAGGACGGTGCGGAGATGAGAGTGTAAAGAGAATTTAGGCTTTCACAAAAGGTTGTAACTGCTATAACAATTAAAATCCCCACAAGAAAGAATCCAAACAACAAAAGAAATTAAAAGAAGTCCCAAAGATTTAAAAAGATTTAAGAGGCTTTCTTTATGTATTGATGAAATGTTTGTTTGTTGGATTAGGAATCTTGATTTGCTTTTTATGTTAAGATTGAATGTTTATTTTTATGGATAAGAGGTTATGAGAGTTATTCTGCTGTGCTTCATAACTCCTTTTATTAGTGTTCTTGCAATCCATCAGTGTGCGTAAAGAAATAATCAACCCATCAAACCACTACAACTTTAATATCTTTGCTGTTTAAAGGGAGAAATAGAATATAGAATATAGAATATAGAATATAGAAT
>NZ_JHWC01000020.1 GCF_000687535.1 Helicobacter rodentium ATCC 700285
ATCTTTTTAAGCATTATAATCCTTTATAATAAGTTATACAAAGGATTAGCAAGAAGTGTTCCATATTGGATATAAAGAATCGCAAATTATCTAAAGTTTTGCAAAGAATTTAGCAAATAGTAAAGCAAAAGTTATGATAAGTTTTTGTGAGGACGCGGTGTCTAAACAAACTTGTTTCCTTGCGTAACAAGTTTAACTAAATTAAAGAAAGTTAAAAATATTTTATACTTCATTTTAGATTCTGTAATTTATAATGAAATCTCAAACTTTTAAAAAAGGAGAAATAATGAAAAAATTAATTTTAGGATTCTTATTAATCTTTGGAATCTCAAGCACACTCTTTGCTGAAGTAGATTTCATCGCACTTGCAACCAATGGAGAGTTTAACGAACAAAGCGCAGGTGTGAAAGTCTTAAATGATGAGGAGATGAAGCAGGTTGTGGGTGGGGCAACGATTTCCCCCAAAACGATTCTTAATAGTTATGGGGTTACAAATAATTCAGGCACAAAAATATCTTATACTGCCTACTATAAATTAATCCCAGAAAGAGCAAATGAGCTATTGCCGCTCAATGTGGATACAGGCTCTGGAGAATATATTCCAGCAGTTTCTGCAACTTTTAATTTTCTAACAAATAAAGTTAGCATAGAAATTATTGGGGTAAGTCAATACAATCCTGTCTATACAAGAAGTGCGGATAGCTATTATGCTAATCACCTTCTCACAGAAAACAATAAAAGACTTTATAATCAGGCGGAAAGTTTTATTAGGCAAGATAAGACAAGTTATCGTTCTATGGGAGCAAATTTTAATCTCAAATATAGATAATGGAACGCCTTTTGCTTATCCTTTAATAGGTTTTATTCAAAGGATAAGCATGTTTGACCTAAATACTTCTTTGCCTAATTATCACAATGCAATCTTATACGGCAATAAGAATAGCCAAATTAAAGATAATAAAAAAGATGTGAATTTACAATCTGCTACAATCAGCAATGAGGAAGCAAGGGAAGCCTTAAATAGCCGATATAATAGCGGGATTTACACATATCATCTCGCATTAGATGAATTTCCAGATATTGCGTTTTCTGAAATTCTACACAAAACAGATTCCTTTCGCTCTAAAATTTTAAAACAAGCCGCAAATCAATATATACCAACAGAAAATGAATACCAAAAAGCAAGGGATTCTCTTAATGAACAACTAGACAATATTTTAATTGAACTTTATAAACAAGAGCCAAATTTAGAAAAAAATCCCAATAATTACCTAATTGATGGTGTGATAAGAATGAAAGTATTTTTAAAAATGGACGAGGAAAATATACAAACAAGCAAACAGGCATTATTAAACTCAATTAGTTCTCTCAATCGCGCCTCTGATGCCAAAGATTTAAAAGCAAATCTATCAAATTATATTGGCAATGTTGAGGGTGTAGCCTATAGTATGATAGAGCAATTTAATTGTTTGTTTGCTTGTTTGGATATTCCAAAGTCTCAACAAGAATCCATTGAAAACGCCCTTAGCATTATCACGAGCTATACATACGATAAGAGCGGAAGGCTTACAGATTCTCTTAATATAGGAGGTTATACTATTTCTTGGGAGGGGGATAATCCTACAATTTTTCAAGGTTCTTATTCCTTGAAAATTTCTTATTCACCGCAAGAGAATATTTTACTTTCCCTCGCCTCCAACCTTGATTCCTCGCAAACTTTCTTTGAAGTCTTAGAGCAAAGAGATAAACTAGAAAAGCAAAATCAAGAGTTTAAAAACAAACAAGCCTCTATCGCCTATGGAATCCTGCAAAATACCTTTACTAAATCCGATTCCACAGATTCCATAATGCAAACACTGCTTAAGGAATCTAAAGAGGGCAGAAAGACTTAAGATTTGTCATTGCGATTCCGCCCCTCGTTATTGCAAACGCCTTTGCTGTCATTGCGAGAAACAAACATAGTGAGAGACGAAGCAATCCATAATGTAGAATTACCCAAAAGATTCCATTAGCAAATTTACAAAGACTTATGCTTACACAAAATAACCTTATCCTACCATAGCCTTAATAGTTGTTTTAAGATAATCCATAAAATCTTGGTTGTTTAGGGCTTGGTAGCGTTGTTCTTGTTTAGGAGTATAGGAATCCCATTCTAAATATCCCTGCAAATTCATTTTGTTATGCAGCAAATGGGGTTCTTTGTTACCTTGCATAAAATAGTAATAAAGCCATAAATTGCATTCAAGACTAGATTCTATGAAATCATCAATACTTAAAGCTCCTGCTTTTATGGCATTATAGTTGCTTACACTATCGCCACCATAATAAAACTTCTCAAAATTTTCCAATACTTTTTGATATTCGCTCTTTATTGTTTCGGACGATTGCGCTTTAAACACTGCTCCTTGTTGCGCCATAAAAGCTACGAGCAATCCCTCTTTGGAAATGTTGTTTTCATTAATGTATTGTTTAATGCTAAAGGATTCATCACACATATAAAGGTCAGATTCATTAATGCTGCCGTCCTTTTCAAAAACAAAAAATAAATTTTTAGCCCCATTGCTTAATCCCAAGTTAAATAATATATCCTTTTCGTGCATTGCAGATTCTAACTCCTCCTGATTTTGATAAATTTTAGTCATCTCCCCGCTATCATACGCAATTCCAGCAGGAAAATGTTCCTGTAATTCTCCCAAATTATAAGTATTTTTTGTAGAATCTTTAATGAGCGGTTCTAATTGAGTGTAAGCCCATTTAAAAACACTTGCAATATCAAGTTTATTAAAATAACTCTGTCCATTAGCAAGTGGCATCGCACCCGCATAATATACGCCATTTTGAAGCGTGAAGTTTGCGCTCTCTCCACTTGGCATAGACATTGTATTAGGGGTTACATAAGTTTTGTGCATTTTTTCTAGTGTTTCTTTATGTATCTTAAAATCACTAGGCAATCCTGCTTTTTTATTAAAATCTGCCCCCATAAACCCATTTTCATCAACACTATATCCAAAAAGTGTTGCTTTATTGTTGTTTGGTGCTAATGTCTGAAAATCATTCATTTTTAAAAAAGCAAGATTTGCTAAATCCTCATTCTTTAAAGAATTATTTTTCGTTTCTGCATTTTTGTTTTGTGCCAAAAAGAGGGTTTGAAAATCCTCCTTAGACAAATTTGCATTCACATTAGAATTTATCTTATTAAAGTTTGAATGAGAGGTAAGCGACTGATTTTTTATTTCTAGCATTTTTCAAAACCTCTTCCACAAACTAAGTGTAAAAACACTATCAGGAGCAGAGGAGCTTCCCCCAGCAGTTCCAGAGACAGAAACAGCAGT
>NZ_JHWC01000021.1 GCF_000687535.1 Helicobacter rodentium ATCC 700285
TTAAGCTAAAGAATCTCTCCTAAAGAATAAAAGAGAAATGCTTTTAGGGTTGTGATTCTGCTATATCCATTAAATGACCTGAATGTTTGAATGTTGATTTTTTTATTTTATAATAAAATGTTTGATGAGTAGTGTCTGTGGTTAGATGATGTATAATAAGACGATTGTGGAGGGGTTTGGTGGTGGAGTGTTGTAGAAAATTTGCAAGAATATAACCACAAAAATTTTAAAAATATGTTAAAATAGAAAGCATTTAAGCCTTAATGGCTATAGCAAAGGAATCTCGTGATTGATAATTTTAAAACCAAGTGATATTTTGGTTTTTGATTTAGATGGAACATTGATGCGTACAGACACAGCAAACAATCTAGCGTATTGCTCCGCTATTGACAATGTAACAAAGTCATCTCTCTCTCTCTTTGTAGCTATCAAAGAATTACTCTAAAAGGTTTGCGCAGTATTGGGCAATTTAGTGATGTTGAATTAAAGGCGATTAAGAATCGCAAAGACTCTATTTATCCCGAGTATTTAGAATACACATTTTTGAATCAGCGTCTTTTTGCGCTTATTTTTAAATATTTTCAAAGAAATAAAATCATTTTGCTTACCAACGCTTCAGAAAACAAGACAATATTATTACTAAAATATTATCAAATAGACAAGTATTTTGCTCATATTTTTTTGCAATCAAAGTGGGAATAAATTTGTAAATTGCATAAAATCTTTGGAATTAAACCTAAACAATATGCTTGTATTTGAAGATGAAACTTTACAGGTGCAATGTGCTTTGTGCGCCGGTATTTCAAAAGATAGAATCATTCAAATTAAAGATTTTGATAATTAAAGTTTTAAATTTAAAAGGAGAATTTTTGATGGAAAAGTCATTTCGTAGTTTCACAATCAAAGCAGATGGTCGCTTTTTAAAACAAGATGTTCCAGCTTGGTATAGTTTGGATTATACAAACTATGGTAATCCCGGAAATCCAGATTGGATTGTGGATTTTAAGACGATAAATCGCAATATAATTTTAATGATGATGTGATTCAAAATGCTCATTATAAAGGAGAGCAATATGTGTTTGATTTTTTATAATAGCAAAGAGAATTTTATTGTTTGCGTTGTTCCTAGGGCAAAACCTAATAAATCTACACACTTCAAAGATTTTATTAGAAAGGTGCAAATTGATATAGAACTTTTCTCAACCGATGAAGTGGGTGAAGAGTTTTATGATGATGACTTTAGAGAAGTAAATTTTATTACGCGTATCCTACCTACCCGCACGACACATTTTCCTACCTCTGATGGTGGAGATAATCCTTATCCCGGGATTACTAAGGATACTTGTGCTATATTTGAAAAGGGAATTAAAGGACAAAATGTGCTACTTATTGATGATATTTATACTCACCATCATCGGAATCCACAGACAGGCAAGAAAGAGATTGTGGGCGTTGATGAGGATTGCTTACAAGCACTTTTGGATTATGGGGCTAAAAAGGTGGCATTTTATGCTCTTGCAAAGACAATGCAAAGTTTAAGGATATTTTAATGGGAGAAATAAAAAAATATAGCCAAAATGTTTTAAATGTTTTAGCAGCTCTTAAGTGCAAAGGAATCGGACGCGCTTGGATTATAGATAATTATCAACCCAATATGTCAGCCGAGGAATTGAGTAAAAAATTGCAAGAAAAAGATAGCAGTTTTGATTTTTTTAATACGATAGGAGAGATTCAGGCTGTATTAGACAATAGTAAAGAAAGTATAAAATATATTGCTTTGGGTGATGATAATTTCCCAACTAGTCGTTTTATGCCACGGATAAAAAAGAAAGATTTACCTGTATTTTTGGCATACGAGGGAGATTTGAAGCTATTATCAAAAGAGAATTTTAATATCGCGGTGATAGGTATTTTAGAGCCTACATTGGAAATTCAAGTATTAGAAAAAGCAGTGCTTGAAGAGATTTTGAAATGCAATGCTACGATTGTAAGTGGTTTGGCACTTGGTTGTGATTCCATAGCTCACAAAAGTGTTTCCAATCAAGATTGCACGATTGCTGTGCTACCTAGCACATTAGAGAATATATTGCCAAAGGAAAACAGAGAGTTAGCAAATGAAATTGTGAGCAATAAAAATGGGTTTTTGATTAGCGAATATTATGAAGAGACGAAAAATACTTATGAGCTTGTTGGTAGATACATAGAGAGGGATAGACTGCAAGCATTTTTTAGTGATATGGTAATTTTAACCGCAAGTTATAGCGAATGGGATTCTAAGTGCGATAAACGCAAAGATAGTGGTTCGCGTCACGCAATGGATAAAGCAAAAGAATATGGAATCAAAAGGGCGGTAATGTATGAAGAGGCATATTTTAGTGATGAAAAATTTAATCTAAATCGTGAGCTAATGCGCGCAAATGGAATTGTAAATTTTAATGAAATTGAGAGCTTTAATAGGTCTCCACAAAGTCGCGATTTTAAAGTTCTAACCCGCACTAATGCAAATTGCATCATAAAAAAATTAAAAGAGTGGAAAGAGGGATTGCAAATGCCAAAAGAGGCACAAAAATTAAAGGTTTGGGAGCAGTTAGGAATGGACTTTGGGAACTAGTAGAATCGCAAACACCCCCCCTTTTTTTTGAAAAAAACTTACAATTTTATGATTCTGCATTTTATTTATTTCTACCATCATTGCGAGATTTCATAAAGAATTGTGGCAATCTATAATAATGCGCTCCTTTAAGGATCCCACTAACTAAAATGTTTCATCTAGTAACTTGTATGAAAATTTTTCTCTTTTTTAAAATGAAACGATGGGATTTCTTTTTGAATTAGATAC
>NZ_JHWC01000022.1 GCF_000687535.1 Helicobacter rodentium ATCC 700285
TTATAGATTGCCACGAAAAGCTAAAGCTTTTCTCGCAATGACGCAAAGCAACCCACCGCGTCATTGCGAGGGCTTTGCCCGAAGCAATCCATAATCTTGCAAATAGAAAACTTTGCCACCTCGTCATTGCGAGAATGCGTAGCATTCGTGGCAATCCATAATCCCGCATACATTAAACTTTACAAAACTTTACAATTCCAAACTTTTAAGATTTCATTGTGATATTTTTCTTTTTTCATTATTATAGATTGCTTCGTCATTCGCTTTGCTCATTCCTCGCAATGACAGAGAGATAAAACGCAATGACACAAAGCAACCCGCAATCCCGCAAACTTACCCCAAAATAACACCACAACAAAGCAGAAAGTAATACAAATTATTCTAAAAAGTTTTACATTTTTAAAATTTTATGCTAAAATACCTCTTAGCTTTGGCTGAATTCTAACCTAAAGTCAAAGTGGAGGTTATTTGATTAGCAAGAGCTTTTACATTTTGGGGCTTTTGTGTAATCAGATTGTAATTTCGAAATTCAATCAAGGAGATTAAAATGAAATTTCTAAAATTAAGTTTAGCAGCAAGTGTTGCTCTAGGTGCTTTCTCTACCGCAAGTTTTGCGCAACCCTTAGAAGAAGCAATCCGAGGGATTGATGTCAGTGGTTATCTAAGATATAGATACAATGATGATAGATATAGTGACGCAGAGTTTCACAAAAATGAAGTAGATGGTCCTAAATCTAAAAGCAAGGCTACTCACCGCTGGAAAGCAGTAGCAGACTTCAAAACTCCTGTGGTAAATAACATTGGATTAAACTTCGGGATTCTTTATAACAACGAATCCAACAATGTAAATCACGGAAACAACTATCCCGGTACAGGTGATGGTCTAGGAAGTGGTAAAGACGGAAGCTTTGGTGTAAGCACATTCTATGCGACAATCGCTCCTGATTCCACAGCTACTACAATCCTTATCGGTAAGCAAAGACTTGCAACTCCTGTAACAAATGCAGGTGATGACGATAGAGGAACAGGTATCCTAGCATTAAACAGCGATATTACAGGTTTAACTCTTGCAGCAGGTGCATTTGACTCTTGGAGTATTGATGATGTTCAGAAAGGATACACTTCAGGTAACAACGATGGTGCTTCTGCAACTAAGCCTCTTTATGTTCTTGCAGGTATCTATGGTGTAGATACAGCTTATGGACGCTTTGGCGGGCAACTTTGGGGATTCTATATCCAAGACGCAGTAGATGCACTAGGAGTAGGTGAGCTTACTTGGGACGGAAGCACATTTAATGCTGCATTGCAATATGCACTAGCAAAACTAGATAACAGCGATAGCTCTTTGTTGGGAGCACTTAATGGCAAAACTCTAGTAGGCACAAAAAGTCACGCAAACATTGCTGAAGCAAACGACTTGTTTGTATTCAATGTAGGTGCGGATTTTGCTAACGACTTTGGTGTGCCACTAGATGTTAAACTAGGTTATGTTACAAACTTCCAAGATGGAACAGCGGTTACATTGAACGATGATGGCACAATCTTCAAATACGCTGGTGCGCTATGGTGGCAAAACAATGCAACAGGCATTAGCACTTCTGCATTAGGTGTAAATAGTGGTGTGCATGGATTTGGAACAGAGCAAAGCATTGATGTATTCTATGTAGCAGTAGGTTATAGAATGGTAGATGAGAGACTAAGAATCGGTTTAGATTATGTTTGGGGTAATAACGATGTTGCTTATGCAAATAGAAGCATTGGAACAGGAACTAAACGCGACATTGATTTCCAAGAAATCACTCCAAGATTCAGCTGGAAGCACAATGCAAACCTTACAATCAGTGGTTACTATGCTTACTTGATGACTGACGCTCCAGATAGAAATCAAGCTGATTATTTAGGTGATAACTTGACATCTGATGAAGACAGACAAAGAGTGAGACTAGAAGTAAAATACAGCTTCTAATTCCTCCTCTTTCTTTGATGAGGGTTCTCCCTCGTCATTGTCTTTCTTTTGTCATTACACTTTACCACTGCGTCATTGCGAGGCTTCAGCCGAAGCAATCTATA
>NZ_JHWC01000023.1 GCF_000687535.1 Helicobacter rodentium ATCC 700285
CAAATTTGTATTGACATTTCTGTTTAACAAAGCATTAGAATTCCCATAATTAGCATAAGCATTTGTTTGATGATTAACACGCATTAATATCCCCACAAATTATTTTTTTATTATTTCTCGTATTAGGCAAAAGACATTCCAAGCCACCAAATAAACTACAAAAATGTTTGGCAAACAACACTTTAAGATTATCTTAAAGTTTATGCAATTTTTCCATAGA
Organism: Helicobacter rodentium ATCC 700285; assembly: GCF_000687535.1. Lineage (GTDB taxonomy): Bacteria > Campylobacterota > Campylobacteria > Campylobacterales > Helicobacteraceae > Helicobacter_D > Helicobacter_D rodentium. The sequence continues at coordinate 221 of NZ_JHWC01000023.1, forward strand.
TTCTAAAGAATCCCTGATTATCGCATTAACAAAATCATTAACTTCCTTTGACAAATCCTTTGTTTGGTTTTCATTGCGTTCAATAGCTTTGAGATAATACTCCATTAAAGAATCTTCCATTTCCTTTTTTATCTCTTCTGGGGTTTGCTGTTTTCTTGTAGAATCCAAATCATCTGGACGATAGGTGCTTGGCATTCCTCTTTGGAATTTGCCAAACTCACTAAGCTTTGTAAAAGGGGATTCCGCCTTTGCAAAGGAATCGCTACTGAAAGCAAAAGTTAGTAAAATGCCCTCCACAGAAAATTCGCCTTTTTCATTCTGATAGTCTCTCATTAAAGGTGTATGAAACAGAGAATCCGAAAAGAAAGGATTGGATTCAAACATTTGTTTAATTTCTGTTTTGGAATACACATCTTTTGAGCCAAATTCCCCTTTTGTAATGCCTTGAATTTTATTATAAGCATAGGAGATTCCTGCGATTAAGTCTATGGATTCAAATTCTGCTGCTAGATAATTTTCCTCTCTTTTAAGTGGTGTTGTATAATAATCGTGCAAGGCTTGTAGCGCGTTGCTATGGATTTTATACTCTTCAGGCAATCCCGCAGCCTTTAAAAAATCAATCCCCATAAAACCATTTTCATCAATGGTGTAACCCCCAAAGGTGTTGATAGAGGATTTATGTGTGGTTTGACGATAATCTTGCATTTTCTCTATGGCAACGGACGATAAAGCGGAATCCTGCGCATTTTCTTTGAAGCTTAACTTGCTTGTCTTGTTGCTCATTGTTTCTGCGTTGCACAAAAACCCGCCCAAATACTTAGAGGCTTCTTCATAGGAATCAGGTGCTAGATAAACTTCTCCCTTAAAGCCCTCCGATTCTCTTTGCTTTAAAAATTCTTTTGCTTTCTCTTTTCGCTCTTGCGAGATAGAATCATTGCTTTGAATCTCTAGTGGCTTGTAGCTTGTAGAAATTGCGTAAAGTTGCATTGTAACTCCTTGATAAAAGGTTTTAAAATTAATGCAATCCTTTGCGAAATTTTTTCCTTAAAATCGTATTAAAGTCTTTGTAAATCCCTCATTTGCGCTAATGCAAGATTTTTAAGATTCTCTTGATAATCATTAGGATTCAACTTATCGCCCAAAAGCGGCATAGGACTTTTTTGTTTCTCTCCACCTTGTGCCTTTGCTAAAACCTCTGCAAAACTCGCAGAATCATGCGACACGATGAAATCGCTAGAAAGCGTGAATAGCGTGTGATTAAGCGGAGTGATATTTGAATTGATATTTTCCATAAAGCCCCCTAAAACTAATATCTATACTTTGAGTTTAAGTGTTTCAGCGTTCTGCTTGATGCGCCCATTAAAGATAAATCTCTCATATAGCCAGTTTGTGGGTTATATCCTATCAGCCAAGTATATTCAATTTGACTGCGATAATATCGTTTCGCATATACAAGCGTTTCATTGTAATACAAAAGCCCTACTGCTTCTTGAATCAAATTGCTTGGTAAATCTGTATTTTGAACTATATAATATTTTGAGACTAATGTGGGTGTCATCACATTGTTGCCAAGATAAATTAAACCGCCCTTTACTTCTTGCATCTCCTCATCATTTAAGACTTTCACACCCGCACTTTGTTCGTTAAACTCTCCATTGGTTACAAGGGCAATGAAATCTATTTCTGCAAAGAGTGTGCTTGAGATTCCAAAGATTAATAAGAATCC
>NZ_JHWC01000024.1 GCF_000687535.1 Helicobacter rodentium ATCC 700285
TCATCTAATAGTCCTCTTGGGGAATTAGCTCAGCTGGGAGAGCGCCTGCTTTGCACGCAGGAGGTCAGCGGTTCGATCCCGCTATTCTCCACCAAGAATACAAACCTATTATTACTCCCAATAAAATTCTAAGTGATTTCAAATAAAAATAGATTGATTGGATTTTGAAAATAAAGGATATTCTAAATGGATATTAAAATCCCCATTCTCCTATTTGACTATAAAGATATAGGAATAGATATTGTTGCCTTAAAGTCTAAAGTTGCCTCTTTTTGTGGCGAATTTCAACCTGATTACTATTTGTTGCATAAGAAAAAAATTGACTTCTTATTCCAAAATAATTTATTAACAACTAAGGATTACACAATAGATATTGCTTCTTTAGATTTACCTAATGGGATCACTAAAACTTTAGATTCTTTTGTTTCTAATAGAAAGCGTTTGATTTCGGAATATAGAATCAAAAATAAAGAAAAAGATATTAATATTCTAAGGATTCCAAGCTTTCCTTTTATTTAGTCTAATGCAAATTTGTTGGAAATATTCATATCATAGGCACTATGCAAGAAAGTTTAAAGAATTGCCTAATGGATTAGTAGCATTGGTTTTGATATAGAGATAGTTCAATGAAAATAGGAATCTTAGAGGGAGAATTTTTTATTTATAAAGTAGCAGAGAATCTAGTAGTAGATAAAAATATTTTTTGTCTTGTTCAAGAGATAGATGGTTTTAGCGTGATTGCCTTTGCTCATAAAGAAAAGCATTTTCCTATTTTTAAAGCATTTTATTTAGACGAATTAAATGATTTTAGTGAAAGTGGAATTTTGTATCAAGCTTTAAAACCTTTAAAAGAAAACCATATTAGTGTATTAGTAATATCAGCTTTGAATAGGGATTATATTTTTATTGATAAAAAGCACTTTGAACAGGCAATAAAATTAATGGGAATACAATAATGGAGTTTTTCTTTAAAGGATTCTTTCTCTCCTTGTCCCTCATTGTCGCCATTGGAGCGCAGAATGCTTTTATCATTAAGCAAGGCATAAGCAAGAATCATATTTTTGTAGTCAGTGGAATTTGCTTTCTTTGTGATGTTGTCTTAATGTGGCTTGGGGTTTTTGGAATAGGAGAATTTTTAGCCAAAAATAGAATCTTAAATTTACTCATTGCATCGGTTGGGATTCTTTTTGTTTTGTATTATGGATTTGTCTCTTTAAAATCCGCGTTTCTTACGGAATCCCTCCCTAAATTTTCACAATCTAATTCCTTACCTCTTAAAAAAACAATTTTATTAACTTTGGCGGTTACGCTTTTGAATCCCCATGTGTATTTGGACACCGTTTTTGTAGTAGGAGCTTCCGCATTAATGTTTAGCTTTGATGAAAAAATTATTTTTGCGTGTGGGGCATTAGCTGCGTCTTTTTTATGGTTTTTTGGTTTGGGGTATGGTGCTTTGAAGTTAAGTCGGATTCTTATTAAAATGACTAAAATAATAGACATTCTTATAGCGACTATAATGTTTTTTGTGGCTTTCTCGCTTTTACGCTATGTTTTAATTTCCTCTTAAGTTTTTTTATGTATAATCTCACTTCCATTTTTTGTTGAAAAATTTAAAATGCGTTATTTTACAACACATTGTTAAAGCCTAAAATAAGTAATAACTACAATCACGCAAATAACCAAGATTGTTTTAATGAATTTACATTCATTAAGGCAGT
>NZ_JHWC01000025.1 GCF_000687535.1 Helicobacter rodentium ATCC 700285
CCTACCTCTCCCATACTCTAGAATAACAGTTTCAAATGCAGTTCTATGGTTAAGCCATAGGATTTCACATCTGACTTGCTATCCCGCCTACGCGCTCTTTACGCCCAGTGATTCCGAGTAACGCTTGCACCCTCCGTATTACCGCGGCTGCTGGCACGGAGTTAGCCGGTGCTTATTCCTAAGATACCGTCATAATCTTCTCTTAGAAAAGGAGTTTACAATCCGAAAACCTTCATCCTCCACGCGGCGTTGCTGCTTCAGGGTTTCCCCCATTGAGCAATATTCCCTACTGCTGCCTCCCGTAGGAGTCTGGACCGTGTCTCAGTTCCAGTGTGTCCGTTCACCCTCTCAGGCCGGATACCCGTCATAGCCTTGGTGAGCCATTACCTCACCAACAAGCTGATAGGACATAGGCTGATCCTTTAGCGAAAAACTTTCCCCCGTAGGGAGTATCCAGTATTAATCATCGTTTCCAATGGCTATCCTAGACTAAAGGGCACATAACCTATGCATTACTCACCCGTGCGCCACTAATCCACTCTAGCAAGCTAGAGCTTCATCGTTCGACTTGCATGTATTAGGCACGCCGCCAGCGTTCACTCTGAGCCAGGATCAAACTCTCCATAAAAGTTTATGGAAGTTTGAGCCAAAAATAAAACAATGGCTTAAACTCTCCATAAAAAAATAGAATCTTTTTGTTGCTTTTTGTAGAGTTTGCAATTTGCTTGTGCGATAGACCATTAGTCTAATCTCCGCACAAATTGCTTCACAACTACAAAAATCATTCAAAAATCTTTTTGTAAAGTAACAAAAAGAAAATCAAAAATAGGTTAGTTTGTCCTAAAATCTCAAAATCTCTGTTTAGACTTTTGTTTTACAAGTTTAGAAGTTAAGGATTCTCTTTTTTATCCCATTCAATCTTTTAAATGAAAAGATGGATTCGTATAGAATAGAATCTTTCAGTTTAAGATTTTAACTTACAAGGATTCCAAAAGAATCTTAACTCTTATAAAACTACAAAGTAATAAATGAGTTTATGTTGTTAAAGAAATTAGAAAATCCATTAAGATATTTGTTGTTCTTAATGATTTCCTGCTTAGTTGTCAAAGATCATTTTAACTTCTGATTGTATCATTTAAAGTTAAAGAACATTTTTACAAATCCATTAAGACTGACGCTTTATAAACTAAAGACTAAAAACTTTTAAACTCTATCAATTAAACTTTTAAAATCCTAAAACCCTATATTAGGCTTTTAAATCTTTTAAACTTTAAAACTTCAAGTTACAAGCTTTTTAACCCGTTTAAGAAAGAGAAAGTTAAAAATTTGCAAAAAAGGAAGTGGAATTATATCTAAGAAAGCTTAAGGGGAGGTTAAA
>NZ_JHWC01000026.1 GCF_000687535.1 Helicobacter rodentium ATCC 700285
ACACAAACTAGTCTTTCTAGTTCGCTACAAAAGTTAAGTTCAGGGTTAAGAATCAACTCTGCAAAAGATGACGCTTCCGGTATGGCGATTGCGGACAACTTAAGAAGTCAAGCAAATACTTTAGGTCAGGCAATCAGAAACGCAAACGATGGTATGGCAATTATCCAAATTGCAGATAAAGCAATGGACGAGCAAGTTAAGGTTTTGGATACCATTAAAACAAAAGCAGCTCAAGCAGCACAAGATGGTCAAACAGAGACAACAAGAAAGGCAATCCAAGCTGATATTAACCGCTTGATTGAATCTTTGGACAACATTGCTGGAACTACCTCTTACAATGGTTTAAAACTTCTTGCAGGTGGATTTACTAATAAAGAATTCCAAGTGGGTGCTTACTCTAACGAAACCATTCGTGCAAGCATTGGTGCAACAAGCTCCGATAAAATTGGGCATGTTAGAACTGAAAGCTATAACACAAGTGCTTCTGGATTTGGAACTTCTACCTTGACATTCACTGTTGGTTTGAGAGAAATCACATTGGAATCTGTCGTTATTTCTAATAGCGCAGGAACAGGTCTAGGTGTCTTAGCAGAAGCGATTAACCGCTACTCTGATGAACTTGGTGGTGTCCGTGCAGAAGCTGATGTGCAAGTAGGAGGAAGTGCGCCAATTACAAGTGGAACCGTGACTAAACTAAACATTAATGGTATCTCAATCATTGCTTCTGGTGGAGGTAGCATAGATGTAGGGGCTAATGATAAAAGTGGTGCGCTCGTGCAAGCAATCAATGCTTGGAAAGATACCACAGGCGTTCAAGCTTCTATTGATAAAGATGGTTCATTGCGATTGACTTCAACTGATGGTCGCGGAATTAATGTTGAAGGTTTATCCGCTACTGCTGGAATCAATGCTGGTTCTTATGCTGGTAAGTTGAATCTTACTCAACTAGGTGCAACTGATATTGTTGTGACTGATGGCACAGGTAATATTCCAAAAGCTTCAGCTGCAGCAGTTAATCAAGCAAATACTACATTGCGTGAAATCAAAGGTTCTTTTAAAGAGCAAACTTTACGCTCTATTGGTGTAGATGGATTTACAGGAACTGGTTTTGCCCTAGATTATGGTGCAGGTGTTACAACCCTTAAAGGTGCAATGCTAGTAATGGATATTGCAGAATCTGCAATTAAACAACTAGATACAATCCGCTCTGACTTAGG
>NZ_JHWC01000027.1 GCF_000687535.1 Helicobacter rodentium ATCC 700285
ACACAAACTAGTCTTTCTAGTTCGCTACAAAAGTTAAGTTCAGGGTTAAGAATCAACTCTGCAAAAGATGACGCTTCCGGTATGGCGATTGCGGATAGTTTGCGTTCTCAAGCAAGTGCTTTAGGACAAGCGATTCGTAATACAAACGATGGTATGGCAATTATCCAAATTGCAGATAAAGCAATGGACGAGCAAGTAAAAATTCTTGACACAATCAAGACTAAAGCAACACAAGCAGCACAAGATGGTCAAACAGAAACAACAAGAAAGGCAATCCAAGCTGATATTAACCGCCTTGTTGAATCGCTAGACAACATCGCAGCGACAACATCTTACAATGGTTTAAGCCTTCTTGCAGGTGGATTTACTAATAAAGAATTCCAAGTGGGTGCTTACTCTAACCAAACCATTCGTGCAAGCATTGGTGCGACAAGCTCCGATAAGACTGGACACGTGAGAACTGAAACTTATTCAGATGGTAAGACTGGAGGTGGTTTTGGAACAGCAAGTTTAAGTTTCACCACAAGAGGAATCTCAAGAGCATTGGAATCTGTTGTTGTTTCTCATAGCGCAGGAACAGGTCTAGGTGTGTTAGCAGAAGCGATTAACCGCTATTCTGATGAACTTGGTGGTGTCCGTGCAGAAGCAGATGTTAGACTTACAGGAAGTGGTTTAAGTGCTGCTGGAAGCAATTATACAAATGTTACCATTAATGGTGTAAATATCGGAACAATTAGTGGTGTATCTGCTCACGATGCCGATGGAAGATTAATTAAAGCCATCAATGCGTTTAAAGACACCACAGGGGTAGAAGCATCTATTACAAGAGATGGGCAATTACAACTTACTTCTGTAGATGGTAGAGGAATTAGTGTATCAGGTTTAAGTGGAACTGCAGGTGGCGCGGGGATTAATGCAGGTAGCTATGCAGGTCGCTTGAATCTAACACAGCTTGGTGCAAACGACATTAATGTAGCGATTGCTGGTGTTGCTGGTGGTTTAAATACTGTATCTGCCTCTGCGGTTACAACCCTAAGAAATATCAAGGGTGATTTTACTATGGATCAAAAGAACTCTATCGGTGTGTATTCTAATGCTGCAACAGAAATGGGTGCAGGTGTTACAACCCTTAAAGGTGCAATGCTAGTAATGGATATTGCAGAATCTGCAATTAAACAACTAGATACAATCCGCTCTGACTTAGG
>NZ_JHWC01000028.1 GCF_000687535.1 Helicobacter rodentium ATCC 700285
CCAATTATCGTCGACAATACCATCAAGGCGATACAATATATGGTTGATAACAATATAGATTTCCTTTCTCCGCAGTTTTTTAGAGTAAATCAATTCTTTAGGGGTAAGGCAAATAATGTTCCACTGTTGCCTCAAGAATATGCTAGAGGTTCTTTTTATACTTCAGGAATTATTTTTGATATATTTTTTCTTAAACAATTTCAAGATGTTATTGGGAAACACACGCCAAGGTATCAAGTGTATCCTGAAATTATTTTTGCTATTATTGCAACTGTATTTGGAAAGGCCTCATGGTTTAATCTACCCACTACTTATTTTTCTTGTCGAATGCCAACTTTTAGTCATGATGATACAGAAGAAGGAAACTATGGTTGTCTCATTGAGCGATGGAGACAATTTCAACGATTTATGTCTTTGTATTCAGAATTGCTTCAAATGCCAATTCAAGATAGATTTAAAGAAAATATAAATATGGCAATGCAATCCTCAGCTTCTCAAGTTTTTTTTGGATTAAAAAATAGTGCTAAAGCAGAATTCCCATCTTTAAAAGAGTATTTCTAGGTGCAATTATAAGAGGGGATTTTGCTTTAAAATATGGTAAGAATAGATGTTTTATAGTAAGTAATCTCCCATATCAGGATATTCCTTAATTATTGCTTTTTTTATGCCACTTAATATCCCTTGCTTAATGGCTTCTCTGATAAGAGTCACATTGTTTCTTTGCTCAATTGTTAAATCATTTTTTTCTATATTATCCAAAAAATTTAGAAACTCCCTTGTCTGCTTCCATCTTTCGTCAACAAAAACATAAGTTCTATTTCGCTCAATACTTGTGCTTTGTAGCGTAAATTTTACATATACTGAAGGTAAATTATAGTAGCTGCATTTCCCAAACACAAGAGATAGTATTGAAAAATAAACATGAGGATAAACCTGTTTGTAATGATTCATAGAATCACAATAAAAGGTTGAAAAATATGGCTTCAAAAAAGAAATATCAAATAATACTCCGGGAAAATCAGCAACGGATTTTCCAAAATGTGATTTTGGTATTTCTTTGCATATAGAAGTTCCTCCTCTTAGTATTGTTCCTCTTTTGAATAACTGCGGAGAAAGGAAATCTATATTGTTATCAACCATATATTGTATCGCCTTGATGGTATTGTCGACGATAATTGG
>NZ_JHWC01000029.1 GCF_000687535.1 Helicobacter rodentium ATCC 700285
GGAATTCTTGGTGTAGGGGTAAAATCCGTAGAGATCAAGAGGAATACTCATTGCGAAGGCGACCTGCTGGAACATAACTGACGCTGATGCGCGAAAGCGTGGGGAGCAAACAGGATTAGATACCCTGGTAGTCCACGCCCTAAACGATGAATGCTAGTTGTTGCGAGGCTTGTCCTTGCAGTAATGCAGCTAACGCATTAAGCATTCCGCCTGGGGAGTACGGTCGCAAGATTAAAACTCAAAGGAATAGACGGGGACCCGCACAAGCGGTGGAGCATGTGGTTTAATTCGAAGATACACGAAGAACCTTACCTAGGCTTGACATTGATAGAATCCGCTAGAGATAGTGGAGTGCTAGCTTGCTAGAACTTGAAAACAGGTGCTGCACGGCTGTCGTCAGCTCGTGTCGTGAGATGTTGGGTTAAGTCCCGCAACGAGCGCAACCCTCGTCCTTAGTTGCTAACTATTCGGTAGAGCACTCTAAGGAGACTGCCTTCGCAAGGAGGAGGAAGGTGAGGATGACGTCAAGTCATCATGGCCCTTACGCCTAGGGCTACACACGTGCTACAATGGGAAGTACAAAGAGATGCAATATTGTGAAATGGAGCAAATCTCAAAAACTTCTCTCAGTTCGGATTGTAGTCTGCAACTCGACTACATGAAGCTGGAATCGCTAGTAATCGTAGATCAGCTATGCTACGGTGAATACGTTCCCGGGTCTTGTACTCACCGCCCGTCACACCATGGGAGTTGTATTCGCCTTAAGTCGGAATGCCAAACTGGCTACCGCCCACGGCGGATGCAGCGACTGGGGTGAAGTCGTAACAAGGTAACCGTAGGTGAACCTGCGGTTGGATCACCTCCTTTCAAGAGAAAAACTAAAGATTCGTTTCTTTTAGTTTAAGTTGTTCTTTTCCTGCTTAGTTTTCAGAGATTATTTAACTTTGCAGTAGGGGCTTATAGCTCAGGTGGTTAGAGCGCACCCCTGATAAGGGTGAGGTCGGAGGTTCAAGTCCTCCTAAGCCCACCAAACGAAATTCTTTTTTATTCTTTTGAAAGAGTTTTCAAAGTTTTTTTGGTCATTACCT